>JBKPAJ010000138.1:0-21382 GCA_046726375.1 Acidobacteriota bacterium
TGCGCCATCACGTTGAGCGATGCCGTGATCAGGCGGACCGAGGCGGGATCGGCCGGGCATCCCGGGACCGATGCGCTCGAGCATGCGGCTCGCATCATGGCTCGTCAGCTCGGGTGGGATGAATGGAAAGTCAGAAATGAAGTGGCACAAGTCGAGGACTTTTACCGCCTCCCGGAATAAGCTCTAGCGCTGCTTCAGAGACGCCCGCCGCATGGGCTTCTTGTGGCTGAACGTGACGGTGAACGTGGCGCCCAATCTGACGCGCGAGGACGACGTACTCGACATTGTCGCCCGAGGTACCGACCGGCGCCACGAGGGTAACGCCGACGAGCGCGGCTGTAACGGCTCAGCGAAGGTGCTCTTCGCACCACCGCTCGAAAACCATCAGCGGAAACAGCGTGTGCGCGTGATTTTCGCGTCCCGCCACGTGCGCATCAATCAGGCGCCCGACCTCCGGCGTCTCGAACAGTCCGCGCCGCTCTATCCGCTCCGGCGACAACAACTCCCGCATCATCGGCTGCAGCGGCCGGCGCAGCCAGTTCTTCATCGGAATACTGAAGCCTTCCTTGCGGCGCGTCAGAATCCGTTCCGGGAGGATGCCGCGCATGGCGCGCTTCAGGATCCACTTTCGCTCACCGTCGCGGATCTTGAGCGATCCGGCCATTGAAAACGCGAGCTCCATCACCTCGCCATCGAGAAACGGCGCGCGCGTCTCGAGAGACGTCGCCATGCTCATGCGGTCGACTTTGACGAGGATGTCGTCGACCAGATACACGGAAAGGTCCGTATACAGCTGTCGATTCAGGAGGTCGTCAGAGCTATACCGCCGCAGCGCGTCGCGCACGGGCCGATACACGTCCGAAGCCACGAGCGCCGACTGTAGCGTCGGAGTGTAGAGCCGGCGTTTCGCGCCGGCACCCAGATACACCATCCAGCGGTAATGCCCGAGATCGTCCGGCGCCTGAGCAGCACCTTGCGCAAAGCGCTTGAACCTGTTGACGAAGCCTTTCTTCTTTTCTGTCGGGGGTAATGCAGCCGCCACCGCCGCCATCGCAGGAATCAACGCATCGCCCGCCCCGCCGAAGCGGGCGGCCATCTGCTGCGCCTGATACGCGTCATAGCCGCCAAACAGCTCGTCGCCACCGTCGCCTGATAACACCACCTTGACGTGCTCGCGCGCGAGCTGGGACACGAGATACGTCGGGAAGAGCGAGACGTCGGCAAACGGCTCGTCCAGATGCACCACGAGCTTGTCGAACAATTCCCCGATCGCCGGTGAAACCGTCCGTTCGCGATGATCGGTGCGGAAGAGCGTCGCCACCTCCCGCGCAAACGGCAACTCGTTGTAGCTGCCGTCCTCGAAGCCGATGCTGAAGCTATTGACGGGCTGCAGCGATACCTCGCTCATGAAGGCGACGATGCTGCTCGAATCGATGCCGCCGGAGAGAAACGCGCCCAGCGGCACATCAGCCATCATTTGGCTGACCACGGCGCGTTGCAACGTCTCGCGTAACGCATCGGCCGCTTCGTCTTCGCGCCACGGCTTCACCGCCACATCCGCGGCGTCCCAGTAGCGACGCACGGTGACACTGCCGTTGCGGTACTGCAGATAGTGACCGGGCGGCAACTTGTGCACGCCTTTGAGAATCGTCCGCGGCGCGATGACGTACTCGTACGTCAGAAACTGATCGACCGCCTCGAGATCCAACTCGCGTCGAACGTCGGGCCTGACCAGAAGCGCTTTGACTTCCGAGGCCAGCAACAGGCCGCGCGGCGTGAGCGTCCAATAGAGCGGCTTCTCGCCCGCGCGATCGCGCGCGGCCAGAAGCGTCTGCGTATTCGCATCCCAGAGCGCGAGCGCAAACATGCCCCGCAGCCGCTTCAGAAAATCAACACCCCATTGCTCATAGGCGTGGACCAGCACCTCGATGTCGGACCGGCTGCGAAAGGTGTGACCGTGTGACCCGAGCTCCTGCCGAAGGGCGGCGAAGTTGTAGATCTCGCCATTGGCGACCAGTTGCACGCTGGCGGTTTCGTTGCTGAACGGCTGCTGGCCGCCGGCGAGATCGACAATCGAGAGGCGCCGCATGCCGAGGCCGACGCCGGGAAGCGTCACGCTACCCTCTTCGTCCGGCCCGCGATGGTGCAGCATCCGGACCATGCGGCCGAGATCTTCAGCCAGGACGGGGCGGTTCAGGTCTGATTCGACGATTCCGACAATGCCGCACATAGGTCAGTCGCCGCTCAACGGTCGACGGTCGGCGCTTGCCTTCTATCTCGCATTACCTTCGCTGGAATGCCGGCTGCGATGCCGAATTCGGGGATGTCGCCGACGACCACCGCGCCGGCGCCGATGATCGCGTCGCGTCCGATCCGCGAGCCATCGGTCACGACGACATGCGTTCCAAGCCACACGTTGTCGTCCACCTCGATGCCACGGGCGGTGCGACCCTGCTCCAGCACCGGGATGTCTGTCCGATCGTAGAGATGATCGCCGCCGACCAGATAGGTGTACGCCGCCATCAGCACGCTTTTGCCGACGCGCACCCGGGACGCGGAAAAAATCTCGCAGTTGAACCCGAGATTGGCGTCGTTCTCAACGACGATCTCGCCGTTCTTGCAGCTCAAGATCGTGTTCCGTCCGACAAACACGCCGGTGCCGATGACGATCCCTTTGTTGTCCGTGCCCTTCGCGTCGAGACAACAGCCATCGTCAATGACGACGTTGTCGCCGATCGCGATCTTATGGGGGTGGCGCAGCGTGACGTTGACGCCAAAGACGACGTTCCGGCCGACCGATCCGAGCACGAGCGGGTACAGCTTGGAGCGCACGAATAGGCCCAACGCGCCTGGTACCCACGAGCTGAGAAGCGTGACGAGCTCAAAGGCGAGCAAGGGCCCCCATCCCGGACGTCCGATGACCAGGTCGCGATATTTGTCGGCCTTCGATCGCCGCTGGTCGAACAGCTCGCGCTGGATGACGGTAATGCGCGGGTCGTGCCTGCCCCGAGCGTTGCCCTCGCCCGACTCAGCCGACGGTGACCCTGTACTTGTCGAGTTGCCGACGGGCTCGCGCGAGGACTTCGCCACGCTCATGACGTCACATGCGCCATGTCTGGCGTTTGCAGGATCTCGCGAATGACGTACACCGGCTTGTTCTGCGATTCGTAGTACGTCCGCGCGAGGAGCTCCGCCAGCAGGCCGAAGGTGACCAGCTGCACGCCGATGAACACGAGCAGCACCCCGACCAGGAGCAGCGGCGTGCGGTCTGCGATCGGCTGCTGCAGGATCAGTCGCACATAACCGAGATACGCCGTGATGACACTTCCCAGCACGGCCGCCGCGAGACCGAGCAAGCCGAAGATCTGCAACGGCCGGGTCGAATAGCTCAGGAGGAACTTCACGGTCACGAGATCGAGAATCACGCGAACGGTGCGCGAGAGTCCGTACTTCGAGGCGCCGGCGTCGCGCGCGCGATGGTTCACCGCCATCTCGTCGATGCGCACACCAATCTGACTCGCAATCGCTGGCAGGAACCGGTGCATCTCGCCGTATAGGCGCAGCGGCTTGACCACCTCTGCGCGAAACACCTTGAGCGAGCATCCATAGTCGTGCAGCGGCACGCCCGTCGCCCACGAGATCAGGCGATTGGCGATCATCGACGGCACACGCCGCGTCACGAACGCATCTTTGCGATTCTTCCTCCAGCCCGCCACGATGTCGTAGCCTTCGTCGATCCTCGTCGCCATGAGCGGAATGTCGGCCGGATCGTTCTGCTTGTCACCGTCCATGGTGACGACCAGGCGGCCGCGTGCGTAGGCAAAACCGGCGGCAAAGGCGGCGGTCTGTCCGAAGTTGCGGCGGAAGCGAATCACCCGCAGCCGCGGATCGCGCGCCTGCAAGCGCGCCAGCTGCTCGAACGTGTCGTCGGTACTGCCATCGTCGATCATGATTACCTCGAACGTCCGCCCGTGCCGCTCGAGCGTGTCGGTGAGTTCGACGTAGAGACCGTTGATGTTTGGCGATTCGTTGCGGACGGGGATGACGATCGAGAGCTCTGGGGTCATCAAGGAGAAGATCGCGCAATTATACTGCGGGTTTGATGTTCGGACCGCTGCCCCGCCTGCTGGCGCGACTTTCCGTGCTGCTCGGTCTTTACGCAGTGTACATCTACGCTTTCTCTGGCCTGACGCTGAGTCACTACGACGCCAAGGCGCACCTTGTGGTCGCGCGCCGTATTCTCGATAGCCTCACACCCGGGTGGGAACAGGTCGGCGCCGTGTGGCTACCGTTGCCGCATCTGTTGAACATGCTGCCGGTGCAGATCGATGAACTGTATCGCTCCGGCGGATCGGCGATCGTAGTTTCCGTGCTGTCGCACGCGGTTGCGACCGCCTCGATTGCCGCAACAGTCTTGCTGCTTACCGCGTCCACAGCGGGCGCCGTGCTCGCCGCCGGCCTTTACGCCACAAACCCCGACATCCTGTATCTCCAGGCGACGCCGATGACCGAGCCGCTGCTGTTCGGCCTCACCACGCTGCAGGTGTGGCTGCTGACGCGATGGGTCATGGACGGCAGCATCGATCGACGCCCAGCGAGCGTCGGATGGATCACCGTGCTCGCCTGCCTCACACGCTATGAGGCCTGGCCGATCACCGTGTGTGCGATTGCCGCATCGATGTACGCCTGGTGGCGGCGCGGTGCGCCGGTAACGGCGATCGTGACGGCGCACGCGCGCCTGGCGCTGTATCCCATCGCGGCGATTGCCGCGTTCATGCTGTTCAGCCGGATGACCGTCGGCGAATGGTTTGTGAGCGGCGGCTTTTTCGTTCCTGACGAAAGGCTCCGTGGCCAGCCGCTCGCCGTGTACCAAAAGATCGCCGAAGGGACGATCGCGCTTGCCGGTTCGCGGCTGATGAGAGCCGCCGAAGCCGCCACCATCGTCGTCCTCGCGCTCGCGCTGATCCGGCGCGAGCGCGCGCCGATGATGCTTCCCCTCGCGCTGTTCGGCGCAGCCGCTCTGCCGATTGCCGCCTATCTTGCTGGCCATCCGTTCCGCATCCGTTACGAGGTTCCGCTGATCGTGGCGGCAGCGCTCAGTGTTGGACTTGCAATTGGACAACTGCGCGGCTGGGCAAAGCCCGCCGCTCTGGTGCTGTTTCTTTTTGTCTACTTGCAGCGTCCGCCCTTTGACACCCGCGCGCGCATCGTCACAGAGGCGCAGCTCGATCGCGACGCCAGCCGCGGACGGGCGCAGGTCACCGTTTGCTTACGCAAGCAGTACAACGGCGGCACGATCATGGCGAGCATGGGATCGCTCGGCCACTACATGCAGGAACTGTCGTGGGCAGGCTTCGGCATCCGCGACTTTCTTCATGAAGGCAACGGGCCGATCTGGGACAGCGCGTATACCCGAGGGCCCGCGCCGTTTGTCGAGTGGGTGTTGGTGGAAGAACAAGCGGAAGGCGGCGACGCCGTGAGTCAGCGTCGTCGCCTCTTGCCGCGGCTGTTAGCGGATTTCGATCGCGTCTGCGAGGGAGGACACGTTGCGCTCTATCACCGCAAACCTGATCGTGCCCGCGTCGCGTCCACACCCTAGCGCCAACGGCGCGAGCCGACCGTTCTTCGCCCATACAGTCGGATCACCTCGATGCCGCGATTCGCAACCCAAGTGAAGTGAGAGGCTAGAACCTGAACCCGAAGGTCGCGGCCCAATGGAAGCCGCCGAGATCGAGCTTCGGTCCAAGAAAGTCAACCTCGTCGAGATCGGCTTCGGCTTTCTGGTAGCGAACCTCGCCGCCGAGCGCAAAGTTCCCCATCGGCACCCGCACGCCAAACACCGCCATGGGACCAACCGCATTGCCCGTCGCGACATAGCTGTCGTGGTAAAT
This sequence comes from Acidobacteriota bacterium, assembly GCA_046726375.1. Lineage (GTDB taxonomy): Bacteria > Acidobacteriota > Vicinamibacteria > Vicinamibacterales > UBA2999 > DASPWV01. The sequence continues at coordinate 5,892 of JBKPAJ010000138.1, forward strand.
CGGCCGCCCAGGCTGCGTGAAATCGATGAAGTCACCCGTTTCCGAGTATCGGTAGTTGATGACCGTAATGCCGCCGCCCACGTACGGCTGCACGGCGCGGTTGCGACCGAGCGGCAGCAGACGAATGCTCGCCGAGAACGGCACCATGCGAAGTTTCAGCTCCTGCTCGATTTCGCTTTCATCGGGTCGCGTGTAATCGTCGTAAATAGTCGGCACCGCTTTGGAGGTGAAGCCGATTCCGCCGCCCGCTTCGACGTAGTCGCCAATCGGCGCCAGCCATTCACCGGTCAACGACAGTCCCGTGAAGTCGCCGAAGTCGAAGAGAAACAGGTCGCGGTTGACAACGAGGACGTCGCCGTCGACGCGCGCGTCTTCGCCCCGAATTGTGAACGCACCGACAGAAAAGTTGAGCGTCTGTTGCGCCGCCGCCATGTCAGGGCGGACGAGACTGATCACCACCAGCGCAGCGGTGGTGAACGCCAAATGGAAACGCATAGATCCTCCGGGCAGGCGCATCTGCCCCGGGCTAAGCATGGAGGGTGCCAGCACGCCGCGCGTGCTCGCCGCGCAGACGCGCCCACTTTCGCAGCAGCTGCGGAAAAGGGGACTGTCCCCTTTTTCGCAGAAACTGAAAAGGGGCCTGTCCCCTTTTTAGGGACGCTGGCGCTTGAAGTCGCGAACGACCGCCACGATTTCGTCGTGAAGATGACCGTTCGAGGCAATCACGTGACCCGAGTGCGGATTCCATGGCGAACCGTCGATGGCGGTGACACGTCCGCCCGCTTCCTGAACGATCAGCCCCCCGGCCATCACGTCCCACGCCCCGAGTCCCTGCTCCCAGAACGCATCCATGCGGCCCGCCGCCGTCCAGCACAGATCGATCGCCGCAGAACCCAGACGCCGAACGGCGCGTGCGCGTGAGAGAAACGCGCCGAACAGTCCGAGCAGATCGTCGAGCCGCTCGCGCACATCGTAGGGAAATCCGGTCACCAGCATCCCATCACTGAGCCCGGCGGTTTCGGACACCTGCAAGCGCTCGCCGTTGAGCCATGCGCCCACGCCGCGCTCGGCGGTGAACAGCTCGTTCCGTATCGGGTCGAACACCGCGCCGACCACCGGCACCCCGTCGACCTCGAGTGCGAGCGTGGAACAGAAAATCGGGATGCCGGACGCGTAATTCGACGTCCCGTCCAACGGATCGAAAACCCACCGGTGACGCACGTCGGTGCCGCCGCCCTCCCCCATCTCCTCGGCAAGCACGGTGTGATCAGGAAAGCGTGCCGCGATCATCGCGCGGAACATGCGCTCGATTTCAAGATCGACTTCAGTGACGAGATCGATCGCGCCCTTCTTGTCGACGCGAATACGCGATCCAAACTTGCTGCGTTGAAATTCACCCGCGCGGACGACGGCTTCGACAGCGGTGGCGAGGAACTGCGGATTGGGAGGGGTCAATCAGATTGAATGTAACAAAGAACAGCGGGTGGACCTCACGATCCGCGCGACATCGTTCTCGATCAGGGCCGATTATTCGCGGCCTTTGGCACTTTCTTCACCATCCTGATTTCCATGCCGTGCATCGGCCCTCGCTGCAGCTGCACATCGTCCATGAAACTACGGATGAGAAAAATGCCCCGTCCGCTCGACTTGAGGATGTTTTCAGGCGCGAGCGGGTCGGCGAGCTCTTCCGGATTGAAGCCTGCACCTTCGTCTTCGACGCGTATCACGAGCTCGTCGGGATCGTGCGGCGGGACCGGACTGAATTCCACGACCACGCGTTTGGATTCGTCGTTTTGATTGCCGTGTTTGATGGCATTGACCACGCATTCGCGAACGGCAACGCTGACCCAATGAAGGGAGTCCTCGTCGAGGCCGGCCATCCGGCCGATGTGATCGCTCACGACTTGGACGAAATCCAGCATGTCGAACGCGCTGCCAAACTCGAGACGAACGGTGTGCGAATGGGTCATTCAGCGTCGAAACAGTATAGTCCGTTAATATGGCACGAATGGACGTCGCTCAGGGCATTGTGGTGGCGCCCGCCACACGCGTGCGCGGGACCATCCGTGTGCCGGGCGATAAATCTATCTCACACCGTTACGCACTTCTGGCCGCCATTGCAGACGGCCGCACAACAATTCAGCACTACGCGCCGGGCGCCGACTGCGCTTCCACGCTGACCTGCCTCCGCGCGCTGGGCGTACCGATCGAGCGCCAGGCCGCCGCAGACCGCGGCGATTCACCACTGGTCGTGATCACCGGCCGCGGCGTCCGCGGTCTAACGCCCCCCTCCGCGCCGCTCGATTGCGGCAATTCCGGAAGCACCATGCGCATGCTCGCCGGCGTCGTGGCGGCGCACGCCTTTTCGTGCACTCTCAGCGGCGACCGCTCCCTCAGCCGCCGGCCCATGCGCCGCATCATCGGACCGCTTTCCCGCATGGGCGCGCGTGTGGACGCGGCGGAGAGCGATCGTCCGCCCATTACAATTTACGGCGCCAATCTCACCGGGATCGATTTCATTCCCGAAGTTCCAAGCGCGCAGGTCAAGAGCGCTGTGCTCCTCGCAGGCCTTCAGGCGCGAGGCCGGACGCGGGTCACGGAAGCCGCCTCTACCCGGGATCATACGGAGCGGGCGCTGGCGGCGTTCGGCGCGCGCGTGGAAAAAGATGGCGGTTCAATCCTGGTGGAGGGTGGCCAGCGGTTACGGGCCCTCGACGTGCGGGTTCCCGGCGATATGTCATCGGCCGCGTTTCCGGCAGTCGCGGCTGCGGCGTTGAAGGGATCGGACGTGCGAATCGAGGGCGTGGGCCTCAATGCGAGCCGCACCGGCCTTGTGGACGTGCTTCGCCGCTTTGGCGCCTGCATTGAAGCGGTCGCCGGCGACGAATGGCAGGGCGAGCCGGTGGGTGCGATGGCGGTGCGACATGGCGCGCTCGCCGACGTCGAAATTCTTCCGTCCGAAGTGGCCGGCATCATCGACGAACTACCCGCGCTCGGCGCCCTGGCGACTTTTGGGGGCAGCCTCCGGGTCACAGGCGCAGGCGAATTGCGGGTGAAAGAGAGCGACCGAATCAGCACCTTCGTGAATGGCCTCCGCGCGCTCGGCGCTGATGCCGAGGAACTCCCGGACGGGTTTCATGTTCGTGGCGGCACGCCGCTGTCGGGAGGCACCGTCTACGCGCACGATGATCATCGACTCGCCATGGCGTTTGCCATCGCCGCCCTCGGTGCACGGTCGCCCGTTACCATCGAAGGCGCGCACGTCGTAAATGTGTCCTACCCTGGCTTCTTCGACGATCTCGAGCGGCTTCGCGGGTGAGGGCCGATAAGCTGTATCTCGTCGGATTCATGGGCGCGGGCAAGACCACTGTAGCACGCGCGCTCGCTCGGCGGCTCGACTGGAAGACCGAAGACATCGACGAGCGGATTGAGCGGCGCGAACGGCGCGACATTCCGTCGATCTTTCGCCAGCACGGGGAGCCGTACTTTCGCAGCGTCGAGCGCGAGGAACTGATCGCGCTGCTGCCACAGCGTGGAACGGTCGTGGCGACCGGCGGCGGCACTGTGCTGGATGCGGGCAATCGCGAGTTGATGCTGCGCGACGGCGCCGTGGTCTGGCTCGATGCGCCGTTCGCGACTATTCTCGAACGGGTGCCGCTCGACGGGCGGCGTCCGCTCGCCGCCGACCGGCTCGAAATGGAACGGCTCTATAATCAGCGGCTCATGGTCTACCGCCAGGCGCATCTACGAGTCGACGCCGGCCGCGGGTCGGTCGAAGAAGTCGTGGATCAAATCATGGAGTGGCTGGGAGCCTAACGGGTGCGGTACTTCGTCATCAGCGATATCCACGCAAATCTGCAAGCGCTGGAAACCGTACTCGAGCAGGGCCGCGGACTCTCGTACGACAAGATGCTCGTGCTGGGCGATCTCGTCGGCTACGGCGCCGACCCGAACCAGGTCGTCGAGCGGATTCGCGACATCAAACCGGACGCGCTGATTCGCGGCAATCACGACAAGGTCGGATCGGGCATCGAAAGTCCCGAAGGGTTCAACGCCGTGGCGCGCAGCGCGATTCGCTGGACCTACGATGCGCTTACCCCGGCCAACCGTGAATGGCTTGCCGCCCTCCCCGCCGGCCCGATTGCGGTGGACGAGACGATTGAAATCTGCCACGGCACGCCCTTCGATGAGGACGCGTACGTGTTCGACGACCTCGACGCGCTGCGCGCGATTCATGCCTCCCAGCGACGCCTGTGCCTCTTCGGCCATACACACGTGCAGGTAGGCTACGCGCTCGAAAGCGAGCAGTTTTTGCTCACCAGCGCGGACGAACACCGGCCCTTGACGATTCCGCTGGCCAACGGCTCGCGTCACCTCGTCAATCCCGGATCAGTCGGCCAGCCGCGCGACGGCGACGCGCGCGCCGGCTACGCGCTCGTGGATACCGATAAGCAAGAGGTGACGATTTACCGCACCGAATACCCGATTTCGAAAGCGCAGGCGCGCATCCTCGAAGAAGGGCTTCCCGACGTCCTCGCGCAACGTCTCGCTGTGGGCCGCTGAACGCGCTCACCTCAGAACTCATTGAGTTGGTGGCGCCACCGGCACGAGAAACGCTCGAATGGCGCGAGAAACGGCAGCTCATTTTGAGTTGGTGGCGCCAACGGCGCCCAAAACGCTCGAACTGTGCCGCTTTCGGCCACATCGTCGTGATTGCCCCGATCTCACGTTTTTGCACTCGAGTGAATTGAGGGGTTAAGATGCCCGTCCTTGAGAGGCGGGCATGAACATCCCCATCACGATCACTATCAACGGCCAACCGTTCGAACGGACGGTGGAACCCCGGCTGCTGCTCGTGCACTTTCTGCGCGATGTCGTGGGGCTGACCGGCACGAAGGTTGGCTGCGACACGAGCCAGTGCGGCGCGTGCACGGTCCTTCTCGACGGCGCGGCCGTCAAATCGTGCACGTGCCTGGCGGTGCAGGCCGCCGGAACGCACGTGACCACGATAGAAGACCTTGCGAAGAGCGGCGAGCTGGAAAGCATTCAAGATGCGTTTTGGAGCAAGCACGGACTGCAATGTGGCTTCTGCACACCTGGCATGGTGATGGCCGCGCGTTCGTTGCTCCGAGCCAACCCGAATCCCACCCCTGAACAGATTCGCCATGGTCTCGAGGGCAACCTGTGCCGCTGCACCGGATATCAGAACATCGTGCGATCGGTGCAGCACGCCGCAGGAGGTGCACAATGAGCACGACAACGGCTGCCCCGAGGATCTTCGGTTCCGGTATCAAGCGCCGTGAAGACCCGCGCCTGTTGACCGGCACCGCGCGTTATACCGACGACATCACGCTCCCGGGCATGGTGCATGCCGCGATCTTGCGAAGTCCGCACGCGCACGCGCGCATCACCAGTATCGATACGTCGCGCGCGAAAGCCGCGCCGGGCGTGGTGGCCGTGTTCACGGGTACCGATACCGCTGCCACCATTCAGCCCATTCCCTGCTGCTGGCTTCTGCCCGGGAGCGAGCTCAAGACGCCGCCATATCCAGCGATAGCAAAGGACGTCGTTCGTTACGTAGGGGATGCCGTGGCGGTCGTTGTCGCGGAGTCGGCACCCCAGGCCTACGACGCGCTCGAACTCATCGAGCCGAAGTACGAGCCGCTCCCCGCTGTCGTGAATCCCAAGCAGGCCGCCGAACCAGGCGCGCCGCAGCTGCACGAATCAGTGCCAAACAACATCGCGTTCCACTGGACCGTTGCTGGCGGCGACGTCGACAAAGCGTTTGCCGATGCCGAGGTTGTGGTGCGCGACCGCATTGTTCAGCAGCGGCTGATTCCGACGGCGATTGAGCCGCGCGGCGCGGTTGCGCATTTCGTTCCAGTCACCGGTGAGCTGACGCTCTGGAACACCACGCAAAATCCGCACATCGTCCGTTTCGTGATGTCGCTTGTGACCGGCGTTCCCGAGGACAAGTTGCGCGTGATCGCACCTGAAGTGGGTGGAGGGTTCGGCAGCAAGATTCCGCAAATCCCAGGAGACTTCATCGCCGTGTTCTGCTCGATGAAGCTCGGGCGTCCGGTCAAGTGGATCGAAACGCGGTCAGAGAATTACCTGTCGACGACGCATGGGCGCGACCACGTGCAGCAAGTGGAAGTAGCGGCGACGCGCGACGGCCGCGTCACAGGGCTGCGGGGCACGGTGTGGGCCGGTATGGGTGGCTATCTCTCGACGGCGGCGCCTGGCATCCCCACGATTCTCCATGGCCTCATGTTGTCCGGTCCTTACGCGATTCCGGCCGTGAAGGAGGATGTGTACGGCGTCTTCACCAACACCACGCCGGTCGAAGCGTATCGTGGCGCCGGACGGCCGGAGGCCACGTTCATGCTCGAGTGCATGATGGATCGTCTGGCCGACGAGCTCGGACTCGATCCCGTGGAAGTCCGGCGGCGAAACCTGATACCGCCGTTCGCAAACGGCCACAACGTGATTACTGGTTTGACATACGACAGCGGAAACTACGAAGGCGCGCTCGGCAAGGCACTTCGGCACGTGGATTACGACAAGCTGCGCGCCGAGCAGCGCAGCGCGCGCGAGAAGGGACGCTACATCGGCATTGGCGTGTCGGTGTACGTGGAAATCTGCGGTCTTGGGCCCTCGCAGGTCGCCGGCGCCGTCGGATTTCAGGGCGGTCTGTGGGAAAGCGCCATCGTGCGCTTTCATCCGAGCGGCAAGGTCAACGTGTTCATCGGCGCATCCCCGCACGGCCAGGGCGAAGAAACCACGTTCGCGCAGATTATTGCCGACGAGCTCGGCGTCGACGTCAATGACATCAAAGTCATTCACGGCGACACCGACACGACGCCCATGGGCTGGGGCACCTACGGCAGCCGCACTACCGCGGTTGGCGGCGCGGCCCTTGCTGTCGCGACGCGCAAGATCAAAGACAAAGCCAAACTGCTGGCCGCGCATCTTCTCGAAGCGGCGGTCGAGGATATCGACTTCGATCGCGGCAAGTTCTTCGTCAAAGGCTCACCCGATCGCTTCAAGACCATTCAGGACATCGCGTTGATGGCCAACGTGGCCTGGAATCTGCCGCAAGGAATGGAAGCTGGCCTCGAGGCGACAAGCTTTTACGATCCCCCCAACTTCGTCTACCCCTTTGGCGCGCACGTCGCGGTCGTTGAAGTGGATGCCGAAACCGGCCGCGTCGACCTCAAGCGCTACGTCGCAGTCGACGACTGCGGCCCGCAGATCAACCCCGTTATCGTCGAGGGCCAAGTGCACGGGGGTGTTGTGCAAGGCATCGGGCAGGCGCTGTGGGAAGGCGCCGTTTACGACGACAACGGGCAGCTGCTCACCGGTTCGCTGACGGACTATGCCATTCCTCGCGCCGATATGTTGCCCGATCTCGAAGTGCTTTCCACAGTGACGCCATCTCCTCATCACCCACTCGGCGTGAAGGGAATCGGCGAAGCCGGCACGATCGCCTCCACGTGCACCGTGTACAACGCGGTGCTCGACGCGCTCGAGCCGTTCAAGGTCTCAAACCTCCAGATGCCGCTCACGCCCGAACGCGTGTGGCGCGCCATGCAGCAGAAGGGAGCGTAACGTGTATTCGAGCAACTTCGACTACCACTCGGCGCGCTCGCTTGCTGACGCACACCGTCTCCTCGCGGCCAATCCCGGCGCCAAACTCCTGGCCGGGGGACACAGCCTCATCCCGATGATGAAGCTGCGTCTGGCGGCGCCCGCCGCGCTCATCGACATCGGTCGCGTGCCGGAGCTTCGCGGCATCAACAACAACGGCGAGACAGTGCGCATCGGTTCGCTCACCACTCACGCGGAGCTCGCCGGGTCCGCCGATGTCCGAAAGGCAGCTCCCGCCCTTGCCGAAGCGGCCGCGATGGTCGGCGATCCCGCTGTAAGGAATCGCGGCACAATCGGCGGCAACGTGGCACACGCGGATCCCGCATCGGACTTGCCGACGGTGCTCGTAGCCCTCGATGCGCGCCTTGTGGCCGTAGGCCCACGGGGCGAGCGGACCATCGAGGCGGCGAAATTCTTCACCGGCATCATGACGACGGAACTCGCGGAGGACGAAATTCTGTCGGCGATTGACATCCGCGCGGCGGGGCGCGGTGAAGGATCGGCCTATGTGAAGTTCATCCACCCGGCGTCGCGTTACGCCGTGGTCGGTGCCGCCGCATGCCTGCAGCTGTCGGCCGGTAAGTGCTCCGCCCTGCGGGTGGCAATCGGCGGCCTCGTGCCGCACGCCCGGCGCCTTCCAACCGTCGAGCGTGCGCTGCAGGGCCAGGCGATCGGCCAGGACACGCTGGCAGCAGCGGCGGCGCGAACTGTGGACGACCTCGGCACTGATGTAACAGGCGACGTGTTTGCGTCGGCCGAGTATCGGCGCGCGACCGCGCCGGTGTACGTCAAACGCGCGCTGGCGGCCGCCACCGCGCGCGCGACGGCGTGATGGCGGCGCTCGGCTCGGTCGACGAGCTGCAGCGCGCGCTCGAACGCGAGCACTACGTTGCCGATCGCGGGCTCGCGGTCTCGATCTATCTGGCTCTCCGCCTGCAGCGGCCTCTCTTCCTCGAAGGCGAGGCAGGCGTCGGCAAGACGGAAGTGGCGAAGGTGCTCGCCACCGCGCTCGACACGGAGCTGATTCGGCTGCAGTGCTATGAAGGGCTCGACGTCGGCCACGCGGTGTACGAATGGAATTATCCGCGTCAGCTGCTCGAGATTCGGCTGCTGGAAGCCAGCGAATCGCTCGATCGCTCGAAAGCAGCCAGTGAGCTCTTCTCCGCGCCCTTTCTCATCAAACGTCCCCTTCTGCGCGCGCTCGAAGCGAGCCGCGGCAAGCCGCCGGTGCTGCTGATCGACGAGATCGATCGTGCAGACGAGGAGTTTGAAGGGTACCTGCTCGAGTTCCTCTCGGATTTTCAAGTCACGATTCCAGAGCTTGGCACCATTCGCGCCGCCGAGCGGCCGATCGTCATCATCACATCCAACCGCACGCGGGAGGTCCACGATGCGCTGAAGCGGCGGTGCCTGTATTGGTGGATCGATTACCCGGACTTCGAGAAGGAGCGCCGCATCGTCCTCGCGAAGGTCCCTGGCGCGTCCGAAAGGTTAGCCGAACAAGTGACGGCGTTTGTGCAGGAGCTCCGCACGCTCGAGTTGTACAAAGCGGCGGGCGTCTCCGAAACGCTAGATTGGGCCGCGGCGCTGGTGACACTCAATCGCGACGTGCTCACCCTGGAAGACGTCGAGCAAACACTGGGCGTCCTGTTGAAGCACCAGGACGACATCCAGTCCGTCCGCGGCGAGCGTCTCGAGGCGATCGTCAATCGCGCGCTTGCGAGGACGTAGGCCACAGAAGCACGGAGGCACGGAGGCAACTACGCGGATTCTTCGCGAATCCTGCGACATTGCGCGGATGGCGTGGATTGATGACGGTTTGAGGTTCGGCAGACCGCCCGGCGAAGCCGGGCGCCGATGAAAACCACGGCCGCGTTTGCCGGACGTCTCCTCCGTGTTTCCGTCTTTCCGCGTTTCCGTGTTTCCGTCGCCTCCGTTCACTGCCGCTATGATTCACCGATGATGGACGCCGCCCTCGTTGAGAACCTGCTCCGCTTCGGCGAGGCGTTGAAGCTGGGCGGCGTCGATATCCCCGCGGGACGTATGCCCGACGCAATCCACGCGGTGGAGTCGGTGGGCGTGCGCAGCCGTCTCGATGTGCGTGCGACGCTGCGCACCGTGCTCGTGCATCGGCGCGAGGACCTTGCGCAGTTCGATGCGATCTTCGATCACTTCTGGCGGGCCCGGCGCGCAGCGTACGCGGGTCCGCGCCTGTTGGCGCTTGGCGAGCGGCCGCGCGTGGTGAGCAACCCGACGTCGAGCGTTACCCTCGAGTTCGAAGACGCGGGGCCCACGAGCAGCGACGCGCCGGTACGGCTCGCGACAGGGGCCTACAGCGCACAGGAGATTTCCCGCAGCAAAGACTTCGCCGATTTTACCGACACGGAGATCGCGCGCGCCGAGGCGCTCTTCGACGCCTTTGGGTGGCACCTCGGCGTGCGCCACACGCGCCGCTGGACCGCGGCATCGCGCGGGCCGGTCGATCTGCGCCGCGCGCTTTCGCGCAATCTTCATCGCTCCAGCGAGCTCGTCGAGCTGCCTCGCCGTCGCCGCATCGAGCGTCCACGCCCCATCGTCATTCTGGCCGATGTCAGCGGATCGATGGAGCGCTACAGTCGATTGCTGCTGCAATTCATTTACGGATTGACTCGCGGCTCGCATCGGGTCGAGAGCTTCGTCTTCGCCACGCGCCTGACTCGCGTCACCCGCGCGGCAAGCGATCGAAGCCGCAGCCGCTCGGTTGCTCGGTTGATGCGTTCAGTTCAGGACTGGGGCGGCGGCACGCGCATCGGCGACTCGCTTCGGGCGTTTAACCTGCACTGGGCCAGACGAGTGATGCGAAACGGCCCGGTGGTCGTGCTCGTCTCCGATGGCTGGGATCGCGGCGACCCAGCCGCGCTCACGCGCGAGCTGGCACGGGTCCGGCGCAGTTGCCGCCGTCTGATCTGGCTCAACCCGCTGCTCGGCCGCGCCAATTACGAACCGTTGACGCGCGGCATGCAGGCTGCCTTGCCGCTCGTCGACGATTTCATGCCCGCGCATAACCTCGAAAGCCTGGAACAGCTGGCTACGCACTTACGCACCCTCCGTCCGCGCTAATCATGCACATCACCGGGACGTATTCCTTCGCCGCGCCTCCTGCCGCTGTCTGGGATCTCCTCATGGACACGGGTGCTATTGCCGCGTGCCTTCCCGGGTGCAGGGAGCTGCGCGATTTGGGCGACGACTTGTATACCGCGGAGCTGAACGTCGCCGTGTCTGCGGTCTCCGGCCACTACGGCGCCACCATTGCGATCAAAGACAAGGTACCGCCCACCTCCTATCGCCTGGCGATCGAAGGCAGCGGCCGCATGGGATTCGTCAAGGGCGAAGCGCGAATGACGCTGACGGACGAGGGCGGCAAAACCGCCGTGGCCGTCGACGCGACGGCCGACGTCGGCGGCGCGGTAGCGCGCGTAGGTCAACGGCTGATTGAAGGTGTTGCGCGGATGACGATGGATCGTTTTTTTGAGTGTCTGGCGGGAAAACTGTCAAGTGCGTGAGGTCGACGGTCGACAGTCCACGGTCGACGGTCCACAGCCGTTGTTCGTTGTTAACCCCAAAGCTCCACTTGAATTCGGAACGCCAACGGCGCGAGACGCTCGAACCATGCCGGTTTTGGCCCGAGCGTTGGAATCCGCTCGATGCCACGATTGCGAACGCAAGTGAATTAAGGGGCTAGTTCTTCGTTTTTCGTTCTTCGTTCTTCGTTCGACCCTCGCGAGCGTCGCGGGCCTCGCGGCGGCGAAGCTCCACAAGATACGCGTCGCGGGCAGCGCGCGACCCGAGGATCCAACCAATCACGATGCCGACCAGCGCGACGACTGGAATGTAGATGAAGTGCGCGGCAGACGGGACGTCCACTTGCATCACGCGCTCCGCCGATCGAGAGTCGCTAACTCCTGTTCGACCTTCTGCAGCCGCCGGCTGATCGACCACACGTAAGCGAGCAGGACCACCCAGACGAACGCGTACGCCGCCGCCACCAGCGTGAAGGACGGGATTTGCTCACTTGGCGGCACTTGCGACAGAGGCACGAACTCGCCCTGTGCGGGCGGGGGTTGCGGCGTCGCTGGCTGCTGCACGGCGCGGACCGTCAGGGTCGCTCCCAACATCAGCAGCGCTACACAGACAAGCGTTCGCAACATGCGCATCACGATTCGTCCTCAGCGAGATACAAGGATTCGAGCCGTGCGCGCTGGCGTTCCAGGCGCACCCGCAGGCTCATCATGACGAGAAAGAACAGCAGCAGCGCCGCGAAACAAAACCAGAGCGGCGCGCCCATACTGACGGGCAACGTCGGTACCACCGATGTTTGCGGATGGAGGGTGCGCCAGTAGTTGACGGATACGTAGATGAACGGCACATTCGCCATGCCGAAGAGCGCCATGCCGGCGCCGAGCTTGTCCGAACCCGGACCGCCGTAACGGCGCAGCAGCAGATACGCCGCAAACACCATCCACATCAGCAGGCTCGACGTGAGTCGCGCGTCCCACACCCACCACACGCCCCACGCTTTGCGCGCCCACAACGGTCCGGTGACCAGCGTGATCGCGCCGAACACGAGCGCCAGTTCGGCAGCCGCGAGCGCCTTCCAATCGGACTCGGGCTTCTTGCCAAAGAGAAACATCGCGCTGTAGATGCCTGACGCGAACGCCCCGATGAGGAACAGCAAGGCCGACGGCATGTGAAAGTAGAAAATTTTCTGCAGGAGTCCCATCGTAGACTCGTAAGCGGCCGCGTTGATCACCCACGGCGCCGCGACGAACATCACGGCCATCAGGGCGATGGGAATGGACAGTGAAGTTTTCATCTCCTAATCCGTCATCAACGGCTCGAACGTCCACAACGCCAGCGTCACGAACACGCCATCAAAGAACACCAGCATCGCCACCCAGAACTGCGCCATCGCTTGATCCGGCGTCGATTGAAACAGCGCGGCGGTACCGCGAACACCCGCGATCATGACCGGAATAGTGATCGGATACAACAGGATCGGCAGCAACACGTCGCGGCTACGCGCGCGGACCAGCATGGCGGCAAACAACGTCCCGACAGCTGCAAAGCCGAGCGTGCCGGTCAGCAGCAACGCGATGAGCAGCGGTGGGTTTCCGAAAATTGGCGCTTGAAACAGGAGACCGACGAGCAGCACGAGGATCAGCTCAACGAGCGCGAGCAGCAACAGGATGCCGAGGAGCTTGCCCACGTAGAGCGCAGGACGGTCCGACGGCGCCAGCAACAGCGCGCGCAGGGTTTCGTTTTGTCGTTCGCGATCGAAGGTGCGACCCAAAGCGAGCGTTCCCGAAAACGCAATTGCAATCCATAGAATCGCCGCCGCCACATCATCCGGCGCCTGACCTTCTTTGATCAGACCGAAGGAAAACACCAGGACGACGGTCACGGCGAAGAACAACGTCGTCGAGAGGATCTCGAGGCTGCGGATTTCGACCGTGAGATCTTTGCGCGCTACCAGCCAGGCCACGCGCAAAAACGCGCTCATGTCCGCCCCATCACCCGCAAATATCGCGAACGGAGATCGTCGGTGGCGGAAGAATCCTCCGCCAGGCGGCCGGCGCGCAGGAACAACGACCGTGACAGGACGTGTTCGGCAACTTCAAGATCGTGCGTCGCCAGCACGATCAAACAACCTTGATCGCGGAGATCTCTGAGTCGAGCCGCCAATGCGGCACTGGAAGCCTGATCCAGACCGGTAAACGGCTCGTCGAGGAGCAACAGCCTCGGCCGATGGAGCAGCGCCCGCTCGAGGGCGAGACGCTGTCGCATCCCGCGCGAAAAACCGGAAACTTGGTCGTCAGCGCGTGCCGTCAGGGCCGCCTGCTCGAGGCCTTGGTCCACGATCTGCACAGGATTCGCCAATCCGTACAACCGTGCGAAGAACGACAGATTCTCCCGGGCCGTGAGTTCCGGATAGAGATAGAGATCGTGGCCAAGCATTCCCAGGCGCGCGCGCAGCCTGGCTCCAGCCTTGTCAACGGTCGCCGAACCGTATTCAACGCGTCCGGTAGAAGGCGCGAGGAGCGTCGCGAGAATCGAGAGGAGCGTGGATTTGCCGGCGCCGTTGGGGCCGAGCAGCCCGACGATCTCGCCGGCGTGACATTCGAAACTAACGTGAGAGAGTGCTTTGCGACGTCCGAAATGCCGCCCGAGATCGACGGCGGCTAGCCTGGTGAAATCCAGGCCCGTCACGCAGCGACGCCCTCGCCACCACTCGACGGCGAACGATCGAGCTCGCCGAGCACGCGCTCGAGCTGCGCCAACAGCATTCGACGCTTCGTTGCATATCGCTTGTCGTCTACGCGCCCGGCTTTGTGTTGCTGCTCGAGGTCGACGAGATCGCGATAGAGCTTCTCGCGTCGCGCTTGCAGCTCCGTGTCGTGACCGCGCCGCGAGGGAGCACCCGTGAAGGCCGCCCAGAATCCAATGCCGATGATCAGGAGCGCTGCCACGATGGCGACGTTGCGCAGCGTCCGATCGGCGTGCGGCAGGCCAGAGAGGGTAAGCGTTAATGGCTGATTCGCGTTCACGCGGCCACCGCGCGCCATGATGAACTTCGTCCCGCTCGCGTCCGCTTCCTGCTGTTCGGGCAACTGTGGCGACGAGAGTTTGACAGTGCCGACCTGCTCCACCGCCACGAACAGCTGCTCCATCGCTGCCGGCCAGGGCTGCTCGATCGTCAGCGTGTCGCCCGTGTGCGGCAGCGTGAACGCGACTTGCACCGGCGTGGTCCCCGGCGGAAATGGACCGGTAATCGTGACGCGACGCCCGTTGACCGCAGCGAGCCGCGAATTGCCTTCGAGCGCCGATGCACCGGTTGCCTGCGACGGCAGCTCAATGACCAGCGGCGCGCCCGTGTCGATTGGGGTACGGGCGCCGTTGACAACGTCGAGGATGTAGAAGGCGTTGAGGTTGTCGTCCTGGAATTCGAGGATCATGCGGCTTTCGCCGCCAAACACCACCATCCCCGGACGCGGCGGCTCCTTCGCGCCGGCTTCGGCAGCCGCGCGCTCGCGCTCGGCTATGCCTTTGAGACCGGATACGAGGGCGACGCGCACGCCACCCCTCGCCGGAATATCGAATTCCTGTGACTGCAAGGCTTCGCCGTCGACGGTTGTGGTCGCGACCACGACGGTGCCCGCCTCGATGCCGGTGAACGTGGCGCGCCCCTGAGCGTCGGTACGCGCCGTCTTGCTCACTTCGGCGCCTTTGAGCGTCACTTCATGATCGGTAACGTTGTTGCCTAGCTGCTCACGGAGAACGCGCACGGAGACGGTGCCGTCGGGAAGCTCCGGCGCGCCAAGCGGCGTGCCAGCCATTTGAGAAATGTCCGGCATCTGCTGCGCCGCTGTGGGAACTACGAACCAAGCGGGAAGAACCAAGAACAAAAGACTCGCAACAACAAACGCAATGGTTCGTCGTGGGTTGTTCTTCGTTCTTAGTTTTTCGTTCTTCGCTCTTCGTTCCGACTGGCGCATAAGTATCACGCTGGCGCATCCAGCCGCGAGCCGCACTGTTTACAAAAGCGCGCATCGCGATCATTGGTCGTCCCGCATTGACACGCGTGGGGCGCGGCTTTAGCCGCGTTGACATTGGCAATAGAGCCAAGCCGCGCCTGCAGCTCACGCTCGATCTCGCCGCGATATCCGTCGTCGGCTTCGAGCTGCCGCATCAACCGCAACGCGCGCGCCCGCAACCGTCCCGCCATGTCATCGAAGTCGGCCTGGGCCACCTTCTTCATCGCGTAGTCGAACTCGAGCTCCTTGATCGAACGCAGCACCAGCGTC
>JBKPAJ010000139.1:0-36543 GCA_046726375.1 Acidobacteriota bacterium
CCTTATACCCTGCAGGCGGCGCGAAAAGATCGTCGGCGAGTGGACCGGCCTGGACACTGTCGGTGGTCGACGAGAAACTCACGTTTCCCATCTTCGCAAACAGCCCTGCCATCGGATTGCCTGCGCCGCCGGCCGCGCTCATCTTGATCTGCATTTCCTGTTCGTACGGAATGCCGCCGGCCTTGGCCAGCTCGTCGAACATCGCCGACATCGCGCGCGCCTGACCGGGCTGCGCTTTCGCCGCGCGCGGATCGCCGAAGATCCAGCCCTTTTCAGCCGCTGCCTTGTAGAAGCCGATGAAGTCGGCTGTCCCGGGCGCGTCCTTGACGATCCAGACCGGCCCCTGCAGCGTGATGGTCATCATCATTTCTTTGTTGCCGCCCATGGCCGCCGGCACTTCCACCGTCAAGTCGTAGCCGGCCGCGTTTTGTCCGGCCACCTGCTTGGTCTGACCGGTCGGCTTCAGGGAGACCTTCATGTTCGACGTGTCGACGGTCTTCGCAATGTCGGCGGAGAGATCGGCCATGTCGTACACGTCCGCCTCTTTTTTCTTCGAATCGAAGATGTACATCTTCTGCGCATCGATATCCATGACCGTCGTGAGCGTCTTGTCGCCGGCCACCGTGTCGGACCGCATCTTGTGGCCCTTGATGTACACCGTCACGGCCGTGCTACCCGACATCCCCATGCCTTTGCCGGTCGTCGACTGCTTCATCGTGAGGTCGGCGAATGCAGGAGCCGCCAGGAAAACAGCCAGCGCGAATGCGACGAACGTCCGTTTCATAGAATCGGCCTCCGAAATTCGAGTATACACGCCCGATCGCGGGACTTCAGTCCCGCGATCCAGTCACTCACTGCTGCGACGTTGTCACGCGCGGCTTCGCATTCTTCGCCCACTCGTTGGCCCAGTTCAGCATCTCGGCCAGCGTGTGCAGCACCGATTCGCGCGCCGCGTACCCGTGCGCTTCGTTGGGCAGCGTCACGTAACGAACCATCGCGCCGTTGCCCTTGAGCGCCATGTACATCCGCTCGCTCTGGATCGGGAACGTGCCGCTGTTGTCGTCGGCTTCGCCGTGGATCAACAGGATCGGTTCGTTGATTTTGTTGGCATAGAAGAACGGCGACATGTTGCCGTAGATTTGCGGCACTTCCCAGAACGTACGCTGCTCGTTCTGGAAGCCGAACGGCGTGAGCGTACGGTTATAGGCGCCGCTGCGGGCGATTCCGGCGCGGAAGATGTCGGAGTGCGCGAGCAGATTGGCGGTCATGAACCCGCCATAGCTGTGACCACCGACGACCACACGATTGCGATCGGTCACGCCCATGGCCACGGCCTTGTCCACCGCCGCCTGCGCGCTCGCAACGAGCTGCTGCACGTAGGTATCGTTGGCGGTCTCACCGGGTCCGACAATCGGCATGGCCGGATCGTCGATGATCGCGTAGCCCTGCGTCAGGAAGAACAGATGCGACGGGCCGGTAATCAAGGTATAGCGATCGGCGGAGCCGGTCACCTGGCCTGCGTTGTTTGGATCGGTGAACTCGCGCGGGTAGGCCCACAGCAGCGTTGGCAACGAACCTTGCGCCGGCGTCCAACCCGGAGGCGTGATGAGCGTGGTGGAGAGCTCCACGCCGTCATTGCGCTTGTAGGTCACGAGCTGCTTCTGAACGCCGCGCAACTGCGGCGCCGGATCCTGATAGTTGGTCAGCGCTTTGCGCTCGTTGGTCTTCAAATCGCGAACGAAGTAGTTGGGCGGATCATTCCTGGACTCGTAGCGAGTGATGATCTTCGTGCCTTCGTCGTTCAGAACAGCGGTGACCGTTTCATAGGAGCGGCCGGACGTCTGGAAGAGACGATCGCTCTTGAGCGTCGAGAGATTGAGCCGGTCGACGAACGGCCGTGCGCCTTCCGGTGCCGCGCCGAGCCCGGCGAGGAAGATACTGTCGCCACTCTGCTGCACAGCCGACACGTTCGAAGCCTTGGGTTCGCGCAGTGGGGTGCCCGGATTGGCATATTGATCTTCCTGGCTGCGATCCCAGAGTTTGCGTGGTGCGGCGTCCGGCTTATCGATAATCCACGTGCGCGTCCAGCGGCGGCCACGATCGTTTTCGGTGAGCATCGCGGCGCCGTTCTCGGTCCAAGCCAGCGTGTTGTAGCGATACTCCGTTTTCGTGAATTCGGCCGGCTCGCCGGTAAACGGTGCGGAAAGCATCATCACCTTGTCACGAAACGGCACGTTGTTTTTTGGATCGCCGTTGTCGAGCGCCTCGGCCCATGTCAAGGTGGCGGGCTCGATTGATTTCCACTGGTAGCTGCGGGGGCCGATATGCACGCCGGAGTTGGGCACCGTGTCGGCCACCGGAAGATCCGCAATCTGCTTGACGATGTCGCCACGTCGATTCCAGATCTCCACCGACTTCGGGAAGTCATCGTAGGGGACGAGCCACGAGAACGGCCGCTTGACGTGCTCGACGAGAAGGAACTGGCCATCGGGCGACGCGGAGAACTCACTGTAGATTGCCGGTCGGCCCACCGGCGTGCGCTGGCCGCTCGCGGCATCGACGATTGCGAGTTGACTCGAGGCGTAGTACTCGAACAGCTCCTCGTCGTGAGCACTGGTGAGGAGATCCTCATACGTGCGAACCGGCGCAAGCCGGCCGCGATTCTCCTGGATGTTGGGACCTGTCGGAACGGCCGGCGCTGCCGGCGGTGTGCCGCGGCTTGGATTGACGAACGCGCAAAGAAGCGAGGATCCGTCTGCGACCCACGAGCACGGCGCGCCCAGCGATGCATTGAGCTGTGCGTCAGTCAGCGCTTTCGCTTGTCCCGTTGCCGTCTCACCCACCCACAGCTCGATGCCGTTTTCGCGCGTCTGCGTAAACGCGAAGCGCTGGCCGGTTGGTGAGAAGCCAATCCACGTCAGCTTGGGTGCCGGCGGTACCGTGACGCTCTTTTCCGCGAGATCCGCGACGGTCTTCAGCTTGATTGCGCGAGACGTGACCGCGCGATGCGGTCCGTTGGTACGCGGGTTGATGCGCACCCCGCCAATGCGATGCACCGGCTGCGCCATGTCCGCGATCGTCATCATGCTCGATCGCTCGAGGATCGCCACGACGTTACGCCCCGGACTGACTTCGAGCGTTGGCGGTGGCGGGGCGTCGAGAATGTCGACGATCACTTTCGGCGGCAGCAGATAACCCGAGGCCGCAGACGATTGCGACGTCTGTTGTGCAGGCGACTGCGCGGCAACCCAGACAGATCCGCACACGACACTGAACGCGACGATGAGAAAACGGAGCGTGCGCATAGGTTCTCCTGGTGTCGGGACGCTGACCGTTCAGTTTATTTCACAGTGGCGCCGCCGCAAGAACTGCCCGCGCCGGCCGTGCAACCAAAACAATGGGGCGCGGTCACGACCCGGCGCCCTGGCATCCTGTAGCGCGGACCCTCGGGTCCGCGATTCTGCAAGTCGAAAATTGTTTGAGCCGCGCCTGCAGCTAATCCGAGCTCGAGCATTTGATTGAAATCGCAGTCGTACAAACGGCCATCCCACCCGACACTCAGCGTGAAGCGGCACATGAGCCCCTCGACGGCAGCCGGATTGAACGCGTTGACGAGCTTCGTCATGTACTCATCAAGATTGCCGGAGTGCTCCAGCCACTCGAGATACCGGCTGATCGGCATGTTCGTGATCGTGAACAACCCGTTGAATTCGATGCCATGACGGCGCTGCAACAGCTGCTTCCATTCCCGCTCCAGCGAAGCCTGCGTCGCCGGCAGGAACGCGCCGACAGGGTTGGTAACGAGGTTCAGAAGCAGGCCCGATCCCTGGCGGCCGTAGCCGAGCGCGTTGAAACGCTGCAGCGCCTGCACCGAACGCTCGAAGACGCCCTCGCCACGCTGACGATCGGTTTGCGAGGCCGCGTAAGAGGGAAGCGACGCGATGACCTCGACGCGATGCGCGGCGAAAAACTCAGGCAGATCTTGATAGTTCGGAAGAGTCGTAATGGTGAGATTGCAGCGGTCGATCACGTGGCGTCCGAGTGCGACGCCTCGCTGAACGATCTCGCGAAAGCGCGGGTGGAGTTCTGGAGCGCCGCCCGTGATATCGAGTGTCGGAATCTCAGAGTACTGCAGCAAATCGAGCGCGGCCTCGACCACATCGTCGGTCATCACTTCCGTGCGATCGGGTCCGGCGTCAACGTGGCAGTGATGGCACGCTTGATTGCAGCGCTTGCCGACGTTGATCTGCAGCACCGATGGCGGAATCGTGGTGAGCGGCGGCAACCCGGCGCTCGTAATGGCGTCCGCGAACGATCGCGGCAACGGCAGCGATTCGAGCATCGCGCGCTGCGAGGCGGGCGATGCAAGCGGCGAGCGACTGTTGAGCAGCGTGACGAGCGCCATTACATCGATAGTTTCTTCGCGCGATTTCGCATCTGCACGGCGTGGACGAGCGACGCGCCGCCGCGAATCGCCGACGCTACGTGCACCGCTTCCGTCATCTGTTCCGGCGTGGCGCCTTTCTCGAGACTTCCCGACGTGAAGGCGTCGATGCAATACGGACACTGCACCGCGTGCGCGACGGCCAACGCAATGAGGGCTTTTTCACGTTCGGTCAACGCGCCCTCCGCGAACACCGCGGAGTACCACGCCGAAAACTTCTCCCAAAGCTCGGGCGCATGCTGGCCGACTTCTGAAAATCGCGCGAGATCTTTCGGATCGTAATAGTGTTCCATCGCGGAATTATCAGCCACGCGCGCCCAATCCGGCCAAGCGTCCGGTTGCCCAGGCCCAGGCGAAATTATGACCGCCGATTGGCCCAAATGCGTCGAGCATCTCGCCACACAAAAACAACCCTCGATGGCGCTTGCTTTCGAGTGTATGCGCCTCGACCTCACTCAACGCCACGCCTCCGCCGGTGACTTCCGCCTTCTTGTAGCCCTCGTCGCCAGTCCATGGAAGGCGGTAAGACGTCAGATGCTCGATCAAACGGATACGCTCATGGCGCCGCAGCTCACTGACTCTTCGAGCCCCGGGAACGTCCGCCTCAGCCATGAGCGTCGCGGCCAGCCGCTGCGGCATCGCGCGCGCCAGAAGGGTCTCGACACTGCCGCCGCCGATCGAGAAGCGCGTTTCCCAATCGTCCGCTGTCAACGGCGACCACTGCACGCGCAAGACGGCAGGGTTGTCGCCCGCCTCGCTTCGCACCGCAACATGCGAAATGTCGAGCACCGAGGGACCGCTGTAGCCGCGATGCGTGAACAGAAAACCGCCGGAGGTTTCAGTGGAGCGTCCACGCGCTCGCGCACGAATGCGCACACGCAACGAGACGCCGCTCAGCGTGCCGTGCGGTACGCCCGCGGCCAGCAGCGGCGTCAGTGCGGGGTACGTGTCGTGCACGTCGTGACCCAGACGTGCCGTCTCGCGCAGGCCAACACCATCGCTTCCCGTGGCGGGCACCGATAACCCGCCGGTGGCAAGTACCACGCGTGAAGCACGAAGCGGCCCGTGATTCGTTTCCAGCATCCAGTGGTTGCTGTTCGGCGTGAGCCGCACGACCGCCGTGTTGAACGATAAACGCACGCCGCGATCGCGAGCATAGACGACGAGCGCATCGCGCACATCACGCGCGCGGTTCGAGCGCGGAAAGAGCTTGCCGGTGTCGGCTTCGAGTTCGAGCGGGATGCCGAGATCGTGTTCAAAAAACTCGCGCTGCCGCGTGAGCGTCCACGAACGGAGCAGCCCTCTCATGACGTGTGCGGGCGAGTCGGTGACGAATTTCTCGGGCGCCAGAACGGAAGGCAGCACGTTACAGCGGCCGCCGCCGCTGATCAGAATCTTGCGCCCGCCGTCGGGCGTGCGCTCGAGGAGAACAACAGGCGGGCCGGTGCTCGACGCGGCAAACGCGGCCGCCATGAGCCCAGCCGCGCCGGCGCCGACGATGACGACGGGGTCGGTCACTCAACCGCGCGGCTGTAGAACAGATCGTGATTTCCGGGCGGGACGAGTTCCGCCTGCCGAACGCCGAGTGAAATCTGCGCCCAGTGCCGGAGTTCGTGGAGGCCGATGTGCAGCAGGAGCTTGCGCGGTGTCATCCGAACCGTGCCCGATTGAACCGTGAACTCGCGCGGCCGCACGGCGTCGATATCATCAAGCTTGGCGGCGTAGCTTCGGAGCCCTTCTCGGATCTTCGCCGCATACGCAAACAGCGCGTCTGTCTCGCCGTGCGCAATTCCGGAAGCCTCGGGAACCGGCTCTGCACGCAGGCGTGCGAGGTGCCGCGCTTCGACGAGGAAGATGTGATCGACCAACGCGCCAACGGTTGCAAAGCGTCCGGCCGGCTGCAGGCGGACGTCCATGCCAGCAGGATGCGCCGTGAACCACACGCGCCACTTGCCGCGTTCTTCGTCGGTATACGCCAGCAGTTCGTCGAGGCTCAGGGTGATCATTGTCACGATCGTCCTGATTTTGATGGATTACACAGATACGAGGAAACCACAGATGACACAGATTCTTTTTGGATCCTGTTCAGCACCGCGGCGCATTTCGGCGCCGAAAGGTTCAGTGCGCGTCGCTGCTGGCCAAGATGCAAAACGTGAATCTGTGTCATTCGTGTAATCTGTGGTTCCCTCTGATCTGTGTAATCCGCTCTCAATCCAGAAACATCTTTACTGAGGGCCAAACACCTGGTCCACCGTCAACACTTCCACCGCTCCCAAATTCAGCGCACGGATCCCGGCTTCGATCACTTTGCGATCGCCGACGACGACTACCGCAAATTTATCCGGTTGGATATAGCGCGCCGCCGCCTTCTGCACGTCGGGATTGCCGACCTGCGTTACCGCGCGCACGAACGACGGGAAATATTCCTCGGGCAACCCGTAGACGACCTGCTCTTCGACCTTGCGCGCAAGATCGCCGGAGGTCTCAAATTCGGCGGGGAAGCTGTACGCCACGTAGTTCCTGGCTTTCTCCAACTCCTCGCCCGGGATCGGCTTGAGCATGCCGGCAAACTCGTTGAAGAACTCGCGCAACGCCTCCGCCGTCTTGTCGGTCTGCACGCCCGCGGTTGCATAGAACAATCCGTTGGACAATCGAGTATCGAAGATCGACCGCGCACCGTACGAGTAACCGTGGACCTCGCGCAGGTTTTGGTTGAGCCGCGACGTGAACGCGCCCCCGAGAATCGTGTTCAGCACTTCGAGGGTCGGGAAATCGGGCGTCGAACGGGGAACCCCCACCCACCCGATACGGATCTGCGACTGCGCGGCGCCTGGCTTGTCGATCAAATAAATCTGCCGCTTCGCCAATTGCTTCGGCTCTGGAACACTGACGATCGCGGTCGTGTCGGCGGGCCCCTTCCACGAGCCAAACACTTTTTCGACGTGCGGCAGCACCGTCGCCTGCGTCACATCACCGGCCACAATCAAGGTCGCGTGTTCCGGGCGGTAGTAGGTGTTGTGAAACGCGCGCAGGTCGTCGAGCGTCATCGCTTTGAGCTCCGCAGCGGTGCCGCCGGTGGCCGTCCCATAACGATGTGTCGTGCCAAAAACGAGTAGCGGAAACGCGACGCCGACGATCGCGGGCGGATCGTCGCGCGCCTGCAGGAGTGCCGTGAGCCGTTCCTTGCGCAAGCGCTCGAGTTCCGCCGCGGGAAACGAGGGGCGGATGGCGACGTCCGCCATGAGCGGGAGCGCCTCGCCGAGCCGCGCCACCGGCACTGACATCCGGACCGCTGAATAATCGAACGAGCTCGTCGTCGAAAGGTTTGCGCCAAGGAACTCAATGGCATCCGCGAGTTCCAGCGCCGACCTGCTGCCCGCTCCTTCGTCCAGCATGGCCGAGGTCATGCTGGCGACACCGAACTTGCCGGGAGGATCCGCAGCGGCACCCGCCCGCACGATCAGGTTGACCTGCACAATCGGCACTTCGTGCTGTTCCAGGATCAGCACCGCCAATCCATTCGACAGCTTCTGCTTTTGGAACGACGGCAACTTCAGCGCCGGCGGTGCGCCGGCTTTTGGCGGAGCGGTGCGGTCCGGCTTTTGCCGGGCGCCGACCGAAGCAACGCCGATCACGACGAAGAGAGCGATCCAGACGTACGGTAAAAGGCGCGCGTTCATTTGCTCTCCGGAAGCACTGTGAGTTCGACGCGGCGATCTTTCGGCAGATACTTCGCCATGGCGGATTGAATATCAGCCGCACTCAACGAACGGTAGCGCGCCAGGTCCTCCTCGAAGTAATCCGGCATGCCCGTCCTCGTGTAATACCCGTTCAACTGGTCGGCCTTGCCTCCGAAGCCGCCCACGCGCTCCATTGCCCGGTAGAACGACGCTTCGATTTGATTCATCGCCCGCGCCATCTCGCGTTCATCGGCGGGCGACGCCTTGAGCTGTTCGATTTCTTCGTCGATGACCTGCTCGATCTTGTCGAGCGTCTGACCCGGACGCGCGGTCGCCGCGATGACGAACACGCTGCCCAGGGTGGACGACTGTTGGCTCGCGTTCACGTCCTGCGCGATTTGCATTTCGTAGACCAGCCGTTTGTAGAGGCGCGCGTTTTTTCCACCGGTCAAGAGACTCGCCACGATGTCCATGGCTGAATCACCCGGATTCAACACGGCCGGCGTGTGCCACGCGAGATACAACCGTGGCAATTGCACGCGATCGGTCATCGTTTCTTTCTTGACCTCGGCCAGCATCACCGCGGGCGGAGCGATCGGAGGAGGATCGGAACCGCGCGGGATCTCCGCAAACCATTTCTCGACAAGACGACGAGTTTCGGCAATATCGATGTCGCCGGCGATGACGAGACTCGCGTTGTTCGGCACGTAATACGTCTTGAAGAACGCGACCACGTCCTCGTAGCTCGCGGCGGAGAGATCCTCCATCGATCCGATCGTGGACCAGTGATAGGGATGATTCGGCGGATACAGAAGCTCCGGCAATCGAAGGAAGGCTTTGCCGTAGGGCGCATTTTCGTAGCTCTGACGCCGTTCGTTCTTCACGACATCGCGTTGGCCGTTCACGCGCTCGGGAGACATCGCCTCGAGCAGATATCCCATGCGATCCGATTCGAGAAAGAGCGCCAGCTCGAGCCCATTCGACGGCACGTCAATGTAGTAATTCGTACGGTCCGTCGTCGTGGATCCGTTGTTGTTGCCACCGACGGCTTCGAGCCACTCGTCAAACGCGCCCTCGCGCACGTTCTTCGATCCTTCGAACATCAGGTGCTCGAAAAGATGCGCAAATCCGGTCCGGCCGGGGCGCTCGTTTGCGGACCCGACGTGGTACCACACGTTCACTGCCACCACGGGAACGCTCGTATCACGGTGGAGAATGACGTGCAGCCCATTGGGCAGCGTGAAGTCTGTGTAAGGTACGCGCAGAGTCGGCGTATCGGCGGCGCGCAACGCGGCGCCGAGGAGAACCACAGCGCACATACAACTGAGAAAACGACGCATGCGCCCTAGTCTATCGAGGGTCCGAGCGTCGGGTACCAACTGTCGCGAGCCCACGCGCGCTCTCCGGGACCGGCGCTGGGACGCGGGCGCTGGAGTCCAGAGGACGCTGGCAGGCGAATTGAAGAGCTGTGACCCCCTCAGTCACGCGTGCGCTGCTCGATGCGATGGAATGAGCCGCTTTGCGTTCCGCCTGCACATTTCGGGGCGGAGGGCGATGTGCAGCGGCTTCTCTGGTTTTTCGTGGTCGTGTTGGTGCTCGCCGCCGATCAGGATGCCGCCGCTCAGTCAGCGGTCGTTCTTCCAGCGTGGGATGGCTCCGTCGTGACCGGCTTGTTTGTTGGCATGCCGAGAGAGGTTTCAGAGCGCGAAACCTACGACGACACCTACCAGGTCGCGACCATTGCTATTACCGGGGGCCGATATTTCACACCGCACCTGAAGCTCGAAGGTGAAGTGACGTTCTCGCCCGAGGGGGAACGTTACGTTCAGCGCGTCGTTCAGGTTCCTGGCGTTGGAACGTATCCCGTCACCGCGGAGCAGATGGTTCGCACGAACAGCGTGTCAGGCACCGTCGTCTGGCAGTTTCTCGAGAATCAGTGGGCTCACCCGTTCGTGTTCGCCGGCGGCTCGCTCGACTTCGATCGCGAGCGCCTCCATACCCATCAGCAGTTTTACTACCGCGGCGATCCGCGCGTTCCTGGCAATGAGGTGGTTGTCGCGACCGAGCAAACAGAAGACCTCGGCACGACCGAGAGGCTGCGGGGCCTCCTCGGTGCGGGCGCGAAGCTGTATGTCGGCCCGCGCGCGTTCGTCCGGCTCGACACGCGCGTCGGCTTCAGCGGCAATACAGGTGGACATGTCGCGTTTCGGATCGGTGTCGGCGTCGATTTCTAAGGAGGTTGTATGCGCACAATCGTTCTTTTGGTTATCGTCGCGATGTTCGCCGCCGGACCGCTCGATGTCTGGGCGTCGCAGACGAGCGCCTCGTCGGATCGGGAGGCGCAAGCGCTGAAGCAAATGGCATCGGCAATCCCGCTCGGCTCCCGTGTGAAAGCACACACCAACAACGGCACGCGCTTCAACGGAACGTTGATGAGCGTGTCCGATGACGCGGTGATCATCAAGAAGCGTACGCGGCTGCCAGAACCTGCCGTGACAGTCGCGTTCACGGAACTGTCAAGCCTCGAGCTGCAGACGGGCGAAGGCATGAGCGCGGGAAAAGTCCTGGGCATCGGACTGGCGGCGGGCGCCGGTGCGATCCTCACGCTGATCGCGTTTTTCGCGGCGGTCGGCGACGACTAAGGTGCTCGGAGCCAAAAGCTGCGCTGCTACATGTGTGTGTGAGGCCGTGGTACACTCCCGCTTTTGGACCCATCGTGGGAGACGCAGGCAATGGCTGGCACACCTGTTACGGTCGCCTATGGCGACGGCATCGGGCCGGAAATCATGGACGCGACGCTGCAGATTTTGAAGGCAGCGGGCGCACGCATCGAGATCGAGGTCATCGAAGTCGGCGAGAAGGTTTATCAGCGCGGCATCAGCGTCGGCATTGAGCCGAGCGCGTGGGAGTCGTTGCGGCGCACACGTGTTTTTCTCAAAGCGCCGATCACGACGCCGCAGGGCGGCGGGTTCAAAAGCCTCAACGTCACCACGCGCAAGACGCTCGGCTTGTACGCCAACATCCGGCCGTGCGTCTCCTATTACCCCTACGTCGACACCAAGCACCAGAATATGGACCTCGTCATCGTGCGCGAGAACGAGGAAGACCTGTATGCCGGCATCGAGCACCAGCAAACGGCCGAAGTGGTGCAGTGTCTCAAGCTGATTTCACGTCCCGGGTCCGAGAAAATCGTGCGCTATGCGTTCGAGTACGCTCGGCGTAACAATCGCAAGAAGGTCACCTGCTTCACCAAGGACAACATCATGAAGCAGACCGACGGCCTCTTTCACAAGGTGTTCGACGAGATCGGCGCGGAGTACCCGGAGATCGAGAAAGAACACTGGATCGTGGACATCGGCTCCGCGAAGATGGCCGACACCCCGGAGGCGTTTGACGTGATCGTGCTGCCGAATCTCTACGGCGACATTCTGTCCGACGTTGCGGCGCAAATTGCCGGCTCGGTGGGACTGGCCGGCTCCGCCAACATCGGCGAGCAATGCGCGATGTTCGAAGCGATTCACGGATCGGCGCCGCGGCGTGCGGGACAGAACCTCGCCAATCCTTCCGGCCTACTCCTCGGCGCCGTGATGATGATGGTGCACATCGATCAGCCCGACGTGGCGGAACGTGTGCACAACGCCTGGCTGCGCACGCTCGAAGACGGCGTGCACACCTACGACATCTACAAGGAAGGCGTCAGCCGGCAGAAGGTCGGCACCAGGGAATTCGCGCAAGCCGTCGTCGATCGACTGGGCAAACGCCCCGAAAAGCTCAAAGCTGTCACCTACGCGCAGGCACCCAAGCGAACGGTGAGCGCCGCCAAGAGCAGCGCCCGTCCGCGGCCGAAAAAGGAATACGTCGGCGTTGACGTGTTTCTCGACTGGACTGGCGGCGCGGCAAGCCAGCTCGCACCAAAGCTCGAACAAGTTGCCGGCGAACTGAAATTGCAATCCGTTGCGAATCGTGGCGTGAAGGTATACCCCGGCGACATTCCGAATTTCGTGTACTCCGATTTGTGGAATTGCCGCTTCATGGCACAAGGCGGCAGCGCGGTGACGCATCAGCAGACCATCGCGTTGCAGCAGCGGATCGCGTCGGCAGGTTTCGACATCGTAAAGACCGAAGGGTTGTACACGTTCGACGGACAGCGAGGTTATTCACTCGGCCAGGGCGAATAACGATGGCGGATTCGCGCCCGCTCGTGGCGGTGATCATGGGGTCCACGTCTGACTGGGACACCATGGTGCACGCTGCCGATACACTCGATCGATTCGGCGTCGCCTACGAAAAGCACGTCGTGTCGGCGCATCGCACGCCCGTCTGGATGGCGGAGTTCGCGCAGGGCGCCGAGGCGCGTGGCATCGAAGTCATCGTCGCCGGCGCCGGCGGCGCGGCCCATCTGCCTGGCATGACCGCGGCGCACACGGTGCTGCCGGTGCTCGGCGTGCCGATGCAAAGCGCCGCCCTCAACGGGCTCGATTCGTTGTTGTCGATCGTGCAGATGCCGGGTGGCGTTCCCGTTGGCACGCTTGCGATCGGCAAAGCGGGCGCAACCAACGCCGGCCTTCTGGCGGTGGCGATCCTCGCCACATCGCGTCGGGAGCTGCGCGAAAAGCTGCGTGCCTTTCGCGCCGAGCAGACCGCCAAGGTCCGGGAGGATCGCTTGCCGTGAGCCGCATCATCCCTCCCGGGTCCACAATCGGCGTGCTGGGCAGTGGGCAGCTGGGTCGGATGATGGCGATCGCCGCCCGCCGCATGGGCTACCGCGTCCACACGCTTTCGCCGTGGGAGGATACGCCCACCGGGCAAATCGCCGACGCCGAGTTTCGTGCCGAGTACGAGGATATCGACGCCATCCGCGCCTTCGCCAAGGGCGTGCAGGTCGTCACGTTTGAATTCGAGAACGTCTCGACCGAGGCAGCGGATGCCGCGGCCGAGATCGTCCCCGTACGCCCGAGCGGGTCGGCACTGCACATCACGCAGCAACGTGCGCGCGAAAAGGCGTTTCTTCGCCTGCACGGATTTCCGGTGACGCCGTGCGCCGCGGTGCAGAGTCTCGACGATCTCGCCGTGGCCCTGGGTCAGATCGGCACGCCCGCCATCGTCAAAACTGCTGCCTGGGGATACGACGGAAAGGGACAGCATCGTGTGACCTCGATCGAAGAGGCGGAGCACCTCTGGAGCCTGATCGGCCATCAGGACGCCGTCATCGAGCGGGTCGTCGATTTCAATCAGGAGCTGTCGGTGGTGGCCGCGCGCGGGCTTGACGGCGAGTTTGCGCACTTCGGCGCGATCGAGAACACGCACACCAATCACATCCTCGATCTGTCCGTCTCGCCGGCGCGCATCGACGCGAACATCACAAGCGAGGCCGTTCAAATAACACAGGCCATCATGGAGGAGTTGTCCTACGTCGGCGTGCTGTGCGTGGAGTTCTTTGTGACGCGCGATGGACGGCTGTTGGTCAACGAGATCGCTCCGCGCCCTCACAACTCCGGTCACTTCACCTTCGATGCGTGCGTCACGAGTCAATTCGAACAACACGTGCGCGCTGTGTGTGCGCTGCCCCTCGGGTCGACCGCCCAGATGAAGCCCGCGGCGATGGTCAATCTGCTCGGTGATCTGTGGGCAGACGGCGAACCGGACTGGGCTGGCGCGCTGGAGATCCCAGACGTCAAATTGCATTTATATGGCAAGCACACGCCACGACCGGGCCGCAAGATGGGACATCTCACCGCGCTCGCCGACAACGTCGAAGTCGCAGTCGAAAAGGCCATCGCAGCTCGTGACCTCCTGACGTGAGCGCGTCCACTCTTCGCTTCACTCCGTTTGCCATCGACGTCAAACGCCAGCAGCTGCTGCGCGACGGCGAAATGGTGGATCTGTCACCACATCTTGTTGAAATTCTTTCGCATCTTGCTGCGCATCAGGGTGAAACCATCAGCAAGAACGATTTGCTCGACAGGTTCTGGCCCGACGTGCACGTCACCGAGAACACGCTTACGCGGGCAATTGCCGACATTCGAAGCGCGCTCGAAGACGATGCCACCGAGCCGAAGTTCATACAAACGGTAGCGCGACGTGGGTATCGCTTCATCGCTTCCGTCGAGGCGGGTGCGCCAGCACCGAGAGATCCGTTTACCGACTGGACGAAAGGCAAGCTCTCACTGGAATTGCTTGATGTGCGTCAGCTTGGCGACGCCACCCGTGCGTTCGAGAAAGCCGTTGAGGCGACGCCGGCGTACGCGCCTGCGCATGCCGGCCTTGCGAGCGCATGCTTTCTGGAATTCGAACGCACGCGATCCGAGAACATGCCGCGCCGCGACGCGCTGGAGCGCGCCATCACGCACGCGCGCCGCGCCTGCGCGCTCGATCCGGCGTTGGGGGAAGCATGGGCCACGCTCGGGTTCGCGTTGATGGCAGCAGGACAGATGGAGCAGGCGCGCGCCGCGGCACGCCAGGCCACCATGCTCGAGCCCTCGAACTGGCGGCATCACTTTCGTCTCGCGGTGGCGTCATGGGGCGAGGAACGGCTGCGTTCCGTCGATCGCACGCTGGCGCTGCATCCTGAGTTTGCGCAGGCGCGATTCCTCGCCGCCATGGTCTTCATCGCGCGCCAGGCCTTTGCTACGGCCGAGGATTTGATCGCCAAGGGCGCCGCGCGGCAGACGCAGGAGGCGGGAGCGGAAAACCTCCCGTTCCCGTCGTTCGGACTGCACTGGCTGCACGGGCTGATGTTTCTGCGGCGCGGCGAGATCGGCGAGGCGTTGCGCGCGTTCTCGCGCGAGATCGATACCGGGCACGAGTCGAGCGTGTACTACTCGGAGTTTCAAGTGAACGCGATCGTCGCGTCGGGGTATGGTCACCTGGCTGCAGACGACGCTGATGGCGCGGTGCGTGCATTTCGAGAGGCGCTGCAATTGCAGCCGGCCAATGGACGCGCGTTGCTCGGGTTGTCGCGCGCGCTCGCGCGCGCGCGCAAGGCGGATGAGGCGCAGCTCGCGCGGCGCCAGGTGGACGAGACGCTCGCAGCGCTGATCAAGGGCGGCCGCATGGCCGAAGCCGCGCTCGTGAGGGCCGCCGCGCGAAGCGCGGAGGATCGCAAAGACGACGCGATCGCGACGCTCAACGCGCTGCTGGACAACGCGCCGCCGGGGCAGGTGGGCTGGCAGATTGCGATCGATCCCGCCTTATCCGATTTGCGCCAGCATCACGACTTCGATCGCCTGCTGGCGAGAGTATCCGCGCGCGCCAGTTGACCTGTCGACCGTCGACCGCAGCGTCAGTAGGCGATCGCGTAGCAGTCGCGCCTCGGATCCCCCGCCGCAAAACGATTCCGCGTCGCCGGATCGATCATCACGGCGGTTGCGCATCCCGACATCCCGAACGTCCGCAACCGGCTCACATCGTGTCCGCGCGCCTGCAGCTCGCGATACACCGCATCCGGCACCGACGCCTCGACGTTCAACTTGTTGAAGCCGGCCGTGTGCGGCCAGAACGATCCGTAAAAGTGCAGCGTCTGCGCCCGCGGCCGTTCGATGGCGGCATGCAGATTCGGATACCACGCGTCCCAAAAGTCCACGATGCTCAGGAAGGCCTGCAGGATCGTCTGATCCTGATTGTCACCACCCGGCGTCCCGAGCGCCATCATCGCAACATCACCTTTGAAGACCATGCTCGGTGTGAGCGTGTAGCGGGGCCGGGCCCGTGGACGCAGCTGGTTGGCGCGCGTCGTGTCGAGCCAGAACTGTTCTCCACGCACGCTCATCCCTATGCCGGTGTCGCCGAGGATCACAGCGCCCGGAATCCATCCGCCGCTCGGCGTCACGTCGAAGATGTTGCCGTCTTTGTCGATGATTGCCATGTGCGTGGTATCTTTCGACACGCCGGCCGAGTCCTGCCCGAGCGAGGCCATGGCGTCGCGCCGCGCCGGCGCGGTTTCGCTGGTGCCGTCCTTGACGTTGGCGCGCCAGAACGGCCACTCCTTGACTTGCGGATCGTGCTTCATCGGATCGCCGGCGATGAACGCCTTCGACGCGCGCTTCGGATCGATCAACGCGGCGCGTTCCTTCGCGTATTCCTTCGACAGAAGTCCAATCGCCGGTGTTTTCACGAACGCCGGATCCGCGTAGTAGCTGTCGCGATCGGCGTAGGCGAGCTTCATCGCTTCGATGACGGTGTGCAGGTAATCGGCGCTGGCGTATCCCATCGCGCGCAGATCGAAGTTCTCGAGAATGTTGAGGGTTTGGAGGAGCACCGGTCCCTGACTGCCGAACCCGTGCTTGTAAACCGTGTAGCCGCGGTACGTTGTTTTGGCCGGCTCTTCGATGCGCGCGAAGAACTCGGCGAAGTCAGCGTGCTCGAACGGCGCGCCGTGCTTCTGTAGAAACGCCACCATCTCGCGCGCGATGTCGCCTTTGTAGAACCGATCGCGTGCAGCGACAATGCCCGCTTCGCGTCCCCTGGCCTTGGCGGCGCGTTCCGCTTCGACCATCCGCTTCAACGTGCGCGCCGTCGCGGGCAACTTGATCGTTTCGCCCGGTGCGTATTCGGACCCATCGGGCTTGAGCCAATAGGTTTTGTTTCCCGGCCACTTGTCGAACAGCGCGCGTTCGTTGCGAATGGCGCGCGCCGTGCTGTTCCGCATCGGGAAGCCGTTCTCCGCGTACTCGATCGCCGGCGCCGCCACTTCCTCAAAGCTCATCGTCCCCCACCGCTCCAGCACGGTGAGTGCGGCGTGCAGCGCTCCGGGAATCACGGCGGGATCGAGGCCCGCGCCGTCGAGCGTTTTGTTGTGTGAGAGATACCAATCCACGCTCGCGCCATGCGGCGCCCAACCCTGGCCCACGACCGACGTGACCTTTCCGTCCTTCTTCGGGTACACGAGCACCAGCGCTTCGCCGCCGAGTGAATAAAGGTCCTGCTCCACCACGCCACCGACGAGCAGCGACGTCACGCCTGCATCAAAGGCATTGCCGCCTTTCAACAGCGTCGCGAACGCGGCAGCCGTGGTGAGCGGATGACCGGTCGAGACGCCGGCCGAGGGCCCCATGACGGCCGGGCGAAGCGCCGATCCGGCGGGTTGCCGATCCTGCTGCGGCACCTGTCGCGCAGCCGTGCTCGCGCCCGTCACAGCGGCGAGGACAACGGCCAGGGCAAGCACGAGCATTTTTGGATTGCGCATGGCGGGATGGTAGCAGCAACTTCGGCCCGCCTGAAGGCCGGCCGTTACAGGGGATCAGGGCTCGACTCCAGGCCCAGGCGAATGAAATTCACAAGTTCTCAGGCCAACTTCACGACTTCGGCGAGAAGGATTCCTATTCTTCACCGAGGAGGAAATCATGAAGACGCGACTGATAGTCTTAGCGATCGTTCTGCTCATCGTGCCCGCCCGTGTCAACGCCGCGGAAGCGAACAAACTTCCCTCGGCACAAGGCAAACCGGTGTTCGTCATCGACCAGGATCTTCGTGAGTGGCAAGGCCGCCTGCTCGAAACAACCAAAACATCCATCACGATCGAAGGCTCTGATGGCATTCGACGCTTCATGCTCGAGGACGTGGTGCGAGTGGACGCCGACGGCGACCGCGTACGAGACGGGTTTATCAAGGGTGCGATCTTCGGCGGCGTGATGGCCGCGACCTTCGCGGCTCCGTACGCAGGTCCCCGCGTGATCGCGCAAGGCGCGCTCGTCTATGCACTTGTCGGCGGCGCTCTCGACGCGATGAATCATTCCAAGCAGACGGTCTTTCGCGGCGCGGCGCCGCAGCTGTCCTACACCGTGAAATGGTGACGTCAGCGCGCCGGCGTCAAGCGCAGTCGCGACACGGTGGCGCCTGGCAGAAAAGGAAGCGGGTCACCACTCACCCAGGCGCGATGTTGATCGGAATAATGTGGCGACAACGGATGGCCGCTCTGGCCGGTGGGCATGTGCAGAATGCCTTCATTCTCGCGTCCCGGCGAGACGGCCATTCGCTCTGACGGGCCGGTGCGCGGCGAATGCGCGCGCGGCGTGTAAACATCTCCGGGCAAGGGATCCGACGGCATGTTGACGAGCCGGCCCACCAACGGCAGGCTGCCGAGCGGGTGCGCGACGAGCGCGCGATTGAAGGTGGCCCACGATCGATCGCCTAACAATCGACCGCCCGACGTGAGCTCGAGAATCGCCGTGTCAACGGCGGCAAGAAGTTGCGCGTCCCAGCTCGCGTATCTCGGATTCAACAAGTGCACGGGCCTTTCCGTAACCAGCTGCCACAGCGGACCCTCCGACCGCAGCGTCCGGCCGTAATCGAAGGTCGCATCCTGTTGCTTGATCGCGTCGGTAATCGCGCCAAACACGTCGCGTGCGAGCGCGGCGCGGAAGGTACGAACGAGCAGATAGCTCACTGATTCCGGATCGGCCCGCCCCGTCCAGGTCGCTTCGACGAGTCGTCCGAATTCCGCGCGCCGGGAATCCGCCTGCTGCACCGCCGGCGTCAGAATCTCGAGGAGAAGCGTTCGCCAGCGCGCGTGGAACAGGGCGCTCGCATCGAGCTGCACCGACAACATGTCCGCCGGCGTCGCTTTGTCGATCTGCATCAGGCGATCGCGGATGATCCGCGCGCGAATGCCATCCGCGTACCCGCCTTCGCCGATCGCCGCGAGCGGTTCGCCGTTGATCACTGGAGCATTGGCCGTCCAGATACGTCCGCTTGGCGGATCGATGATGCGCGGCTGTTCCTCCGCCGAAAGATAGCCGTCCCATCGACGCGTGCCATCGGCCCATGACGTCGGACGCGATCCGTCGAATCCGACACGGCGCGGAATAGGGCCGGCGATCGTCCATCCGATGCGGCCGTTCACGTCGCCAGCGACGAAGTTTTGTGCCGGGATGCCAAGACCCGCTGCCACTCGCAGCGCTTCGTCAACGGTGCGCGCCTGCTCCGGTGCGGACACATCTGCGGCAAGACGTTCTGCGTCGTGTGCAACCCAATGCTGCACGAGCAATCGATTGCGCGAATCGCGTCCGATCACGGGACCCCAAATCGTCCAGCGCCCGGTTTCGCCCACGTGCTCGAACTTCACCGGTCCGCGCGGCGTCAGGTATTGCTCGGGATCGCGCGCGTCCGTCTCGACCAGGATGAGGTCGCTCCAATCGCCACCCGTGTTCGTAAAGCCCCACGCGACGGAGCCGTTGCTGCCGACGACAACGCTCGGGACGCCGGGGAGCGTGACGCCCGTAACGTGAGTGTTTTTTCCAGGCGTGCGGCTGTCGGGAAATACCAGCGATGCGCGATACCAGATGTTCGGCACGTTGATCGCGAGATGCATGTCGTTGGCGACGAGCGCAGTGCCCGCCGCCGTGTGTGCCGCATCGACCACCCAGTTGTTGCTGCCCAGTCCGGCCTCTTCTTCCGGCGTCAGTGACAGCGCTGCGAGACGCGAGTCGTGCGAAACAGCGTCGCGGCGCGTCGCGGTGTCGGCGGGCATCCGCAGCTTGCGCAAATCGAACACATCGGGACCGGGAATCGCTGGACGCGTGAATCGCTCGCCGACCACTGGTGCGTCCCATTCCGATCCGCGCGCCGTAAGAAACTCGTACATCGCGGGGGGAACAGCGTCAGCGATCGTGCCGAACGTCGATTCGAACGACTGCTGCCGTCCCTGCAGCGTGTTGAACATCGCGCAGACCGTCAGGATCGTGTCTTCGGCTTTCCACGCTTCCGGCTGCTTGCGCAGCATCAGGTACTCGAACGGCCGGGCGCCAAGCGCGTTCAATCCGGCATTCACGCCCACGGCGTACGCCTCGAGCAGCGATCGGTACTCTGGGGTTGCGCGCTTGACGGCTTCCTGCGCGAGGTAACGAAAGCGATGCGCAGCCATCGTTCGATCGACGTCCGCAGCCCGGATGCCGACCAACCGCGTCAGCTCGCCGGCGGCTTGCCGGCGCTGGAGGTCCATCTGGAAAAAGCGATCCTGCGCGTGCAGAAAGCCAAGCGCGCGCGCCGCGTCGGCGCGAGAGGCCGCCGTGATGGTGGGCACGCCCAGCGCGTCGCGATCGACCTGCACCGGTGCATCGAGGCCGGTAATTGCCGCCGTTCCGTCGAGTTGCGGCAAACTGGCGCGAAGCTGGCGGCGCAGATAAATGCCGCCCGTCATCGTGCTGACAATCACCAATCCGGCCATGCCTGCGGCAAACCAAAGAATCCGGCGTCGCATCACGGTCTATTTTCGCAGCAACCAGCGGATCGTGCTGTGCCTGTCTGCTGGCATATCGTACAGGTATGTTGCAGCATGTACCTGTCATCGACATGAACGATCCACGCCGTTGGACCGCCGTAATGCAGCGCGATCGTCGCGCGGACGGCCGCTTTTACTACGCGGTCACGAGCACCGGGGTGTTCTGCCGCCCAAGCTGTCCGAGCCGGCGCCCGCGTCGCGATCGCGTGAGGTTCTTCGACAGCCCGGCGGATGCGGAGGCGGCCGGTTTCCGACCGTGCCGGCGGTGCCGCCCGACCTCCTCGCCCGACGAAACCTCCACGAACGCGTCGATTCGGAAAGCGACGTCCTACCTGGCTTCGCATGCCGACGAAGCGGTGTCGCTGGCGCGGCTGGCCGCCATCGCGGAGCTCAGCCCATCGCACTTCCAGCGCCAATTCAAGCGTGCGCTCGGCTTATCGCCGCGTGAATACCAGGCGGCGATTCGCGCCGATCGGTTCCGCCAAACCTTGCGCAAAGGGAGCGACGTGACCACCGCCGTTTATGAGGCGGGCTACGGCTCTCCAAGCCGTGTTTACGAGGGCGTCCCCACCGGACGCGGCCTGCTGCCCTCGGCCTATCGTCGCGGAGCGGCAGGCATCGAGATCGGCTACGCGGTGGTGCCGTCGCCGCTCGGGCGTCTGCTCGTTGCAGCCACTGCTTCCGGTGTTTGCGCGGTCAAGCTCGGCGATGACAGCGCGGTGCTTGAAGAGGATCTGCGCCACGAGTTTCCTGCCGCCACGCTCACGCGCGATCGACTCGTGTCGCCAGGTTGGGTGAAGGCAATTGTCGATCGCCTACAAGGTTCGGATCGCGAGCTGCACCTGCCGCTCGACGTGCGCGGCACGGCATTTCAGTGGCGGGTCTGGCGGGCGTTGCAGCAAATTCCGTTTGGCGAAACCCGCACATATGGCGATGTCGCCAGCGCCATCGGTCGGCCACGCGCGGTGCGGGCAGTGGCACGCGCGTGCGCCACCAACCCCGTCTGTGTCGTGGTCCCTTGCCATCGCGTGCTGCCGAAAGCCGGCGGCTCCGGCGGATACCGATGGGGCGCCGCTCGCAAAGGCAAGCTGCTGGCGATCGAGAAAAGAGAAAAGGGAGTGTAGGGAGGTCAGGGTGATGTGAATGTAGAGATCTGGAGAAGCGGGAGATTTGGAGTAAATCTGGAGATCTTGAGATTTCTCCAGGTCCCCAAATCACGAGATCCCCAGATTCGCTGCTGTGGTTTAGCAAAGGTTTCACTCTCCAATCTCGCTGTCGAATCGTCCTCCAACAAAGCGAAGTAGAATTTGCGCCAGGCATGAAGCCAGCCTGGCGCCGCGATCTCGCTACTTACCTCGACAATTTCGTCGCGTCGCACCCTGGGATGCGCTCGGGCCGGATGTTCGGCTGGCCCGCGGCGTACGCGGGCCGACGTCTTTTTTCGCTAGCCGTGGACGACGGAATCGTTGCCAAGCTGCCGGCGGACTCGATGGCTGCGGCCGTCGGCAAAGGAGCGAAACGGTGGACACCTCGCGGGCGCCCCGCGGCACGCCGCACGCAACGTCCGACAGGCGGCTGGATGATGTTTCGGCCCAAGGACCTGCGCGCGGCCGAATCGATCGCTCCGTTTCTTGAAATCGCGGCGCGCCACGTCACCGATCGCTCATGACGCGCACGAAGTACGGCGTCTCGCCGTGGATCGATCAGTTCCCTGCCAGCCGGCGTCTCGACCTTCCGCGATATCGCGCCAGCGCCGCCTCGCCTGTTCCCGTCGTCATCGTGGGTGGCGGACTCGCGGGCTGCTGCACCGCCTACGCGCTTGCGGCGAGTGGCGTCAAGGTCGTGCTGCTCGAAGCCGCCCGCATCGCCTTTGCCGGCGCGAGCCGCGGTCCGGGCGTATTGCTGGGCGAAGCCGCGCCATCGTTTCGCGAGCTCGACGAACGGCATGGCCGGCGTGCGGCGCGCGCGTTGTTCGAAGGCTCGCGCCGCGCCGTGCTCGATCTGGCAGCCACGACAAAGCGGCTCGGGATCAAGGCGGGCATCGAAGTTCAGGACGCGCTCCGTGTCACTCCGCCGTTTGGTACCGGTGAGAAGCTGTTCGCGCGCGAGATCGCTGCCCGTCGCGACGCAGGCCTCGAAGCGATTCCGCTCAAAGCGGCCGCCGCCGCGCGCGAAGGCGCCCTCGAACAGAGTGGTGCGGGCGTACGCCTCCACGACTGGGGTTACGTCGATCCTTACCGCGTCGCGATTGGATTTGCGCGCGCGGCGATCGAGCGCGGCGCCGCGCTATTCGAGCGCTCCGCGGTGCGCCGTATCAAGGTGAAGCGCAAACATGTCGAGGTGCACGCTGAAGGCGGTGTCATCTCGGCTGAAACGGTCATCATCTGCACTGGCGAGCCGACCGACCTCTTTCGATCGCTCAAACGGCACGTCCGTGTCGACGAGCGCTATGCGGTGCTGACGGAACGGATACCCGCATCTGTTCGCAAACAGATCGCAGCCCGCGCCCGCATCATTACCGACACCGATCTGCCGCCGCATCTCCTGCGGTGGACGGACGACGGCCGGCTGCTGATCTCGGGTGGAGAACAACCGCGCACGCCGCTTCGAAACCGCGACAAGGTGCTGGTGCAGCGTACCGGGCAGCTTATGTACGAGCTCTCGCGGTTCTATCCGGCCATTTCCGGCTTGATGCCGGAATACGGTTGGGAGATGCCGCTGGCGACGACGGCCGATGGCGCCATGTACGCCGGACCGCACCGCAATTACCCCCGGCATTTGTTTACATGGGCGACGCGCCACGATGCGGCGCAGGCCTTTCTCGCGAGCCGTATTCTGCTCCGCCACGTGCTGGGTGAGATAGAGAAAGACGACGCCTACTTTGCGTTCACGCGCGGGCGGTAGTCAGGTATCAGGTATCACTGATACCTGATATCTGGGAATATACTGGCCTTTTTGGCGTGGTTCTCGTCCCCACGGAGGCTCCAACATGTTCCGGACGGTTTCATTCCTTCTGATCTTGGCCGTCGGGTTTTCGTCGACGGCCTTGGCACAGTCGCAAGCGATTAACGGCACCATCGAAGGCACGGTGCTGGACGACCAGGGCGCGGTGCTGCCCGGCGTCACTGTGACCATCACGAACGTCGACACCGGCGACACGCGCGTCGTGGTCACCAGCGAGAGCGGATTGTATCGCGCGCCGCTGCTGCCGCTCGGCACGTATCGCGTGACCGCGGAGCTGCAAGGGTTCAAGCGATTCGAACAAGCCGGCATCACGCTCACAGCCGGCCGCACCGCCGTGATCGACGTCAAGTTGAGCGTGGGCGCCGTCGCCGAGACGATCACGGTCACGGCGGATGCGCCGCTGGTTGACAGCGGCAGAATCGAGTTGGGACGAACGCTCACAGAAGCTGAAATCAAGACCCTGCCGCTCACCTCGCGCAACCCTTATAACTTCGCGCTGCTGCAGCCTGGAGTCGTCGGTTTCGAGAATCAGGAATTTGGCGTGCCGCGCATCCAGTCCAACGGCGCGCTGGTGCGCGTCAACTATCAGATCGACGGCAGCAACAATACGCAGAAGGATCGTGCCGGGCTGCGGCAGATGCCCATGTCCGAAGTGATGATTCGCGAGGTCAAAGTCGTCACCACCGGTTATGCGCCGGAGTTTGGCCAGACGATGGGAATGATCTACAACGCGGTTACGCCGTCGGGTACTAACACGCTGAAAGGACAGGCCAGCTATCGGCTGCAGCGTCGCTCGTTTGCCGCGTTCCCGTTTTTCACGCAAGGACCCCACGACGCCTCGCGCAAGCCGCCGACCGATGTGAACGTGTTCACTGCCGACCTGGGTGGGCCCATCGTGCGTGACCGCACGCATTTCTTCGGCGGATACGAACACACCGAGCGCGATCTCTCCGGCGCGCGCGTCATCACGATTACGCCCGCCAACCAGGCGGCGCTCGGTCTGAGCGAGCCGCCGTACATGCCGACCGCGCTCAATACCGAGTTTGCGATTGGCAAAGTCGATCACCAGGTCAGCGACAACAATCGGCTCTCGGTCCGCTACATCTTCTTCGATAACTTCATCGTCAACAACGTTCTCGGTGGCTTGAATTCGGTGCAGCGGGCGACCGACTTCACGGACCGGCAACACTCGACGGCGGCGCAACTCATCTCGACGCTTCGGCCGACACTGCTGAACGAGCTTCGTGTCCAGTACGCAACGCGCGCGCAGGGGCGCGTTCCCGGTGCGGACGCTGGCAGCGGGCCTGCGATCACCATCTCGAACGTCGCGAATTTCGGTGGCCCGATCGCCAGCGATTCCGATGCAGGGTTCGTCTTCACGCAGGACGTGTTTCAGATCAACGACAACATCACTCACATTCGTGGTGACCACGCCTACAAGTTTGGCTTTGACGTCCAGCATGTGGCTGATGCCCGCATACGCACGGCCAATCAGCTCTATACGTTCCCGTCGCTCGCCGCGTATCAGACGGCGCTCAGCGGCGCGAATCCATTCGCCTACAGCAACTTCACGCAGTACTTTGGCGACACCGGTCTGGAGTACAGCTCCAATCTGTACGGCCTGTACCTACAGGACGACTGGCGTCTCAGCCCCAACATCAAACTGCTCTACGGCGTGCGTTACGACATCTACGATGTGCCCGAGCCGATCGCCGATGCGCCATTCGAGGCCTCGCGCGATTTTCGTGTGGACAAGAACAATTTTGCGCCGCGTGTTGGTGTGGCGTGGACCCTCGGCAGCAGCCGGCGATCCGTGATTCGAGCGAATACGGGCGTGATGTACGACCAGGCCCTGCTCGCGATGTACGAGCAGTCGCTGCTCAACGATGGCACCAATCGCCGCGCCGCTGCCGCCTTCGGTCCGACCACGCCCGGTGCGCCGGCGTTTCCAAACGTGCTGTCGGCGGGCGCGGGTGCGACGCCGAACACGCTGACCACCGTGTCACCAGACTTCGATGTCGCGCGTAACTGGCAGAGCAACGCGCAGTTCGAATATCAGCTCACCGAGCGGCTGGCGATGTCGGTCGGGACGTCGTATGTGCGCGGCTACGGGTTGCCGGTTATCAGCAATATCAACGTCATCAATCCGGTGTCGCGCCTGGCTGATGGACGCGCGGTGTACAGCTCAACGATCAACGCCACGACGCGACTCTTTCCGCCTTACAACGTCATCAACATGGTGGAGTCAATCGGCGAGTCCACGTACAAGAATCTGACGATGCAGCTCACCGGCCGCAGTTTCTCCGGCGTTCAGTTCGACTTCGCCTACACTCTTGGCAAGACGCACGACAACGCTCCCTTGACCACGATCCTTTCCGTTCAGGGCGATCAGGGTGGACGTTCCGATCCGGAGAAGCTCGATACCGATTTCGGCCCCAACGTCCTCGACCAGCGACATACGTTCACCGGCAGTATCGTGGCGACGCCTCGATACGAAGGGAACAGCACTGCCATCCGCGCATTAGTGAATGGCACGATCGTAGGCGTTGCAATGCAGTTCGCGAGCGGCATTCCAGTTAATCTTCGGACCACGATGGACATCAACAACGATGGCATCCTTGCCGATCGCCCGGTGGGCGTGACGCGCAACTCGCTGAATCTTCCGGCGCGTTACAACGTCGATCTCCGCCTCTCACGGCAAGTAGGATTGGGCGCCGACGTGAAGGCGGAAGTGATCGCTGAGATCAAGAACATGTTCAACACCGTGCAGTGGAGCGGCGTGTCCGGCACGCAGTTCGCGGTTACATCAACCGGTGAAGCGGTGGTGCCGCTGCCGACGAGCGCCGATCAGTTGCCGCCGAACGGCGGCTACGAACAGCGGCAGTTTCAACTCGGATTCCGGTTTGTATTCTGATCGCGGACCTAACCGCCTTCGCCAAGGCTACGGCGGTCAAGAAGGTCCACGCTACGTACGTTGATGGTGAGACGCCGCGCTCTCGTTGTTCTCGTTGTCCTTCTTGCGTTCGTATCGCCGCACGCGCAGCATCGCCTTGTCCCCGTCGCGTCGCTTCGTGGCGAGCCGGCGCTGGAGCTGATGCTGCGCAAGCTCGACACCGTCGGCAACTTCATGATGACGACGGCCCATCCCGATGACGAGAACAACGGGATGCTGGCCTATTTCTCGCACGGGCAGGGCTTTCGCACTTCGCTCGTGACCGCCACCCACGGCGAAGGCGGGCAGAACGAAATCGGCCCCGAGCTCTTCGAGGCGCTCGCCGTGTTGCGCACCGAGGAACTGCTTGCCGCACATCGCTATGACGGAGCCGACCAGTTTTTTCTGCGCGCGATCGATTTCGGGTACTCGTTCAGCATCGAGGAAACCTACGAGAAGTGGGGACACGACGAAATCCTCG
The DNA here is from genome assembly GCA_046726375.1 of Acidobacteriota bacterium. Classification (GTDB taxonomy): domain Bacteria; phylum Acidobacteriota; class Vicinamibacteria; order Vicinamibacterales; family UBA2999; genus DASPWV01. The sequence continues at coordinate 26,719 of JBKPAJ010000139.1, forward strand.
ACGACTTCGTCCGCATGATTCGCACGATTCGTCCCGACGTCGTCGTTGGATGGGTCTTCGAGGGCGAAGGCGGTGGACAACACCATCAGGCATCGGCGCGATTGACGCTCGAAGCGTTTCGCGCCGCCGCTGACCCGGCGCAGTTCCCTGAGCAGATCACCAAAGACGGACTCCGGCCGTGGCAGGCGAAGAAGTACTACTACACGGCGGGATTTGGAGGGTTCGGCCCGGGAAACCAGCGTGCGCCGCAGTTCACGGGCGAGGGTGCATCGGTGCCGCTGATCTTCACCGCCGGCGGGCAATACGATTCGGTGCTCGGCCGCACCTACGACGAAATTGGCGGCGAGGCGCGGTCGATGCACAAGTGCCAGGGCACGTCGCAGCTGTTGCCGCTTCCTGGACAATCCGTTCGCTATTACCGCTTGCGTGACACCGTTCTGCCCGACGGTACCAATCGCAGCGAGCGAGAGATCTTCGACGGCCTCGACACACGGCTCGTCGGGCTCGCGGCATTTGCCGGCGGCAACGTACCGCCGCTGCTGACGAATTCTCTCGAACGTATCGCCACTGCTGCAGCGGACGCTCGCAAGGGGATGCAGTCTGGTGGAAGCGCTGCGACCCTTCCTGCACTTGCACGAGGCCTTGCGGCGGTGCGCGAGCTGCGAGCAGGGTTGCCGTCCATGCGGCTGGACGACAGCGCCCGCTACGAAATCGATTTCCGTCTGGCGCCGAAGGAGGAACAGTTCGCGCAGGCTTTGATACTCGCGGCCGATCTTCGCCTCGACGCGCTCGCCAACGACGGCTTGCTGGTTGCGGGACAGCCCCTGCAGCTCCAGCTCGTTGCAAGTCGACGCGGCAGCGTGCCAGTCCAGCTCAAAGGGGCCACGTTGTCAGGTTTCGGTTTAACAGCGGCGGACGCGTCGACGTGTACTGCGTCTGATGTCGAAGGTCCCAACGGCGCAACCCAGTGCACGCGATCTGTCTTCGTTCCCGAGGAGGTTCGCCTCACCGCGGCCCATTTCCACGCTGCAACGGAAGCCGCGCGCTACGTGTTCGATCCGGATGTGCCGTTCGGTCTTCCGTTCAGACCGACACCATTCACCGCCACGTTCGCGTTGACGATCGGCGGCGCTGATGTGACGACGACTTTACCGGTGCAATATCGCTCCGATGGCGACATCTTCAGCGGCGAGAAGCGTGAGGAGCTGCACGTTGTGCCCAGGTTCGCGGTCAGCGTGACACCGCAGGTTGCGATCGTCCCGTTGGCCACGAACGCAGGCCGCGAGGTGCGTGTCACCGTGACGAATCACTCCAAAGGCGCGGCACAGGCCCAGGCGGCTCTCGAGTTGCCGCAAGGATGGCAAGCAAGGCCCGCGAGCGCGCCAATTGCCTTCTCACGCGAGGACGAGCAAACGACCGTCAGGTTTACCTTGCTGCCGCCCGCCGCCATCAGACCGGGCGCTCTGTCGGTGAAGGCGATCGTTCGTGAGGGCACCACCACCTCCGCGCAGGGCTATCAGGTGATCGAGTACCCGCATACCACCCGCCGCCATGTGCTGCGCGCGCCCGTGGTGACGGTCAAGGCTCTCGACGTCAAGGTGAAGCCAAACCTGACGGTCGGCTATGTCGAAGGTGTCGGCGACGAGGTCCCAGAGGCGCTACGGCAGCTGGGCGCGCGCGTCGAATTCCTCTCGTCGGACGATCTCGCATGGGGCGATCTGTCCATGTTCGATGTCGTCATGACCGGCGTGCGCGCTTACGAGCGCCGCGCCGACCTGCGCGCGCACAATCAGCGGCTGATCGACTATGCGCGCAGCGGCGGCACGGTCATGGTCAACTACAACAAGTTCGAGTTCAACGATGCGCAGTACGGACCGTACCCCGGCAAAGTCGGACGTGAGCGCGTGACCGACGAAAACTCGGAGCTCCGGCTGCTTGCGCCGCAGCATCCGGTGTTCAACACGCCAAATACGCTCGGTCGTGCCGATTGGCTGGGATGGGTGCAGGAACGCGGACTCTATTTTTTCGACACCGCTTCCGCCGACCGCCGCTATACCGATCTGCTCGAATTGACCGAACCGTTTCCCTTCAACCAGGGGCCCAAGCGCGGCGCGCTCGTGGAGGCAAAAGTGGGCCAGGGACGTTGGATTTACATCGGCCTCGGCCTTTGGCGCCAATTGCCCTCGGGAACGGAGGGCGCGTTTCGTCTGATGGCCAACTTGATCAGCCTCGGCACCGCCCCCAAGGCAGGCTCGCCAACGACGCCTCCACGGCGCTAAACTCACCCCTCGCGACAGGGGTCTAACCTCTCAATTCACTTGAGTGAACGAGCGTGGCACCGCGGCAATGCGACGCGATGGGCCGAAAGTGGCACTGTCCGGGCATCTCTCGCACGTTGGTGCCACCAACTCACGTGACTTCTGGAGTTAACGCGTTTACGGGGACGCACCATGGCCAGGGGTGATCGCCAGTTCGAACACGTGCTGCGACGTATCGGCTTCGGCGCCAGCAATGCGGAGCTTGCGATGTACTCCGGGCGCTCGATTTTCGAGGTCATCGATACGCTGCTCAATTACGAGCAGTTGCCGGATGACGTCGACGCCAACATCGGCAAGCCGGAATACGTCGGCGTGACCACTCGCGGCGCGTTCGCGCCGAACACGGTGATCAACGACGCGCGCCAGCGCGAGATCTTCCGCATGATTCACAGCCAGCGGCCGCTGCAGGAAAAGATGGCGCTGTTCTGGCACAACCACTTTGCCACCGCCTACAGCAAAGTCAGCGGCACCTACGGTTCGGTGCACGCGACCAAGATGATGGCGGGCCGGCAGGGACAGATCGCCGGGAATCAGCGCGGCCAGTACGACCTGTTTCGCCAGAAGGCCACCGTCGGCTTTGCGGATTTGCTGTTCGAGCTCGCGAAAGACCCGGCGATGCTCGTGTGGCTCGACGGCCGTAACAACACCCGCCAGCGTCCACAGGAGAACTTCGGGCGCGAGGTCATGGAGCTGTTCACCATGGGGATCGGCAACTACGTCGAGGCCGACGTGGTTTCCGCCGCGCGCGTATTTACCGGCTGGTCACTGCAGCTCTCCGGCGATCGCAGCAACGCCGAAGCGTCGTACTACGAATTCGTCTACAACGCCAACAACCACGATACCAATCCGAAAGAGTTTTCGTTTCCGATTTATCTCGACGGCGGCAAGACCATTCCGGCGCGCGCGGCCGCCGACGGCATGAGCGACGGGCTTGATTTCATTCTCGCGCTCGCGCGCCACCCGGCGACGGCGCATCGGCTTGCGACCAAGTTGTATGAGTTCTTCATCAGTGAGACGGTGACGCCAGATCCAGCCGTGATCAGCGATCTGGCAAACACGTATCTGGCCAACAACTACATCATCAAGACGGTGCTGCGGCGGTTGTTCACGGCGGACTACTTTCTCAACGCCGAATTCCAGCGCTACTCGTGGCCGCTCGAGTTTGTCGTGCGCTCGATCAAGGAAACCGGCTGGAATGGCTTGAGCGTGGACACGGCGATGACACCGCTCGTCAACATGGGACAGCAGCTTTATGAGCCGCCCGACGTGAACGGCTGGGCGCTTGGTCCGGGCTGGTTCTCCACCTCGTCCATGCTCGCGCGCATGAACTTTGCCGCGACGCTGGCGGGCAATCAGAAGTTCAACATCGCCCGCGACATCGCGCCGTACCGCGGATCGGCGGAGGTGGTCGTCAACTACATGTTGAATCGTTACAACTTCGCGCCGATGACCCAGGACGTGCACTCCGCGCTCGTCGAGTACGCGCGCGCAGGTGGTGCGTGGACCGGCAACGACACGCAGTTGAACAACAAAGGGGCCGGTCTGGCGCGTCTGATCGTGGCGTCGTCCGAGTACCAGTTCAACTGAGGAGAACGCCATGAAATTCAGCCGGCGCGAATTCGTCAAGGGCGGGGTCACGGCGTTCACGTTCGGCTTTGCCGCGCCCGAGTTCCTGAGCGACATTGCGCTCGCGCAGTCGCAAACCTCGCGCAACCTCGTCATCCTGTATTTCGCTGGCGGCAACGATTCGTTGAGCACGCTCGTGCCGTATCGCGATCAGGCCTACTACAGCCGGCGTCCCACACTCGCGGTGCCTGCGGGCGCCGTCCTGCAGATCGGCCGCGATTCGGCCGGCAACGAGCTGGGGCTGCATCCGCGGCTGACATCGTGCAAGTCGATGTTCGAGCAGGGCCGCCTTGCGCTGATCCAGCGAACGGGATATCTCAACTCGAGCCGCTCCCACTTCCAGGGCCTCGACATCTGGGGCACCGCCAACCCGCAGTCGTCGCAAGGGCCGGGATGGCTCGGCCGGTATCTCGATACGCTGCCATCGCCGATCGATCCGCTCGTGGCGTGGAACACGACCCGTGAGACGCCGCGTGCGATGGTGGCTCGAACCGTGGGCGTGCCGGCGATCACCAACCCGGCCACCTATGCATTTTCAAGCCCGAACAGCGGCAACGAAGCCGCGTACGAGCGCGCCGCGGCCGTAAGGATTTCATCCCACCTGCCCGTCGATCGCCCGCACCTGGCGTTCGTCAACTCGACCGCTCAAGCGGCGATGAGCACGCTCGATCAGGTGGCAAAAGTCGCGGCCTACACGTCGAGCCTGACCTATCCGAACAATGGGCTTGCGCAAGCGCTCCGCGCGGTTGCCGGTGCCATGAACAAACAGATTGGCACCAAAGTCTTCTGGGTGCAGATCGGAGGTTTCGACACACACTCCGGCCAGGGCGTCAACAACGGCGTGTACGTCAATCTCATGGCGGCGGTCGACGACAGTCTTGCTGCGTTCTATCAGGACTTGAGCAATCAGGGTCTTCTCGGGTCGACGCTGATCGTGGTCTTCTCCGAATTCGGCCGTCGCATCAACGAGAACGGCAGCCTGGGCACCGACCACGGCGCGGCGGGTGTGATGATGGCAATCGGAGGCACGGTGAGAGGCGGACTGTACGGTACCTGCGCGAATCTCACCAACGACCCATCGAACCCGGCGCTCGAGAACAACGGCAACGACGTGAAGTACGAAACCGATTTCCGCTCGGTTTATTCCGTGGTGATCGACAAGTGGTTAGGTGGTAACTCGGTCAGCATCCTGCAGGGCGACTACAAATCGGGCGCGCCGAATTTTTTGTGATTTCCGGGCGGACCTAGCCCCTCAATTCACGTGTGTTCGCAATCGTGGCATCGAGTTGATTCCCACGCTCGGGCCGAAACCGGCATTGTTCGAGCGTTTCGCGCCGTTGGCGTTCCGAATTCAAGTGAGGTTGGGGGTTAAGGTCCGCCGCTACGTGAGTCGTGTCCGTGCCCGCCACGCGAGTCGTGCACGTAACAGTGGACCTTTACCCCCCTCAATTCACTGGAGTCGATGATTGTGGCATTGAGCCGACCTCAAGATTCGGGCCGAAAGTGGCATTGTTCGAACGTTCAACGCCGTTGGCGCTGCGAACTGAAGTGAGCTGGGGTTAGGCCCTCGCTACGTGAGTAGCGACGCGTAGCCGCGGGTTGCTACCGAGGCCCCAACAAATCGTCTAGCGCGTCCTTCAACGTCGCAAATCGAAACTTGAACCCCATCTCGAGCGCGCGCGCAGGAATGGCGCGTTGCCCAGTCAGCAGAAGATCCGCCATCTCTCCTAACAGCAACTTCAACCCGAATGCCGGCACCCGCACGACTGCCGGTCGGTGAAGCACACGTCCCAGTGTCTGCGCGAACTCCGCATTCGTGACCGGCTCCGGCGCGCTTGCATTGAACGCGCCGCGCGGTTCTGGCTCTGAGATCAACCACCGCACCATGTCGACCCAATCGTCGCGATGGATCCATGGCATGTATTGATTGCCAGTGCCGATCGGTCCACCGCCGCCAAGCTTGAACGGCAGCAGCATCCGGGCCAGCGCACCGCCTTCGGGGTGAAGCACGAGGCCGCTGCGGACGAGAGCCACGCGCGCGTAGGTCGAGGCTTGTTCAGCCTCCCGCTCCCATTGAACACAAACGTCGGCGAGGAAGTCGCGGCCGGGCGGCGTCGCTTCGGTGACGATCTGATCGTCGCGCGGACCGTAATATCCGATGGCGGAGGCGTTGACGAGCACGCGTGGAGGGCTCGACGCGCGCGCGATGGCCGACACGATGCTGCGGGTCGCACGCAGCCGGCTGGTCAGAATCGCGTTCTTTCGGGCATCACTCCAGCGCCGGTCGGCGATGCCAGTACCGGCGAGGTTGACGACCGCATCCACGCCTTCGACAACGCGCGCCCAGCCATCCGAGGTCCCGTCCGGCGTCCACGTCACATCCTCGGACGCGGTGGCCCTCGCGCTTCGTGTGAGATTGGTGACTGCGTGCCCGTCAGCCAGGAGCGCCGAACGAAGCGCCTGTCCAAGAAAGCCGGAGCCGCCGGCGATGACCACGTTCATGCGATCACGAAACCACGAAATGGCTGATGAGGCACAAAAAACCGTTCACCTTGACATCGCGGCGTCAGTTGGGTTCTAACTAACTAGTTGGTTAAGAAGGCCCGCTCCTCGCCGGCACAGAAACGGCCGCCCGCGTCGGTCGCGAAGCGGCCGCGACGCGGCGGCCCGCGGCCGGGTGTGGATTCGACCGCCACCCGCGAGGCGATTTTCGCTGCTGCCGCCGAAGCGTTCTCCCGCCACGGGTTCGCGGGAGTGGGCGTCGACGACATCGCACGAAAAGCCGGTGTGAACAAAGCGATGATCTACTACCACTTCACCGACAAGCTCACGCTCTATCGCGAGATCGTGCGCGACATGCTGCGCCGCGCCGGTGAACGCGTGGTCGCGATCGCCGAATCGGACGACCCCCCGGCGCAGAAGATCACACGCTGGATCGAGACGTTTGTCAGGCTCGGCCAGGAGCGCCCGTACTTTCCGCCGCTGATGATGCGCGAGTTTGCCGAGGGCGCGCCTCACTTGGATCTCGACACGTTTGCGTTGATGAGAACGGTGATCGGCGGCTTCGCCCGCATCCTCACCGACGGCGAACAGGCGGGCGCGTTTCGCCCGGTCAATCCGATCCTGGCCTACATGACGCTGTTTCCGCCCCTGATCTTCAACGCGGCACGGCAGCGCGCGGCGGCGCAACCGGGCCGCGAAAACCTCCCGATGTTCGTCGAAGTCTCGCACGCCGAATTGATCCGGCATATGCAGCAGGTTGCGCTGCGCATGCTCCATCCTTCAGTGGCGCCAGGGATGGACCCTGAGCCCCGTCGAAGGGTCCACAAGGACTGATGCTCATGCGACCTGTGCTGGTCTCTCTTCTCATCCTCGTCAGCGCCGCATGCAAGGACGAACCGCCGTCAAACCAGGTGCGCGTGTCCGGTCACGTCGAGGCGACAGAGGTGCGCCTCGCGCCCGAAGTTGGCGGCCGCATCGTTGCGCTCAACGTGAAAGAAGGTGATCGCATCGATGCCGGCACGGTGATTCTCCGCCTCGACACGCGCGACACCGAGCTCGCCATCGAGCGCGCGCAGGCCGAACAGCACGCGGCCGAGGCGCAATTGCGGCTGTTGCAGGCCGGCTCGCGCCGCGAGGACATTCGCCAGGCGGAGGCGCAAACGCAGGCCGCACGCGACGAGGTCCAGGCCGCACAGGCCGAACTCACAGCGGCCGAAGCCGACCTCGAGCGCTTCGAAGCCCTGCTCGAAGCAAACGCGGGCTCGCGCAAACAGCGCGACGATGCCCTGACGCGGCGAGATGTGGCGCGCGAGCGCGTGCAGGCGGCCGAGAGCCGGTTACGTGCGGCTGAGCAGAATGCTCAGCGTCTCCGTGCCGGCGCGCGTCCTCAGGAAATCGACGCCGCGCGCGCGCGTGTGACGGCAGCGGCTGCACAGGTGGCGACGATCGACGAGTCGCTGAAAGACGCCACGCTTCGCTCGCCGATACGCGGGGTCGTATCGGAGAAACTGACCGAGCTTGGCGAAGTGGTTGCCGCAAACGTTCCGGTGGTCGTCATCATCGATCTCGATCACGCCTGGGCCGACGTCTTCGTTCCAGAACCGGCAATTCCGCGCATCCGCCTTGGCCAGACGGCCACGCTCTTTACCGATGCCGGCGGCAGCGGCCTTGGCGGCACGGTGACGTTCATCTCACCCAAGGCCGAATTCACGCCGCGTAACGTCCAGACCGCCGAAGAACGATCGAAGCTGGTCTATCGCGTTCGCGTCAGCGTCGACAACGCGCAGGGCATTCTCAAAGAAGGCATGCCGGTCGAAGCCGAGATTCCGCTGGCGCCGGTCTCGTGAGATGGACGCCGCCCTTTCATTCGATCGTGTCGCCAAGCGCTACGGCCAGACTGTGGCCGTCGACAACGTCTCGGTGGAGGTTCGACGCGGCGAGATGTTCGGATTGATCGGCCCCGACGGCGCCGGGAAGACCACGTCGATTCGACTGTTCTGCGGCCTTCTGCATCCGGATGCCGGCGCCGTGCGCGTGTTCGGCCGCGACCCCGTCAAGGATCACCGCGCCATCACGGCAAAGGTCGGCTACCTGTCGCAGCGCTTCAGCCTCTACGGCGATTTGAGCATCGACGAGAACATTGCGTTCTTCGCCGAGATTCATGGCCTTCGCGACTATCGCGCGCGTCGCGACCGACTCCTCGAGATGACGCAACTGGTTAATTTCCGCGATCGGCTCGCGGACCAGCTGTCCGGGGGCATGAAGCAGAAGCTCGCCCTTGCCTGCACGCTCGTGCACGAGCCCGAGATCATCCTGCTGGACGAACCCACCACCGGGGTGGATCCGGTTTCGCGCAGGGAGTTTTGGAAGCTGCTCTCGCAGTTCTTAGCCGCCGGCATCACCATCGTGATGGCGACGCCTTACCTCGACGAGGCGGAGCGCTGCACGCGTGTCGCCATGCTCGACCGCGGGCGCCTTCTCGCGCTCGACGAGCCGGGTCGCCTCCGCGCGAGCCTCACTGGCACGCTCCTCGAAGTTGTCGTACCGGAGCCGCGAACGGCACTCGAACTGCTCAAAACACGCGCGCATGTCGACAACGTCCAGGTGTTTGGCGATCGTCTGCACGTGTGGTCTGGCGCGACGGACGCGGACGCCGCGCGCAAGGAGTTCGATCAACTCGCTTCAGTGGCAGGCATCAACGTGTCCAGCATTCGCAGCATCACGCCTTCACTGGAAGACGTCTTCATCTCAAAGCTGTCTGTATGAAACATGTGACTCTTGCCGCGATCGTGGTTTTCATGGCGTCCGTCAATGCGCGCGCGCAGCAGGCCATTGTGCCGCTCACGCTGGAGGATGCACTCGTGCGGGCGAGCGACACGAGTCATCGCATCGCTGAGATGCGCGCGCGCGAACTGGGTGCCCAGGCAGCCATCGACATCAGGCGTGCGGCGGAGCGTCCAACGGTGACGGTGAACGGCGGCTACACCCGTACCGATCACGTGATGCCGTACGGCGTCCTGCAGCCGACCGGCCGGCTGAACATCATCTACCCCGACATCCCGGATAACTATTTCACGCACGCGGGGTTTCAGTGGCCGATCTACACCTCTGGACGGAGCGATGCGTTGGAACGCGCGGCTGAAGCCGAAGCGAGGGCAGTGGCTGCAGAACTGCGCGTGACGCGTGCCGATCTGCGGCTGGAGGTCACGCGCGCGTTTTGGGCGCGCGCGACCGCCGATGACTCGGTGCGTGTGTTTCAGGAGGCGCTCGAGCGTGCCGACGCGCATGTGCGGGACATCAAAGCGATGTTCGATGCGGGGCTGGTGCCGCCGAGCGACGTCGCGCTTGCCGAAGCGCAGCGCTCGCGTGAGCGCATGCA
>JBKPAJ010000140.1:0-50815 GCA_046726375.1 Acidobacteriota bacterium
GTGCAGGGCTAGACATCTCCTAAGGCTGAGAGCGTGCGAAATGAGGCAAGTTTTGCAAGCGCCTTAGGGGATGTCTAGCCGCCGCGGAGCGGGGGCAAACCAACATATGGCAGTGAAGCGGAGACAACTTCGCAGTCCTTGCCGGTTTGAGGCGGAGCTTCACTGCCAGCCCGTGGTAAAAGTGGCGACGGCATCCGACCCGCGATGCATCCCCGATGGCTGCGTTGCTCCTTCCTCAAATATGGCCCGATATTCTCGGTCGTCGCGCCTTGCCCTCGGGGCGCCTCGCGTGTCTCGGTGCTAGCCGCCACTTTCACCACGGGCTGCTAGACTTGTCGGCGCTGTGGATGCACGTGTCACTCTGCACTCAATCCTTAGTCCTGTCGATTTTTCGGAGCAATCCCGCGACGCCCTGCGCTGGGCACAATTGTTTGCTGCGCGCTGCCACAGCCGCCTGACCGTGCTCAGCGTCGTCAATCCGCTACTTGCAAAGGCCGCTCGCATCCGCTTTGATCAGGACCTGGCGCAATCGACGGAGCCGGAACTGCGCGCTTTCGTGGCGGCTGCGTTCCCGAACGACGGAGAGCTGCTATCGCAAACGATCGTTCAAGTGCGGATAGGGGATCCCGCCGAGATCATTTTGGCGATCGCGACCAACGACGCCGTCGGGTTGATTGTGCTGGGCACCCAAGGTGTCGGTGGTTTTCGCAAGTGGATTCTTGGCTCCACGACCGAGCGGGTGCTGCGTCGCACGCACATTCCCGTGCTCGCTGTTCCACCTGTTGATGAGAAAGCAAACGCGCGCAACAGCAGAAATCAATCGATCGAAGTGGGTCGCATCCTGGTGGCGACCGATTTTAGTGAACCGAGGGAGACTGCGGTGCAATTCGCGGCGATGTTGGCGCAGGAGTTTGCGGTGCCGCTCGTCTTGGCTCATGTCGTCTCGCCGATGACCGTGCCCCCGCAGTGGCGACTCCTAGCTGAAGAATCCGACGAGCAAGGCGTTGCCGACGCCACTCGGCGGCTGAAACAACTGGCCGAGAAATTTACTGGATCGCAGAACCGCGACACCGTGGTATCGGTTGGCCAACCGGCCGAGGCGATCGGTTCGATTGCGGAAGAGCGACGAGCGACGCTTATCGTGATGGGTCTGACCGGGAAGCGGCAGGCGTATTCACCGCGGCCCGGTTCGATCGCCTATCACGTGTTGTCGTCTGCCCGCATCCCGGTGCTTGTAGTGCCGCGGTTCGAACAATGAACAGGACGTGGACGTCGCGCGTGCCGGGTGTGTGGGCGCTGGATGCCGGCGCGGACGGCGGTATCATCACGGCCACCACTGTGCCGCTCAGGCGCGGCGTCTCCGTACTCACGTGGCAGGAAAGTGACGCTGCGTCGATCGTTCACGTTCACGATTACGACAACGGACGCGCAGTCGCGGCAGTCATGCAACGAGGCCGGATGGAGCATCTCGAGGGAACGGTGGGGAGGCTGGATTGATGCGATGTTGCGTCATGGTTGCTCTTGTCGTTGTTGCTGCCGCGAGCGCGATCGAGACAGCGCAGCCAGCCAACGCCCGACTACCCGAGCGTCTCCGGAGTTATTTGACGAACGTCGTCGAGCTCACAACAGCACAGGACCAACAGCTTCTCGCTGGGGCGCCAGTGACCAAACTGGTCGACGGCGACGAAAGCAAAGAGGTCGCCGTCTTCGGCGCGATCTGGATCAACGCTCCGATGGGCGACTACGTCAAGCGAGTCAAGGACATCGAGAATTTCGAGCGAGGTGGCGGTTTTAAAGTCACGAAACGCATCAGTACCCCGCCGAGACTCGACGATTTCGCTGCGTTACATCTACCGCAGGAGGACGTAGCGGACTTACCCACGTGTCGTGTCGGCGACTGCGAAGTGAAGCTGGGCGAGCGTGCGCTACAGAGATTCCAAACCGAAATCGACTGGCGTCGCAGCAACGCCCACGCCGCAGCCGACGCACTGATGCAGCAGATCGCGTTGGAGTATGTAACCGGATACCTGGACGGCGGTAACGAACGGCTCGCCGTGTATCGTGACAGCTCCCGGCCCACCTTCGTCGCTCAGGAATTTCGCTCGATGATCGATCAAATGCCGGAGCTGACGTCGTTCATGCCGAATCTTCGCCGCTACCTGTTGGAGTTTCCGAAGGTGACGATTCCGGATGCGACCTCATTTCTTTATTGGCAGGAAACCGAGTTCGGACTCAAGCCGACGATTCGCATCAGTCACCTGACGATTCGAGAAGGCCTCGACGACAGGGTGGTCGCGTCGAAAATGCTCTACGCCAGCCATTACTTCTGGACCGGGTTGGAGTTGCGGACGCTTCTTGCGGACCCGCCCCGTGGCGCCGGCTTCTGGTTCGTCACCGTGAACCGCAGTCGATCGGATGGACTGAGCGGCTTCACCGGAATGTTCGTCAGACAACGCGTGCGCAGCGAGGTGGAAAAGGGGACGCTCGCTGCACTCCGAATGACCAAACAGATCCTCGAGGGCGCGCGCTAAGACTTGCCGAGGCGCGGGACGTTACTTCACCCCAAGCTCGTTCGGGGCGTGACCAGCCACTTCGGTCACCAGCTCCTGCTGCGCCGCTCAGGTCGGTCTGTTCGCCCTGCTCCGCGCGGCCTACCGAGGCACAGGACACAACCGAGTCAAGATTGAGCCCACGCCGGGTTCGAAACCGTAACGCTCGTGCTCGAGGGTGAGGAGATCGATGCGGAATTATCTAGAAGGCTCGCAACTCGCATGTGGTGTCGCGCCGCCGCGGTTTCGTCTTCCAGACGCGACGCACGTTGGCCGCGTGCGTCTTCAAGTGAGCGACTTGCGGCGGTCAGTCGCGTACTACGAACAGGTGCTCGGCTTGCAGGTGTATACCGGCACGGCACACAGTGCAACGCTCGGTCCGCACGGCGAGCATCGTCCGCTCGTGACGCTCGAGACGAGAAGTGGAGTGACGCGCGCTCGCCGCGGTTCTTTGGGTTTGTACCACTTCGCAATCCTGCTGCCTGATCGCGCGTCACTCGGCCGGTTCGCCGCGCACGTGTCTTCATTGCGCGCGCCCGTCGGCATGGCGGACCACTTGGTCAGCGAGGCGCTGTATCTCTCGGATCCAGATGGACTCGGGATTGAAGTCTATGCCGACCGTCCGCGTAACCTATGGCGGCAGAACGGTCACGAGCTGATGATGACAACCGAGCCGCTAGACGTTGCGGACCTGATCGCCGCCGGCGGTCAACGGCCGTGGGATGGAATGCGAGCGGGAACGACCATCGGACATGTCCATCTCCATGTCGGAAGTCTCGAGAACGCCGAGACGTTCTATCACGCAGCTGTTGGATTCGACAAGATGGTGTGGAGCTATCCCGGCGCGCTCTTTCTTGCAGCGGGTGGATATCATCACCACCTTGGAACAAACACGTGGTTGCGCGGAGCGCCAGCCAACGCGAACGAAGCGCGTCTGATCGATTGGGAGCTCGTCGTTCCCAGTGACAACGACGTTGTAGCCGCGATGGAGAGCGTTCGCGCAGCAGGGTACGCGGTCGAGCGCGACGACGCCGCATGGTTGGCGGCCGACCCATGGGCTACACAAGTGCGGATTATCTCGAGCGCTGCGATGCGCTAGGACCGAGCATTTCCTCAATGTGAAAAACGGAATGTTCGTGATGGACCTTCGGGCCGAGGCCTCGTGGCCGATCTCGGCTGCGGTCCCGGGCACGTTGCTCGTTATCTGCACGATCGCGGCGTAACAGTCGTCGGCATCGACCTCTCGCCCGCGATGATCAGGTGCCCAGGACGGCTCAATCCCGAATTGGACTTCCGAGTGGGCGATATGCGGGACCTCGATTTGTCTGCCGCGAGTCTCGCGGGCGGTCGACGGCGGGTATCGCGGCCTTGGCCGTCGATATGCCAGGCGCGCCGGGAAGCAGACTTCTTGCCGAACGGGTTTCCGGCATCGTGGTCGCCAGCTCGCCGTCCAATCTTCAATTCCTTGGGTAACGGTCTCCCAAGCCGCGTGGACCTTCGCAGCAGTAGATTACGTCGCGACCGCTTCGGTAATACGGACCTTTGCCTGAGGATGGAGGTTAGGATGTATACCACGCGATGCTTCCCTGGACTTGTCACACGATGCTTGCTTGGACTGACGCTTGGGATCCTGTTGCCGGCGCGCCTGTTCGCCCAATCGACTGCCGAAATTCGAGGCATTGTCCAAGACGAAAGCGGTGGAGTCCTGCCGGGCGTAACCGTCACGGCCATCAACGAGCTGACCGGACTGGCCCGGACCGCTGTATCGGACACCGGAGGACGCTTCAATTTTCCGCGACTGCCAGTCGGCAGCTATCGCGTCGAAGCCGACATGCAAGGCTTCCGGAAGTTCGCCACTCCCGCGTTTCGCCTCAACGTCGAGGACATTCGGCAGGTCAACGTCGTCATGGCGCTGGGGACGGTCGCCGAAGGCATAACGGTTTCAGGGACGGCCGCAAGCGTCGAAACCGTGGGAGGCGCGTTGAGCCAGCTCGTTGACGAGCGGCGGATCCGCGAGCTGCCTCTCAACGGTCGAGACCCTTTGCAGCTACAGGTGTTGTTGCCAGGTGTCGTCCAGGGGACCGGCTCCTCGACGATGCAGCAGCAAGGCGGGATTTCAGTCCATGGACTTCGCGGGATTTCCAACAACTACATGCTCGACAGCGGAGATAACAACGACGTCCTCGGTGGAGTGGCAGCCATTGTGCCGAATCCTGACGCACTGGAAGAATTCACCGTTCAGACCAGCAACTTCGGCGCTCAATACGGGCGGAATATGGGCGCCGTGATCAACGCGGTGACCAAGTCCGGCACCAACCGCTTCCAAGGGGGCTTATATGAGTTCCTGCGCAACGATGCGCTCGATGCGAAGCAGTTCTTTGCGTTGGAGAAGGGCGAGTTAAAGCGCAACCAGTTTGGCGGAACGCTAGGCGGTCCGATTCGGCGCGATCGCGCCTTTTTCTTCTTCGCCTACCAGGGCCTGCGCGAGCGAAAAGGGGAAAGCCGATCGAACCTGAACGTCCCAACGAGCGCGGAGCGAAGCGGTGATTTCTCGCAATCGAGCGTGAAACCCAGAGATCCGCTGACAGGGCAGCCGTTTTCGAACAACCAGATTCCACTGGATCGCTTCGACTCGGCAATCCTGAGATTCATGGACGCTCTTATTCCCCTTCCCAATTCTCCACCGGGCCGCTACATCTACAACGCGCCTCTGACGAAGGATGGCGAACAGGTCATGGGGCGCGTCGACATGCAGTTGACCAGCCATCAGCGCCTGTTCGGACGGCTTTTCTACGACACGAACGACACGATTAACACCGCGGGCTTGCCCCTCCTGCATGCTCAGGTCGCGTTCAAGACATGGAACGCCGCCTTGAATCACACGCACATCGTCAGCTCGAGGCTTGTGAATTCGGCTCAGTTCACCTACGCAAAGACGGATCTCAACCGTGGTCCCCTGCCGGTTGGCGACAACCTCAATTACCAGAAGCTGGGAGTGAAGGTGAACTACGCAACAGCCGATCCTGGCGTCGAGCTCGCGACGATGTTTCGCGGAGGTGTCTCCGGATACTGGGACATGAACCAGGATGCGTACGAGCCCGACGATCGACCCGTCGTTCAGCTCAAGGACGACGTGTCGTATAGCCGCAACGGTCATGTCCTGAAGTTTGGGGGCGAGTATCGCTGGTCCGCCAACAACCGGACTGCGGCCAACAACAATGACCCGGTATTCACCTTCAACGGCCAGTACAGCGGAAGCCCACTCGCCGACTTTCTGTTGGGGAAGGCAGCCAGCGTCGCGCAGTTTTCCGTGAGGCACAACAAGGGCCGAGCCCAGAGCTTTGCCTCGTATATCCAGGACGACTGGGAGATTCACCCGCGTTTGACCCTGTCGTTGGGTGTTCGTTGGGAACCGTTCTTTGCGTTCTATGAAGTTGACCAGCCGCAACCCGTCTTCCGTCCCGGCCAGCAGTCGACGTTGTACCCAAGTGCGCCGGTCGGCCTGCTTTATGCCGGTGACCCCGGAGTCCCGCGCGGTGGGCATCCGACGCTGTGGAAGAACGTCGCTCCACGGCTCGCCGCCGCCTGGAGCCTCAATCAGAAGACGAGCGTGCGGACCGCTTATGGCAAGTTCTACGACACCGCCCGTTTTTTCAATTTTCCAAAGACGCTCGTCTTTACGCCGCCGTACTCGGTCAGCCGAACAACCAACGACGTCCAATTCAGCGATCCGTATGCGGGCAAGAACAATCCATTTCCCTACGTGCCACCGCAGACAGCCCAGGAAATTGCCGATTACCAGTTCAGTCGGCCGGTGCGCGTCACGTCGTATCCAGACGATTTCTCGTCCGGATACGCGCAGCAATGGAACGTCAGCATCCAGCGCGAGCTCATCGGCGATCTGGTCGTGTCGGCTGCCTACATCGGCACCAAGGCCGACAAACTCCCGACGACACGGCAAATAAACCCCGCTCTGTTTGTGACCGGTGCGACGCTGGCGACTCGTCAACAGAACCGTCTCTATCCCGAGTTCGAAAGCATCTCCAGCTTCGATCCGATTGGGAAATCCCGGTATAACGGCCTCGAATTAACCGGCAGAAAGCGTTTCAGCCGCGGTTACTCAATTCTGGCTAGCTATACGCTCAGCAAGGCGAAGGACAACACCAGTAGCGACGATGGGTTTTCAGCGCAGGATCAACTCAATCCCGACGATACGTGGGGCCTGGCGGATACAGACCAGCGACATCGCGTGGTCGCGTCGTTTGTATGGGAGTTGCCTTCTCCTCAAACGGGAACCGCAAAGGCGGTGCTCGGAGGTTGGCAGTTCAACGGGATCGTCACTCTGTCCAGCGGTACACCGTTCTCTGTCTCCAGCGGTCGCGACACCGCGTTGAATTTCAACACCGCACGCGCCAGTGTGGTCGGCGATCCGAACCTGCCAACCGATCGATCGCGAGATGAACAGATTCAGAGATACTTCAACCCTGACGCCTTCGTGATTCCTGCGACCGGAACGCTGGGGAACAGCCCTCGCAACTTCCTGATCGGTCCGGGTTCCAAGAACGTAGACCTCTCCTTGTTCAGGACTTTCAGGGTTCGGCAGCAGCTCAGCGTGCAACTGCGTTTCGAGGCGTTCAATGCCTTCAACTTCGTCAACCTGGGTAATCCCAGGTCGAATATTGGCGCCGCAAATCCCGGTCGCATCGACACCGCGGGCGACCCGCGGATCATGCAGTTCGGACTGCGAGTAACGTTTTGAGAATGCGGTTCGTCTGGCGGGGGAGACGCACTCGACGACTCGAACGCACCGACGGCTCATGCATGCATTGACCGTCCCGGATTCTTTCGCCGAGTCTCCCCCTCAATTCAGTTGAGTTGATTGTTTTTTGAGGTCAGCGGAGTCGGCTGGCGCGAGCGCCGCGTAAATCACACCGGCAGGCTCCGAGCGGAAGGTCGTCCGACTGGTCCGAGTGAGCAGCTTCAATCCGTCGACGATTCTGCTAGCCACGCCTTCCAACATCTTTCGGACGTGAGCCGTTCTGTTCCTGGCGACGCACTCGGTGACGGGCGCCGCGTGTAGGTGCGCAGACGAGGTGCGAGAAAACGCAACCATAGCCACAGCAATTGAGTGCCAGCGATGACACCACTCAGCAACAGCAACGACGCGATCATCGGCGCTGCAAACAACGACTGGGGGGCGCGTGCCGCAAAGCTTTGGTTGATGAGGCGCGCGGGCGTGATTGTCGTCGCTGACTCGCCGTCGAGCAGCAACGTCAGCACGCGGTCTGCGATAGCAATACTTGCGACGATGCTCACGGCGAAGCAGACCTGCGTCGCGATCAAGCGCCACCGTGCCAGGCTGCTCTCTCCGCGCACGACCGCGCGCAATTCTCGAAATGGCATCCACAGCGCGGTCAGCACGTAGAACAACGTGCCCACGCCAATTCCCGGCAAACCAGCAAACATTCTAGTGACCCTTTTCGTACACGCGGAGCGGCTTTCGCAGGACGAACTCCGACCAGATTGCTTCGAGAACGAACACGCAGTTGATCACGCGCAGCACAAAAAACGACGGAATGCTCGCCGCCGCGCGCCAGAACTCGTCGCGCGACGCCGCCTGCGTCAACACCGGCGCGAATAACGCGGGCGCATCGAGGACATACACCAGCAGAATCCAGAAGTTGCGCAGCAGTAACGCCGTCACCGGCAGCACGCCGAGATAGATGAGCGACGCCATGGTCGATTCCCATAACGCGACGCCGATCACCGAGCGTAAATATGGAATTCGCAGCAGCTCGCGCCAGTGCAGTCGAACATTCTGCATGAAGCCATGCGACCAGCGCCGCAGTTGCTTGCTCATCAAGTGATAGGTGTGCGGCTCTATCGGATAGCAGACTGCCTCCGGCACAAATCCCACACGTTGGCGGGCGTGATACATCGTCCAGGTCAGGTCCATGTCCTCCGCCATCGTCCGCGTCTGCCATCCGCCGTGCCCACGCAGCACGCTGGTGCGGTAAATCGAAAAGCACCCGGACGATATCAACGGCTTGGAGAAGTAATCCTGAATCGGCTTATAGAAGCTAAATGCCAGGAGATACTCGACGTAGCGGCCGCGTTCCCAAACGGTGCGAACATATCGGGGAACGACGAATCCGCAGGCGGCGGCGACATCTGAACCGTTCATCACCGCAAACAGCTTTTCGATCGCGTCCGCAGCAACGATCGTGTCAGCGTCGAGCGCCAAGGTAAATTCCGTCGTCACATGAGCAAGCGCGTAGTTTTGCGCCCCGGCCTTCGACCCGGTGTTGGCCGGCGGCCGGAGCACGGTAACGCCGTATGAGCGAGCCACTTCGGCAGTGTCATCGGTCGAGCAGTCGTCGATGACGATGATTTCCGCCGCGCGCATTGATTGTGTGAGCAAACTCTCGATGGTGTCGCCAAGTGTTGCGGCTTCGTTGTAGGCCGGCACGAGCACCGTTACGCCCGGGCGTCCGGCACCGGACGTCGGTGCTTGCGCACGCGGCGTCACCGCAACGAGAGACGACTGATCGTCGAGAACAGACGCGCTATCCATGTGATATTCGAGGGCTTCAAATCTTCCATCATGACACGACTGCCGCCCGCGCCATTAACCGTCGGCGTCCTCGTGGTCGCCGCACTGACCCTGCGACTCCAGCACCTCGATCAGCCGCTACTCAACTTCCATCCGACGCGGCAATACCGGTCGGCGCTGATCGCGCGGGCGTGTTACTACGACCATGCAGACGTGCCGGACTGGGCGCGAGCCATTGCGCGGAGTAATCGGGATATCCAGCCCGCCCGTGAGCCACCCATCCTGGAATGGCTCTCGTGCGGGGCGTATCGGGCACTCGGCGCCGAGCGGCGGGAGGTTCCACGCGTGCTCGCCTCGACGTTTTGGGTGCTGGGAGCAGTTCCGCTCTACGCGGTCCTTACGTCGATTGCCTCGCCGGCCGCTGCAGTTGTCGGAGTATCGACCTATCTGTTTGCCCCGTACGGCGTGACGGCGAGCCGCGCGTTTCAGCCTGACGCGTTCATGACCTCCTGCGCACTATGGGCGATCTGGGCGCTGATGCGTGTTCGGGCGAAGCCGACGACCGGCCGCATCGTCGCTGCGGTCGGGGCGGTCAGTCTCGCCACGCTCGTCAAGCCAATGAGCGTGTTTGTCACGGTTCCGGCGGCGGTGGCTTACGGCGTTGCTCGCGGAGGCGAGCCTCGCGCCGCGCGCGTGCCGAGTGTCGCGGTTGCGCTGATGGTCGGCCTGGTTCTTGGCCTGGTGTATTACGCCTACAGCACAATCTTCGGCACGCTCGCGCGGAACCAGATGCAGTTGCGCTTTGTCCCATCGCTCCTGGCTACCTCGTTCTTCTGGCAGGGACTATGGACTCAGGTCCGACGAGTCTTCGGCGGCCCGCTATTTTCGCTGATGGTCGTTGGGACCCTCGTCGCCCCGAGCGGTCTCCCGCGTACCTTGTTCGTCAGTCTATGGGCTGGATATGCCGCCTTCGCAGTGGCGTTCACCTACCATATGCCGACGCACGACTATTACCATTTGCCGTATCTCGCGCTCGCCGCGATGGCTACAACTACTTTCTATAAATTCGCTATCACGTCACGTCTGTGGCCGCAGAGCATCGGAGTTGCTGCGATCGTTGCTGCAGGCGTTGCCGGCGTCGGAATCCTGTTGAGCCTGCCTGCCATGCGACCGAGTGACACAGAACGCATCACGCAGTATGAGGAGATGGGCGAGCTGGTGGAACACAGCGGACGCGTGTTGTTCCTCGATCAGGTATACGGGTATGCGCTGATGTATCACGGGCAGATTTCCGGCGACGCGTGGCCGACAACCGACGACCTCTACGCCGAGCAGCTTGGCGGCGCCGCGTCGATCGACGCGCATCAACGCTACATCCGTGACTTTGCCGACTATAAGGCCACGCACTTGCTTGTGACAGACGTCGGGTCGCTCGACGCGCAACCGGATCTGCAGCAGCTGCTCACGGAAATCGCCACCGTGGTGAAGCAGACGCCTGCCTATCACGTCTACCGATTCAATCAGCAGCCACGCTGACCGATCGCGTACATAATCGGCTCGACGGTTTCTACCCGCACCTGTTGCCGTCTCCACTCGCGTGTGCAACCTTTCGATTGTTCACGATCAGCGAAGTTCCACCGTCGCTACCCTCCACTCAGCTCCTTGCCCGCCTGTCCTCGGGCGGCACTCGCGCGGCCAGATCTTCGAGGACGGCGAGAAAGGGGCGGGCGGTCATCGGCTCCCAGGCCTTGAACTCGGAGGATGGCCGCGATGAGAGCCGACCAATCGATCAGGATCCGCGCAATGTCGTGCAGTAGTTGAGCCCTTGGCGCGCCGGCCGCTTCGGCCTCGATCCGCAGTGGCACACGTGTGGCCTCGATGATCGAGGCCGGCGGGTGGGGAATGGACTTCCGCTTTCCTGTTTTGCGGCGTTGCTTGGCCATCGCGTCTCCGAGAGTCGAGCGCTATTCAGCGCGGTGTCTATCCATCCGCTTGAGCTGACCAATGACCAACTGGACGGCCCGCAACGCGCTTTTCTGCTGCGCGACATCACGCCTCGTGATAAGAGAGCCGACACGCCGGGGAGAGACGCGAGTGTCCTCTTCGCGCGGGGTTCTGTCGTTTGCGAGAGACACCAGGCATTGAGAGTCCCGCGCCGTCGTAGCGCGCACCATTGGCCTGAATTTCGCACTACCGCAGCCGGGCCGCCTGCCACCCACCTTCTGCGGAGTGTGTGCGTGCGCGACCGTCGTTCTTCAAATCCCGCTCTCTTCCTCGCTATCACTGCTGTCTCAGTCCTCGGGCTCTGCGCGCCGTACGACGCCGAGGCCCAGTACTTCGGGCGCAACAAGGTCCAATACAAGCCGTTCCACTTCGAGATGCTCGAAACCGAGCATTTCCACGTGTACTTCTACTCGGAGGAACGCGAGGCGGCCGGCGATCTGGCCAGGATGGCCGAACGCTGGTATGCACGGCTCGAGAAGATCTTCGGATACAAGCTCTCCAGCGTGCAGCCGATCGTCGTCTACGCATCAGGGCCGGATTTTCGGCAGACCAACGTCATCTCCGGCGAAATCGGCGAAGGCACCGGTGGCGTCACCGAAGGCGCCAAGCGCCGGATCGTCCTTCCGCTCGCAGGGTCGCTGGAGGAAAC
Source organism: Acidobacteriota bacterium (assembly GCA_046726375.1). Lineage (GTDB taxonomy): Bacteria > Acidobacteriota > Vicinamibacteria > Vicinamibacterales > UBA2999 > DASPWV01. The sequence goes on from JBKPAJ010000140.1 coordinate 11,756, forward strand.
CGATCATGTTCTCGGTCACGAGCTGGTGCACGCGTTCCAGTACGACCTGGCGCGCACCGATCCAAACAAGAGCGCGGGATCGGGCATCGAACGTTTGCCGCTCTGGTTCATCGAAGGGATGGCGGAGTACTTGTCAATAGGTCCGGTTGACGCCCACACGGCCATGTGGATCCGCGACGCGGCTCGCGAGGGGGGCAAGCTTCCGTCAATCGGCGACCTGTCCGACCCCCGTTACTTTCCATACCGGTGGGGACAGGCGTTATGGGCCTACGTCGCCGGACGTTGGGGCGATGCAATCGTCGAGCAAGCATTCGAGGAAGCTGTGCGATCGGGCAACGCCATCGCCGCACTCGAAACGATCACCGGACTCAATGCCAAAGAGCTGACCGCGCAGTGGCACGAGGCGATCAAGCAGCACTACGCGCCGGTGCTGAACGGCGCGAGTCGCGCCAGCGCTGTTGGCCGATTACTGACGGCGGATCAAAAGGGGCCCGGTTCTCTCGCGGTCTCTCCCGCGCTCAGCCCCGATGGCACACGTGTCGCGTACCTGTCGGAGCGCGATCTGCTATCGGTGGATCTCTATCTTGCCGATGCCACGACAGGCCGCGTGATCCGCAAGCTGGTCAACACGAGCGTCGACCCTCATTTCAGCAGCATTCAGTTCATTGCCTCGGCGGGAACGTGGCGCCCTGATGGCCGGCAGTTCGCGTTTGCCGCCATCAGCAAGGCGGTGCCCGAACTGGTGATCGTTGACGTCGACAAGGGCGAACGCGTGCGCGAGATTCCGTTCAAGGATCTCGGCGAGATTCTGAATCCTACGTGGTCTCCTGACGGGCGGGCGATTGCCTTCTCGGCGATGACAGGCGGGCGGTCGGATCTGTTCGTTTACGATCTTCAGGCGGGAACCACGCGCCGGTTGACGACCGACGCGTTTGCCGACATGCAGCCGGCGTGGTCTCCGGCCGGCGATCGCATTGCGTTCGTGACCGATCGCTTCTCGACCGATCTTCCGCGGTTGGCGGCGGGACGGTTCGACCTCGCGGTGATCGACGTGGCAAGCGGCCGCATCGAACCGGTGCGCGCGTTCGATCACGGCAAGCACATCAACCCGCAATGGGCGCCCGGCGGTCGAACGCTTTACTTCCTTTCGGATGTGACGGGCGTGACCAACGCCTACGCGCTGGAGGTGTCGTCAGGGCGCATCGCGCGGCTGACCAACCTCGATGCAGGCGCGAGCGGGATCACCGCGCTCAGCCCCGCACTCTCGTCGTCGAGCGATTCGAATCGGTTGGCGTTCAGCGCCTATGAGGAGGGACGGATTGGCCTGTATCTCATCGACGGTGATGCCGCGCTCAAAGGTGCCCCGGTGATAGCGAACGGCGCCGGTGTTGCAGCAAACACGAACACTGCACTGCCAGCAGCCGTACTGCCACCGTCGTCGCGCGCGGATGACGAAGTGACACCGCTCCTGAATGACGCGGACACCGGCCTCGCAACAGACGCGGGAACCGAAAAGCCGTATCGCGCCCGTCTCTCGCTCGACGGCATCGGTCAGCCGTACATCGCGGCCGGCGTCGATCGCTTTGGCGGGATGTACGGCGGTGGGCTGTGGTTTTCGTTGAGCGACATGCTCGGTAATCACAATCTGTTCGCTGCCGTCGACGTGAATACCTACGGCAGCTGGAACGATTTCTATCGGAACACTGGCGGGCTGGTGGCGTATCAGAACCTGGAGCATCGCTGGAATTGGGGCGTCGGCGGCGGCCAGAGGCCGTACATCGCAGGCGGATTTGTCTCGGGGACGGGGACGGTCGACGGCCAGCCCGCGATCGTCGAGCAGGAAATCCTTCAGCGCCAGACATATCGCGGCGTGCAAAGCGCGGTCGCCTACCCGTTCAACGAATCAGCGCGCGTCGAGTTTGGCGGCGGTTATCAACAGGTCACGTTCGATCAGCAGGTGCGCACCATCGCCACGTCGATTCGTACGGGCCAGACCATTTCCGACACGACCGAGACCACATCGCTTGCCGACACGCTGCATCTCGGCACCACGACGATGGCGCTCGTGTTCGATGCGGCGCGGTTTGGCGCAACGAGCCCCGTGTCAGGGTATCGATCGCGGTTCGAGATCTCACCGACGGCCGGATCGCTGTCTTACATCGGCGCGCTGGCGGACTATCGGCGCTACGACATGCCGTCGCCGTTCATCACCATCGCGAGCCGCGTGATGCACTACGGCCGTTATGGCCGCGACGGCGAGAACACGATGCTGCTGCCGCTCTATATTGGCTACCCGGAGCTGATTCGCGGCTACGACATCAACTCGTTCCGTAGCAGCGAGTGCGTAGCGGGATCGGCCGGCAGCTGCGACGTGTTCGATCGGCTGCTTGGATCGCGCATGCTCATCGGCAATCTGGAACTGCGCATGCCGCTGTTGCGCGCGTTCGGCGTGCGTAGTTCGATGTACGGACCGTTGCCGGTCGAAGTGGCGTTCTTTACCGACGCCGGCGTGGCATGGACGAGCGAGAGTCGGCCGACGTTTCTGGGCGGCGACCGTCGTCCGGTGTCGAGTGCCGGCGTGAGCTTCCGCGCCAATCTGTTCGGATTCGCGGTTGGTCAGTTCGATCTGGCGTATCCGTTTCAGCGGCCCGGACGCGGCTGGGTCTGGAGCTTCAGTTTCACGCCCGGCTTCTGAATTGCAGGTGAGTTTTGCAGCCATGACCCGCGCCTGCTCGACCTGTGGTCGCAAGAATCGGGTTGCCGCTGCAAATGTCGCAAAACGTGTACGCTGCGGCGCCTGTAAGGCGGAGCTTCCGCCGATCGCCGAGCCGCTCGAGGCCGATTCAGCGCTGTTCGACGAGATTGTGAACGGCGCTCAAGTTCCAGTGCTCGTCGACTTCTGGGCGCCCTGGTGCGGTCCGTGCCGGATGGCTGCGCCCGAAGTGGAGCGCGTTGCCCAGTCGATGGCGGGGCGCGCGCTCGTGCTGAAAGTGAACAGCGACCAGCAGCCGCAGCTGGCTGAACGTTATAACGTTCGTGGCATTCCCAACTTCATCGTCTTCCGGAATGGACGTGTTGCACTGCAGCAAGCTGGAGTCGTCCCACACGATCAGATGAAACGCTGGCTCGAGTGACCGCAATCGCGTGATAGAACCACACGGTATGTGGCTCGCGCTGGTTCTGATGTGGCTCAACGTCCTCTTTGCGGTCAGCGGTCACTCGTCGCCACTCGACCTCGCCGAACTCATCGTCTACAACGCCGGCGGCAACGCCGGGGTTCCCGGGGATATGGTCTATGCCGCCGACAAGACAACGCTGTTCGTGAACTTCTTTGTATCTCGTGCAGAAGTCATTGGCATGGCGGACACGCTTGTGCGCGTCGGGCAGCGCACCGACTATCCGCGTTCCGGCGACATTGAGCTCCGCATCGAACCGGACACGCGAGCGACCTTTACCATCGCGGTTCGCTTCCCTGGATGGACGCGAGGACAGCTCCCCTGGGGAGATCGCTATCGCTTCGACAATGCGGATATGCCCGCGCCAACGCTCATGGTCAACGGAGAGGCAGTCCGCATGACGTTCGACCGCGGCTTCGCGAAGGTTACGCGTGAATGGCGAAGCGGCGACAGTATTTACGTATTCTTTCCCATGCCGGAACACCGCGTGCTTCCGCGATCGCCCGATCAGAATGCGCCTTGTGATGTGATGCAGCGTGGACCGATCGTTTGGTGTCCGATCAGGGCCAGCGGCCCATCCATGATTGCGATCGACTTCTCGAACCATCACGCTCAGCCTGAAATCAACCTTCATGACGCGGAGGAGAGGTGCACCGATGTTGACAGGTGGCTTAGATGACAAGTCAGTGCTGATGCGCACACCTCGCTTCCGCCGCGGCCCCGGCGTGATTGGCATCTTCCTTTTGCTGATCATGGTGGTGAGCCCAGTCGCGCTCGCGCAGGACGATGGCCCGCCGGGGAGAAGTGCGCCCGGCTCAGGGACAACAGCATGGTTCGGGTTGCCGCTCCCGCCCAAGCCCGGATCGGTCCCTGCGGTCGCGAGCGGTGCGCGCGGTCCCAGACCTGTGAGGCTGCCGCCGGGTGAGTCGGCGTTTCCCGAACTGCAGGCGGCCCCGATTCGCGCCGATCTCGAACAGCTTGTCGCGATTGCAAAGGAGAGCCAGACCACGCGCGAGATCGGGACAGGGCAGTTGTGGGGACGGATCTCCGGGTTTCCGTCTGGTGTGAAGACGGTAAAGTGGGCCGCGGACGCCTTCCGCCGCGCGGGCATCAGCGATGTCAAGCTGCAGCCGATCACACAGGACACGAGCACCTCCTTCTGGGTCCCGCTGTCGTGGCAAGTCAAGATCCTCGGCGACGCAGCCTTTGGCGCGGGCAGCGGTGACGTCGTGCTCGAATCGGCGATGCCGCTGGCGCCGTCCGACATTCCGGGCGGCACGCTCACGGCGCCGCTGGTGTACGTCGGCAATGGCAGTCCAGCGTTACTCGATCGTGTGGAGTTGAAGGACGACCCATGATCAGCGCGGACCAACGGTGTCGATCCACGCTGTCGCGAAGAGGGCCGCGCGCCACACGACGAGAGCGAAAAGGTCAATGAGCGTCGGTGACTGTCGCTCTACGGAGACTTTGGCGGGCAGCCTCCGCGTCTCTCGGAGCAGGAACGGCGAGGATTGGCATAGGCGCAAGACACCCCAGTAATGCGGCGTAGCGCAGCGCTCGCTGTGAATAATCGAAAAAATCGATTGGGCACATGATCTTGGCGAACGTCACGGCATCACCCTCGATCCTCGAGACAAGACTGGGCTCCAGTCACGCGCGGGATTGATCTCTTACAACCAGAACTGAGCAGGATGCGTCTTTCACAACCGGCTCGGCTCCGTTTCAGCGTGGCGAAGCAACCGTAGAGTTCTCATTCCCGTGGGGGTTGCTGTGCGACGAGGCCGGCGATCGATCCATGAACGAGTGGCGACGGCATTCGAGCGCTTGCTATGTCCCTCGCCACGTCGCATGATGAAGCTGCGACGTATGCCTTCGCAGACTTCGCAAACGACTCCCGACCCGCAGCGTCCCGGTAACGGATCGGCAGCGCCGCCCGAGCAGCCGGCGCCACGACCATGGCGTACCGAGGGACTCCCCAAGCGACAAGCCACCAATCCCAGACGACGCTGGGTCACGCTGGCGATCTGGCTGGTCGGCTACTTGGTACTGTTTGCGATGTTCACACTGCAGGATCGGCTGTCGGGGCCGCAGGCGATCCCGTACACCGACTTCAAAGTACAGGTCAGCAACAAAAACATCGCCGAGCTGTTTGCTCGCGGCAATTCGATCGAAGGTGAGTTGAAGAAACCCGTCGCGGTTCCTGGCCGGCAAGAACGGACATACCAGCAATTCACCACCGAGCGGCCGACGTTTGCCACCGATGATCTCCTCGCTGAATTGATGAGTGGAGGCGCGGTCGTGCGCGCCACACCCTTGGTCCAGCAACGTGGGTTCCTGACCAACCTGCTCATGTCGATGGCGCCGTTGCTCCTGCTCATCGGTTTCTACGCGTTGATGTTCAGGCGGCAGCAGGGCGCGCTCAGCGGTCTCCTTGGCGGTGGTAAGCAGAAACGGGTCGATCCCGAGACCGTTCGGGTCACGTTCGACGACGTTGCCGGCATCGACGAAGTGGAGGCGGAGATCAACGAGATCGTCGACTTCCTGAAAGAGCCGGGAAAATATCGCCGGCTGGGTGCTCGAGCGCCAAAGGGTGTGCTCTTAGCGGGCGCGCCGGGCACCGGCAAAACGCTCTTGGCGCGCGCCACGGCTGGTGAGGCTAACGTTCCGTTCTTCAGCGCGAGCGCTTCGGAGTTCATCGAGATGATTGTCGGCGTCGGCGCAAGCCGCGTGCGCGAATTGTTCGCGGAAGCCCGCAAGGTCGCGCCGGCCATCATCTTCATCGACGAGATCGACACAATCGGACGCTCGCGTGCAGGCCCCCGCGCAGTTGGCGGCCACGACGAGCGCGAACAGACGCTGAATCAGATCCTCACGGAAATGGATGGTTTTTCCGGCCACGAAGGCGTTGTGGTGCTCGCCGCCACCAATAGACCCGACGTGCTCGATCCCGCCTTGCTTCGGCCGGGCCGGTTCGATCGGCAGATCATGGTGCATCCGCCGGATCACAAGGGGCGAGTGGAGATCCTGAAAGTCCATACACGAACGATTCCTCTCGCGAACGATGTCGATCTCGAAGTGGTGGCAGCCTCAACACCAGGCATGACAGGTGCCGACCTCGCGAACCTCGTGAACGAAGCGGCCCTGCTCGCGGCTCGGCGGAAAGCGGACGCCGTCACGCAGCGCGACTTGATGGATGCGTTGGAGAAGGTGCAACTGGGCACTGCTCGCAGCGTCGTGATTCCCGAGCAGGAGCGAAGACGCACGGCGTACCACGAGGCAGGGCACGCGCTCCTAGGCATGCTCCAACCGGGGGCGGATCCGGTGCGCAAGGTGTCGATCATTCCTCGCGGTCGCGCGCTCGGCGTCACGTTGTCGACGCCCGAAACCGATCGCTACGGATATGACGAGCGCTATCTGCGCGGGCGAATCATCGGCGCCCTTGGCGGCATGGCCGCGGAGCGGGAAGTCTTCGACGTGGTGAGCAGTGGCGCGGAAAACGATCTCGAGATCGTGACCCGCATCGCGCGATCGATGGTCGGCCGCTGGGGGATGTCCGATCGCATTGGCACCTTGTCGGTGCTGCCGGCCGATGGCGATCCGCGGACGGCTGGCGTGTCGGACGGCCTGCTCGATGCCGTGGATGAAGAGGTGCGCCGGGTCGTCGACGAATGCTACGCCGAGGCGCGCGGACTTTTGCGCGAACACCGGGACAAGCTCGATGGCATCGTCACCGAGCTGCTGCAACGCGAGAGCCTCGACGAGGCGGACATCTACGCCGCCGCGGGGCTTCCACGCCCGGCCACTGTAGCGGCGCCCGTACCTGTGCCCTCGTGAATTCGGTGAACGGCCTGCAGCCGAGGGGAGCTCATGGCCATTGAGCGCGCATCTGCCGGAGATGCCGTCGCGCCAGCATGTCGAATCATCGAGGTGCGGATCAGCGAGTTGCGGCAGCTCTTCAACGCGATCGATAACCGGTCACTCCGCATGGACGAGCGGGGTATCGACGACATGCTCGGCCACGAACCAGACCTGAAGTTCGTTGGTCCGAATGACATCGCTGACGAGCAGGTCGTTCGTGCCCTGGTCGTCGCGGTCCGCAGCGAGTCGCGCCATCGTTCGCGCCTCTTTCAACACGATCTCGTGTGCATGCAGGAGGCGCGAGATCTGCACCGGCACTTCTTCACGTCCCTTGGGAGGCCGCGGAATCATTGTCGTGTCCGCCACGTCGTGCGCCATCGCAATGCTCACGCCGCCGAGCAGCTGAATGCGCTCAGCGATTGCATCCACGAGCTTGCTCTGCTCCTCGTAGTGTTTGTCGAACAAGAGGTGTAGTTGATAGAAAGTCGGGCCGGACACCTGCCAGTGATGCTTTTTGTACATGTCGCGCAACGTCATGGTGTCCGCGAGTAACTGATTCAGATTCTCCAAACTCTCTTTGCAGACGGATTCGGGGAGAGCAATCGGCATCTTGACGAGATGGCCGAACGGTTGAATCTCGTGGGCTTTCTGATGCACGACGGGACTCGCGTGCTGGAGGATTTCGTCGGCGTCGAGGATCGCTTTACTCATGATGCACTCCTTCCGCAAAAAGCGTCGTCTTCCAAATCATATGCCCGGCTCGCGGACGTGCTGGATCGAATCTCACTGACGAGCACGTTTGCACCGCTCCGCATGATGTGCAGCGCTAGACTGGTGGACTTGAGGGCGCGATGAAAACCTTAATGCGTCGGCTCGTGATGTGGTCCGCTCTGGTCGTGTTGGTTGGTGTGTTGCTCATCTGGGCAATACCCGGTTTCTGGCCGCGACCGGCGGCCGCACAGCCGCGCGAAGTGTCGCCACGAGGCGCGCTGCTTCCCACGGAATCGGTCACCATCGGCTTGTTCGAAGCCGCGAAGCCGTCGGTTGTGTACATCACGACCCAAGCACGCGTGATCGATCGGTGGACACGCAACGAGTTCAACATTCCGCGCGGCAGCGGCTCCGGTTTCGTCTGGGACGACCGCGGCCACGTCGTCACCAACAACCATGTCGTGTCAGGGGCATCGGGGGCGCTCGTGACCCTGAGCGACGGACGCGAAGCATCGGCGACGCTCGTCGGCGTGAGCCCGGCGCACGATCTCGCCGTGCTCAGGATCGACATCGCGAAACTGCCGTCTGCACTGCCGATAGGCGCGAGCCACGACCTGCATGTGGGTCAGGAGACATTTGCGATTGGCAACCCCTTCGGTCTCGATTGGACGCTCACAACCGGCATCATCTCGGCGCTGGATCGATCGCTGCCGTCGGAAGACGGCCGGCCGATCGCACACCTGATTCAAACAGACGCAGCCATTAACCCCGGGAACTCCGGTGGGCCCCTGCTCGACAGCGCTGGGCGCCTGATCGGCGTCAACACGTTGATCTTCAGTCCGTCGGGTGCATCTGCCGGTGTCGGATTTGCCGTACCAGTCGATACCGTCAATCGCGTGGTTCCACAACTCGTCGCGTCCGGCAAATACACTCGGCCGACCCTAGGGATCGAAGTGGACGAACGGTTGAATCAAGTGGTCACACAGCAATTGGGCGTTCCTGGCGTCGTCATCTTGAGGGCGTCGCCCGGGTTGCCCGCTGACGCCGCCGGCCTCCGCGGCGTGCGCTCTGAAGGTGAGGGCCGTATCGTGCCCGGAGACATCATCATCGCCGTCGATGGGGCTGCGGTGGACAGTGTTGCGGCTTTGTTGAGTCGCCTCGACGATCATCAGGTCGGCGACACTGTTCGTCTCACGGTGTTGCGAGATGGGCGCAGAAGCGAGGTCAGCGTCAGGCTCCAGGCTGGGGGCGAGTAGCCGCCGTTCGAGGGGCGTGTGATTCTACGTTCGATCCGCAGTCCGGGTCGACTTTGATTGGTGGATGTTATGAGCTCGCCTGATCACGCTGTCCACCACGAGCACCACGAGCATCAGCATCAGCATGCGCACCATGATGCCGCGCATGCCGTGCCGCGCGGCGCGCACGAGGAGCACGCGGCGCACGACAAGCATGCCGGCCATTCGGTCGAGATGTTCCGCCAGAAGTTTTGGGGGACGCTGCTCCTGACGATCCCCACGGTGGTGTGGGCGCCGATGATCCAACAGTGGTTCGGCTATTCGGCGCCTGGCGGTCCGGTCGCGTCGCGTTGGGTCTCAGCTACCTTCGGATCACTTGTGTACGCGTACGGTGGCTGGGTCTTCGTCAAAGGCGCGATTGGCGAGCTCGCCGAGAGGCGCCCCGGCATGATGACGCTCATCGCACTCGCCATCAGCGTGGCGTTTGGCTTCAGCCTCGCGGTCACGTTCGGTTTCCCCGGCATGGACTTGTGGTGGGAGCTGGCGACGCTCGTCACCGTCATGGTTCTGGGCCACTGGATTGAGATGCGGTCGGTCTTCCAGGCGCAAGGGGCACTCAAGGAGCTGGCCAAACTGCTGCCCGATACGGCGGTCCGCGTGGTCGGCGCTAGAACCGAGGAGATCCCCGCCGCCGAGCTGCGAGAAGGAGACATCGTGCTCGTTCGTCCCGGCGCCAGCATTCCCGCCGACGGTATCCTGCGCGAGGGCACGAGCGAGGTGAACGAATCGATGATCACTGGCGAGTCTACGCCCGTCCGTAAGGAGCCGGGTGCGCGCGTCATTGCTGGAACGGTGAACGGATCTGGCTCGCTGCGCGTCGAGATCACCGGCGTCGGAGAGAAGACGGCGCTGGCCGGCATCATGCGGCTGGTGGCAGAGGCGCAAGCATCGCGCTCGCGCGCGCAGGCACTGGCCGATCGCGCCGCCTTCGGGCTGACCATCGTGGCGGTTGCGGCGGCAGTACTTACGCTCGTCGGTTGGTTCATCGCCGGCGCTCAGGCTTCATTCGTCATCGAGCGCGTGGTCACCGTGCTGGTGATTGCCTGTCCACACGCGCTCGGACTCGCGATTCCGCTCGTGGTCGCGATTTCCACCACCATCGGCGCACGCAACGGGCTTCTGGTACGCGACCGGCGCGGCCTCGAGGAAGCGCGCAACGTCGACGCCGTCTTCTTCGATAAGACAGGCACGCTGACGCGGGGCGAGTTTCGTGTCGTCGAGATTACAACCGCCGAGGGTGTTGGTGCGGAGCAGGCGCTTCGAATGGCGGCCGCGGTCGAACGCGAATCGGAACACACCATCGCGCAAGGCATTGTCAAGAGCGCCGAGGAACGTCAACTCTCGATCCCGAAAGCAGATCACTTTCGGGCCACTCCCGGTCACGGCGTACAGGCAGTCGTTGAGGGAAGAGAGTTGAAGCTCGGTGGACCGGCGCTGCTCCGGCAGCTGAACGTAGACCTTGATCCGACGCTCAGCGCGGCGATCGATCGCGCCGCGTCGCTCGGCCAGGGGGCGATCACGATGATCGAGGGTACGACGCCCGTTGCGGTCTTCGCGGTGGCGGATGCGATCCGCGAGGAATCGCGGGAGGCGGTCAATCATCTGCATGCGCAGGGAATCGAAGTGATTATGATGACGGGCGATGCCACGGCGGTCGCGAATGCCGTGGCTCAGGACCTCGGCATCGACAAAGTGTTTGCCGAGGTGCTTCCCGAGCAAAAGGCCTCGACAATTCAGAGCGTGCAGCAACAGGGCAAGCGTGTGGCGATGGTCGGCGATGGCGTCAACGACGCACCGGCGCTGGTCACGGCGGATGTGGGCATCGCCATTGGAGCAGGGACGGACGTTGCGGTTGAAGCGGGGGATGTCGTGCTTGTGCGCAATGACCCGCGTGATGTGCCGCGAATCGTCACGTTGAGCAAGGCAACATACCGGAAGATGATCCAGAACTTGTGGTGGGCCGCTGGCTACAACGTCATCGCGATCCCGCTTGCCGCCGGCGTGCTGGCGCGGTGGGGCATCATCCTGCACCCGGCGATCGGCGCCGTGCTGATGTCTCTCAGCACAATCGTCGTCGCGATCAATGCACAACTCCTTCGCCGTGTGCAGCTGTGAGAACTCGATTGGTGCGTTTTCATCTCCCCCGATCGTTTGTCGTCATCGCCACCGGGCAGGCGCTCGTGGTGTCGCAGCCGAAGGCTGGCCTCACCCGATTGGTCATCAGACGAGGCGTGCATAGCGCGGTGCAGGACTGAGCGTTAGCCGCGCTTCAGTCAACGACAAGTTGCTTGAGCGCCGATGAAGGGTACCTCGAAGCGAAGAAGATCCGGACGTCGCGGCGGGTATGACCACGCAGCGACGTCCGGCCGACGACTACGTCTTCGTCGCTGAGCCTTCTCCGATTTCAAGGCGTCGGCCTCGCGTGACCTGCTCCGGGGGGGCAGGCATCTTGATCTCCAGCACGCCGTCCTTGAACGACGCCTTCGCCTGGTCGGCGATCGCTCCTTCAGGAAGCTGGATCGTCCGATAAAAACTTCCGTAGCTGCGTTCGCTTCGGTACACGCCTCCACGTTCCTCTTCGTGCTCGCGTCGCCGTTCACCCTGGATGGTAATCGCGTCGTCGGTGATATCCACCTTGACGTCATCCTTGCTCGTCCCGGGCAGGTCGGCACGAATGACAAGCTCGTTGTTCTGCTGGGTGACGTCGATCCGTGGCGTCCATGTCAGAGTATCGGCGAGCGCCCCTGATCTCGAGCGGGTGCCGAAGCCGAATTCGTCGAACATCCGATCCATTTCGTCGGCGAAGCGCTCGAGTATCCGAAATGGATGTGCAACCGCTGTTTGACGACGAGTCAGCCGCTGTTCTCCGCGCGGAGCGACATCAGATTGTTTCTCGGGCATAAGATGTTTCTCCTTTCTTCGATCGAAACGAATGCGTACGACCGGGGGGCACGGAGCAGATGTCGATGATGGCGCTGACAGTTAAGCGCTGTGCTCAACACGAGAGTGGATACGCAAGATGACGATCGCATGCGCGATCCCGCTCGAGATTGGTGTGGCACGGCCGCTTACGACGATCAAGCGACCAACATCGCAGTATACGCCTCTAACAGTAAGTAGAGATCAAACTTGCAAAGCTGTTCGACTCGCTTCAACGGTCATTTGACCAACAAGACGTTATAGCCGCATTTGAGAACTCGACAGGACGCGGCGTATGCGCTCGAGCCGGATGGTCTACGTCGGGCGGCTACTGTCCTCAATCCAGTAGCGCGGACCGGCGCCTCGGCGTGCCGCGCGATCCCCGGGGTTCGAGAGCTGACAGCGATCGAGCGACAAACAGCCGCACCCGATGCATTCAGTGAGACCTGCACGCAGGCGCTCGAGCTCGCCGACCTGTTCGTCTATGCGTGTCGTCCAGTCGCGCGACAGCTTGGCCCAATCTGAGCGCTCCGGTACGCGGTTTTGAGGGAGTTTGGCGACTTCCGCGCACTGATCTCATCAAGCGTCAGGCCCACTCTCTGCGCGAACACGATGAACGCGATTCGGCGACTCACGGCGCGGGGGTAACGGCGGTGCCCGGCGCTCGTACGTTCCGCACGGATCAGACCCCGTTGTTCGTAGAAGCGAAGCGCTGAGGTGGAGACGCCGCAGCGCTCGGCTACCTCAGCGATCGTCAGCACTTCCTTCACAAGGTCCAGGTCACGAAATTTCTGCTTGACTTCAAGTGCACTTGAAGATCGACGCTTGATCCAGCAAATCAATGAGAACTGCGAAGGAGATCCCGATGGAACGCGAACCAGACCCAATCGCCGTTACGCGTGCGGACCGCACGAATGCCGGCGAGTTCCTTTCCTCACAAGCGGCGGTTGAGACAGTCCGTGCCGCAGTCGCGCGCTGGCAGGGGGTGACCACACATGAGCACCGGTTTGGCGGCCTTGAATTCCGCCTTGGCCGCCGCGAGCTGGGTCATCTTCATCGAACGTTTGCCGACTTGCCGTTCCCGCGTGGCGAGCGCGATGAGCTGGTCGCCACAGGACGCGCGAGACCACACCATGTCCTGCCACAGTCTGGCTGGGTGACCATGCCGATGCGAACACCTGCTCAGGTCGAGAATGTGATCGAGTTGCTCCGTCGGAATTACGATCGAGGCGCGAAGGCAGCATGAGCGGCGCGGATACGCAGGTCAACGCGCTTTCGGTGACGTTCGACAGCGACGGCAAGCCGACGCTCGGGCACGCTCTACGTTCTGCCTGAACACGCGGACCACACGCGCGTCCCGGCAATTGTCGTCACTGGATCCGGCCCGCATTCGCTGCCGAATGCGCCACGATGATCAGTTTGGTGACGTCGCTTAAGGACGAATTGCGAGTCCGGCATCCCGCTCCGTTCTCGTACTGAGAAGCAATACGTGCTTCCTGTTTCAGAAGCGTGCCGTCATCGAAGGGACATAAACACAAGTCTTGGGCACAGGACTACCTGCCAAGCGGCGATCAGCCGGCCTGCAGACGAAACCGGCTGGCGAGTCGAACCGCGACTCCAACTGTGGACCGTGTCGAGTCGGCTGTCAGCAAGCACGCGACCCGAATATATCGTTATCGGTCGTCGCGCGCGGCGACGCTCGCGACCTGGTCGCTGATACCGGCGGCATGCGCCTTGCCGAGCACAACGGATATTTGATGTGTTCGGCCATCGTCGCGCAGCGGAATCGCGCTCGCGTCGATCGGGACGCCATCGAGTTCCGCAGACTGGACGCCGCGGCAGCGGTGCTCGGGATTCGTCACCGTAATGCGGTAGAGAGTCTGACCAATTCTCCAGTCAACGGTGTAACCAGGCCACATCGCGGGGATGCACGGATCGATCTTGAACATCGAACCCTCACGACGCAATCCGAAGATTGCGTCGATCGCGGCCTGGTACATCCAGCCTGCTGCACCGGTGTACCACGTCCATCCTCCGCGGCCGACGTGCATCGGGTGTGCGTAGACATCGGCCGCCAGAGCGTACGGTTCGGTTCGGTAGCGCTCCACGCCCTCCGCCGTGCGCACGTGGTTGATCGGATTGAGCATGTGAAACAACTCCATCGCCTCATCGCCGAGTCCCAGGCGCGCGAGTGCGATGACCGACCAGACCGCCGCATGCGTGTACTGACCGCCGTTCTCGCGTATGCCTGGCAAATATCCTTTGATGTAGCCCGGATCGTGTGTCATCCGGTCGAAGGGCGGTGTCAGCAACAGGACAATCGCCGCATCCCGTCGCACGAGATGCGCCCGTACGGCGTCCATCGCGCGTTCGGCTCGGCGTGGCTCCGCGACTTTGGACAGTACCGACCACGACTGCGAGATCGAATCGAGCTTGCACTCCTCGTTCTGCACCGATCCGAGCGGCGTGCCATCGTCAAAGTACGCGCGCCGATACCAGCCGCCATCCCATGACAACTCGAGCATGCCGCTGAGCCATCGCGCTTCGTTGCGGTAACGATCAGCGAGGTCGCCTCTGTCGTGAAGACTGCAGATCGAAGCAAACTCGTTGAGCACGACGACGAGAAACCACCCGAGCCAGACGCTTTCGCCGCGGCCCTGGTAACCAACGCGGTTCATGCCGTCGTTCCAATCGCCCGATCCGATGAGCGGAAGCCCATGAGCGCCGTATGTCATCGCGTGATTGACGGCGCGCACCGCGTGCTCGAACAGCGACGCGCTCGTCGGAGAAACACGCGGCAGGAAGTATGCTTCCGACTGATGCGGTTCGAGCAGCGGGGCTTCGAGGAAAGGAACGATTTCGTCAAGCACGCCCGCATCGCCGGTGCGTGACACATACATAGCCACGGCGTAGGGCAGCCACAGAAAATCATCGGAGCATCGCGTTCGAGTGCCGCGTCCGCTTGGCGGATGCCACCAGTGCTGCACGTCACCTTCGACGAATTGTCGCGACGCCGCGCGCAAGAGATGGGCGCGAGAGATTTCCGGCCGTGTGTAGAGCAAGGCGAGAACGTCCTGGAGCTGATCGCGAAATCCAAACGCTCCACCCGGCTGATAGGGACCGGTGCGTGCCCATATCCGGCAGCTTAGCGTCTGGTACGGCAGCCAGCGATTGACGATCAAGTCGAAGGAGTCATCGGGCGTCTTGACTTGCACGGCGCCCAGGGTCCTGTCCCACTGCTCTGTCACTTCCGCGAGTGCCGCCTCGCAATGAGCGAGCGCGGAGTAGCGTGCAACAAGATCGATCGCAGCCGCCCGGTCACGGCCCTGACCCAGCACAAACGCCAAGCGGCGCGTCGTGCCCGGTTCGATTTGCAGCACCACGTGCAGTGCAGCGCAGGGATCGAGTCCGGCGCCGACTCGGCCTTGCAGGTGATCGCGCACGAGCGCCGCCGGGGTGGCCAAGGTGCGGTTGCGGCCAAGAAATTCGCCGCGGTCGCAGGTGTGCGATCGAGCGGGCTCGGTGGCGTGCCAGAACGCGACTTGCTCGGCAAACTCGGTGTTGTACGAGTTGCGCGCGAGAAGGGCGCCACTCGCCTCATCGCGTTCGGTGACAACGAAGCGTCGTTCGCCGGCGCGTGGCGGTCCAAGGCACCACTCGACGTAGCCAAACACGCTCAATCGCCGCGTGGACGTCGACGTGTTGGTCAGCGTCAGCATGGCCACCTTTACAGAATCGACAGCAGCGACGAAGACCTCGAGCTGCTGCGTCAGGCCGGAGACGGCATGCTCATAACGCGTGACGCCGGCGGAGTGGCGCACGAGCCATCGCCCTGCATCGGGCTGCCGGGGTAGCGGTCCCGGGGTTGCTCCCCACACCTCGCCGGAATGGTCATCGCGCACGTAGATCGCTTCCCCCGATGCTTCGCTGACCGGATCATTCGCAAACGGCGTGAGCCGATTCTCGCGACTGTTTCCTGCCCATGTGAAAGCGGATCCCGAGGCGCTGACCATGGTGCCGAATTCGGGATTTGCGAGCACGTTCGACCATGGCAGCGGCGTTTCGCGGTCGCCGTCGAGGACCACCACATATTCGCGGCCGTCTGGCGTGAACCCGCCGGTGCCGTTGGTCATCGCCAGCGGCGGAATCGAGACGGGCGGCCCCGCCGGCGCGAGCTCGAGGGCTGCCGAGGGCGGAAGATCGCCGGCGGGATACAGCCATGGCGTCGGTCGATCGAGCTGAGGCGCCATCCCTCCGAGATCGCCGCGCAACACTACGCGCGCGACAGCCGAAAGCAAATGACGATCAGCCTCGGGCATGCCTTCCGCACGCAACAGGAACATCCCGCCCGGACTGTTGTTCCAGCCGCTCCAACGCGGCTCTTGTACGAGGCCGGTCAGGAACTCCTGCGTCTCGTCCAGATATTCCGCCGAGTGTTCGTTCAGAATGATGAGATCGGCGCGCAGCCCCTTGAGGCGCCAGTACTCCTGCGCATGCAGAAGTTGTCGCACGAGCGGCAGCGAAGCCGCTTCCGTGATGCGGACGAGCACGATCGGAAGATCGCCGGAAATGCCGTAGCCCCAGAGGTTCGATTGTCCCAGCGTGTTGCGCGCAAGATCGCCGGGACTAATGCACGACGCATCGACGCCAAAGACACGCGACGCAAGACGATCGAAGAGCATAGCCTGATCGTCGCTGAGACCAAGGTGTTGCAGCGTGATGTGCACGTGCGTAAACGCCGTTGAAAACGCGCGCGCCGCGACGCTGCCGTCGCGGTATTTCCGCACGAGCGCAATGGCTTCGTCTCGAGTCGATACGACACCGGTGGCAAAGCTCACGCGCACGAACGCGCCAGGCGCCAGGCGGACGCGAGTCCTGAGCGCCGCGATCGGATCGAGTACGGCGCCGGTCGTTCCGGACAGGGCCCGGCCCTCGAGGGCAACCGGATTGGCCGGAGAACGGCCTCGCCCGAGAAAGCGGGCGCGATCGGTTTCCCATTCCACGGCCCCGCCGAGACGCCCTTCGAGGCCAAGCACATGGAGCGCCCACACCGGCGCCTCGTCCGCGGCGCGTCGCCGCCGGCCGAACAGAATTCCCGCACTCTGAGGATCGAACTCGGTTTCGATGAACAGCTTTCCGAATGCCGGATGCGCAAGGTCGTCCTCGGGGCGTGCGAGCACGATCTCCGCATAACTGGTGACTTCGATCTCTCGCGTCCGATCGCCACGATTGGTGATCGATAGCCGCCGCACCTCCACATCGTCTTCAGCCGACACGGTGACTTGGAGCTGCGTCTCGAAATCGCCGTCGCGGCAGCGGAACGTGGCTTTATCGAGGTCGAACGTCGTCTCGAAGTCTTTGGGTTCGTGGCAGACCGGCTGATACGTGGGCGACCAGAGATGACCCGACCACGGATCGCGCAGATAAATATAGTGAGCGCCCGTGTCCACGGTTCGATCTTCCCGGCGCCTGGTGACGGCCAGGTCGCGCCATGTGCTGAAGCCGCCGCCGGTATGGGTCAGCGCGGTGGTGTAGCGGCCGTTCGACAGAAAGTGGATGTGGGCGCTGCTCGTGTGCGGTGACTTGAAGCGTCTCGACGCGAACACCGGGATCGACGGCGCGGCGCTCGTGCCTTCGGCCGGACGCGGCTGCGACAGAATGGCCTCGCGTGGGACGCGCTCCTGCAGCAGAAGCTCGGTGGCTTGGATTCGGGGATCCGAATGAAAGCGGCTGACAAACACATCGTGGCATACGACATTGGCCAGCGCCACGAGCGACATGCCCTGATGATGAGCAAAGAACGCGCGAACGACGACGGGACGCGCGCCGTTGGAGTCAGCCGATGCGTCTGCGTCGGCTTCGAGCGGCCGGCAATCGAGCGCTTCGTGAAACCCGAAGCGCCCCCCCACCCCTTCGCGCGCGAGCCGCTCGAAGTTGGCCGCGGCAGCCGCCGGGTTGACGAGGCTGGCGAGCGCCGTCGCATAGGGCGCCACGACGAGCTCGTCCGCCAGCCCTCGGCGAAGGCCAAGTCCCGGCACGCCGAAGGCGCGATACTGATAGTTGCCGGCACGGTCCGTGAACGCGTACGCCGATTCCGAGATGCCCCACGGCACGCCTCGTTCCCGGCCGTACTCAATCTGGCGGCGCAGGCTGGCGCGGCAACTCTGATCGAGCAACGTACCTGGGAAAGTGCGCATCAGCAGCAGCGGCATCAGATACTCGAACATCGTGCCGCCCCACGACATGAGCGTCGCACGGCCACGGAGGTTCGTCACCAGTCGGCTCAGATGAAACCAGTGATGCTGCGGCACGTCGCCTTTGGCGATCGCCACGAAGCTGGCTAAGCGCGCCTCCGACGCCAGCAGATCGTAAAAGGCGTTGTCGAAGCGCCCAGGCCCTTCGACGTCGGCGAGGCGATAACCGATCGTGAAAATCCGTCGCCGCCGGTCGTACAGCATGTCGAACCGCATGTCATCGGCGAGCCGCGACGCGCGACGCGCAAGCGCACGCAGTACATCGGCGGTTGTAGATTGCGGCGCGCTCAGCGCGCGCACGCCGTTGATGACGGCCTGGCTCCAGAATGCGACGTCGCTTGCGCGCGCGGACGTGGGCTTCGACTTCAGCGTCTGCGTCACCTCGGCAAGCCGGTCCGCGAGTTCGTCCACGAGCGCCGGCGCGTCCGGGTCGCGCACCGCTTCGGCGGCGATTTGACGCGCCAGACCGTTGATCGCCGTGAGCGTCTGCCGCTGATCGCCAGCGTCAGCGCTCGATGCGGATGCCGCGGCGAGAAGATCCGCGGCATCGGCCAACCCCTCTCGCAACTGGGCGTGCGTTTGCGGCTGGGTCATGAGCGCCAGCAGCCCTTGGCTGAGCGCGATCAGTGCCCCTGCAAGGTTGCCGCTGTCCACGGTCGAGATGTAGCGCGGGTGCAGCGGCGCAAGGGTGGCGGTGTCGTACCAGTTCAGGAAATGACCGTTATAGCGTTCGAGGCCTTCGAGTGTGGTGAGCGTGTGATCGAGCCGGACGACGAGCGCGTCGGTCGACAGATAGCCCAGATCGTGGGCTGCAAGCGTCGACAGCAGCGTCATGCCGATGTTGGTCGGCGACGTTCGGCGCGCCAGCCTCGGCCCGCTGCCATTCTCTTGATAATTGTCGGGCGGAAGCCAGCGCTCGGCGTCGGTCACGAACGTTTCGAAGAAGCGCCAGGTGTTGCGCGCTGTTCTGCGCAGCAGCTGCCGCTCGCTGTCGCTGAGCGGACGGACGCGTGCGCCCACCGGAACACTGAGCCAGTACGCAACAAGCGGAGCGACGAGCCAGAGGACGAGGAACGACGCCGCGGCTGGCAAGGCGCGCCGATCCAGCGTGGCAATCGTGACACCGGTGACCACGGCAATGATCGGACTCGACACCATTTCTGACGCGAATCGCTTCAACGCCTTCCGGCCGGTCAGTCCCGACGCCCTGGTGGCCGTCGTTGCTGCCGTTTCCCATTCGAGCAGGCGGCGCCGCGTGACGACCAGGCGCACGAGCGTCAGACCGATGGCATGAGCCGTGTCGAACGCATGAAAGGCGAGAAATGTGACGCCGAGGAACATCTGCGCCAGCGCGATGGTCGTATCGCGCCAGAGATTGCGGAGAAAGACCGGAATGGACTGCGAGCGCGTTGGACCGATGAGCAGGCGCCCGACCAGCGGCAGCAGCTGTGACGCGAGCACGCTCATCACGGCCGCGGTCCAGAACCAGGGAGGACCGGGCAGGATCGTCCAGCCGGCAACAGCGAGAGCGAGCAGCGTCGGCGCGAGAAGGCTGCGGCGCAGGTTGTCCAGAATCTTCCAGCGGCCGATGAGCGGCAACGGATTGCGTTTCAATCCGCGCCGCGATGGCACGAGCGGAAAGAGCCAGTAGAGAATCTGCCAGTCGCCGCGGATCCAACGATGCTGCCGCCGCGCATGCGTGAGCACGCTCGACGGATACTCGTCGACGAGCTCGACATCGGAGACGAGCGCGACGCGCGCATGCAGGCCCTCGAAGAGATCGTGCGAGAGCAGCGCGTTTTCCGGCACGGAATCCTCGAGTGCGGCGCTGAAGACGTCGACGTCATAGAGGCCTTTGCCGGTGAAAATGCCTTCGCCGAAAAGGTCCTGATAGACGTCGGACACCGCGGTGGTGTACGGATCGACGCCGGTATGGCCCGCGTACAACCGCGCGAACAGCGAACCTGCGGCGCTCATGAACGTGACGCTGATTCGCGGTTGCAGGATGCCGTAGCCTTCGACCACGCGGCCGCGCACGGGATCGAATATCGCGCGGTTCAGCGGATGCGTGATGATGCCGATGAGCTGACGCGCGGCATCGCGCGGCAAACGGGTATCGGTATCGAGTGTGATGCAGTAGCGCACGCTCGGCAGGATCGACAAGTCACCCACATGGACGGCGAAGCTGGTGTCGGTGGCGCCGCGCAGCAGCCGGTTGAACTCCTCGATCTTGCCGCGCTTACGCTCCCAACCCATCCAGCGTCCTTCCGCCGGATTCCATTGCCGCAGGCGGTGGAACAGAAAAAAGCGATCTGAGCGGCCGTTGCCATGCTTGTGATTGAGCGCTTCGATGCCGGCGCGCGCCGCCTCGAGGATCGCCGCATCGCGCGGCAGCGTCTCGGTGGCGGCGTCGCGAAAGTCGCTGAGAACGGCAAAGTGAATGTGCGGATCGACATTGCCGAGCGCCTGCACTTCGAGGTGGGCGAGGAAATCGGCGACCTGCTCGGCACGATCGAGAATGGTCGGCACGATCACCATCGTTCGCGCCTCGGCCGGCACGCGCTCGAGCTCCAGCCGCGGCAATCGACGTGGCGGGATCAAGTAGCTGATGATCCGCTGCAGGATTTGAATGGTGAGCTCGCTGGCGGGAACCAGCGTGAGCAAGACCACCACCCACAGCGCCGCGCCACGCCAGCCGTGCACGTGCGCGTAGGTGACGGCTGCGGCAGTGAGTACGCCCGTCCCGAGCGCGATGGTGCCGAGATAACCAGGCGTCGCGTACTGGAAGAATAACCTGCGGATGCGGTCTCTCGGCGTCGGGGCCCACGCGACGCTTTCTTCGAACGCCCGGCGACCGGCACCAATCAAGTGGTAACCCACGTGTGTGATGCGCGCGGCGGGCGTTTGCGCTCCGATCAGCCGCGCGCGTTCGACCGCCTTGAGCGCCACGCGCAGCTGGTCCTCACCGGTCGGCTCTGCGAGCTCCTCCACGGCGTGCCGATAACGATCGCGACTGCGAAAATCCATGCGGCTATACACGCCCGCCGGATCGCGCTGCAGCACCTGCTCGACGAGGCTGACGCTCTCGAAGAACTCGCTCCAGTCGAACGACGAAATCAGGCGCAGGCTCCCGATTAGGCTGGCCATCGTGGCTTGTTCGGCTGCCTGATGCCGCCCTTCGGCGCGAATTGCATCCTCGACGGTCAGTCCGCGCGCGGCGAGCGCGGCCTCGAGTTCGCGCCGCAATGCGGCGGCCGTCGCGCCGTATTCGCGCGAGCGCTGGAGAAGCCGCGTGACAAAAGCGGGATGGACCTCCTGCGGGAACCGATCGGTGGTCACGGAGCCGGTCTCGAGCGCGCTGGCCAGACGATCGGCCGCGCGCTGATGTTCGCGAGTTTCGGCGAGGACATCGGCGCGCACGCGCAGGTGCTCGACCAGCCCAAGCTTGAGCGCGCTCGGCCATGCCCAGAGCTCGCCGATCGTCAGCGGCGTCACCGACTGATAGGCGGTAATGAACCGATGCAGCCGCTGCGCATCCAGGTTCCCGGCGCTGCAGCGAATCAGCTCGAGGGCGAGCGCGTATACACGCGGGAGGCCCGCGAATTCGTCCGTGGCGATCTGTGGAAGCCGTCGAAAGAACGAGACTGGCAGGTCGTGATGAATGTCACGCGCCGCCGCCGAAATGATGTGGAAATTGTCGAGCAGCCATTCGGCGGCCGGCGAGACGTCTTCGCGCCGCGCATCGTCGGCCAGCGCCGTGTAGACCTGGCGCAACGCACGTGCATCTTCGTTGAGGCGGCGCAGGTGTGCGCGGCCGCTGCCGCGCCGACGGCGCGCGAGCGACAACAAAGCAGCCAGACGTCGGGCGTGCTCCTCCAGCAGTTCGATCCCCAGCAGTTCGAGGCCGGCCCCTGCCAAGGAGCGAGGCGTGGCGGATCTCTGCCGTCGCAATGCTTACTCGGCTCCTGTTCTTGTCGGCTCGTACACCGACACGACACACAGCTGATCCTATATCGCATCGCAAGTTCATCAGCTGACGAGCGCGCTCACGTGACTCCGACGTCATCAGCGGAATCCCGGCGAGATCCAAGACCTTGCCGCTTATCGCGTCAACGCGGGCGCTATCGGCGTGTTCGCTCTCGACGCGACGGCACTGTCCAACACCGATCTTCCGACAGCGATCCGCCTCGGCGAACGAGAAGTGCTGGCCGGCAATTTCGCCGAAGCATTGGCCATTCTCGAGCACGTCATGGACCGCCTCGACGGTGATCCCGCGCCCCCGACGCTATGGAAGAGGGACCGACAAAGACGCGCTGCGACGAGGTTGAGGTGCTCATCATGCTCGTGCGCACTGAACTTGGCCTCGTTGTGGATCGTGCGGCGGTCACATCCGTCCGCCTTCGCACGCCAATCACTCAGCTGGAGGTGCGCACTTTCGTCAGGAACGGATAGGCGCGTCGTTCGAGCACTTCGCCGACAGCGCGATGTGCTTCGAGGAACGCCGCATCAGTGTGCGGACTGGCAGCCGCATCCGAGTTGGCAATCGTAATCAACCCGAAGGGTTGCCGCGCAATCACACATGGCCGCTCGTTCGTGGACGTGAACACCCACTCCATCGGATCGGTGAGGCTGTTGTAAGTGTACGCGTAACCATGCGGCCAGCGGTTGACCGTAATCGCCGCGATGTCGCGCACAGGATCGAAGCCGCCCTTGGCCAGCACGCGCGCCAGTTGATCTCTGATGTTGCGCTCGAACGTCTCGAACGACGTTGCAAGCAGATCAGCGCGGCCGATGCGATGCTGCTCCTTCCGCGGCTTGCCGGGTGCGCACGGATGACGGTCCATGCGAATCACAATCGGCTCTCGCGGCGTGCGCGGGTGGTGAAGGTCCCCGAGATCCACCGCTTCCGACAGGCCCATGCTGTCGTGGTACATCGTCGGCGTCGACACGTTTGCGACGCCGAGTGTTTCGAACGCTGTCCACTGGCGCAGCGCAACGCTGGTGTAGACGAGCGGGCCTTTGACTCCAAAGAGCAGCGCTTCCTTCTGTTTCGCTGGCAGATCTGGCGTGAGATACGGAATGAACATGTTCCAGCACGCCATCACGCACGCGCGCCCACGCACGTCGAACAGTTTGCCATCCTTGCTGTAGGTGACGACCACCTCCTTCGCCGACTCCAGCGGCCCGTCATGCCGGACGTTGACCACTGTGCTGCTCAGACGAATTCGCGCGGTTTGTCCGTCGCGATCGAGTTTTGCGTAATCAACGCGCGCGGCCCCGACGTCCTCTTGTGTGTGTCCTGGCACGGTATCGGGCATGAGCCAGCGCACGAGCAGACGCGCAAGCGTCGCGTTGCCGTCAGGAAAATGGATGCTGCTGCCGCCGCCGGCCGCTTTCTGACGCCCATGGTGGCCGCCAGGAAGATCGGCGAGCACGCCGTCCGGTGTCGGCTCCAGCTTGAGCCCGGCAAAGCCCGGCACCCCCATTTCCCACCCGAACAACGCCGGAATCGCATCGGCCCCAACGCAGAAATTGCCGCGGCCCGTCGTGATGAAGAACCACAAGCACTGCTTGTCGACCTTGGCGACGTTGAGCAGGTAGTCCTCGAGACTTATCCGAGCAAGACGATCTTTCTTTTCTGCGGAGCTCAGGCCCGGCATGTAGTCCGGTTGATTCGGATCCTGAAGCCGCAGCATGTCCTGACGCGCCTTCTGGGAAAGCGGCATCGCCTCGAGGTACTCGCGCGGGTACCCACCGCGTCCGCCGCCCGTCGTACCTGTGGGCCGCACCACGAGGCGATCCTCACCCCATGTTTCCTTGTCGAAAAAATGACCGCTACGCAGCTCCAACGAGGAATAGAGGCTGCGATTGCTCTCGTTCGACTTGACGAACCGATCCAGATCGACGCCGATGCCCTGCAGCAACTGACGCGAGGCCAGGTTGTAGCGAAGCGGGGATTCGATGTTCAGCGTCCCTCCGTTCAGGGCAAGCAAATGACCATCGACCACAAACTCGTTGCGCTTCGCATGCCCGCCGAAATCGTCGTGATTGTCGAGCACCAGCACGCGTGCGGATCGCCCGACGTTGGTGATGAAATAATACGCGGCCGCCAGGCCACTCATCCCGCCGCCGACGACGACAAGATCGTACGACTCGCCCGTGTGCGAGACGCTGGAGAGATCGACAGAGCGCCGATCGCGCAGCTGATGCGCCACTTCGAAGGATCCGGCGTGACTGCCCCGCATCCCGGTCAGACGCGGCGGGTATGCCGCCGTCGATTCCGCAGACTGCTGCGCTGCCGCTCGATCGAGCGCGAGAGCCCAGCTCCATTTCGGGAGCAGCGACGCGCCGACGGCGACGGCGACACCGTTGACGAAGTCGCGGCGTCCAATCGGACGATTCATTCCGAGTTCCCGATCGTTGCCGGTCATGCGTGATTCTCCACTCACCAGATGAACTTGACGCCAAACCGCGCAATGCGCGGCGACGTGATCGCGACCGGCCGTAAAAACGATGCGCCGGAAGCGGTCGCGATCTCCTGTTCGGCGTTCGTGTTGAAGATGTTGTAAAGATCGAAGAAGCCGACCAGGCGGCCCGCACGCGTCTGCAGCGCTTTCTCGCTCCGCACATCGAACACGGTCATGTTCGGCATCCGCTGCGCATCGATCGGCTCAGCGCGCACCGTCGCATTGCCCCAATTGAGCGGCTGCGTGAAGGTACGGCCGAACGGCGTGCCGGATTGATGGCGAACGGTCGGCGTAAGGCGGAATTCGGCCGGCAACGTCAGCGTGGCGTGGACTTTCCCCTGCCACAGCGTCGACTTGAGCGTGCCGTCATCGGTGTTGATGAACGCGTTTGGTGTATAGCCGGCTCCGGCAGAAAGCGCGCTCTCGCGCCGCCACGTGTGTGCGAAGCTCGCTAGCAGCGACCAGCGTCGCGCTTCGCGTTTGGTGGCGGTGATCTCCCAGGTGTAGTAGTCGCTGTCCGCGTCCGCGAGGTTGGTCGTGATGTTGACGATGGGCTGGGCGAGCGTGGCAGCGTCCAGGTTGTACGCCGTAAACGTGCTCCCATCGTCTGCCGTGCCGAGGCGGCCGTCGGGCCCGGGATCAGTAATCGATATCGGCACCGTATATGCGCTCAGCGGCCGGTTCACGTTGATCTGGCCTCGAACTTGGCGCCGGCCGTTCCAGACAATTCCGGTGCGCAGCCCGAAATTTCGCGCGACTTCTCGTTCTACGTAAGCCGTCGCCTGTTGAACGTACGTGTTTTCCAGATTCGGATCGAACACGGTTGAAGCCGTGCCGCCCTGTACCGCCAGCAGATTTCCCTGCTCGCCCAGATCGAACACGCCGTTGCGATTCGGGTCGGACCAGCTGTAGCGCTGAAACCACATGGTTGCGTTCGGATTCAAGCCGGAGGCGAGATCGGCGGCGGGATACAACCAAAACGATCCAAAGCTTGCCTTCGCCAGGGTCTTCGCATCGCCGGTGAGATCGAAGCTCGCGCCCATGCGTGGTCCCCAGTTATTGAATTCCACGATGTCGCTGACGCGCGAAAACATCTGCCGGTCCGGCCCTTGTTGATCCGGCAGGTACGCGGAATGGTGATCGAAACGCAATCCCGCGTTGATGGTCAGACGGCGATTCACCTGCCACGTATCGTTGACATAACTCGTGTAAGTCCATAAGCCGTTTTTCGATTCCGAAGGCGATCGGTAGATGTCCACCTGATTCGGAACAGCGTTGTTGAATACAACCAAGGCGTTGGTCGCGGACTGGAATCCCGTGAATGGCTGCACGAGCAGGTCGCGCATGATTTCGCCGCCGACCTTGAGGTTGTGACTGATCCCCCAACCCGACTTGGTAAGGCTGACGGCGCCGTTCACCTGTGGGCGATGGCGCCGCAGGTCGGTGCTCCACACGCCGCCGGAGACGAAGTTGTTGCCGATGTCCTCGATACGCGGCGCGGCCGACTTGCCTTCGCGAGCCCAGACGGAGTGGTACGCGCCGGCGCGCACCTCCGCGTAGAGGCTGGAGGCGAGCACGCCGTTGTACTCAGCCTTCCAGACGTGCAGCGGAAAGCGCGAAAACCAGACGCTGTCGGCCGTCATCAGCGCAGTGGTTTGGCGCCCGCCGCCGATGCGAATCGCGCCGAGGTAGTCGGGTTGTTCCTTGGTCTGGAACTGATAAAACCCGACGACCTTGTGAGCCGTGGTGACGTTCATCGTCACCTTGCCGGTTGCAACCGGGACACGCGTGTTCTGAATGTCGTCGAGCAGCGTCGGATACCGTTGATCGGTTTCGCTGTGCCGGAAGGCGCCATACCACCACGCACGGTCTTTGCTGATGAACCCGCCGACATCGACGTTGAAGTCCTGGAACTTGCTAAGGCGATTGGTATCGCGGGCATCGAGGACCTCGCTGCCGCCCACGCCGGCGGCAATCTGGCTGTCATCGATGTTTTTTGCTTCGAGCGACTCGTTCTGGTAATCGAAATAGACGTTGCCGTGGTACGAGTTGCCGCCCGACTTCGCGATGAGTTGGCTGAGGACTCCAGGGCTTGGCATGTCGGCGCCGTTGCCGACGGCGTTCACCGCAATCTCGGCGAATGACCCATAGTCCGTGTAGTACATGTCGCTTCCGCCGCCGCCCGCGCCCTCGTTGACCATTACGCCTTCGACTTCGGCGCGATTGACGCCGCCAGTGCTGGCCAGTCCATACGCCGTATAAGGCTGTTGCGTCAACGCGCCGCTGCCTCCAACGTCCACGCGACCCATCGACACGGCGGGCGTCTGCGCGAGCACCGCCCAGTAGTCGCGTGCACCCGGAAGACTTGCCAGCATCTCGGTGTCGTAGCGGGTGGCCATCTGGTTCGATGTGACGTCCACGACGGGAGATTGCCCGCTTACCGTGACGCTCTCAGCAACCGTCGCCGGGCTGAGCTCCGTATGCACGGTTGCCGTGAACCCAACGCCAACGCGGATGCCTTCGCGGATCACCGTGCCGAAGCCGGCGAGCTCGAACTTGATGGTGTACTCGCCAGGCGCAACCGTCGCAAAGCGGAATGTCCCGTTCTCGCCGGTTGTCGTGATGGGCGTGCCCATCACGGCAGGCCCTGAGAGAGTGACGATGACGCCAGGCACCACGGATTTCGTAGTGTCGGTCACTGTGCCGGTGATTGCACCCGTACTCGAACTGACCGTTTGCGCGAAGGCTGCGCCGGTCAAGAGCAGGAGTAGACATCCGCTCGTCACAAAACGCCGAACCAGAGTCATAAGCCGCTCCTTCTCACAGTCACAGCGTCGCGCGTTCACGCGAGCCCGCGGCTCACAAGAAGCTCCTGCACGGCGCGGTGCGCCTCGTCGAAGGCCTGGTTGGTGAACGCTGCGGCACCGGCATCGGAGTTCGCGATGGTCACCGGGCCGAACCGTTGACGGCCGATGACGTGTGGTCGCTTCTCGGGGGGGAGATCCGGATCAGCGAGCGTGTCGTAGGTATACGAGTAACCATCCGGCCAACGGTTGACGGCCAGCCCCACGATATCCGCAGCGGGATCGAAATCGGTCCCAGACAGCACGCGTGTGAGTTGACGTCGAATCGCCAGCTCGAAGTCGTGAAACGTCATGGTCAGCAGTTCGCGTTGGCCGATGCGGTTCTGCTCTTTGCGCGGTAATCCTGGCTTGTTCGGATTGCGCACCATGTGAACGACGATCGGATCGTCCGGTGTGGACACACCGCGGTAGCCGCCGATGTTGCTGGCCGAATCGAGGCTCGTATTGGTGTGGTACATCCCGGGTGCGCTCACGCTCGACACGCCGAGCTTGTGAAATGGCGTCCAACGCCGGATCAGCACATTGGTGTAGAGCATCGGGACTTTCACCGAGTAGGCGAGCGCCTGTTTCTGCGATTCGGGTAATTCAGGCAGGAGTTTGGGAATGAGCGCGTTGTAGCAGGCGAGCACCACGCTCTCGGCGCGGACCTGGTGCATGCGGCCATTCCTGAGATACGCGACCCTGCCCCCGCCTTTGACGGAAGGACCGTCGACGGCCACCCGGCTCACGGTGCTGTTCAGGCGAATACGAGTGGGCCCGCCGGATTCGTCGAGCCGATCGTACGCGACGGGCGCACGTACGATCGATAACATGTCGTGCGTGCCTGGAATCGCACCCGGCGTCAGGCGCGAGACGAGCAGGCGA
Source organism: Acidobacteriota bacterium (assembly GCA_046726375.1). Taxonomy (GTDB): domain Bacteria; phylum Acidobacteriota; class Vicinamibacteria; order Vicinamibacterales; family UBA2999; genus DASPWV01. The sequence goes on from JBKPAJ010000140.1 coordinate 40,164, forward strand.
GCAATCGACGCGTTGCCGTCGGGGAAGTGAAATGTGAAGCTGCCCTGACGGAAGCTTTCTTCCTCCGGCAGACCGAGTCCATCGAAACCCACCGAGCCGCGGCGTGCGGCTTCGAGCGCCGGTGTCGTGTCCACTCGCTTGTTGTTGCGGCCGCCCTGACCCAAAAAGAACGGAAGCGCGTCGGGGCTCACCTTCGCGTAGCCAAGGAGGAAGTCCTGATAGCTGATGCGCGTGAGAGCCGCTATCTTCTGCTCGACGGTCATGCCCACCATGTAGTCAGGATTCTTCCCGTGCAGTCGAGTGAGATCGTGGCGTGCGTGCTCTGAGAGCGGGGTCTTCGCGAAGAACTGATCCCAGGGCAGCCGGCCGTTACCGGGAATCAGGCGGTCTTCCCCGAAATGTTCCTTGTCGAAGAACATCGCCGGTCCAAGCTGGTACTTCTCGAACAGATCACGGTTGATGAACTCCGTGTTGCGGCTGACGTCGATCCCGAGATCGACGAGTAGCGCCTTGGCCATATAGCTGTACGGATACGGCGTGGCCACGCTCATCGTGCCGCCGTAGCTCAGAAAGGTCTTGCCGTTGTACCTGAATTCGTTGCGCTTGGCGTGACCGCCAAAGTCGTCGTGGTTGTCGAGCACCAGCACCCGCTGATTGGGCAGCGCTTTGTGCCAGAAGTACGCCGCCGCCAAGCCTGACAGTCCGCCCCCGACGATCACCAGGTCGTAAGTCTCCTGCGTGTCGATGTCGATGCCGGGGAACGACTCAAACTCGCCCTGATTGATCCGGACGAACCCTTCGACGGCAGTCGGATGCTGACCACGAAGCCCCAACCGCGCGGGCGGGTACGCCTCGGGCGTCATCTCGGAGGGTTGCTGCGCTGTCGCTCGAGGGCCCTGCAGCGTCACGTACGCGCCGACGACGCCGAGCGCGATACCGTTGAGAAAATCGCGGCGCTCGATGCGCCGATCCATCCCGAGTGCACGGAGCTCTGAATTCGTTGCCATGGTCGAGCTTTCGGGCGTATTAATCGGGCCCTCACAATGCGGTCCGACACAGAGCGCGCAACAGCTGCGGAAACGACTGAAGGGATTGGCCGAGACGATTCCACAACAATTGAGTGTTGTCAACGAGCACAACACGAGCAGTGGTCTAACTAAATACGTCAGTCCGCTTCCCCCTGGTGGATTCAAGGAGGATCCGTGCCCAACGTGCTGCTGGCGATGGGCGCTCGAGGCGAGCTCGCGCGAAAAGTTCAACTCGCGCTCACCGCGCAAGGTTTCGATCCCGGAAGTGCCGACGGAAGCTTCGGGAAGAAAACCGCCGCGGCGGTGAAAGCGTTTCAGGAGAGCGCATCGCTCGAACCAACGGCAAAGGTCGACGCGAAAACGTGGACCGAACTTGTGAGCCCAGCGATCCCGAGTACGCTGGAGCGTTCGCTGCAGTTGACGGCGGCATTCGAAGGCCACGGGTTCACACTGGCTCAGGGAAACTGGGACGGCACGGGCATCACGTGGGGCATCATCGGCTTTACGCTCGCCCACGGTGAACTGAGCAAAATCGTTCTGCAGATCTTCGACGAGAGCCCTGCACTCGTGGAGCAGGCTTTTGCCGCGAACACGGAGGAACTCATCGAGATCATGAACGCCCCGAAGGCAGCACAGATGAAGTTCGCCAACAAGATCAGCCTCGGCACGACCAAAACGATGATCAAGGAGCCGTGGCGTTCGGCATTTAGGGCCTTCGGCGAGATCCCTGAAGTGCAGGCGCTCCAGCTCGAACTTGCCGACGAAGACTACGGGCAGCCATCGCTCGAAACCGCCACCAAGTTTGGACTCGCCACCGAGTTGGGCCGCGCGCTCGCGTTCGACATTCATGTTCAGAACGGTTGTGTGAAGCCAAGCGCAGAAGCCGCGATCGCGGAGGCGCTGCAGGAAACTCCAATCACCACTGAACGGGAATTGCGCATCATCATTGCCAACGCCGTCGCTGATGCATCGAAGACGCACAAAGAGGACGTCCGTGCACGCAAGCTGACGATTGCCGCCGGCACCGGCAAAGTGCACGGCGAACTGTTTGTGCTGGCCAACTGGGGATTGGACGAGAGCCTGGCCGACGGCTGATGCGGGAGTTCCAAGTTCCAAGTTCAAAGTTCAAAGTTGAGAGTGGCGCACACGCGGCGCAACTCGAGCGAGTTCGAATCTGACTTCATCGTGCTGGAGTCACCACCGGCGGGCTATCGATCCTGACTCGAGCGGCTGAATCTCGCCTGATGTAGGATCGCGCGTCAGTTGAATCCAGCTCCCATCAGGAGGCTCTATGTGGAGTCGACGCGCATTTCTCCGGCTGAGTAGCGCGCTCGGGACTGCCGCGTTTGCGTCAGCCTCGTACAAAGACGTCGAGGCCATCCAGGCGGCGTCGGCCGCCGCTGCGGGCCGCACCCCCGAGGAGATCGCGCAGGACGAGATGTACTGGCGCGAGATTCAGGAAGCGTTCACCCTCGATCGCACGCTCACTAACCTCAACAACGGCAACACCTGCCCGAGCCCGCGCGTGGTCCACGAAGCGTGCAAACGCTACATGGACATGGCCAACATGCTGCCGGTGCAATACAACGGCATGATCGGCCGAAACATCCAGACCGTCCGTCGCCGCCTTGCCGCAGAATTCGGTTGCGACGTCGACGAGCTCGCGCTCACACGCAACGCCAGCGAGTCGCTGCAGATCGCGCAGAACGGCCTCGATCTCAAACCTGGCGACGAAGTGCTCACCACCGAGCAGGACTACCCGCGTATGCTCACAACCTGGGATCAGCGCATGCGTCGCGACAAGATCAAGGTGACGCGCATTCAGTTCCCGGTGCCGACCACGCAGGACGACTTGTATGAGCGCTTCGAGCGTGCGATCACGCCGCAGACGAAAGTGCTCCACTTCTGCCATATTACGAACCTTACCGGTCAGTTGTTTCCCGTGCAGCGGTTGTCGCGTCTCGCGCGTTCGCGGGGAATCATCTCGATCGTCGACGGCGCGCACGCGCTCGCGCACTTTCCGTTCAAGCTGCGCGATCTCGAGTGCGACTACTACGGCGTCAGTCTGCACAAGTGGCTGTTGGCGCCGATCGGCAACGGCCTGCTCTATGTGCGGCGCGAGAACATCGCGAAGACGTGGCCGCTGCAGGCGGCGCCGGATCGGCAATCGAACGACATCGGCAAGTTCGAGGCGATCGGCACGCATCCGCAGGCCATTCGCGCGGCTGTCGCCGAAGCGCTGGCGTTTCATCAGGCGATCGGCGCCGAGCGTAAGGCGGCGCGTCTGCGCTACTTGACGCTGCGCTGGGCGAACGCGATCAAGCACCATCCGCGTGTTCGAATCCTGTCGAGCCTCGAGCCAGGGCAAACGTGGGGAGTGGCCATGGTCGGCATCGAGGGCGTCGACCCGCGGGCGCTCTCGCAGCACATGATGGATGGCTATCGCATCGTCGTGAACGCCGTCGTCGGCGGGACGCCACCCGCGCAGGTGTTCGACTATTCGGGACTACGCGTCACGCCGAACGTCTACACGACGCTGGAAGAGATCGACACGTTCGCCGCGGCAATGCTGGAGGTCGCCAACAGCGGCCTGCCGTCTGGTGCGACGCAGGGTCGACGAGGCCTCGCATAGGAGGACGTATGTTCCCGCTCACGACGCTGCTCTGCGTCTTCATCGGCGTCGCGGCGAGCGCTGCGGGCCAGTCCTTTCAAGGCGGACTGCGCGGCACCATCAGAGACGCGCAGGGTGTCGTCCCGGGCGTCGCAGTGACACTCGTCAACCAGGAAAGTGGTGTGGCGCGCGACACCGCCACCAACGAGGCCGGTGAGTATTCGTTCCCCGGCGTCGTCCCGGGTGTGTACAACGTCCGGGCTTCGGTTGCCGGCTTCAAGACCTTCGAGCGGCGCGACGTGCGGATCGGCACACAGCAGTTTCTCACGCTCGACGTCACGCTCGAAGTCGGCACGGTCGAGGAAACGATTCTGGTGACGGCCGATGCGCCGCTTATCGAGACGTCGAACGCGTCCACCGGTGACGTGCTCAGCAACGAAACGCTGCAAGCGCTGCCGAGTATCAGCAGGATGGCGTACCTGGTGAGCAACACGCTGCCGACGGTAACCTACACGGGCAATCCCAACATGAACCGCATGCAGGACCAAACCGAAGCGGCCAAGATCTCGCTCGGTGGCGGTCCATCGATCGGCAACAACTACCTGCTCGACGGATTTCCCATCACCGATCTTCAGAACCGCTCGTCGGCCAATCCCAGCATCGAAATGCTGCAAGACGTCAAGGTGCAGATTCACACCTACGATGCCGAGATGGGCAGGACCGGCGGCGGTGTGTTCAATGCGAGCGCGCGATCGGGCGCCAACGTGTTTCGCGGTTCCGGGTTCGGTTTGCTGCGACCCGGCGGCCTGATCGGTCAGAACTTCTTTCTCAAGTTGCAGGGACGGCCCAACCCGGATCAGTTCTGGCGCAACGCCGGCGGCGGATTCGGCGGCCCGATCATCAAAAGCAAGACGTTCTTCTGGATCGCCGCTGAAGGTTATCGGGACGGACTGACTCAGAACGGCAATCTCCATGTGCCGACCATGGCCATGCGCAACGGCGACTTCTCGGCGGTGACCGACACCAGCGGCCGGCCCATCGTCATCTACGATCCATTCACGACCGATCCGGTGACGGGTGCGCGGCAACCGTTCGCGGGCAACATCATTCCGCCCACGCGGTTCAACGTTGTCGGCTTCAACATTCTGCAGAACTATCCGCTGCCAAACGTGAATCCCGATGTCGACAACGGGCGGCCGAACTACATCACGGAAGACACGCCCAACAACCTGGGGCAGCAGGTGAGTCTCAAGGTCGATCACCAGTTCACAAACAGCATCGCGCTCAGCGGCCTGTACCTTTACCAGTACACAGAAGAGCCGAGGTTGGGCTTCTTCCACGACGCGCCCTACATGCAGGGCGGCCAGAACAATCGGCCTATTCACGTCGCCGTCCTCAACAATACCTACATCCTCAATGCGTCAACGGTGCTGACGCTGCGCGCCGGGTTGAATACGTTCGACGACATCACCCCGCTGGAAGACCCGTTTGACGCGCACACACTCGGCTTCAACCCGGCCTTCGCCGACGCGATTCCCGCGCAGCGCTTTCCCGCGCTGACGCTGACCGGCTACGACGGCACCAGTTACACCGGTCTGGGCCGAACCCACTATTACTCGCACGGCTTCAACGGCACCGTCACCAAACTCGTCGGCGCGCACAGCGTCAAGATGGGCGGGGATTACCGGTTGCTGGGTGTCAAGTCGAGAACTTACGGCAATTCGGCTGGCAGTTTTACGTTCAACGGACAATTCACCGGCTCGAACGCCACCTCTCCGAGCGCGACGTCGCGCAGCGCGATTGCCGACCTGCTGCTCGGATTTCCGTCCGCAGGCTCGATCCCATTGAACACGGAGATCGATAACTTCATCCGCTACTACAGTGCTTACGTTCAAGACGATTACCGCGTGACCGATCGGCTCAGCGTGGATTACGGCATTCGCGTCGAACACGAAACCGGCCTGGCCGAGAAAGACAACAAGCTGGTTGTCGGTTTCGATCGCGACGCCATCAGTCCGCTCAACGTGACCATCCCTGCGGGCCTCGATCCGCTGCACCCCGAAGCACGCCAGGTCAAAGGCGGGCTCGTCTATGCCGGAGTGGATGGCGCGAAGACGCATCTCGGCGACCCTGAAGCCGTCAAAGTATCGCCGCGCGCGGGCGCGGTGTTCAGAGTGAACAACGCGACGGTCGTTCGCGGTGGATACGGGCTGTTCTGGGCGCCCACGAGTTCCGGGCCGGTCAACTCCGTCGGCTACTCGCAGACGACGAATCTCGTGCAGAACACCGCGGTTCCGATTACGACAATCGACAATCCGTTTCCCGACGGTTTCCTCCAGCCCACGGGCAACACGCTCGGCCTCGCGTCGGGCCTCGGGAGCGCAATCTCCTTTGTCGATCCCGATCGCAAGGCTCCACGAATCCACAAGTACTCATTCGACGTGCAGCGTGAATTGCCCGGCGATATGAGCGTCACGGTGGGCTATGTCGCATCCAGCGCCAATCACCTGCCGATCGGCACCAGCGTGAACGTCAACCAGCTGCCCGCCGACTATCTGGCGCTCGGCAGCCGTCTCACGTCACTTGTGGCGAATCCATTTTTCGGTGTCGCCGGCGCCGGACCATTGGCGACTCAGCGCAACGTGCAGTTGAACTCGCTGCTCGTACCGTATCCGCAATACGGCCTGAACAGCGTGTCGATGACGACGGGAGACGGACGATCGCAGTATCACGCGTTCGTCGTGCAGCTGCGTAGACGGGTGACGAGCTGGTGGGGCGGCAACTTCAGCTACACGTTGAGCGAGCTCCGCGATAATCTCGTGGGACAGTCCAACTATTTCTCCAGCGCGCCCGGGATCATGGACAACTACAACTACATCCCCTGGTCTCCGAGCTACGCGCCCGACATCGATTACGGTTTGAGCTTGCTCGACATGCGACACAAGCTGGTGCTCTCGCCCATCGTGCAATTGCCGTTTGGCGAGGGCCGGCGGTATGCGAATCGTGGCGGCTGGTTGGATTCCGTGGTTGGCGGCTGGCGGCTGTCCGCCGTCGTGCTGGTGCAGTCAGGATTTCCGCTCGGCGTGAGTCAGACGCCGAACACGACGAACCTGAACGGCGCAGGGCAGCGGCCAAACCTTACTGGCGCCGACATCCTTGTTCCCGGTGATATCACCGATCGACTGCGCGACAATCCTACCGACAATCTCTATCTGAACCCGGCAGGGTTCTCGCCCGCACCCGCCTTTACGTTCGGAAATGCGCCGCGGATTTTGTCGGGCGCGCGATCGGTTGGCCGCTCGAGTACGGATATCGCCTTGGACAAACAGATCCGCACCGGCGGCGCGACTCGTCTGAACGTGCGGCTGGAAGTGCTCAACTTGTTCAATACGCCCTGGTATACAAGCCTCGCCAGCACCAGTGTCGGCGCCGCAAACTTCGGGCAGGTGACGACCCAAGCCAACTTGTCGAGGTTCTCACAGATCACGGTGCGATTCGACTGGTAACAAGGTGGTGAGACCAATGCGCATCATCTATGAACTGATCGTCGTTGCGTGCAGTCTGACGTTGTGCGTCGCGGTTCCGCTGCGCGCGCAACAAACGCAGCCCGCCAAGCCCGATCACATGCAGCACCGCTTCGACGATCCGGAGCGGCTTGCCAAATCCTTTGACGATCCTGCTCGTGATGTTTGGCAGATGCCGGACCGTGTCATCGCTGCGCTCGCGCTGAAACGCAACAGCATTGTCGCTGACATCGGCGCCGGTACTGGCTATTTCAGCGTGCGTCTTGCGAAAGCGGTGCCTGAGGGCCGCGTGCTGGCCGTGGACATCGAGCGTGCGATGATCGAGTACATCGAAAAGCGCGCCGCCGCGGCAGGCTTGACCAACATCGTTCCCGTGCACGCGAGCAGTGCCGGACCGAACCTCCCGCAGCCCGTGGACGTCGTGCTAATCGTCGACACCTATCACCACCTCCCGAACCGGCCAACTTACTTCGCGAACCTGCAGAAGTCGCTCACGCCCGCGGGCCGCGTCGCGATCGTGGATTTTCGCAAGGACTCACCAGAAGGGCCGCCCCGCGAGTTCCGTTTCGACGCCGATCAAATCGTCGGCGAGATGAAGCAGGCGGGGTACGAGGTCGAGGCAACCCACGACTTCTTGCCGCGTCAACATTTCATCGTGTTCCGCGCCGGCCAACGGTAAGTTTTACGCGCACTCAGCCGCGACGCGCCTAAATGCGCGGGCTCACGGCCGGACTGGCTTTTGCTCTCGCCACGCGCTATGGAAGTTGGACGTGAACTGGCACAAGCACGCCGCCGGCTCGGCTTTTCGCTCGAAGACATCTCGAGCCGCACTAAAGTCAGCGTTGAGCGCCTGTCGGCGATCGAACGCGGTGTCGTGCAGGAGCTGCCGCCGCTGGTCTATCTGAGCGGTTTCCTTCGTGCCTATGCGGCTGAGGTGCAGCTCGACGGAGCCGACATCACCAAGCGCTACCTCGCAGAGTTGGAGCAGATTACGCCTCCGCCGCCAACTGTCGATCCTGACCTCCCGCTCCGCGAGCGCCACGATCCAGCTGAAGAGGCTAAATCGGCGGCGCCATCCGACTCGGGTCGTACAGAGGTTCCTCCCGAAACGCCGCGCATTCGCGAACTGCCCCCGCAACCGGCGCCTCAACGCGCGGCGCAGGACGTGCGACCGGCGCTCGACATCGAACGTTCACCCGAACCTGAATTTGAGTCCGAACTGGACGCTGAACCTGCGCTTCAATCACAAGGCCTGAGTCACTTCGACTCCGAGTTCGATTCCGAACCCGAACGGCCATCTTCGCGGACGTTCGCCGTCGTCCCGCTCGACGACCCGGAAGCGACAGCACGCGAGCGTTCGGCTCATCTCGGTGCGAACGCCTGGCAACGACTCGGCGTACTCCTTGCCGTGCTCGCCGCCAGCGTGATCGTCGGCATCGTGCTCTCGGTCAACTTGAACCTCGTTCGAAGTCAAGTCGAGGATTGGTGGAAGCGCGCTGGCCGGACGACCTCAACCGATACGAAAAAGATCGACCGCACAGATGACGGTTCTGGATCGGCGCAACCAAAATCCGAACCGGTTGCGCGCCCAGGCGAAAGCATCGCGCCCGGTACTGCAGCGCCGACGCCGAGCGAGCCGGCGCAGACGACCGCGCCCGCCACACGTGCGCCTGAAGCAGACGCGAAACGGGCCGCAGGCGATGGCAATTCACCGGACGAAGCAGCAACCAAGACCATTGTTCCGATAGTGCCGGAACCCAAGTCCAACACGAATCAGGCGTCGGACGACGAGCCAAAGGATCTGAGCGGATCGTGGACCTTGACGAATCGTATAGAGTCGACGAGCCACGAACCGTACAACAACCTCAATCTCGGCTTCCGCCTGCAGTTGGAGCAACGCGGCAATCGCGTCACCGGCACGGGTCAAAAATGGATGGAGAACGGCAAGGCGCTGCCGGCCGCCGCCAGGACGCCCATCGTGCTGGAAGGTACGCGCGACGGCCGGCGGCTCGAGTTGAAGTTCACCGAGACAGGCGCGGAGCGAGTCAGTACTGGGACGTTTGTGCTCGAGATCGCCGGCGATGGCACGCTGCACGGCTCGTTCAGCAGTGACGTCGCCAACACGCAGGGCAGCTCACTCGCACGCCGGATACTTTTGCCGCGTTCGAAGTCCAATCGTATGAGTCCACCGCGCCCGAGCGCTCCGCCGACGAGCACGCCCAGCACCAGCACGCCGCGCACGACCTCAAAGACTGTGAGCTCGCCAACAGCGAACGCACCGACGCCGAGCTCAGCGCCCAAGAGCGGGTCCCAAACCGACACATCGCGTACAAAGCGGTCGCAGACCAGCCTCCCGCATAGCAACTTACCGCGTACGAGTCTCCTGCGCACGAGTCCACCACGAACCAGCTCGCCGCGTCAGATCTGGCCACGTGCGACCCCGCCGCGACCAGTTTCGCCGCGTCCGTGACTCCTACGTTACGGCGTTGATGACGGCCTGTGGATCGCTCGACGCGATCACGAGCCGGTTGCCGGTGGCGAGATAGCTATACCGCACATTGATGTGCGCTTCGGCGATCCGTTGAAACACTCGCGCCGCGGCTCCGGGTTGATCCTCGACGGGAATCACGACGACGTCTTGCTCCTGCAGTTCGCGAAAGCCGCCCTGCTGGAGGCACTTTCGTGCCGCCGCCAGTTCCGTCGTGAGCACGTGCACGACACCGTTCATCTCGCTGTAGCCGTCGATGTTGATACCGGCCGCGCTGATACATCCAATCGCCTTCGCTAACGTGCCGGGACGATCGGCCTCGAGTGTGACGGCGAGGTCGGCTGCTAAGTGCGTTGTCATGGCGCCTCCACGCAGAGAACCGAGCGCGCGATGCTACCACGGGCTGGTAGTATCGCCGATGACGCCGAGCTCGACCGTGAATCGCCGCTTCGTCCTGGCGGCACGCCTTCCGGCAAACCGGCGCCGGAGAACTTTCGACTGGAAGAAGCACCGATTCCGCACCCGGCCGATGGAGAAGTGTTGCTGCGCACTCTAACCGCCAAGCTCACTTCAGTTCGCAGCGCCAACGGCGTTGAACGTTCGAACAATGCCACTTTCGGCCCGAATCTTGACATCGGCTCAATGCCACGAGCATCAATTCAAGTGAATTGAGGGTAGATCTCTCACTCGATCTCTACATGCGCGGACGAATGAGCGATGCGCCGTCGTAGGCGCCACCGGTGGCGCTCGGTGACGTGATGGTGGGTGTGCCGCGTGGAGTCGTCGACGCATCGGGACTATGCTGCCGGCGATCTCGTTGCCGCCTACAACGGTTGGCAGGACTACGCGATTTCGAATGTAGCAGCACTCGCGAAACTGTCGGCGGGCATGGCGCGCCCCTCGCAGGCGGGTTGATTGCCTATTACAACGAGAACAAAGCGCCGCAAGGCGTCGACAAGCTGCCGCTCCTGATGCACACTCTCCTGGTGCGGCGGATCAAC
>JBKPAJ010000141.1:0-8653 GCA_046726375.1 Acidobacteriota bacterium
GGGCACCTACGACGTCGTCGATCCTCTGCTTGAAGCAAAAGCAAACGGTGTGTTTCGCCCGCAAGCTGGCAGTCCTGCTATCGACAGCGCAGTCGGCAACTACCCGGCCGTCATCTTGGATATGGATGGCCAACCGAGGACCCCGCCAGAGGACAAGGGTGCCGATGAAATTTCGGCCGAGCCGATCGCAGCAACGTTTCTCACGCCCGGTGACATCCTCCGCTTGATCCACGGAGGGAGAGAATGAGAAATGGGCGATCAACGCTCGCCCGGCAGTGGATTGCCGATGCTTCCGTTGCTAACTTCCAGCGACGGCCTGGGACTCGCGCGCAGGCTTGTCGTAATGTACTAGTACAATAGTTAAAGCCCTGGCGGGCGGGCCTCTCGCTTGCCGAAATTCGCGATCTGCTCCGACCTGGCCCGACGCACGAGCGGTGGCGAGACGTCCGGACGCGTAAACTGGCAATGCTCTGCGACCTCGAGCGACTGCTGCGAAGGCAACGACGCTTGCTGCGTACCACGGAAGCCTGCGCCTGCGTGACGCCAGAAGAATGCGGTCGCCTGACAAACGCACGTTTCGACGGGCCGAATGGCCGCGATTCGACTCTTGATGTCCATCTTCGAGCGAAATCACCGAAAGCGACAGCTGCACGCTAGCACCTGGAGCGATACTCGTCGCGTTGCTCAAAAGGTGCTTTGACGACGTTTCCGTCTTTCATCACAGAGAGTACGCGCTGAAGTGCCGTGAGATCCTCGAGCGGTTTGCCGGCACTCACTCGGGATCTGTCAGCAGAGCTCGCACGTCAGGGCATTCGCGTGCGTGCTCCGGCAGGCGACCGCCCTTCCGGCGGAAATCTCGATCGCGCTGCTGCGCCAGGCGTGGAGTTCTTTGTAGGCCATCTTGTGCTCCACACCGACACTCCTTGGTTACGGACTGCCCGCGTGTCGATGTGGCGCCGCTCAGAAGTCCTCCATGCGGATGCGTCATCAGAGCCCGGCTGCTCGCGCGATCAGAAAGAACGCCGTTCCAACGACGACGGCCCCGATGGCTCGCGCGACACGCTCACCAGCTGGTGCGAGACGTTCGGCCGTGATGGCTGCCGCCACGATAGCCATCGCGCGAAGGTCCATCACGCCTATGACCAGGAGGATCGTCATCAGACCGGCACAGCAGCGGCTGCAGTAGAGTCCGAGGCGCAGGCCGTGTCGCCAGGCCGTGCGGGCGTCAGCCTGCAACGTACGGCCGCGCCCGGGTGCTTCGCGGCAGCATGCCAGGTGACGCGCCTTCCACGCGGTGAACTGGAGCGCCCCGGCGATGAGAACGACCACGCCGACCGCGATTGGAACGGCGCGCGCCAGCGCCGGCTGCTGCATCTCGACCGTCGCCAGCGCGACGCCCAATGGAAAGACAGCTATTCCGAACACGGTCCAGACGAAGAAGTAACCTGCGCCCACGATCGCCGTCAGCGGGTCGAGCCGCGTCGCGCCTGTTCTGCCGACGGCGTGGCGGTACCGCCGCAGCATGGGGACCAGGGACGGCAGCATCATCGCCACCATCATCACCACCCACATGCCGACGAACGCCGCCGCCGCGCTGGGCCACGTCTGACCGGGCAGCCGCATCCACGCCATCGACATCGTCCAGCCGCCGGGCATCGGCATCCCCATCGCCGACATGGATGCGCACCAGGCGATCGTCAGCGTCGCACTGCTAGCGAAGAGCAACGCGGAGGCGCCGAAGAAGGCAAGCTGAGACGCTCGCTCGGAAGCCATGCGAGTGTCGATGATGCGTCGATCATCAATCGCATTGGAGATCATTGCGATCCTCTTCCCATGCTCTACCCCCTCAATTCTCCTGAGTTGATGATCGTGGCATTGAGCCGAGCTCAAGATTCGGGCCGAAAGCGGCATTGTTCGAACGTTCAACGCCGTTAGCGCTGCGAACTGAAGTGAGCTTGGTGTTAGGCGCCTCGATACTGATCGTGCCGGCGTATCCACGCCTTCGAGAGGTCGAATCCGTCCTCATGATGTCTTCATCGTTCTCTCCCTTGCTAACCTCGGTCATGCTTTCGCCTCTGCGTCGCGCTTTCGGAAGGCGGCCTCTCCAGCGTCGGACACCTTGACCCACTTCGGGTCAGGCGAGGCCTCGGCGTCGTAGTTGTCGTGCCAGTTCCACCATTTATACGGCGGTGTCTGCGGGTAGCCCTCCGGCGAGTCCTCCCACTCCTCCTGGCGCCCGAGCGCAGTGATGTCAAGGTAGCTCCAGGTGCTCCCCATCGCCTCGTCGCCGCGGTTGTTGATGAAGTAGCTGCGGAACACCTTGTCGGCGTCGCGGATGAATGCATTGTGGCCGTGCCACTCGTCCACGCCGAAATCGGTGTCGAAGCTGTCTGTGATGGTGTACCACGGCATCTTCCAACCCATTCGTGCCTTCAGGCGCTCGATGTCCTTCTGTGGCGCGCGCGAGGCGTACGCGAGCGTGGTGTCGCGGGCGTTCAGATGGGCCAGATGGGAAACCTGATCGGCGCCCAGGGAGCAGCCGCGGCAGGCGTGCTCGGGCCAGCCGAACACCCCGGGCTCGAAGAAGGCGCGATAGACGATCAACTGCCGGCGGCCCTCGAACAGATCGAGCAGGCTCACCTTGCCCTTGGGCCCGTCGAACTCGTACTTCTTCTCCACGGCCACCCACGGCATCCGCCGACGCTCGGCGGCCAGCGCATCACGTGCGCGGGTCAAGGCCTTCTCCTTCACGAGGAGCTGCTGGCGCGCAACCTCCCACTCCTGCGCCGACACGACCGGCGGGGTGTTCATTGGAAGACGCCCTTTCCGGGGCTCGCTATCTCTCTCTTTGTTCTTGTCCATCTCTGTCTCCTCGTTCTTGTTGTTCTTGCCGCCGAGCCTTGTTCTTGCCGAGCTCGCGCTATGCTGTCAGCCACTGTTCCCGTGTCCCGACCTCGTGTGTCGTCATCGTCTTTCTCTCCCTTCGTCAAGTGTCCTTAATCGTTTCGTTTTGTTCCGTTCTCGATACGACCTGCTGGTTAGTGGTCGTGAGATAAAATTAGCGCCGGAAATTGAAGCCCTGAGAGTGACAAGTGTGACGTGATTCCGATGGACTCGCTGATCACGCGGCGGGTGCACCCGCAGCGGGTGATCCCCGCGGCCCATTGATGCGGTCGCCCTGCACCAACGGCGCGCCTGCTGAACCGAAAGCAATCGAGCCGTGGATTGCCCGACGCCAGACGATACGCTTGTGATGAGCACCACACGCGGATTAGGCATGTCGGATCTCCACACTCGGGTCGGAGCAGGATTCTGAACACGCGCGCATAAAGGGTTTACGACGGCACCTCGCCACGTAACACAGCCGCGTTGCGGCGCGCAACCTCAGCGAAAGTGGTGGGCCAAATGCCCAATGCGATGTGCGTCTCGGGATGCCTGTTGCAGCCAGCGCTGCCGACTAGCCGGCACCTGAAGCACAGGCGATGAGGATGGGGCTATTGCCGCAGCGTTATCGCATTACTTCTGAGGTAATTGGGCCAACGCCCGGCGAGGCGATAATCTACGATCCCGTCGAGGCATCCATGAACACGCTTCTCGGTCAGCCCGATCACCCCACGTTTGGCCCATTGCTGCGGCAGTGGCGGACGACCCGCCGCATGACGCAGTTGCAGCTCGCGACCGAAGCCGGCATCTCCGCGCGCCATTTGAGCTTTCTCGAAACCGGCCGCGCCCAGCCAAGCCGCGAGATGGTGCAGCTCCTCGCCGGCATGCTCGACGTCCCGCTTGCCGAACGGAACACGCTGCTCGTGGGCGCCGGATACGCACCGGCCTTCGGCGAACGGCCGCTCGAGTCGCCGGAGTTCGAGCACGTCCGCCGCGCGCTCGAATTCATGCTCCGTCAGCAGGAGCCGTATCCGGCACTCGTAATGAATGGCTATCACGACATCGTCATGCGCAACGACGCCTCGCGCCGCGTGTTCGAGCTCTTTCGCGGGCCGGTGCCGGACCACGTCGTCATCAACGGCATCCGCACCGTGTTCGACCCACGTGGGCTGCGACCGTTTATCGTCAATTGGGACGAGATGGCCGAGTGCATGATGCAGTCGCTGCAGCGCCAGATCGCCGACACCGGCAACGAGTCGCTGCGTCAGCTGCGCGAGGAGCTGCTCGGGTATCCCGGCGTGCCGTCGGGCTTTCGCACGCTGTGCACGCTCACGGCAGAGCCGCCGATCATCAACTTACAACTCAGAAAAGGCGACCTCTCGCTGTCGTTCCTCTCCGCCGTCAGCTTCCTCGGCCGCGCGCGCGACATCACGCTCCAGGAGCTCAAGATCGAGTGCTTCTTCCCCGCCGATGCAGCCACCGAGCAGCTCACGCGCCGCCTTGCCGCATCGCCACACGCGATCGCTGTGTGACCGGCACGGCACTGCCTGCCCGCGCGCAGGCAGCCGCATTACGTCTCGCGTAATCGACCGCACGCATGTGTTCTCGCCACACTGCGCGTGTGACGACTACCGCGATTGCCCTGTCGATTCTCGTGCACCTCACCAACGCCGCCGACGTGCCCGCGCCTGTCCTGCGCGAGACGCAACACGAAGTGGCGGCGATGTTCGGCGACATCGGCGTGCACATCGAGTGGTCGGAGGCACGCGCGACGCGTGGCGCAGAAGCCATTCGAGTGATTCTTCTGCCCTACGAAACGGGAGCGCTTCGACTCGACCAGCGCATGATCCTGGGCGCCGCGATGGGCAGTCCCGCAGGCGTGGGCATGGCGTGGGTGTTCTACCGTCGCGTCACTGCCGAGGCCAACCATCACGGGGTTCCAATCGATCGTCTCCTCGCATGTGCGGTCGCGCACGAGCTCGGACATCTTCTGCAGAACTCGCCGGCACATACAAACAGCGGACTGATGCGCGCGACCTGGGACCGCTTGGACTTTCGCCATGCCGCGCGCGGCCGATTGCGGTTCACCTCGGATAACGAGGAACGGTTCGCCTCGTTCGTGACCGCACGCGGTATCGAGACGCCAGTGCCCTGATTTTGGCTGCCGCACGAACGGCTCACGCTTTCTGCTGCCGTTCGATCTGCTGCCGCAAGCGCTCGTCCCGCTCGCGCAGCTCCGGCGTGTACTCCGCGCCGAAGTCGTCCGCCTCGAACACCGGCCGGATCTCGATCTCCGCGCCACCGTCGAACGGCGCCCGCTTCAGCCACTCCACTGCCTCGTCCATCGACAGCGGCCCGTCGTGCCGATCGAGGCCCCCGAGAGCCTCGAAGATGACTTGAAATGGTCAACGCGGGGCTGATCAAGATCATTCGTCGATGACTTCCTCGCGCTGTTCTGGCAGCAAGTGTTTCCGAGGGTGAATCTTCAGAGACAGGCGGTCCTTCGCAGCGGCGGGGCGCTGGCGGTTGCATTTCGCAAGAACAGTCTCCTCTATTCCGGATGCGATCGGTCGGCGCTTTCCGATTCAGGCCCGGCCCCACGATCAGCGTTAGACTCGCCATCCGGATCAGAGGAGACAATCGCCTGCGAAAACCCGGAAAAACGACCACGCCAGACGACAGGGCTTCCGCTCATCTGAAGCTGGCCCAGGGCCTCGGGTCTTGTCAGCGTCTTGTCGGCGATGATTTGGCCCGTTCGCGCTACCAGGTGGAGATCCGTCTCCGAGGTGCCGACCCAGATGCCCGTGTTGTTGGAGGCGTCCACGCCGCCGACGCCGAGCGTTAATGTCGCGATGAAGGCCACTCTCCCGTCCTCCCCCATTGTCATTTCTCCGAAGGAGTCGAACGTCCCTGCCGTTCCGGGCGCCGCCGTCCCCTCCAGAGCGATGGGGGTAGTCGTGGCGCCATCCCCACGAAAGATGCCGCTCCGGCTCGCGCCGCCTGTCAAAAATGCCCCGAAGGCGGCCTGACCGCGGTCATTCAACCGATACCCGAAGAACTGCACCGCGCCTGGGCAGCCCATGTCGCCAGGGCGGCAGTAGCTGCCGCCGTTGGGAGCCGCCTGTCCGGCGAGCGCGATGGCCACGGCATCGCTCCCGTCGCCGAGGAAAAGACCCACGGGACCTACTGCGTTGTTGAGGGGAGCGAAGGCCAGTACTTGGCCATGTTTATTGATGACGGGACTACCGAAATCGAGGAACGTGCCCCCGCCGGGTGCGGGCTGGTTGGCAGCAAAGATGGTGGTGAGGTTCTCTCCATCGCCTCGGAAGATAGCGAAGTCGGCGGAGCCGCCGCTCATGCCTGCAAAGAAGGCCACCTGCCCGCGTTCGTCAATGATTGGTTCTCCCAACAAAGAGAAGGTTCCGCCGGTGGGTGGGACGGTGGTATCGAGGACGATCGCGACCGTGCCGGTACCGTCATTTCGGAAGATGCCTTGGGTACTACCGCCACCTGTTATGAATGTGTTATAGGCGATCACTCCCTGGGAATTGGCCGCATAGCCTCCGCCCAGATTCTGGCTGCCGCCGCCGGGCGCGGGGTCTCCGCTCTGCACCAGCGGAACAGCGCGCCGACCATCGCCGCGGAAGAGGCCAGTATCGGTAATAAAGATGACGTCACCACGGGTGGTGAGCGACGGGGCGAAGGCAAAGCCGAAATTCCCCGCGGCCGGGTCGGGGTCGCCCCCGAGCGCAATCGCCGCCGTCGTCGTGCCGTCGCTGACAAACACGCCCGAATGGCTGGGTCCGCCTAGGAACGCATCGAAGGCCACTCGACCGGGCGTGTTCGACCCTGGGGTGCTGAAGAAGAACAGGTAATTTCCGCCGGCGGGCGCGGCGGCGCCCGAGGCGGCGATGATGGTGTGCCTCACCTGCGCCCGCGCGTCAGCGGCCCACAGGAATTGCGTAAGCGTGAGGGCGATGAGTGCGCAGATGGCGCGGCTACTGCGCATCGTCGTGTGACGCCTCAACGATCGCTCCGCGTCACTCGATACAGGCGAAGCGAATGACCCCATTTGGGCCATGAGTGTGCGAGAAAAACGGCGGCGTAGGTTCATGATTGGCTCACTCTTCTTCAAACCCGAAGGGTCGGTTTTGGGGCCGCTGAGAAGGCGGCATGTTTCATCAGCGAACCTCGCGCGCTCGCGGCGAGGTCGCTCGGGGAAGTGAGGCCTCGCGTCGTTCCGATCTCGTCCTGGTGCGCCGAGCAGATCCGCTACTACTTGACTTAGGGCGCTGAGGGCCGATCCATTTCGCGTGCACGTGCGCTCGTGGACGACCAGCTCGAACGCGCGATGTCGGCGCATACAAGCCGCCGGGGAAAATGAGAGGCCACGTGGAGCCGCTCGGTCGAGCGAGGGTGGAAGTCATCGCGTCGTAGATAAACGTGCAGCGGGTGGTGAGCACCAACAGCATTCCGCGACAGGATTGATGCGGGCGCAGCCATCGGTGAACGATCTCCTCGACCGCGACCGCCGCGCTTTCGTCCTGTCCCCGAGGAGGTGACGCGGGTGGTGTCGGTCATCTCCCTCACTGTCCAGAGATCCTCGCAACAAGCTCGCGGTCGATTTTTTTCACACCCGGTTTCAAATCGCTCATCCGCGAACCGCGTTGTCCTCAGCAAGCGGGTTCATACGTTCGGTGCAAAACCAAAATCCGCGGCTTCGATATTGCATCAACGCGTGGATCATCGTTAGTCCCCCATCCCACACCAAGGATTCGATCACGATCCATCGTGGTTAAACGAACCAAAAACACAAGGCGGCGAAGCGCGTGCTCACACAGGAACTCTTACGAGAAGCGCCGATACTTACGCAACTCGCATTTACGCGGTTGCTCGAGTGGCTCGACGACGGCGTCGATTCGCACGGCGATCGGTACCTCGAAATGCGGCGGCGACTCGTGTCGTACTTCGATCGTCGCAACCGGCCCAACGCTGATGAGCTGGCCGACGAGACGCTCAATCGCATCAGCAGAACGTTGGAACAGACCGGCGCAATTGCGACCAAGCCGCCGGCTCGCTACTGCTATGTGGTCGCGAGATTCGTCCTCCTGGAGGATCTCCGGCGCAGTCGCAAGCATGTTCCTCTCGACGAACCGCGAAGCATCGAAGCGTCGCGAGCACACAGCACGTACGTCGATGAGTCGAACGAACGCCTGATGCTCCGCGAGCAGAGTCTCGACTGTCTCGATCACTGCCTGCGGCAGCTGAAACCGGAGCAGCGCGATCTCGCCATTGAGTACTACCGCGACGCGCGGCGTCAGCGGATCGACCGCCGCCGCGATCTGGCCACGCGGCTGGGCATTACGATGAACGCGCTCGCGATCCGGGCCTGCCGCATTCGCGACGCGCTTCTGACGTGCGTCGAGGGTTGTCGCAGCGGCCAACGAAAGGTCTGAAGGCCCCTCGTCCTATCAGACAAGGCGTACAGCCAGGCGGAGATATGTCCGAGCGCCATAAACCACAGTCCGAAGCCGACCAGCGGCTGGCACACTACCTGCTCGCACTGCTGCCCGACGAAGAAACCGAACGCCTCGACGAGGCCACCGTCGTTGACGACGAAGTCGCGTTGCGGCTGCGTGTTGTGGAGCAGGACCTCGTCGACGCTTACGTGAGCGGTACGCTCGATGGAGAACTGCTGGAGCGGTTCGAATCGCACTACCTCGAGTCGCCGCGTCGGCGAGCGCGCGTCCGATTCGCGCGCAGCTTTCTC
>JBKPAJ010000142.1:0-24578 GCA_046726375.1 Acidobacteriota bacterium
ACGTAAACGAGATGATCCACTTCGGCATACTGAGCGGCTCGATTGGCTACATGCGCATTCTGGCCTTCGACGGGTACACCAAAGACGGAGGCTTCGAGCAGGGAGCCATCGCTCTGGAGTCCGCTCTGGACGACATTTTCAAGAATGCCGAGCGGATCAAGGGGCTCATCATCGACGTACGGGTGAACACCGGCGGCGCCGACCCGTTGTGCCTGGCGATCGCTTCCCGGTTGAGCGGCGCGAAGTATCTCGCCTATTCGAAGGTCGCGCGAAACAATCTGACCGGACCGCTGCGTTTCACCGCGCCACAGCCTGCCTGGGTCGAGGTTTCGACGCGGCCGGGATATCGCGGCGGGGTCGTCCTGTTGATCGGACCCGACACGCTCAGCGGCGGTGAAACGTTCGCGATGGCCCTCATGGGACGAACACCGAAGGTCACGTCCGTTGGGGAAAACACCCAGGGCGTGTTTTCCGATGTGTGGGGACGGGAATTGCCCAACGGCTGGACATTCGGCTTGCCGACGGAGCTGTATCTCACCAGCTCCGGAAAGTCTTTCGATGGTCGAGGTGTGCCGCCGGACATTCGCGTGCCGGTGTATTCCGCCGTCGATCTCGCGCGCGGTCGCGATGGCGCGCTCGAACGCGCCATCAGAGTACTTGCAGAGCGTTGACCGGAACGTGCGGGCGGAAGATTCCATGTGTACTCGGGGCGTTGGACAAGAGGGCTAAGTGACGATAAATGCCGAACAACTGAGGGCCGTGCAAGCGCCTCTCAAAGAGAGTTACCGACACGATCCACGGGCGGGACGCACGAACCCGAGATTGAAGTAGCCGTTTCAATGTCAGGGCAGCACATCGAACAATGAATGGAGAAATGCCGAACCTATTGGCGTGGCTCGCGTTCTCGTGTGCCGTGATCCTGGCACAGCAAGGCATCGGTCCGGAGTCTCGCCCGCGTTCCGAGTTCGGTCCCAACGGCCACATCTTGATCGTGATTCAGGGCGGTGAATTCACGATGGGGTCGCCCGCCAGTGAACGGGGGCGTTCTGAAGAGGAGACTGAGCACCGTGTGAGGATTCCTCGCACATACGCCATTGCGACGACTGAGGTCACAAACGAGCAGTTCGCGCGATTCCTGAGAGCCCAACCAGTCCACGCTGCGCGATGGCAAGCTGCGACGGCTGCGCGATTCGGCGATCCGCCGCGATTTGCCGCGTTCTCCCCGACACCCGACAGCCCACAAGTGGCCGTGAGCTGGTACGACACGCTCGATACTGCAACTGGCTGAGCGACCAGGCGGGCCTACCTAGAGACCAATGGGTATATCCAGACGTTATTGACGATGAACGAGGTGTGGATCTGGCGTCGAACTATCTCCGTCGCTCCGGCTATCGACTGCCAACGGAGGCTGAGTGGGAATTCGCTGCGCGGGCCGGAACGACAACGAGCCGCCATTTCGGCGACGATGATGCGATTCTTCCGAAGTATGCGTGGTATGACGGGAACACGAAGCGTGAACGCGCATACCCGGTCGCGTCGCTTCTCCCGAACCAGTGGGGCCTCTTCGACATGCTCGGCAACGTGTGGGAGTGGACCTTCGACCGCCGACAGCCCTACCCAGCAAGCGGACGTGTCGTCGAAGACATCGAGGACAGCACCTTACGGGTGTCTAACGAAGTTGCCCGAACCCGTCGCGGCGGTTCGTTCGCCTATGAATGGTTCACGGTTCGTTCGGCACATCGAGGGGACGTCACATATCTCCCGAACCAGACTCGCGACAATGTCGGGTTCCGCGTGGCTCGGACGATACCGTAGTGCTCACGAACAGCGCGCAGCAGCGGGAGCTCCCTTTCTCACAGCCTCGGTACTGCGCCACTCTAACGATAGATAACGATCAGTCGCCCAGTGGCTTCTGAAACGGGGTGGAATGTGTCGAAAGCGCCTGCAGGCTTATTGAGACCTGAACGGTCAACTCACGATGCAGTGAGATGCGCACATCGTTTGGAGTCAAGGGGCTTCGGGTCCGGCGTCTTTCCGTACAGATCCAGTCCGTGTTGCTGTCGGTACGTCGCCCAGTCTCTTTCGAGGGCACGAGCGGACGCCCTAGCCGTGATACCAAAGCGAACCAACGCTGCAAGCATGGCCCCCACACTGACGTGCGGCGCGGGTTCGCGTCCCGTAGCCCCGCACACGCGACACGTAACGACCGGGCTGCGGATTTGGCGCGCGGATCGAATGTGGCTGAGAATGCCATCGAGATCATCCCGCAAGTCGATGAGGGCCTCCATGGGCATGCCCTCACGCCATCGAGATCGCAACCGTTCGACCATTTCTGGAAACCAGACGCGCTGCGCGTCACCCTTCGGCATGGCGCACCATTCTACGGTGGCCTGTGCACGCGCAGCCGTGGACGTTTCACATTCGTCCGCGCTTCGGCGCTCCGACCTGTCATACGACGGCTCCAGGCTCGATTCCGAGCCGATCGTGACGGCGCACCGGAGCTTCTGCTTGCGCTGAGGGTGCCGCTCTGTCGTCTGGATGGAGACGTGGGCCGAGCAGAAAACTGGATCTGATCGAGCCCGATGCCGCCGCTGTCGTCCAGTGTCGACAGCCGCGTTGACCCACGCAAGCGTCGGGCACCGTGTGCACGGTATCAGGAAACAGTGCGGCGTTGATCGCGACTAACAGTAGTCTTTACGCGCCGCTGACCTTAACGCGTCTAGGAGGGAAGCTTTGCCGCGATGAGGTACAACCGGTTCGCGGTGGCCAGATAGAGCGCATCGCCGATCAACGCGGGAGGCGAATAGAGCGGCGCGTCCATCTCGATCTCAGCGAGCACTTGCTTTTGCCGTCCGGCACGAAGAACAGTCATGGTGCCGTCTTCGTTCCCGACGTAAAGGCGGCCGCCGGCCAACAGGAGGCATCCCCAGATAGCCCCGAAGGTATCGTGCTTCCAAACCGTGGCGCCGGTTGCCGCATCCAGACAATGAATAGTTCCGCCCACGTCCCCAACGTAAAGCAGACCGTCCTTCTCAATGGGCGTGCCCGCCACGCGACCAACCTCGCGAGAAGTCCAGAGGAGCCTGCTCTCGGTGACGTCTCCGTGGCCGTTGGGACTGATCGCATGCACAAGTGAAGGTCCGTCGCCGTGCTCAGGACTCTGTCCCATCGCAATGAAGACCCGGCCCTCTGCGAAGACCGGTGAAGCAAGGAGAAAACTGCGCGAAAGGACGCCTGGGCGTGGAAGCCAGCGGGCGTCTCTTGGGTTGCCGTCAAATCGCCAGACTTCGTGACCCGACGCCGCGTCGTAGGCCCGCAGCCAGCCATCTCCTCCGCCGAAGAGCACCTGCATGAGCCCGTTGACGTTGGCCGCCACCGGGCTGGACCACTGGCCGTGCAATACGTGCCCGCCCGCCCCAATTGCGCGCCACACCACTTCGCCCGAGTGCTTGTCCACCGCGATCAGACTCGGGGCGCGCGGCGATGGGACAAGCGTGTGGCCTTCATTCAGGCCGTTGGATGTGCTGACCATCAGCAGATCACCCACGGGTAACACTTCGCTATTGGTGGCTTCATGCGGAAAGACACCCAAGCGGCCACACATGTCCAACTCCCAGACGATGTCGGCCGCCGCGTTGTCCTGAAAGACCTCATCCCGATACGGACCATTGTTCTCGCCATCACGGAACCCCTGTGTGTCGAGGCAACGGAGTTGGCACTCGGCGGTGACGTAGTACAACCGGTTCCCTTCCACATACGGCGTACTTGTCGTCGAAGGCAACAGAAACTCTCGCAAACCCCGCTCTACTCGCGGGGCCACGTCCTGCCAAAGGAATCTGCCATCCTTCGCGTGAAATGCCACGAGCACGCCGGCTTCTTCCTCATAGGCGGGGTTCAGATGCCTTGCGTTGTTGGTGCCCACATAGACCGCATCGCCAACAACCACGGGACGACCAAACGTTTCGTTTCCCAACTCGACACTCCAGACGATGTTCCGACCGGTGGTCGTATCCCAGTCAACCGGAGGATTGCCCGGTTGGACGACTGTCGTCTGAAGTGGCGGTGCGCCGGAAGGCGCGGGCACAACGTGTGACGCGACAGGCTCTCCAGATTTGACTCCAGCGATTCGACTCAACGCCCACTCTGCTTCGTTACGCAATGTGGGATCGTTTGCTGCCGCCCTCAGCGCCTCTCGGGCCGACTGTGCCTTCGGTCCGATGCTTCCCAGAGCTCCGGCCGCGAAGATACGCACATAGAGGAATTCATCCTCCAGCGCTTCGATTAACTGCGGCACTGCAGACTGGGCAGCGGGGCCGATGCTTGCGAGGGCCTCACACGCCGCCCATCGAACGCCGGGAGCGGGATCGCGTAGGGCTTCTGCCAAGGCGTTGGTCGCCTTGGCCGCGCTCGGACCGATGGACGCCAAGGCTTCCGCCACGTAGATGCGGACGTATGGATTTTCGTGCGAAAGAGTATTGACGAGTGCGCCGACCGAGGGGCTGGCCCTCTTACCCAACGCGCCCAGGGCGCGTGCGGCATCGCCCGCAACGATCGAATCCTCGTCTCTCAGCGCCCGCCTCAGCGCCGGTTGAACCGGTTCTGTCTGGGGCGCCAAGTCGATCAATTCATTGACGGCGCTGCGCCGGACAGCGTCCGACTCATGCCGCAGCAGGTCCACCAGCAGCGGAATGGCAGGGGGACCGATCCGCTGGATGATTTCAAACGTCACCACATGCAGGTCTTCATGCTCAGGGGTGAGGAATCGTCTCAGCAAGGTCAGCGACCGCTGCGCCCCTTGGACCAGAGCGGATTCGGCGGTTGCGCGGACCTTCGGGTCGCTGGCCAGCAGGCGATTTGCCCAGTCACGTACCAGAGCGGGGTTTCTGGAAAGACTCGACTCGGTCTGGGGCAGCGGTGATTGTGACAGTGCGACCGCTTGGCTGAGGCCAGCAGCAAAGACTATTGCGAGCGCATGTGTCTTCAGGAATGACATCACGTAGCTCTTTCGCGCTCAACGTTACGAATGGCCGCGTCTGCGGGCACGCGGAGCGGGCTAAAGGCGTCGATTGCGAAGACTCGACATGTTGGCATGACGATCGATCTGCCGGAGGGGGAAGAGCAACGCCCTGGTGTCACAGTGAAAGGTCGCATTTGCCGGGCCTGTTATTGATCCCCTGGTCGCTTTCAGTGCGATGCCTGCTCCCGCTGTTGTTGCGCGTCGCGCCGCCACTGCGCCATCTTCTCGTCCTTCGCAGCGACGTCTGCCCAACCCACGGCGGTGCCGCCCCAGCGATAATCGCGGATCGTCATGTCGATGCCGCGGTCGATGAGGAATTGCATGGCTGCGTAATTTTTGTGCCACACCAGCTCATGCAGGATGCTGGCGGGCTCATGGGAGGTCCAGTTGGTGTTGATATCGGCCCCGTGTGCGAGAAGAAAGTCGGCGATCTCGAAATGGTTGTTCATGTCTCGCGGATCCAGTCATCATTGGCGGGAAAATGATTCGCGAGGTCGCCCAGGGCAGGCCTGCCCGCCACGTCGAACCAGCGTTTCACCCGCGGGAAGTCCCCGTTCCCGGCTGCGTGTGGTAGATCGTCAGGCATCGGCCAGATCCGCAGCGGCGCCCTGTCGGCGCAGTATCAAGGGACTTCTGCTTCGATGTCAAACGCGGCGAAGCTGGGGCGGTCGGTGACGATACGTACTGAGCAGTCGCTAGGGTAGATCTATCCGCAAGGCCGCAGAGAGGACTGAATCCGATGCCGGCCATTTATGAGACGACTTCTAGTTTGAAAGTTGAAAGTGTTGGGCTCTCAACTTAGAAACTCTCACTCTCGAACTAACTTTGAACTCTGAACTTTGAACTTGTAACTTACTCCCTCGCTCCCGCTGATAGCAGATACGCCTCCACGTCTCGATGCCGTCCACGTCTCGCCATGCTGAGCGGCGTGCGCCACTCGCCGTTCGGCCGCGCGTAGGTCAAGTCGGCCCAGATGCGCGTGTGCACGTTCGCGCCCTGCGCGACGAGCAGCTTGACGACATCGAGCCGTCCTTCGCCGCTCGCCTGAATGAGGGCGTTCTCGTCGCCGTCCACGACTTGATCGATGTTTGCCCCGCGATTGAGCAGCAGCTCGACGATCTGCAGATGTCCTTCTCGGGCGGCCATGATCAGGGGATTGCCGTCTCCTGGCACGCCAAGGTTGGGATCGGCGCCACGATCGAGCAGCAACGAAACGGCGCGGAGATGTCCCTCGCGTGCCGAGATGATCAACGCGCTGCCGTCGCCGACGACCGTGGCGTCGACCTGAGCGCCGGCGTCGAGAAGCGACTTCAACTCGTCGACGTCGCCGCTCTCCGCTGTTTCGACCAATGCGCGATCGAGCGCGGCAACGCGCACGCGGCTGCGCCCTTGCTCGCCGGAAGTTGGCGCGGTGTTCGAGGTAACCGACGCAACCGTGCGCAGAGGAGCGAGTGCGAGAGCGAGCGTACTCGCGAGCGCCGCGACCAGGGCAATGCGCGTTCGTCCCGCGCGCCCGCGCGCCTGTCGCTCGTCGAGCACCGCCGACACGCGACGCGCCAAATCGCTTCGCGCCGCCATGGCCAGCGCCGGCTGTGTGCCGCCTGCCGAGAGGCGCCGCGCCAGCGCGACGAGCTGCTCGGCGTACTGTGTGCCTTCCTCCTTTTCCATGACGGCGTCGTCACATGCGCGTTCCGCTTCGAGCGCAAGCTGGCGATATGCGAGCCACACAAACGGGTTGAACCAGTACGCTGCGCAGATTGCCCGAGCCGCCAGGTGCATCCACCAGTCGCCGCGGCGGATATGTTCGAGCTCGTGGACGATGGCGCGGCGCAGCGAAGGTGCGCTCCATCGCGGCGCGTCGGCCGGAAGGATGATGACAGGATCGAAGACGCCGGATGTGACCGGCGCGTGCATCTTCTCGTGGAGAAGCGCCGCGATGGAGGTCGTGATGCCGGCTTCGCGCGCGAGCGAGCCGACGAGCGTCTGTCCTTCGAGCCACGGAAGAGACGTGCGACGGAGGCGGCGCAGCTGCCACAAAGCGGCAAGCAGCGGAGCCGTGCATAACACAGCGCCTGCCGCCCAACCTCCCGATACAAGAGTCGTCGCCGAGATGGCGACAGGAATGTCCCGTGTAGATGACGGTAGAACCGCCTGAACAGGTTGGCGCCCCACCGCCAAGGGGCGAGGGCTCGACGGTCCGGCCGCGGCGCGAGCGACCGAAACGGGCACCGGAATCGTCGGCAGGAGCAGCGCGCCTACCGGCGCCAGAACCAATGCCGCGAACGTCGAAGCCAGGACGAGATGGCGAACGGAGGCGCGTGCCTGCCGCAGCAGGCGTGCGACGACGAGGCCGATCAGTGCGAGGACTGTGGTCTTGAACAGGAGCGCGATGGCCGGCGTCGCGCTGATCAAAACCATCAACTCGGTGAACGTCGTGTTCACGGCCGCCTCCGTTCCTGACGCGTGCGCTCGATTTCGGCCGAGAGCGCATCGAGCTCGTCATCTGTCCAATCTTCGTTTTTGAGGAGCGCCGCGGCCGCGTCACCAGGTGAACCGCGGAAAAACACACGCACGAGCTGCTGTAAGGCGGCGCGCCGGGCCGTGGTACGAGACACCGTTGGTGAATAGATGTAGCGCAGCCCTTCTTCGCGGTGGCGGACGTGGCCCTTGGCTTCGAGCTTAGCGAGCATGGCGCGAACCGCCGAATAGCTGGGCGGGTCGCTCAGACGTTCGCGAATCTCTTCGGCCGACGCGCGGTCGCCCAGGGCGAACAGCGCGTTCATGATCTCCCGCTCCCGGCGCGAGAGTTTGTCGGACGGGGCGGCCATACGCACTCCTCTTCTGCTACGTGCGTAGCATATATGCTACGTTCGTAGCATGTCAAGCGGAGAGCCGTCGCGTGCGCACCGTTCTTGCTTGAGTAAGAAGGAGCGGTTTAACGTGGCTGAAGTAGTCCCTGTGCAGAGAATGCGTCGGCGCGACTGGTTCATCATCCTCCCTGTTCTCGCCCTTGTCGGCTTGGCCTACGGCACCTCGTCGTTCTGGTTTGGCCGCTATGCGCTAGCGATCGATCGCCTCACACGCGGCGTCGGCGACACGGTGTTTTACACGGGCGACGGACGTCCGTGGTTTGCCATGGACGAGCAGCGTCGTGACGTGTCGCTCAATGAGATTTCCAAGCACCTGCGCAATGCCGTGGTTGCGGTCGAAGATCACCGCTTTCGCTCGCACGTGGGCATCGACCCGATCGGATTCGAACGGGCCGTCTTAAAGAACATCAAGGCAGGAGGCGTGGCGGAGGGCGGCAGCACCATTACGCAGCAGCTGGCGCGCACCCTGTTCCTGTCGAACTCACGCACGTTCGCGCGCAAATTCCAGGAAGCGCTCCTCGCCATGATGCTCGAGCGCCGCCTGAACAAGGATCAAATCCTCGAGCTGTACCTCAATCGCGTCTACCTCGGCGCCGGTGTGAACGGCGTCGGCAAGATGTCGCGCTACCTGTTCGGTAAGCCGCCGGCGCAGTTGACGCTGGCCGAGAGCGCGTTGATCGCTGGACTCATCCAACGTCCCTCGGCTTTGTCGCCGTGGTCGAACATGAGCGGCGCAGTTGAGCGGAGTCATGTCGTGCTGTCGCGGATGCGCGAAGAGCGATACATCACGGACGCGGAAGAGAAGGCGGCGCGAAACGCCCGGCTCGCGATTCGTTCGTACCCGAAGTCGGATCGCGCAGACGCCGGCTACGCAAAGGAATATTTGCGCCAGGAATTCAGAAAGATCTTCGGCGGCGACGAGCCGCCAGACTGGATGGTCCAGACGACATTCCTGCCGCGATTCCAGGACGAAGCCGAACGCGCCGTCTCAAACGGATTGCGGCGACTGGCTCGCCGCAACCTGCAAGCCGCGATGGTGGTGATTCGACCCGAAACCGGCGAGGTGGTCGCGCTCGTCGGCGGCAGCGACTTCGCGCAAACCGAGTTCGATCGCGCCACGCGGAGCCGTCGTCAGCCGGGGAGTGCCTTCAAGCCATTTCTGTACGCGGCGGCGCTCGAACGGGGCTTTTCGCCAATCTCGATGCTGTCGCAGCCGGAAGAAGTTCCGGTGCAGGGACAGGGCGACTGGCGGCCGCGAAACGCCAACAACGCGGCGAACCGCGACGAGTTGCCCCTGCGCGAAGCGTTCATCGAATCGAACAATCGCGCCGCTGTCGGGGTGCAGCAGTTCTTGGGCGCGCGCCCTGTGCTCACGCTCGCCAATTCGCTTGGCATGAAGGACCTCCCGAATGTGCCGTCGCTGGCGCTCGGCACAGGATTGGTGTCGCCGCTGCAACTCACGAGCGCGTACGCCGTGTTCGTCAACGGTGGATTCGCGGTGCAGCCCCACGGGCTGCGATACGTTCGCGACGCGCATGGCTTGAGCGCGTGGGATTCGACGCCAGCGCCGCGCCGCGTCCTATCCAGAGAAACGGCGTTTCAGATGGTGTCGCTGCTGCGCGATGTAATCGAGCGCGGCACGGCAACGGCGGCAAAGTCGCGCGGCGTGTCTTTCCCGGCCGGCGGCAAAACCGGGACGACCAATGATTATCGCGACGCCTGGTTCGTCGGGTTCAGTTCATCGCTCGTGGCGGGCGTGTGGGTGGGCTTCGACGACTCCGAACCGATGGGACCGAACGCGTCGGGCGCGAATTACGCGCTGCCGATTTGGAGCGAGTTCATGTCGCGCAGCGCGCGCCTTGCGCCGCCGCACGAGTTCGAGCCGCCCGCGACGCTCGAGCAGCAGGTGCTGTGCAGCGTGTCCTATAAACGCGCGACCAACTACTGTCCAACCTACGTCGAGTACTTCAAGGAGACTGACGACATTCCTTCAGACGTGTGCAAGCTGCATCGCGGCCCTACGGTCGCCGAACGCGCGCGCATGGCGTTGAAGCGCTGGTGGGAACGAATCGGCGGAGTTTTCAAATGGTGAACGTGTCGCGACGGCTGCGGATGGTGGCGGCGACTAAGCTCGCGCGAGTTTGTGCGAAGTTGCTCGCCAATGTGCTAACGCATCGGCTGCAACCGGATCGCGATGGTCTTTTCGGACTCGATCGGCACGCCATTGCGCGTCGCCGGCATGAACGTCCAGGTCGGCGCAACTTCGAGTAGCCGCGCATCGTAGAGCGGATGTGTCGCCTTGTCGATCGTAGCCGCTGTCACTTTCCCCTCGCCGCTGATACGCAGCCGTAACACTCCGGTGAATTGAAATTTCGCGACTGTGCTCGGGGGTTCCCAATCAGGTAGCCGTTGATCAATAGCGACAGCCGCGACGTAGACGTCCGGCGTCGTCGGCGTAGCGGCTGGTGTGGCGGGGCCGACCGTCGCCGTGGGGGAAGCGGCGGCGGCCGGCGCCCGTCCGGGTGGCGACGCACTGGCTTGCGTAACAGCGGCTGCGGAAAGGGTCGCAAAACCCTGTGCAAGCGTCCGGAGGTCGTCACTACCCGGCGTTCCACTCATCGCGGGATCGGCCACCACAGCGAGCAGCACGTCGAACTGCTGGCGGGCCCGCGCAAAGTCCTTGTTCTCGTACGCGGCGCGTCCCTCGTTCAAGAGCCTGCGCGCAACGCCTGGCAGCTCTTTTTTCCGCATGTCCGCGATCATCGACAGCACTCTCGGCGATGCCATGCTGGTCGGCACCACGTACGTCGGATCCACATCAACGAGCGCGGCGACGGCACGTTCTGCCTCGCCGACGTTGCCAAGCGCGAGAAGACACAGGACCCGGTACTGTTCGATCTCGACACGGTTCGCCGGCGCAGTTTGGGACGCGCGTGTAAGCGTGGCGAGTGCCTCTTCATACGACGC
Source organism: Acidobacteriota bacterium (assembly GCA_046726375.1). GTDB lineage: Bacteria > Acidobacteriota > Vicinamibacteria > Vicinamibacterales > UBA2999 > DASPWV01. The sequence goes on from JBKPAJ010000142.1 coordinate 10,855, forward strand.
CGCCTCGTACTGCGCTTTGGCATCGCTGAGCGCATTCTGCGCCGCAGCTCCGGCGGCCAGTTGCGGAGCGGTGAGCAACAGCAACGCAAATGCAGGAGCTTTCATTTCGTCCTCATGTCCATGCTGACGCGAGCTGGCGTGGCAAGTGTGACGAGTGCGGTCGTTCGCCGTTCGCCAAAATCTGGATGACGGAACGTGATCTGACGAGTACCGATGCGCGTCTGCAAATTCCCAATCGGCGTTTCGCCGACGCGCTCGTTGTCGATCCAGACCTCGGCCCAGGGCACTGCATTGACATGCAATGTCCCCCTTGGCGGGACGAGTTGAAGTTTCACCGTCTGACCAGGTTGGACGGTTACCGTACGGCGTACGCGGTAACCCACAGCGTCATTGACAAATTCGAGATCGTGCGGCCCTGCGGGCAGCATCACCGTGTCAACCTCGGTGGTCGCAATCAGCCGCCCGCGCTCGTAGACGCGCATGTCAACCGGCGCGTCGACGGCGAGATGACCGGCGAGCATGGCAGGCGTCGCGGCGGCGAGATTCGCAGCGGACGTCCGCGGGGAGGGAGGCCGCGCCGCCGCCGAATCGGACATGACGCCGGGATCGGCTAGCGGTAGCGCCTGGCACGGGGCTGCCGTTGCGATAGCTGGTGCCTGGGCTATGACAGGCGGCGCGGCCGCCGTGGGCAGACTTTCGGCTGTGACGAGGGATTGGAAATGCTCGCCGATCCAAAGCAGAGTGGGCACGGCTTGGAGCACGACGAGGATAGCCAGCACTTGACTGCCAAGCGAACCTCCGGACCGCGGTCCTTTGGCTTTCGCGCTCGTCGCGTGCTCACTAACAAAGGTGGCGAGGCCCACCCTGGCATCGTCGGCCGCGCGAGCGCTGGTAGGCTGGGAGCGGTCACGACGCAAAAAGCGGAATGCTTGCACGTGAATCTCCTTCGACGAGTAAAAGCGTGGTGCGCTCGTAGGCTATTGCCGTACCGCCGACAAAATTTGTAATTGGCCACCAAAAACGACAGGGGCGCAAAAGAGACTGCTTCCGGGGTGATTTTTGTCATCAGGGACGCCGTCTTCGGACCATTGACACCGCGTTACCTCTTCCGTTCACGAGACAAGTTGAAAAGGGCGCTGGCGCGACGTTCGGGGTCGGGGGCGACCGGCACGAGCGGGCGCGATGGATTGTGAGCGGGAATAACAGTGGTTGACGGCCTGCGGCAGCGCAGGGATTGCTGCGACGCCGTCACGTCCAGCGCAAAGAGTGCAAAGAGTACAGCCTCCGGCTATAGGGAAGTGCGCGTCCGAAGTGCTATCGGAATGAGCGAAGCCGGGGTAGCGGTGCGCGGTCGTAGAGGTTTTCTCACGGGCGGATTGAGATGCCATCCCGACGAGCGCCACCCGCACTGCCGACATCGCAACGCGATGAGGCGTTCGCCGACCACGATTTCGTCGTCGTGCCCTAGCACCGTGCAACGAAGGCAGTTCAGCCACCCAACCCCGAGAGAAAACTTCCAGGTCGGCCGGGGCCAACGGACGATGAGTCGGACGTCATTCCCCCGCATCCGAGGAGGCTCTACTGTCTTTCGGCAGCCGTCGCCCGGTTCATTAGATCGATCTCTTCCATCTCTTCCGTACGACTGCTCTTTGGCCGAGCGTCCCGATCGCCGAAGGTCCGATGATCGTGCGATCGATTACACATCGCAATCAACCGACGCAGATAGTCGCCGTGAGGGATGACTTTATGTTGCGACCGCGAGGGGCGCGCAGCTGCGAGCCCCTCTGCGGTTTCCTGATTTCTGTCGCCGGCGTTTTCGGAGGATCCGACTAGTCGTGCAGGATCCGGAGCGAAGCGTCGAGCACCTGGTCGACTGAGATATCCGTCATCCGTCCTGTGCCGCTCTGGATAAAATGCCCCGTGCGGCCGTATGGACCATTTCGCGCACCAGATGTGGGGCCGAACAGTCCAAGCGACGGCACATTCGCGGCTGCCGCGAGGTGCAGGGGACCGGTGTCGTTGCCGATCACCGCGCGCGGCTTGCCGAGGAATATGGCGAGGTCAGTGATCGCGTCCGGTGTGTATACGTGAACATCCGGAGCACCAGCCGTCACCGCCGCGAGCACCCGCTCGTCGGATGGACCGCCGGCGAGGACGATCGGGAGCGCGGCGGCCGCGCCGAGCCGCCGCGCGAGGTCGGCGTATGAGGTGGCCGGCCACAGCTTCTTCCGTCCTCTGGTCGAGGGGAGAAGTGCGATGAACCCGCCTGGCTGAAGTCGGCGAGTCGTAGTCCACGCGTGTACTCGCTGCTCAGCGTCGGGCCACGAAGGGAACACGAACTCTGCGGCCGGTGCGTCGATTCCGAGCGGCTTCAAAAGCGCGAGATTCTGATCGACGATGTGCCTGGCTTCTGATGGCGGCGAGACGTGGATGGCCGTGAACAGCGGCGACAGCGGATCGCGCGCGTATTGCCGGCTGAAGCCGATTCGGCACGGCGCACGCGTCAGCGCGACGATAGGTGAGGTCTTGTGCCACCAGCCCTGAACGTCGATCACCGCATCGATGCGGCGCGAACGGATCGCCTTGACAAATGCCCGGAATTCACCGGCCGCGCGACCGATCCGGCCGGTTGAGCAGAGGTGCCGCCAGCGGCGCAGCGGCGCCACGATCACGCGATCGACACAGGGGTTGCCGGCGAGCAGTACTTGCTCGCGCTCCTCCACGATCCAAACGATCTCATCTTGCGGACGGTGTCTGCGGAGCGCAGCGGCGACCGGCAGCGTGTGGACGACGTCGCCGAGCGACGTCAGTCTCACGACAGCGACGCGCATCGGCTGGTGCGCGGTGTTAATGAGAGCCGAACCCCAACAGTGATTTCAGCCGCGCGCTCCGGCGATGCCGACGCTCTTCCCGATCGACGTACGACGCGTCGTTCACCCAGTTGATCTGCAGTAGGCGTCGTTCGCCCGAACACGGCTTGTGACCGTGGAACGATCGGTCCGAGCGTCGGAATGCCACCAGTGTGCCGCACGTTGGCGGGACTTCCGCGGCCACATCCTCCAGATCGTTGCTTCGCAGCAGCCGTAGGCGCCCGCCCGGCTGCTCCCAGCTCGGATTCAGATACAGCAGCACCGTTATCAGCTTCGATTCGGAGTCCGTGTGAACCGATCCATCTTTCGCGCTCGACCATCCTCGGTACGTGATCAGCTGCGGTAAGGTCGCCAGGTCCGGCAATCCGAAATGCGCGCCAATCGCATCGGCGAACGGCTTGCGCCGGATCTCGTCGAGCAACGCCTCGAACGTCGGTCCGAACGTCAGGGTGGCTACCGGATAGCTGCCGTTCGTGTGCAGAACGGGACAGTCGTTCACGAGCGTGTCCGCGCACTCCGCGGAGAGCACATCGTGAGCGATGAAATATTCGAACGGATCACTGGTGGCGTGAGTGTTTGCGATTCTGGCAATGTCAAGCATAGCGTTCAAGATCGACCGTCAAGTGGCGTGTCGAACGTGTCTTATACACCAGGCCATCCTTGGCGCCCGAATATTGTGGCATGGCTGGGTTTCGCTTTCCAGTTGATGCGGTTTCACAGACGGTCACGAGCCGGGTTCGCGTGCCGCGATTGATGAGATTGCCGCGGTACGTTCGCGCCATAAACGACCGCCGCGAGTGTTCCGCAGCGTCGCGAAAGAGTGTCCGATAGTCGGCGGATAGCTAGCTCGCCAAACGAGCTTTGACAGCGGGCACTTGCGAACACCGGGACGTTGGATCTCCTGCGGCCGCGCAAGTATTCACGCGACGAACGCTGCGGCATGACGGGCTACCAACCGCGTTCCCGTAGAACACGCTCGACCGCAGCGGCGGCTACGGCATGGCCTTCAGGGCTCCAATGTGTATCGTTTAGCGGGTATGTCATATGGCCGCGCGCGACAGCCGCTCGCAGCGATTCGGTGAGATCGACGCACGGCACAGCGGCCGTGTTGCAAAAATCCCGGAACAGATTGGGAAGCCGATGCCAAACGTCCCAGTGCTCCATCGGGCTGCCCGCTGGAATCGCGATGAAATCGCGGAACACGCGATATTTGATAGGCACGTAGAAAAACACCATCCTGATCTCGTGATCGCGCGCGAACGCCAGTCCTTCCTCGAAGGCGGCGCGAGCGATTGTCCACCGCGTCTCCTCGAACGCAGTCCACGGAACTTCGCCGTAGCGGAAAAAATAGATGCGTTGGCCGCGCAGGTCTGCCCAATACGGCGCTCGGTTCGGAATCACCGGATCGCTCCAGCGGCGGATCCGCTGAAAGAGATTGATGACGAACGAGCGCTGACGCCAGCCATGAGAGCGAGTGAGACCTCCGGGATGCCCGGTTCGCTCTTCTCGATGGGAAGGCCCGGCGAGCAATGTGTTCGTAAACAACTCGTCGTCGTATAAATCATTGCCTTCGAAAAAAAACCACGCGACGACTTTTGGATTTCGGTGAAGCGCATCGCTCTTAAGTACGCGAAGTTCCTGCAGCGACCCATAGCCAGCGACACCGAGGTTGGCGACGGGCCGATCAATGCGTGCCTCCAGCTGCGCGGAGACTGTCTCTTCGTCTGAGACGTACCATCCTTCGACCATGGAATCGCCGAGCAGAACGACGTCAGCGTGTTCCGAATCGACCGCGTTTCGATACCCCCAGCGATCGTAGGTAAACGTGATCGGCCGCTGGAGAGTTCGGGGAAGCCCATAGGTGTCCTCGATGTCGCTTGCCGGACGTCCCGACCAGCGAAGTCCCGGAATTCGGCGGAAGACCAACTCGTCGTCCCGCACGAAGGCAGACCTGTAGTCCACGCCTTCGCCCGCTATGGTTCTGAAAACGATCGTCCAATGAATCCATCTCACTAGCGCGGCGAATTCGAGAATGCTGACGATGACGATAATCGCGACGGTTGCGGTGAGTGCGCGGAGGAGCATGCGCCGGGGAGCGCGACTCGCGACGATCAGAACAACCCAGCCACCGGCGTAAGTGGCGAGTAGCGTTATCGCGAGCAGGGGATTGATCCAGCGCTCAGCGCTGGGCACGTCGCGCGAAAGCACGGCCAGCGCCGCCCATGGCAGGGCAGTGGCGATGAACACGATGACGGACCAAAATCTGCGTCGCCGCACTGCGGTAAACTTACCTCGCACCCTCGGTCATCTTCTCATTTCGGCGCCGGCGTCCGATGGCTAGTAAGTTTTGCGGAGGAGCCCGGTGCCGGCGCTCCTCCGAAGATTGACTGAATAGGCCGGCCGTCGGCGCGAGCATGCCTGCGCGCAGGTGAGACCGGCACGAGATGGCCCGCCTGGCGTCCCGATTACCGGACTTGCGGCAGGAAGACCGCGTTGACTTATGGGAGCTTTGTTCAGCAGCGTGGTCTTGGTATCGGCCGGGTACTCGTCTGGAGCGCGGAAATCGTTGCAACGTTGACGTCGGCTGGTTCGCCGCCGGTCGTGACGCCGGTGTGAGGGGCGGCAGCCTCACGAAGGCCGCCGCGCGTCACATCACCGGGGCTTCGGCTTTCGATACGCGGGTCGCTCCGCGCACGCGCTTATTCGGACTGCCCAGGCTGCCCGGGCTGCTCGGGCCCGATCCGGTACGGCCGCATCATCTCGTTGTCTTCATGCTCGACGATGTGGCAATGCCAGACGAACTGCCCGGGCGTCTTGAACTGGGCGCGTATGCGTGTGACCTCGCCCGGATAGGCGATCACCGTGTCCTTGAAGCCGCTTTCCCAGGCCTCCGGCGGCCGCGGGTCGCCGACGGGCGTGGCAGGGAGTTCGGTCTCGCCATCTTCATTGGTCACGAGCGCTTGCCGGTTCACGACCTCGAAGGTTACCTCGTGGACGTGCATCGGGTGAGCGTCGGCGGTGAAGTTGTAGAACTCCCACACTTCGGTGTCGTCGACGCTGGGATTTTCGCTGATGGGCTGCGCCCACATCTTTGCCGTCGGGGTCCCATCGTTGTCGACGGTGCCCAGCATCGCCTCCGCGGGACCGTCCCAGAACTCCGATGTCTGCTCCATGAGCGCCAGAGGCCGCGTGTGTCTCCCAACGGGCAACGGCCTGATGGGGGGAGCGACAGGAACTGCGGCGGCGTCGTGAGATCGGCAGTCAGCGCCGGTCCGACTCTGAACTGCATCACTTGGCCAGTAGTGTCCGGGTCCGCAGTGTCGAAGTCGTCGGGCGGCTCGCCACCACCGAACGGCTCGTCGGGACCGGCGTTGCCGAGGACGTAGTTGCCTTGGGGGACGTTGGTGAAGTCCACGATCATGTCCGCGCGCTCGGCCAGGGCCATCAACAACCTGTTGCCGTTGCCGGCAGTGATGTTCACAGGGGCCGCGAGGAAGCCGCCCTCGTTGGCGATTTGCCAGACCTCGACGCCCGGGATGTTGCTGAAGTCGAGGATCAGGAACCGCGATTGGCAGCCGTTGAGGAAGCGGAAGCGATAGCGCCGCTGCTCGACGTCGAGGAACGGCCAGGTGTTGCCGTTCACCATGATGCAGTTGCCGAAGAACTCGGGGTTCCAAATGGGCGATAGATCGGTGAACGGGATGTAACCGGGATTTTCCCCGGTCGCATCATCGAAAAACTCGCGCGTATTTGGATAGAACAGCGAGCCGTGGCTGTCGTCTCCTACGCCGACGGCGCCGTGCACACGCGTGACGATTGGGACCGGCCCGGTGTACGGGCCTGGCGTTTCATTGAACGTCGGCCGCGTGTCGCGTCCGTCCACCCCGCCCGGCGGGTTCGCCCAGTGGAGCGTCTGATCGACGGGAAGCAGGTGGGGCAAGTAGTGGCCGTTCGCGTCCATCAGTTCGTTGATCCACTTCACGCGCACCGGCCGGTTCCAGCTGGCCTCGATGGTCAGTGACGGGGCATTGTGCACGAGGAGACCGTTCCTGCTCGCGGCGCTGACCGCACCGTAGCCCACACGGTTGTCGCCGGCATCCCCGCAGGCAGAATCTGCTGAATGAACTGCCTCACAGAGATCTCGTAGTAGTCGGCCATTTTGCCGGCGGGCATGATGATGGTGCCAGCTCGCGGCATGATCGGTGGAATTAATAACGGCGTCTGGTACTTGGGGACCGCTGAGGGATCAAGCGTGCCGCCTGGGATGGCGGCCCGGACGAGGTATCGGACATCACCGATCTTCGTCGAGAAATACAAGCCGCCGCCAGCGGCGGCGCCGATCTTGATGAAGTCGCGACGCGACCAGCCTTTCCGGGCGGGTGCGCGGCGTTGTTGCCGCTTCTTGTGCCTTGTCATAGTGACCTACCGGCGTGACCCGCGGCCGCGTTTGTGCGTTCGACGTCAGCGTCGCGGTCGATCGTTGGGCGGCGACGAAGCTCTCCTCTAAGCGCACCCCGCGGGAGGAGCATCAAAGGGGCGAGCAAAAGACGTCTTCGACGTTTACGTGCGTGAATCGAGCGTCAGTTCAGGGAAGATTCGAGCGCTGAATGCGTCCGCCTGTCTGGCGCCTAAAAGCGTGAAGCAACGGCGATGCCGCATCCCATTCAACGGCCAACGCACCACGACGTGAAGCCAAATGCGCGGTCGCAGCGCATTGCCGGAGTTCCGTCTCAAGTTGGTTGCGAATTTACAACAGTGCCGGAGGTCCGGCACGGCCCGCGTGGTCACAACGATGTCAGCGTTTTAGTCGGCGGCCAGTAGGCGTGGACGCAGCAGTTAGTCACCTCTCAGCTCGGCTTCGGCTTGACGCGAGTCACCGCGGCGTTGGCCAGATCCCATGCGAGCGCGACCAGTATCAGCAACGCGGGAAGCATCACCACCGACTGCACAATCACCGCGGCTTTCCAATTCGAAACGAGCCAGAGACGCAGGCGCGGATCGGATCCGGTCAAAAAACCGTTGATCCGGCTTTGCGTGTCGTAGAGATCGGCTGGCGACACGCTGAGTTCGAGCGCGCCATTTCGGCCCCTGAGGATGAGGATGCCTTCCTGTTCGGGTGTGATCGAGCGAGCAGGTGATCCATCGAGTCGCGCGGGTTCCTCGTAGGTGGGCTGCTGAATCGTGCGCGTTGCCACGCTGTCGACGTCGCGCAGGAGGCGCACTCGAAGCGGCACAACGAGCCACAGGTGCTGCGTCACTTCGGCGTGAACGGCACCTCCATCGCCCCGGTGCAGCTCCACGACAGAGACGGGTGCGATGTACGAGATGAACACGCCGAAGGCTAGAAAGCCGGCCGCGACACTCACGCTCACGACCACGCCGCGCCAGGTCAATCGTCGCGGCGCACTGGCGGCGCGATTCCACCGTGTGACTCGCTTCCGATCACGCAACACGCGTGTCACGTCGGTATCATCACACGATTCTCGACTGCTAATCCGCGCTGCTGCAGAAGGTAAACGCGCCTCCTAAACCCGGAGCTCGCCGGAGCTCACTTGAGTGGATAGCGCCAACGGCGCCAACTGCGCGAAAGCGGCCCGTTCTGCGCCCATACGGGCGGATCACTTCGCTGCCACGCTTCGCAACTCCAGTGAATTGAAGGGTTAGAACGGCGTTCATGCGTATGCTATAAGTCTGCCTCGAAGCTAGCAGAACGTTCGCCGCGGGCATCTCAACACTCTTGGGAGATGAGGCAATGAGAATGAAACGCAGAGAGTTCCTGGCGGCCGGTCTCGCACTGAACATCAGTTCGGCGGCCACTGTGCTGGCGCAGCAAAGTGGTGCGACCCAGGAAGCCGCAGGTCGCGGCGCTCCCGCCCGGGCTGCCGGCAGCGGCAGCGGACGCGGCGACACCCCGACGCGGCGGGCGAAGACAACCAGAATGTTCAAATCACCGGAGATGTATCCCAACGCGCTCGCTGTGATGACCGACGCACCCGGTGGGCTGTGGATCGGGCAGCAGAAAGTTACTCCGCAAAATGCACCGACGTATAACCTGCCGCTGGACCCGAATCGCGACGAGCTCGCGTGGCTCGTCGATTGGAACGGCAAGCTACTCAAGACAGTGAATACCCACTCACGCAATACGTCGGGGATGGCCTACGGGAACGGCTGTGTCTGGATGGGCGCGAACGCCGACCCATACGGCATCTTTCAGATTGACTTGAATTCCACGCAAATCAGCCATCGTCAGATTCCGCTCAGCATCGACGGCAATGGTGGTGGATGCCATGGTGTGAAGTGGCACAACGGCAAGCTGTGGATTGCCGCCTTGCGTCTGGGCGGGATTCTGCGTGTCGAGCCAACGACATGGGTCCCTGAAGTCTTAATCCGCGTCAGTTCGGTTGAGAGACCTCGCCTCCATGACGTGGCATTCGACAACGATGGTGACATCTGGGTGGTGACCGGCAACAACAGCACCAGCTACGTCGAAGGGAGAGCCGGCCTGAACAAATATGACGGCAAAACCGGCCAGCTCGTGATGACCGTCGAGTTCGAGCCCGGATCGTGCGACCCACACGGGCTCGTGTGGCACGACGGACGTCTCGTCAGCTGCGATGCTGGCATCCATCCGGGATGGAAGGGCATGGAGAGTCCGCACAGCGGCTATATCTTCAGCATCGAGATGGTCTAACTGTTTAAACGCGAACGCAGCGAACAGGGAAGCCGTCGTTTCCCGGAATTGCGATGGCAGCGGAAGGCACGCTCCACTGGTGTTTTTTGCTCAGCAGCGCTCCAGCTCGCTTGCGGCTTTCTCCAAGGCTTCAGGGATTTTCTTCCGTCCGCGCGCTGATCCGCAGCAGGGCCTCGGCCCGTTCGGAGGCCCACAGAAAACTGTAGCGTGAATCAAGCACGATCGTGGGACGTCGGCTCGATTCAAAGAGCGACTCCACGAAGGGCTGCGCTTTCAGCCGCGCGTCCAATCGTTCGTTGCGACGAACGAAGGCCTCCAGAGCGGGGAGAAGGCTGCCCACGAGAAGCCGCTCGCGTTCGTCAAAATCCGATTGGCGGAAGGTGCGGGCAACCATGATCCCCACCATGCCGGCGTCGTACATGCCGCAGTCTTTGAGCCGCAGATGGACAAAATTGTCGATCCCTTGCCGCGTGGCGCACTCGTGGTACGCGGCGCTGGCGATGTCGCGACATCGCCACACGTGATTGGGCGCGCGGCGCCTACTACCATCGCGAACGTTGCACTGGAAACTTTGAACTGAGCACTCCAAGCGAAGCGAGGGATACCTCCCAGAGGGCGACGAGTCCTTTTAACCTTGCCGGTTCTGTCAGAACTGATCGCGGCAGCGCACCGCGCGTATACTCAGCGACAATACGTGAGACGCTTGGCGGCGGACACATTCATCCAGGAGCCCTATGCCGTCACTCAGCACTGATCGCTGGCGCGCGCTAAGTCCGTACCTCGATGAGGCGCTCGAAGTTGCCGCTGACCGTCGCGGCGCCTGGCTCGCGTCCATCCGCGCCCGCGACGCGGCTCTCGCCGCCGATCTGGAGGCGCTGCTCGCCGAGTACGTTGACCTGCAGCAGTCCGGTTTTCTGGAGAACGCACCGCCATCGATACACCGACCCGCCGAGAGGCAGTCGTTGGAAGGGCAAATCATCGGGGCCTACCGTTTGCTGTCGCTCATCGGTGAGGGCGGGATGGGGAGCGTATGGCTCGCCGAACGCTGCGATGGACGCTTCGAGGGCCGCGCAGCGCTCAAGCTGCTCAACGTCGCGCGGATGGGACGCGCGGGCGAAGAGCGATTCCGCCGTGAGGGCGATTTTCTCGCCAAGGTGACGCACCCGCACATCGCTCGCCTGTTCGATGCTGGTGTGTCGACGACGGGTCAGCCGTATCTCGTCCTCGAGTATGTGAACGGTCAGACGATCGATCACTACTGCAACGAGCACGCGCTCGGCATCGAGGAGCGCATCCATCTTTTTCTCGATGTGCTCGAGGCCGTCACCCACGCGCACGCGAATCTGATCGTGCACCGCGACATCAAGCCTGCGAACGTGCTGGTCAGCAAGGATGGCGACGTCAAGCTCCTCGACTTCGGCATTGCCAAGCTGCTCGACGACGACGCCCAGTGGGATGGTTCACCAATTCCCGAAGCGAGCGCCTTGACGCGAGAAGCCGGCTCCGTGCTGACGCTGACCTTCGCAGCTCCAGAGCAGCTGACGCGCGGCCATGTAACGACCGCAACCGACGTGTACGCACTTGGCGTGCTTCTGTATATGCTGCTCAGCGGTCAACATCCGGTCGGTTCCGCCGTTCGATCACCTGCCGCGTTGATCCGCGCCATCATCGAGGTCGAGCCCCGTCGGATGTCGGACGCGGTCGTGGGCCGCGCGGAGACGCTGGAGGCGCTCACCGGTCACGCCGTGCAGTGCGGCACAACGGTGAGCAGATTGCGGCGGGCCCTGCGCGGAGATCTCGACACCATCGTCGCAAAAGCGCTGAAGAAGAACGCGACCGAGCGCTACGTTTCGGTCTCAGTATTCGCAGGTGATCTCCACCGCTTTCTGCGTCACGAGCCAATTAGTGCGCGCCCGGATACGCTGCGCTACCGCGCAACCAGGTTCGTCAGGCGAAATAGCCGCGGCGTGGCAGCGACCGTGGTGTTCTGCGTCGTGCTCGGCGGCCTGGGCGTGTTTCACACGACCCGGCTGGCGACAGAGCGCGACCGCGCGCAGCGAGAGGCATCGAAGGCGGCAAAGGTCAGCGAAGCGCTTACCGGACTGCTAACGGGCGTCGATCCAATTGCGAACCGTGTCGCCGCTGACGCTCAGACGATTCGAGGAGTGCTCGATGCGGGCGCCGAGCGGGTGCAGAAAGAACTCGCTGGTCAACCCGACGCGCAAGCCGAGATTCTCACTGTTTTAGGAAGGCTCTATCGCCGACTGGGCATGTACGACAAGGCGCAGCGCTTGCTTGAACAGGCGCTCGCCAGCGGGCGGGCAGCGTTCGGGCCGGAACATGTGAGTGTGGCACAGACGCTGAACGATCTCGGTGCCGTGGCGGCGGAGAAAGGCGACTATCAGACGGCAATCGCGAGCCTTGAAGCGGCGTTGAGCATCCGCCGTAGGATCTACGGCGCGGATCACACGAATGTCGCGGACACTCTTGCGGAGCTCGGTCGCGTTTACCAGGATAACGGATTCAATGAACGCGCTGAGCCGCTTCAGCGGGAAGCGCTCGCGATTAGGCGGAAGCTGCTCGGCGACGAGCACGGGGAAACGGCGGTCAGCTTCAGTGATGTCGCTTCGGTCCTCCGGTTGAATGGCGACCTCGCGGCGGCCGATACGTTCCTCCGTCGATCTCTGGAGGTCAATCGGAGAGTTCGCGGCGATGCGCACGTTATGACAGCGACGACGCTGCACGATGTGGCCTTGATCTCTGCAGCGAAGGGCGAACGAGCTTCCGCCGAATCGATGTTTCGCACCGTTATGGACACACATCGGAAGGCATTGGGCGAAAGTCACCCGCTCGTCGCCGTGACGCTCAACAGCCTGTCACATGTGTTGCGCGCAGAGGGTCGATATGACGAGGCGGCGGCTGCACTCGACCGGGCGTTGAACATTGCCCGCCCCGCGCTTGGCAACGAACATCAGCTGGTCGCGATCTACACGCTCAATCTCGCTTCTGTACAGTTGTCGCGAAAAGAGCCCGCGGCTGCCGAGGCGCTTATTCGAGAGGGCCTCCGGATACGGCTCCTGTCGCCTCAACTGGTACCGAATCGTCGCCGCATCTTTCCGGAAGACGATTGGACCGTCGCCGCAACGAAGAGTCTACTTGGCGCGTCGCTTATCGCGCAGGCGCATTACGGGGAAGCCGAGGCGGTGTTGCTCGACGTCCGTCGCGAACTGGAAGCCCTGCCTGCACCGCCACGTCGTGACCTGCACGCGACCATCACTCGCCTCATCGAGCTTTATGAAGCGTGGGGCAAGCCGGATAAAGCCGCGATATATCGGTCGCAGTTAGGTTCCTGAAGAGGATTTGTCCAGTGAAGTAAACCTCGTTGCAGCAGGGAAGACGGATCGTCAGCGTCGCGCAGGCGTCGTCACAGCGGCAGTTGGATCCGGAACCAGCATCCTGATCATCCCATCCTGCCTCGAGGTCAGCAGCAACTCGCCGTCGCCCGTTCGGCTGATGTGCAGATCGGCGCGAGAAAGGCTCGCGCCCATCGTTCGATCGACGAGCTCTCGCATCGACACACCCATGCGATTACCGTTTGCGTCCCGGACGTAGAGTTGGATTTCTTCGATGGGCGCCACGGTCTGGGGGACACCATCGTCAGCTTTCTTCAACTCGGCGAGATCGGCCGCGAAGAGACGTCCGTTTTGGATGTCGCCGAAAACGAACTTGCCCCGGAGCGTCGCGATCCGGCCGTGATAGGGGAACCCGTCGGTGACTGCTCGTCCCTCGTCATGGTCATAGATCGCGACGGGATAGGTAAGGCCGTCCTTCTCGCGCCCGTTCAGCACCTCCTGAGGAAGGGGAAACAAGTCATTGAGCAAGCCGCCGCGCCACCGGCCGTTCTCCCAATACCCTTCTCGCTTCATCCAGCCGTAGTTCTCGCCGTTGCGGATGATATTGATCTCTTCGATATGGTTCATGCCGATGTCCGAGGCGAACATCGTCCCGTCTATGTCCCACGAGAGGCGGTGGGCGTTCCGGAAACCGTACGCGTAGATCTCGCCGAGCGTTTTCGGGTCGCCGTCTGACGCGAACTTATTCGTCATCGGAACCGTGTAATCTCCGAGGCCCTTCAGCCCGCCCGTTGCTTTCGGACTGCGCGG
>JBKPAJ010000143.1:0-8288 GCA_046726375.1 Acidobacteriota bacterium
CCTGTGGTCGGAGGCCCGTCATGACCGTTCACTCTCGTCGTCAGTTTCTGACTCGCACGACCGGTGGTCTTGTGCTCGTGAGCACCCCCATCGGTTTATACGCTCAGGCCGCGCCGCAACAAGCAGTTCCGAAGAGGCCCGACCCGCTCGCGCCTGCGACGGTCCAGGAATTTGTGCGCAAGGCGCACACGGACTTGCCTGCGACCAGGGCGCTCCTCGCTGAACAGCCGACCCTGCTCAACGCCACTTGGGACTGGGGCGGGGGCGACTTCGAGACCGGCCTCGGCGGTGCTGGACACATGGGCAATCGCGATATCGCCGAGTTCCTGATCGGCGAGGGCGCGCGGCTCGACATCTTCGTTGCCGCAATGCTGGGCCGGCTCGACATCGTCCGCGCGTTGCTTGGCGCCTGGCCCGGGCTGTTGCAGTCGAAAGGACCGCACGGCATCTCGTTGCTGCGACACGCGCGCGCCGGCGCTGAGGGTGCGAAGCCAGTCGAGGAGTATCTGCTTTCCCTGGGAGCTCAATGATGACGCTCGGACCGATCGGTCAGATCTCGATGAATGCGAGGGACGTGGATCGCGCGACGGCGTTTTACAAGGACACGCTGAAGCTTCCGTTCTTGTTTCGCTTCGGCGATCTCTCGTTTTTCAACTGCGACGGCATCCGGCTGATGGTCGGGAAGGCCGAAAAGCCTGAGTTCGATCACCCAGGCTCGGTGCTCTATTTCAAGGTGGCCGACATCCGCGCGGCATACGGCGAGCTTGGCGGTCGCGGCGTGACCTTCGAAGGTGAGCCGCACCTCATCGCACGGATGCCAGACCACGAGTTGTGGATGGCGTTTTTTCGGGATAGCGAGGGGAATACGCTCGCGCTGATGAGCGAAGTGCGGTAGGTTCGCACGTTCTTAGGGCCGGCACATTCGCAGGGTCGGCGACCACAGGCCGCCGCTCCTGCCTCAACTTGCTCACCTGCGGACCCGCCGGCGAACCTGCGGGACGCCTGCCGGCAAACCGCCCAACCTGCCTGCGAACTTGCATCCCTGCATACCTGCGAACCTGCACGAGTAGAATTAGATCGTGCCCGCGGAGCGAGAGTCCGTCCTTACCGAGCACCGCACCAGGCAGCAGGTCACAACTCCAAAGATGTGGCGCGTGCTGCTCCACAACGACGACTACACGACACAGGACTTCGTCGTCTGGGTGCTCGAGACGATCTTTCACAAACCGCGCGCCGAAGCATTCGCCATCATGATGCACGTTCATTTGTCAGGGTTGGGTCTGGCCGGCGTTTACACCAAAGATGTGGCGGAAACAAAGGTCAACGCGACCAAACGGCTCGCCGAGCAGCACGAATATCCGTTGCTTGTCACGATGGAGCCAGAGCCGGAGGAGCAACGCGCATGAGCCGGACACCTGTTCCCTTTGCGCCCGAGACGCTCGAAAGCATCCGGCGCGCGTTTCGGCTGGCCGCCGATCGTCGCCATGACCTCGTCGGCCTCGAACATCTGCTTTACGCGCTGATCGAGGATCCGCAGGCGCGCAATCTGCTCAACACCTGCGGCGTCGATTTCGCGCAGCTGGGCCGCGACCTCGACGACGTGTTGAACCGTTCGTTCACGCCGGTGCCGGGCAAGAAAACCGTGAAGCCGGAATCGACGATCGGCTTCGACCGTGTGGTGGAGCGCGCCGTCGTTCACGCCGCATCCTCGAGCGCGCAGCAGGTCGACAGCGGTTCGCTGCTCGTGTTCCTGCTGCAGGAGGACGACAGCCACGCGTCGTATTTCCTCCGCAAACAGGGCGTTGACCGCCTCACGCTGCTGCGCGTCATTTCGCACGGGACGCAGGAGCCGCGCCCGGCGCGAAAGCAGGAGCCCGGCGAGGAAGGTTCACCCGCCGATCCGTTGGAAGCGTTTGCGACCAATCTCGTCGCGCGCGCCGCCAAAGGCGAGATCGATCCGTTGATCGGACGCGAGGCGGAGCTCGAACGCATGGTGCAGGTCCTTTGCCGGCGGCGCAAGAACAACCCGTTGCTCGTCGGCGAGCCGGGCGTCGGCAAAACCGCCTTGGCCGAGGGCCTGGCGCTGAAGATTCATCGCGCCGAAGTTCCCGAAGTGCTGCGCGGATCGAAGGTGTTCGCGCTCGATCTCGGCGCGCTGATCGCCGGCACGCGCTACCGTGGTGATTTCGAAGAGCGCGTCAAGCAGGTGCTCCAGCGTCTGGAAAAAGAAGAGAACGCGATTCTCTTTATCGACGAGATCCACACGCTCATCGGCGCAGGGTCGGCATCGGGTGGGACGATGGACGCGGGCAATCTGCTGAAGCCGGCGCTGGCCTCAGGTACGCTGCGCTGCATCGGATCCACGACATTCGCCGACGTCAAAGTGTCGTTCGACAAAGATCGCGCCCTCTCACGCCGCTTTCAGAAGATCGAAGTGCTGGAGCCGAGCGAATCGGAGACCGTTGCCATCCTGCAGGGACTGAAAGATCACTACGCCAAACATCACGGCGTCACCTATTCCGATGACGGCGTTCTCGCGGCCGTGCGGCTCTCCGTGCGCCATCTCAGAGACCTGCACTTGCCGGACAAAGCCATCGACGTGATCGATGAAGCAGGCGCCGCACAGAAACTGCGGCCGGCAGAGCAGCGGATCTCGGTGATCGGCGTCTCTGAAATCGAGCACATCGTCGCGAAGATGGCACGCGTCCCGGTGCAGGCGGTCTCCAACGACGACAAGCTGGCGCTGCAGAACCTCGAGAACGAGCTCAAACTTGTGATCTACGGTCAGGAGTCGGCGATCGAGGAGGTCGCATCGGCCATCAAGCTGACGCGATCCGGACTCCGTTCGGCCGACAAAACCATCGGCAGTTTCCTGTTTACGGGACCAACCGGCGTCGGCAAGACGGAGCTCGCACGCCAGCTCGCGCGCGTGCTGAAGGTGGAGTTCCTGCGCTTCGACATGTCGGAATACATGGAGAAGCACACCGTGTCGCGTCTGATCGGCGCGCCGCCGGGCTACGTCGGCTACGAAGAGGGCGGGTTGCTGATCGACGCGGTTCGCAAATCACCACATGCCGTGCTGCTGCTCGATGAAATCGAGAAGGCGCATCCGGATTTGTTTGCGATTCTGCTGCAGGTGATGGATCACGCGACGCTGACGGACACCCACGGGCGCAAGGCTGATTTCCGCCACGTGATTCTGATCATGACGACCAACGCGGGCGCCCGCGATCTGTCCGGCCGCAAGCTTGGCTTCAGCGATCCAGGACCAGGCGGCAAGTCCACCGGCATTCTCGAAAAGGTCTTCGCGCCCGAATTCCGCAACCGTCTCGATGCGATTGTTCATTTCAAGCCGCTCGGCAGCGACGAGATCGCGCGGGTCGTGGACAAGCACGTCGACGAGCTGCGCGTATTGATCCAGGATCGCGGGTTGACCATCGCGCTTGAACCCGAGGCGAGGGCGTGGCTGGCCGAGCACGGGTTCGACCGCGCGTTCGGCGCGCGTCCCATGGCGCGCCTCATCGAGCGCACCATCAAGAAGCCGCTGTCGGAGCTGCTCCTGTTCGGCAATCTCACGGCGGGGGCGTCGATTGCCGTGGTGCGGAGCGCAAACGGAATCGAGCTGCAGCCCCGCGACTCCGCTGCTTCCGCGAGGCCGGCCGAGGACGGCGTCCAGAACTCGGCGCCAGCAGCCGAGGACGCGGGAGAGGCGTGATGGAGATTCTGCGCGAGCGATTTCTCGACGACTCGAAGCTCTATCACGTCACGCTGGCTCTCCGCAGCCGCACCACCGAAATGCACAGCGTGCTGTCCGCGCTGACAGCGGACGAGCGCGACGCCGTGGGCGCCGCGCTCGCGAGAGCTCTGGATGAAATCGGCACGCTCGTGCAGCCGCGGTTCGAAATCGAGCGCGAGCGCCTTTCACAACCGCAGCCGATTACCGGCTAGCGCAGCGGCGGCTGCGCCGTCGCCGCTTCCACTTCGGTATCCGCCGAGGCGTCTGCATACACCACCGTAGATGTCGCTGCCGTGAGCTTGGCGCCTTCCTCGAGGAGCATGCGCATGAGACGCTGATGCCCGCGGTCCGCAGCCACGAGCAACGGCGTCCAACCGTCGTCGCTCGTCGTTTCAATATCGCCGTCGTCATTGATGAGATCGTGAACGATCTCCTCGCTGCCGGCGTCGGCGGCCGCGAGCAGTGCGGTCCAGCCTTCGTGGTCACGCTGATCCGGATCCGCGCCGCCTGCGAGCAACTCGCGCACGACATCGGCCTGCTTGGTCCGTGCCGCGAGCATCAACGGTGTCCATCCCTCGGCATTCGTGTTGGCAGGATCGGCGAGGTTGGCGAGGAGTCCCGCCACGACCTCGACGCTCTTCGCCTCTACGCCCGCGATCAACGCATTCCATCCATTCGCGGTGCTGGCGTTCGGGTCCACGCCGTAATCGAGCAGAAGGTTCACGGTGCCGACCTCGCGCGCACGGGCCGCGGCCATCAGCGGCGTGCAGCCCTCCCGTGTCGCCGTACCCGGATCCGCGCCGGCTCGGACTAGGGCACGCACTGACGGCACGCTGCCGCTTTGTGCCGCCGCATGCACGGCGGTCCAGCCATCGCCCTTGGCGAGCGTCGGGTTCGCGCCGCGACTGAGGAGCGTCGAGACAATCGCGTCGTGCCCGGCGCTCGCGGCCGCGATTAATGCCGTTGCGCCATCCTTGTTCTGGCTATCGATTGGAGCGCCGTCCGACAGCAGCGATTCGACCGTGCGCGCGTCGCCGCTCGCCGCGGCGGCGATCAATTGGTCGGTCGGATGCTGCACGAACGAAGTGAACGTCCGCGCGGCCGGGCTGCTGCCGACACAGCCCGGCACCATCAATCCACACATGACAAAGAGCGCCGCCACGAGACGCTTGCGCCGAGCAAACATGAATAAGTGCCCTCTCACGGATGAGTCAAAACGGCTCACCCGGACACAGGGAAGAAGGTGCAATGCGGGGGCCAGCAGCGCCGCTGCCGAAGCGGCTAGCGCAGCGGCAAACCGAGCTCGAGACCGAACCGTCCGTAGGCGCGAATGGCCCGGACCGCCGGGAAAACACTCTGAATAATGGGCAGTCCGTAACCAGACTCGGGGAGGCTCTGGGTGTCGGCCGGATCGATCTGGGGGAGCACCGCCGTGGGAACGACGAACCCCTTCCCTCCGTCGATGACGCGGAGAATGAGCTGTCGCGCCGTAAGCTCGAGTTCGCATACGATCGCGTCGTTGCCACCGTTGTCGCGGCCGTGCTTAACCGCATTTGCCAGCGCTTCCGACACTGCCACTTCGAAGAGCGGCCGCGACGCGGCCGGCACCTTGAGTGCGCGAGACATCTGCACGATGAACGCGACGGCAGGCCGTACCGACTCGACACGATTTGGTACCGTGACGCTGACCACTGAAGGCGCGTATCCCGGAATCATTTCAGTTGAGCAGGGGAGGAAACTCAAATTCGATTGTACGCCGCGGCCGCGATCGCGGGCGGAGCGAGGGCGACCTCCGCTTTCAGGAATTTCTCGGCCACATCAGCGAAGCCTGTAGGCTCGATCGTGCACTGCTCGAGACGCTGGCAAGGTTGATCCCGGCCCCGGCACGGTGTCGGTGATCGGCCGCACGCGAGTGCCGCGTCCGGCCGCGAGAACCATGGCTTTCACCGATAGCTTTCGACCGCCTTTTCGACATCGGGGTAGCTGGTGAAGACGCGATTGAGGCGGATGATCTCGAGCAACGACACGACCGGCGCCTGCACACGCGCGAGCCGCACGTCGCCGCCGTTGTCCGATCGCTTCAGCATTTTGAGCGCCGATACCAGCGCGCCGAGGCCCGAGCTGTCGATAAAGCTCACGTCACTGAGATCGATGACCAGCCGGCGGTGACCCTGCTCGATCAACGACAGAAGCATCGCCCGGAAATCGGATGCGACCTCGATGTCGAGGCGCTCGCCCGCCGGCTGCACGACGGTCACGCCCTCGCGGTTGGTCACGTCGATACGCATCGGCTTGGGGAGATCCTCGTGGCCGGCATTCGCGGGCGGCCGGCCTTCAGTGGGCTGGGAGTTGAAGATCATGGGTCTGTGTCCTCGCTGCTGAATCTTGCGCTGTCGTCGCGCTGTTGCAGGGCAGAAGCGGCTGACCGCGCAGCGCGTAGTCGCCGCGGCCATCATCACAGCCGCGGTGTTGCCGGTCACAATCGTCGAGCGCGAGCCGCTCTTCGCGATTGCGGCGTGGCCCGCAGTGGTTACGCCGACGCAGGGCGAATCTCGACTTGGACGTGCGAGAGGTAGGCGTCGAGCTCGCTGAGCAAGCGCTCCATGGCAGCGGCGTCGTGCTGATGCGCCGCGCGCTCGATGTCGCCGCCGATCCGGCTGATGGCGGCAAAGCCGTAGCTTCGGCCGGTTCCCTTGAGCCTGTGCCCAATCGACTGGATGCGCGCGAAGTTTGCCCCCTCGAGCAACGATCTCATCGTCACCACCTCTTCGCGGCGATTGGCGAGAAACGCGGGCACGAGCGGCGCGGTGTCCTCATCGTCAATCACGACGACGTCGGGTTCTTCTTCCGGCGGTGTGATGGCATTGCCCATCGCCGACAGCGCCACCACCGGCGTCGGCCGCGCGCCGCGCGCGAGATCGGCGGCGCGGATGGAATGCGCGGCCGTGGCGCCATCGAGGCCGGGCAAGTCCACATCCATCAACACGAGATCGTACGGCTGACTGCACGCTTGTGCGACCGCACGTTCGCCGTCCGCCACGACGTCGAGCGTCGCGTCGGTACCTTTCAGATACGCCTGCACCAGAACGGCGATATCAGGCGCGTCATCCACCAGCAGGATGCGCGGCGAAGAACCGGCGGTGAGCCGTCGAATGACGCCGAGCAGCGTTTCTCGAGCGAACGGTTTGTCCACTCGCGCGGCGGCGATCGAACACAAATCGGCGAGCTGCGCGGGACCATCGATATTTTCGTGCTGCTGATAGGCGTCGAGATGCTGTGCGATGTTGAGCAGACGTTCGGTGGCGTTTCGACACGCTTGCACGCACGTTCGCTGCCGATCGGAAAGATCGCCGTCGAGCATGACGGTCGTCATCCCGAGCAGGACGTTGAGCGGGTTCAAGAGGTCGTGCCGAAGCTGCCGAAGACCCGCTGCGCCGATGCTGCCATTCTCCGTTGTCGACATGAAACGCTTACGCTAACTTCCTGCGCTTAACCACCACTACCGTCAAATCGTCGGGCAGCGGTGCGGTTGCCGTTGCCAGTTCGACGATGCGCTTCGCTGTTGCCGCGGCGGAATCGTCGCCAGTGATTTGCGCCGCCAGCGTCTGATGATCGCGAAACAGATCAGGACGCGCTTCGGTCAATCCGTCGCTATACACCACGAACAGGTCGCCGGGCGCGAGGGTCACCGATCCTTCGCAATAGCGTTCGTTCAACGTTACGCCGAGCGGCAGCCCCCACGCCTGGAGCGGCTCGATGTGGCCGTTTGCACGGCGCAAACACACCTGTCCATGCCCGGCATCGACGTAGCGCAGTTCGGCCGTCTCGGGATTCAGCTGCGCGTGGAACACCGTGACGAACGATCCTGAACGGGCGAGATCGCTGTCGAGCGAGCTCGCCGTGTGTTGCATGGCGGCGGCAGGACCGTGTTGCGGCGTCATTGCCCGAATCACCGCACGAACCGTGGCCATCAAAAGCGCCGCCGACATGCCTTTGCCCATGACGTCGCCGACGGTGATGCTCAGCGTGCCCCCTGCCAGCTGCTGCCAATCGTAAAAGTCGCCGCCCACCGCACTGGCCGGGATGCAGTGGGCGCCAATTTCAAACCCGGCTGCCGCCGGCTGCTCCCTTGGCAGCAGCTCAGACTGAACCACCGCGGCGCGTGCAATCTCCCGCGCGAGTTGCGCCTGTTTTTTCTCCAGCTCGCGCTGAAGCAGCTTGATTTGCCGACTCATGGTGAGCCGTGCGAGCGTGCGATCGAGCGTGGCCTGAAACTCGCCGCGATCGAACGGTTTCCGCAGGTAGTCGTCCGCGCCGTGGCGCAACGCCGCAATCGCCACCTGCTCCGAGCTGTACGCAGTGGTGAGAATCACCGCGACATCGAGCCGCTGCGAGCGCACGAGATCCAGCACATCAATGCCGGTCATCCCTGACATCGCGACGTCCAGAAAGACCAGATCCGGCTTGACCTCGCGGAGCTGATTGACGCCTTCCTCTCCACTCGAGGCGACCAATACTTCGTAACCGCGCGACTCGAGTCGTGCACGGAGCA
>JBKPAJ010000144.1:0-13602 GCA_046726375.1 Acidobacteriota bacterium
ACGACAAACCCGACCTACGAGCAAGTCGCTTCGGGTGGCACCGGGCACGCGGAGGTCGTGCAAGTCACGTTCGATCCCACGCGGGTCAGTTACGCGACGCTCCTGCAAACGTTCTGGCACAACGTCGATGCGCTCGATCGAGCCGGACAGTTCTGCGATCGTGGGGAGCAGTACCGGTCGGCAATTTTTTTCCATTCAGACGAACAGCAGGAGCAGGCCGAAGCCTCGAAGAAGCAGGTCGCAGCGCAGCTGGCCAAGCCGATCGCGACACAGATCGTCCCAGCGCGAGCGTTCTTCAAAGCCGAGGAGTACCACCAGGACTATTACAAGAAGAATCCGGTGCGCTACAAGTTCTACAAGTGGAACTGCGGCCGCGCGCAGCGCTTGCAGGAACTTTGGGGCCGATGAGAGACACCCGTGTGCTCACTCGTGGTATGCCGGACCGGGCGCATCACGTCTCGAGCGCGACACCAAGACCGTCGGCGATCGGTTGACGAACGCGAAATACGCGACGATGGCGCACGCATCGTGAATCGCGCGGTGACCTGCGTAATTCTTCGTCAGCGCGGCGCATATCGCGGCGAGCCGGATACGTTCGGCGTGGTCGCCTAGCGGCAAGTGACTTGAAGCGCAGAATTCGGCACCGAGATCGGCGTCACTCGTTAGTTTCGTCGTTCCGCCGAGTGTTCGGGACGACTTTCCGCAACCGGTTTGAGGTGAACATGCTCGTGAAACGACGCGCGCCGCATACTCGGTTCCAGGGCAGCGCTCAGAAGCCAAGCTATCTTGACGGACTTTCTGGACTTTTGCGCGCGAGTTCTCGCCATGCACGATGGCAAGGGCGAATCGTGAAACAGCGCGTCTGATCCCGGACACGGTTCTGGCCCTCTACTAGTGGGACCGCACGCGGTCCGGTTCTCCCAGCGTCGCGTCAGGGCGCACGCGCGCGAGGCCCGTGGTCGACACGGTGGTCGGCCTGGGGTCATGCGACCGCGTTGAGCGACGGGCACGTCTCGCAGGACGTCGATCGGTTGGCCTCCGCGCGTGCTCGGCGCGCGGCGGCCGCGCGTGACGTCAGGTCTGCCGGCACCGCATCGCCAGAGCGGAAGTACATCTCGTCCGGCGTCTGTCCGCGAAACGCCGAATGCGGAAGCACCTGGTTATGTTCGTGGACGTAGAACGCCACCAGCCGGCGGATCGTCGCGACGCTCTCGAGCGAGTGGAGGAAAAGGCATTGATGTTTTAGGGAACGCCACCAGGCTTCGATCATCGAGTTCGAGAACGTCAGCTCCGTGAAGGCCAGGAGACGGCGGAGGACGCCCGTGTGGATCAATTCGTCGACCTGGGCGTTCACGTTCTCCACGCCCGCGTCCGCCACCACGACGGGGGTACTCGCAGAGCGCGTCGCGCCTCCGACTGGCCTCGAGCAGGACGGCCACGCTGTTGACCGGTGCGAACGTGTCGGCCACGCGCCACGCCAGAATCCGTCGAGAGAAGTTGTCAATCACGGCGTGCAGATAGACGCGTGTCCCGTCGAGCAGGCGAATGACGGTGGTGTCGATGTGCCACATCTCGTCGTGTAGGGTTCAGAAACCCGATCACGCTGCGACGGCGTATTCATGAATCACACCGCCAAGCCGATCACGCCGCTGGATGTGCCCGCCGCACGACGCTGGGGTCGCTGACCGGGTCGGCTCTGATGGCGTCAGGCCCAGCGACCGGTGTGGACGATGAGCATTGTAGTGATCAACGAAGACACTAAGAATCCGCTCAAGATGGTCGCGATCGAGAACCAAGAGCCAGTCGAGACATTCTGAACGGATGGTCCGCACGAACCGCTCCGCCACGCCGTTAGCCTGCGGGGCGCGAAACGGTGTGCGAACGACCTCAATACCCTCGCTGCGAAATACATCGTCAACACCGGCGGCCAATTTCAGGTCGCGATCGCGAATCAGGAAATGTATCGGTTCCTCGCGCTCTGGCCACGTCCATGTCAGTTGTCGGGCCTGCTGCGTCACCCATTGCGAACTCGGATGAGCGGAACAGCCGGCCAGGTGTACGCGACGGCTGCCCAGCTCGATGAAGAACAGCACGTACAGCCGTTGCAGCCAGATCGTCTCGACGGTGAAGAAGTCGACCGCGAGCACGCTCCGTTGATGCGTCCGAATGAACTCCTGCCATGTCATCCCTGGGCGTGTGCCGGCCGGTCCAAGTCCAGCTGCCCGCAGCCAGGTCCGGACCGTCGTCGCTGAGATCGTCACACCGCGGCCCTTCAGCTCACCGACGATCCGTTGATAGCCCCACCGCGGGTTCTCTCGCGCGAGCCGCCGCACCACGTCGCGAATCTCACGCGACTTCCGCGGGCGCCCAACCGGGTGTGCGTACGTCCACCGTTTCGCCACCAGCCGCCGATGCCATCGCAGCAGGGTGTCGGGCGCAATGATGAACGATCGCCAGTGGCTGCGCGGCAGGACACGGCTCGCCGCCGCCAAGAAGAGCCGGTCGATTGCGGTCATCGCCGGACGCTTGGTCTGCCGACGGAGGATGGCCAGTTCGTGCCGGAGTACGGCGATTTCCAGCTCTTTGAGATCAGGCGAGCGCCAACGCCAGACCGCCAGCGGCAGGACACGATGAAGAAGAAGGTAGCAAGGGAGAGCAGCACGGAGAGCCTCCGACGGAGTCAGATGCCGGTCTGTCCTACGCATCAGTCTAGCCCTCGCCATGCCTCCGTTGGACAGCCGAAGTCACCGCACCAAATCTCTGCACCCTTCAGGTGGTGTGACCGGCGGTGTGCTCGCAAACGGCGCTGGCGCGGACGGCGATCCACCTGAGCACGAGATTGCGGCAACGGCGATCGCAGAGAAAATGAGAATGCGCAGCATGGCTTCGTAAAATGCAGAATGCAAAATGCCAAATGCGAATGCAGAAATCAGTTTTTCTGCATTTTGCATCTTGCCTTTGCCTTTTGCCTTTCCCTGAAGCCGGTGGCGCGGCCGGCTCGAGTACCGACCGCTCTCACGACTGGCGCAAGGTCGTGATTGGATCGAGCGACGCGGCTCTCCGGGCCGGGATAAAACACGCGAGCAATCCGACCAAGCACAGAATCACCGGGACCGCGAGAAACGTGAGTGGATCCAGCGCGCCCACGCCATAGATCAGACCGCTTAACGTGCGCGTCAAGACGACTGCGCCGGCAATGCCCGCGCTCAACCCGATCGCGATCAGCGTCAGTCCCTGCCCGAGCACGAGCTTGACGACGGTGGGTGGATCGGCGCCAAGTGCCAGCCGGATGCCCATTTCCTGAGTGCGTTCTGTCACGAGCAGCGAAATGGTGCCGTAGATCCCAATCGCCGCGAGCGTCAGCGCCGTCGCCGCGAAGATGGCCAGCAGCAGCGTCACGAATCGTGGCTGTGCGAGCGCTGATGCGGCAACGTCCTCCATGGTCCTGATGTCCGATACCGGCAGGTTGCGATCGATCGCGCGCACGGCCTCGCGCACCGCGCTGGCAGCCGCGAGCGGGTTGCCTTCGGTCTTCACAACCAGCGTCATGCCGCGGGGCGCGCCGCCGATGTGCTCGGGGAGTTGCGCGTGGGCCACGTAAAACTCGGCGCGGCCCTCCTCGACGACCGTGTTGTGGTGCACGTCGCCGACGATGCCGACGATTGTGAGCCAGGGTTTGTCGTCGGTGCCCATGTGGAACTTGCGACCAACGGCGTCTTCGCCGGGCCAATAGCGGTTTGCCATGGTTTCATTGATCACCACGACCGGCATGGTGCCTTCGCGATCCGCGCTCGTGAGAAATCGGCCGCGAATGAGCTTCAGTTCCATCGCTTCGAAGTAGCCTGGCGTGACCGCCTGGTAATCGCCGTTGGGATTTTCTTCCGGGATGTGCGGCCGGCCTTCGACCTTGATCGACCAGTCGCCAATCGTGCGGGCGAGCGGCAACACGCGCGCCGATCCCGCCGCGCGAACGCCTGGAAGGTGCGCGATACGTTCCGTGACGTCGCGATGAAACCGCACCACATCCGCCGGTTGTGGGTAGTCGATGGTCGGCACCTGCAGTTGGGCGGTGAGTACGTTGTGCGGATTGAAGCCGAGATCGATCCGGTTCAATTCGATCAGACTGCGAATCAACAATCCAGCTGCGAGCGCGAGTACTACGGAAGACGCGAGTTGCAAGACGACGAGCGAGCGGCGGGCGAGTTGGCGGGAGCGGCCCGCCGTTCCGCTGCGTCCGCCGTTGTTCAGTACGGCCGTGATGTCGGGCCTCGACAACTGCAGCGCCGGCAACAACCCGAAGAGCACACCCGTGATGACGGCCAGCACCGCGGTGAACGCCAACACGCCGCCATCGAGCGATGTTTCGTCGATGCGGGGAAGATTGACCGGGCGCAGCGCGACCACGATTTGAAGGGCGGCCCACGCCGCGGCAATGCCGGCCGCGCCGCCGGCAACGGCCAGCATCACGCTTTCCGTCAATAACTGCCGCATGATGTGACCGCGTTCTGCGCCCAGCGCGGCGCGCATTGCCACTTCGCGGCGGCCAACGTCGGCGCGCGCAAGTTGCAGGTTGGCAACGTTCGCGCACGCGATCAACAACACGAAGCCGACGGCGCCGAAGAGGATCAGCAACATGTTCCGCATCCCGCCGGTGACGAATTCGTGGACGGGAATCACGCGACGCGCCAGCGCGCCAAGGCTGCCGTCGGGCATCGAGAGCACGTAGCCCGCTTTCACCCACCGTTGCGCGATCAACGGCAGTTCGCTCGACGCGCGCTGCGGAGTCACATCGTCTTTCAGTCGCGCCAGCCCCGCGTAGGAACGGCTGCCCCACGCGCCGAGATTTGCCGGATTGGCCAATTCGGGAACCCACGCTTCCGTGGGCCGCAGCGATGAATAGTCGTTCGGCAGCTTGAACGACGCCGGCATGACGCCGATGATCGTGCGCGCGCGTCCGTTGACCTGCACGGAGCGGCCGACGATCGATGGGTCGCCGCCAAAGCGCCGCTGCCACAGGCGGTGGCTGATCACGATGACGTCGCTCGATCCACCGGCGGTGTCTGCCGGCGTAAAGGCGCGCCCGAGCATCGCGCTCGTGCGTGTGACATCGAAAAGATTCGGCGTTGCGGATCCGGCTCGCACCAATTCGGCTTCCCGTCCGCCGGTGAAGCTCGCATCGTATTCCTGGTACCCGGCCACGTCGGCGAAGCTCTGCGACTCGCGCGCGTAGTTGACCACTTCCTGCAGCGACAGGTGCGTGCTGTCCGCGCGTTCAGGGCCCCAGATCATCGCCAGGCGATCGGGATCGCCGTACGGCATCGGGCCGAGGAGCGTTGCTTTGACGAGGCTGAACACCGCGGTGTTGGCGCCGATGCCCATTGCGAGGGTGAGAATGGTGACCGCCGCGAAGCCGCGGTCTCGCAGCAGCGTGGCAAAAGCATGGCGAACGTCACGGACCAGCGAATCCATACCCGCGTTGGATGAGGAATCGGCGTATGAGGTTGGAATGCCCAGGCGGCGGAAGGGGACCGTGTCCGTGGTGACCAGTGGGGACGCCTACATCGCGCGGCCTGACGGCAGCGTGGAGTGGCTCAACCGCAGGCCGCACAGATACGACTACGGCACCCAAGGCGTCGTCAAGCGCGTCTTCAAGCATGCGAGTGACATCCTCGAGCGCGAGGCAGCTGCACCGTGATCGTCGCGGTGACCGAACCCTTGCTGCACTAACTCCGCGTGCGCCGTGGGCGGTGCCGCGAAAGGTTTCCGCTTCTCTGTCGGCCGTAACCGATCCACAACCGAGGTGCAGCCAGTACACGCGACCTTCCCATGAGACGAACGAGCAGCAGTTCTTGCCGCTCGGGCGCATAGACTTCGTCAACTCATTTGAGGTGATAAGCCAGTTGCGTACATGGTCCAGCACCGCCAAGTTGCTGCAAAGAAGCCGCCGAGAACAAGAGCGTAGCGACCGGTTTGAAGTGCTCAGCGGAACAACGCCGCCCACCTCGCGTGATTCTGGAATCGTCCAGTGCGGCCCGACGTGCGCAAGTCAGTGCGCTTCAACAACTTAAAAGGCCACACGCGCCCTGCGTCGACTAAGTTGTTGTTTTAGAGGAGCTTACGGGCGTGGCTCGCCGCACTGGACGATTTCCGCAACTGGCTCATCCGTGAGGCAGCGTGAGATCAGCGATTCTCGGCCTGATTTCGATGATTCAGCGACGGCGCGTCCCTACCGATGCTCTATTGTTCGCGTGGGATCTCGCGCCTCCGCGCTTCAGGGAAGACGCTTCGCGGCGCCAATAATGACAGCGGCGCCGGCAATCGCCAGCGTGGCACCGAACACATCCGATCCCGTCGGCCACTGTCCCTCGACCACTCAGAGCCAGACCAGAGACGCCGCGATATAGATCCCGCCGCGCCTCCACCCGCTGGGAGAGCGGGGACGCCACCGGCGAGCGCCTGCACCCGTACGACCCGCGCGCACGAGAGCGGTGAAAGTTTGACTGGCCTTCTGCCATGCTGGCCTTGTGACGTCACGTCCTATCGAAGCACAACGCGTAAGGACGGCCGAGCGGATCACTGGCTCGCATTCGTCGTCGAGATGGACTGACTCACGATGCGCGGCGAAAGGAGGTCCTCGAGGCCGATGCGTCGAAACATTTCTGCCCGGACGCGGTCGGCGACGCCGTTTACGATCTCCGCGCCGTCCTGTGAGGGATCGATATGGGTGCGGAACGGGCGCTTGCCGAACGGCGTGTCGACGACCCTGACGATCGCATCCGCGACTGCGCTGACGTCCGCATCCACGGGCTCCAGCGAGGCCAACCCTTTCAAGGCTTGCTCTGGCACCCCTGCGTAGGGGCCGTCGTTGTATTCGGTGGCCCGTACCACGTCAGCTGGCGCACCCGCATGCACGAAGTGGTTCGTGCCCTTGGTGAAGGCCCCGGGGACGATGATTGACGTCTCGATTCCCCACCGCGTCAGCTCACTGGCGTAGCTGACCGCGAGCGAGTCCATCGCGGCCTTCGCAGCGAAGTATGGGGACAAGTACGGCGGCGTTCCGCCGCGTGTGCTGCTCGACGATACCCAGACCACGAGTCCCTGACCCCGTTTGCGCATGGGCGGGAGCGCCGCGCGGTTCACGCGCTGCGTGCTCAGGACGTTGATGTCATACAGTTCGGCGAGCTGCTCCGGCGTAAAGGCCTCCGCCGGACCAAACGACATGTGACCGGCGTTGTGGATCACCACGTCGATACGGTCTGTCTCCGCCATGATCGTCGCGATCCCTTGTTCGACCGAGTCCGTTGACGCGACATCGAGCTCCACCGTCCTGAGATCGACGCCATGCTCAGCCGCATAGCGCGCGGCCTCCGAGACCTGTGGGGCATTGCGCCCCGTGGTTCCGCGCATGCTGGCATAGACGGTGTGTCCCGCACGGGCGAGTACGCGAGCCGTGAGCGCGCCGAACCCGCTCGATGCTCCCGTGATGACAATGATCTTGTTCATGACAAATCTCCTTAGGCGAAGCCCCCATTGGCTCGTAGGACCTGCGCGTTGATCCATGCTCCGTCCGGACCCGCCAGAAACGAGACCACGCTCGCGATGTCGTCCGGCTGACCGAGGCGCTCGAGTGGAGGCAGCTTGCGCAGCTGATCGATCTGCGCATCAGTCTTCCCGGACAGAAACAGCTCCGTTGCAACCGGTCCCGGCGCGACGGCGTTCACCGTGACGTTACGGCCGCGGAGCTCGTTGGCAAGCACCTGCACAAGTCCTTCGACGCCGGCTTTCGAGGCGATATACGGGCCGTAGGTGGGAAACGCTTTCGCGATGACACTCGTGGAGAACGCGATGATGCGTCCGCCGGAGGCCACGTGCTGCGCCGCCTGTGCCAGGATCACGAAGGTCCCGCGCAGGTTCGTGGCGATCACCTTGTCGAAGACGTCGGTGTCGCCGCCGGCGATCGGCCGAAGCGGCATGATGCCGGCGCAGTTCACCACAACGTCCACCGCGCCGAACGTGTCGATTGTGGCCTTGAAGAGGCGTTCCACGTCCGGCGCACTGGCGACGTCCGCCTGGACTGCGCGAGCGCGCCCGCCGGACGCGACGATCTCCGCAACGGTCTCTTCCGCTTTGCGCGCATGGCCCGCGTAGTTGACGACCACGGCGAATCCGTCGCGCGCCAACCGACGGGCGACGGCACGACCGATCCCTCCTGACGCCCCGGTAATGATTGCGATTCCTGGCATAACGATGTCTCCTTCTGCGGCAGCGCTGGCGTTCCGTTCCGGCCGCTGACAGTTCCAAGAATGCCGTGGCGACAGGTATACGTCCAATGCATACTGTCGATATCGAATATGCGCATCGCGCAATTACGCCAGGCCGACCTTAATCTGCTCGTCGTCTTTACCGCTCTGGCGGAAGAGCGCAGTGTGTCGCGCGCGGCGTCGCGATTGTTCCTGAGCCAACCCGCGCTGAGCCGTGCCTTGCAGCGGCTTCGGGACATGTTTCGCGACGACCTGCTGATTCGAACGCCCACGGGGTACGAGCCCACGGCGCGCGGCGAGCGTCTGCTGCAGGAGCTAACGGTGATGCTGCCGCGACTCGATCGCCTGTTGAGTGGCGCCACGTTCGATCCTGCGGCCGAGGATGCAGCCTTCCGGATTGCGGTGAGCGACAACGCCAGTCAGGTCGTCTGTCCGCCGTTCTGCAGCCTGGTGCTTCCGTACGCCGAGCGCGTGTCGTGCCAGTTCGTTGCCCTGCATGACGGCACCTTCGAAGCGATGGAACGGGGGCGGCTCGATCTGGCGCTCAATGCGGACGATGGTCACACGCCGGATCGGTTTCACCGCGAGGTCATCTACGAAGATGACTTCGTCTGCGTGGTTGCGAAGACGAGTCGGTACGCGCGGAAGCTCACGCTCCGGGAATATCTGGACGGCGTCCACGTGGGGGTCGGTGTGTTGGCTGGGCGCCAGACGATTCCAGAGCAGCGACTGGCAGCCCTCGGGAAGAAGCGCAGGTGCGCCGTTGAAGTGCCTTACTTCACCGCGGCGATCCGATGCGTGCCGGGAACGAACCTGATCGCGACGGTGCCGAGGCGCCTGGCAGAACTGGAGCGGCACGATCCCGCCATCAAGTTCGTAAGACCGCCAGCAGAGATGCAGGGATTCCGATATCTGATGATTTGGCATCCGCGCCTCCATACGGACGCGGCGCATGTGTGGCTTCGGTCGATGATTACGGCGACGGGCAAAACACTCGGCGCCGTCACCAGGTAGAGAGCGCGCTCTGTAGAAGTCCTCGGACGACAGTCTTTGTCGGCCGACGTGTTAGGACGTTCGAGCGCCATTGCGAGACGCTCGAATGCGAGATGCGCGTCGTTGATCTAGAACTCGCAACGCATAGCGTCGGTGTGAGTTACGCAGAAGTTGGGCACTCGATTCCAGTGGCTGGGTGTTCGGGACGATTTCCGCAACTGGCTGGTCACGGCTGCATAGAGTCGGCGCATCATGCGGGCTTCATCTCCTTCAACACGCCCGGCCATGCCGCGGGAGCCGCATGGAACCATCGCCCTTCACTGGACGTCCTAGTGGACCATGTGAGAGGCTCTGCTCCTGGGCCGGGGCGTGCGCGCGCTCAACCGATGACGACCATCCGACGTTTTGTCCTGCGATTGCTGTCATTTTTCCGCACCGGCGCGGCCGAGGCGGAGCTGTCGCGAGAGATCCATTCACATCTTCAGCTGCTCGAAGACGAGTTTGTCTCGAAAGGCATGCCGAGAGACGACGCGCGGCTGGCCGCGCGACGCGCCTTCGGCGGCGTCGAACAGGTCAAGAAGCACCAGCGCGACGCGCGCGGATTTCGCTGGCTGGACAACTCGCGGTTGGACTTCAAACTTGGCGCGCGGATGCTGGTGAAGTACCCCGGCCTCTCAATCATCGGCGGGGCGGGCATGGCCGTCGGCATTGCCATCGGCGCCGGCTTCTTCGCGTTCCTGTATTCCTTCCTCTACGCGACGCTGCCGGTCGAAGGCGGTGAGCGCATCGTGGCACTCGAGAATTGGGACATCGACGCGAACAACGAGATGCGGCGGTCGATGCACGATCTCGTGACGTGGCGGCGCGAGATGAAGACGGTCGGGGAGATCGGCGCGTTTCGAACCATCGCGCGCAACGTGACCGTTGCCGGCGGCCCGGTTGCGGCCGTTGAGGTCGCACAGATCACGGCGGACGGTTTCAACATCACCCGTGTGAAGCCGGTCATCGGACGCGCGATTGTCGCAGCCGACGAGAGCGCCGGTGCCTCGCCGATCGCGGTCATCGGTTACGACGTGTGGCACTCGCGATTCGGCGGTGACGCGTCGGTGCTGGGGCGGGAACTGCGGCTCGGCAACGTGGTCCACACCATCGTCGGCGTCATGCCCGAGGGGTACGGATTTCCCGTCAACCACAGTTACTGGATACCACTCACGACCGATGCTGCTACGTTTGGGCCACGAGAGGGACCCGACATCTTCATCTTCGGACGCTTGCGCGACGGCGTGCGAATGGAGCAAGCGCAGGCTGAGCTCTCGGCACTTGGCGCGCAGGCGGCGAGCGCGTTTCCGCTCACGCATGCCCGGCTACGACCGCGCGTCATCCCGTACGCGCACCAGATCCTCGACATCCACGGGATCACCACCCGCGACTTCACGGCGATGCAGTCGATGATCAGCATGCTGGCGCTGATCGTCGCCGTCAATGTCGGCGTCCTCGTCTATGCCCGGACCGCCACGCGACAACGGGAGATCGCCGTTCGAACGGCTCTGGGCGCCAGCCGCCGCCGCATTGTCGGTCAGCTGTTCATCGAAGCACTCGTCCTCAGCGCGGCAGCCTCGGCCGCCGGCATCGGGCTCGCCAGATTCGGCATCGCACAGGGTTTCGCCATCTATGCCGCCGAGGGAAATGAGGCGGTGCCCTACTTCCTCAACTTCGATATGCCATTGGCGGCCTACCTGTACGTCGCCATGCTGACGGTGTTCGCGGCCGTGGTCGCCGGCGTCCTTCCTGCGCTGCAGCGAGCGGCACCGACGGGTTGCGGCTGGGACGCGTCTGGACGGTCATGATCGTTGCGCAAGTGGCGATCGCGATGATTGGACTCCCGATCACCATCAAGATCAGTTGGGATGGAATCCAACGCGGCCTGACCAAGGCCAACTACAGCGAAGAGTCCTTTCTCGCGGCCACCGTCAGCGCGGATCCCGATGCGCCGGCCGGCATGCCAGCGTCCGTCTATGCGCGCGAATCGGTGTCGCGGTTTGAGAAGTTGAAAACCGATCTCGTGACCGGTCTCGAAGCCGAACCGGCCGTGGATGACGTGACGGTGGCCGCCACCATTCCTGGCGCCCAGTCGAGGGCACGCATCGCTATTGACGGAGCGGTCAACTTTCGGTCGAGTGCTATCGATGTGTGCTTCAACCGCGTCGCGACGGATTTCTTCGACGCGTTCGGAGCGCGCGTCATTGCCGGCCGGGCGTTACGCGACAGCGATGGCACGGGCTCGACGCAGGCCATCGTCGTCAATCGCGCGTTCGTGAATCAACTGCTTAGGCGGCGCCAATGCCGTCGGGCGCCGGTTGCACTACGTCGAGGCAGGTCGTCGCGAACCGGCGAAGGGCGCCACCACGCAATATGAGATCGTCGGTGTGGTGACCGACCTGGTCACCAACACCATCAAGTCGGACTTGATCGATCCGGTCATTTATCACTCGCTGCGGAGCTCGCCGCGCGCGACGGTGCTGATTCGGATGCGCGGCAACGATCCGTTGCAGTTCTCATCACGCCTTCGAGACATGACCTCCGCGCTCGATCCCACGCTGCGGTTGCGGATCGTGACATTCAGCGAGATGAAGCGGCAGCAGGTAGTAGCGCTCCGCCTAATGCTGCTCGGCTCCTCGCTGGTGGTCGTCACCGTCCTGCTGTTGTCGGCGGCTGGCATCTACGCGATGATGTCGTTCACCGTATCGCAACACCGCAAGGAAATCGGCATCCGCGCCGCGCTGGGCGCTGACGCGCGGCAGCTCTTGGGCAGTATTTTCACGAAGGCGGCCCTGCAGCTCGCGTCCGGCGTGGCGGTGGGTATCGTCTTGGCGCTGCTGATCGATCGGGCCAGCGACGGCGAGATGCTCGGCTCGCTCGGCCTGGGACTGCTGCCGATCACGGCACTGCTGATGGTGCTGGTCGGCTTGTTCGCAACCATTGGCCCAGCCCGCCGCGGCCTTCGCATCCAGCCCACCGAGGCGCTCCGCGCCGAATAGCACCCCGACATTACTCACGCATGCGCGGATGGCAGTCGAAGCTGGCGATTGTGACCGCGCGCTCCCGGCCGCCCGTAGCGGAGGGTTGACCTGCCGTCGATGAAGTTAGGGCTGATTGCCCGACGCCGGTCCATGGAGGCGCACGATTTCCCATTCGGCGCCTACACGCCTCAGGACCAACGTACGCCGCTGGCGCGCGGTTTCGCTGCCCAATAGAATGTGACGACGGCGTGTCCATCCACCTCCTGAATCAGCAGGTCCTGCGGGGCAAGGGGCGCCGGTGGGCGATCCGATCGAGGAGCGTAGGCGTCGAAGATCGTCTTGAACGTTCGCTCGATTTGCGGACGGCCCTGCACTCGGCCCAACGGAGCGGCCTTGGACGGGGGAAAAGAACACGGTCGCGTCCTCTGAAAAATAGGGAGCGAACAGCGCGTAATCACGATTACCGAACGCGACGAGAGAATCCCGGACGACGCGTTCGACGTCTTTCTGCGGGTTCGGCTGTCCGTGAGCCACGCCGAGCGCGCTGAGCGCAAGGGCCACCACCAGGACTTTGATGAGCGGCTTCGTCTGCGTACCGTTGCTGCGAATCACTGTGACGCTCCATGTGGGGAGACCCGATCAATCCGTACTGATGCGTGACTGTCAGCCGGGCAGCGCGCCTGAAGCGGGCTGCCCGGCTTTGAGAGCCGCGAGCCGATTGTCCACCACGCGCAAGTCCTCGCGTGGATCGCCGGCCAACGGGGAGTCATCCGCGGCAAGCGGGTGACTGCGACACACCGTTGGGCGGCCGAAAACGTTTGTCCCATGAGGACGACCCGCAGACCGATTACCTCGCACTCTCGAGCAGGTCACGGAGCTCGGCGCTTGGAGGCATTCGGCCACCCGCGGTGCGTTCTGCTGTCACACCACTCCGTGGACCTCCGTCGTGAACAAGATCTGTCTGGGATTCGAACTCGCCCATCGGCGCCAATGTCTTGATAGGGCTGGCGTTAGATGATGCGACTCATGGGACACCTTCACGAGTCTGAAGAGCGCGCTCGAAATGGAACTGGCAACTCATTGCCGTGAAAGAGCTTGGAGTTGCGAGGTGGATTTGGCTTGGAGGCAGGGATTCGAACCCCATTG
Organism: Acidobacteriota bacterium; assembly: GCA_046726375.1. Taxonomy (GTDB): domain Bacteria; phylum Acidobacteriota; class Vicinamibacteria; order Vicinamibacterales; family UBA2999; genus DASPWV01. The sequence goes on from JBKPAJ010000144.1 coordinate 13,421, forward strand.
CGAGCCAGAGTCGACGGCCAGTTGCGGACATCGTCCAGTGCGGCCTAAGCAGCGGTAACAGGTTGAGACGCAGGCTCTTAGACGAGCGCACGAACGGACGTGCCCGCAAGTTGCTGATTTTATTGGGCTTATAGGGCTGGCTCCTCGGGCTGGACTCGAACCAGCAACCCTCCGGTTAACAG
>JBKPAJ010000145.1:0-8570 GCA_046726375.1 Acidobacteriota bacterium
CACAGATTACACAGATTACACAGATTCAAGTTGGATCGTGGAGAGCGGCATTACGCGTTGTGCGGCAAGGCGTAATGACCGGCGACGCGTGCTAATCAAGATCCGAAGTTAACCCCAAACTCACTTGAATTCGGAGCGCCAACGGCGCGAAACGCTCAAACAATGCCGGTTTCGGCCCGAGCGTTGGAATCGGCTCGATGCCACGATTGCGAACACAAGTGAATTGAGGGCCTAAATCTGTGTCATCTGTGTAATCTGTGGTTCAACCGTTCTGTGTAATCAATTACTCCGCACGCAACGCGCTCATTGGATCGATTCGCGTTCCCCGCCGCGCGGGCACGTACGACGCCACTGCGGCCACGGTCATCAGAACGAGCGTCGTCACCGAAAACGTCCAGGGGTCGAGCGGCTCGGTGTCGTAGAGCAACGTTCTCAGCAATTGCATCAATCCGCCGGCCGCTACGATGCCGGCCACGACTCCAAGGAACACGAGACGAAGCGCCTGACTCAACACCATCCGGAACACCGACGTCGCGGACGCGCCCAACGCCATCCGGACGCCGATCTCGCGCGTGCGCTGAGCAACCGAATACGCCATGACACCGTAAACGCCGACCGCCGCGAGCACCAACGCCATCAACGCAAATGCCGTCAGCAGCCCTGCAATCACGCGCGGCCGTGCGATGGTCGCGTCCACGACCTCCTCCATCGTCTTGACATCGGCGAGCGGCACCTCGGGATCGATGCCGCGTATCGTCATACTGACGCCGGAAGCGAGTGAATGTGGATCCATCGCCGTTCGCACGACGAACGTCATCAGACCAATCGGAAGCTGCGGATGCGGGATGTACACCGCGGGTCGTGCTTCGCCGTCGAGTGTTGACATCTTGATATTGCCCACGACGCCGACGATTTCGTAATCGACGCCGCCTGGAGTCGCAATCGACACATGAATGCGTTTGCCGATCGGGTTCTCGCCCGCGAAGTGTCGCCTCGTGAGTTCGTCACTCACAATCGCGACCCTCGGCGAATCGGTGCCGTCGGCGTCCGTGAAATCGCGTCCAGCGAGCTGGGGGATGTCCATGGTGCGGAAAAATCCGGGCGTGATCGGCCGAACCTCGCTGATAGGCTGCTCACCTTCGCCCGGCTTTGGCTTGTCGAGCGGATAAAAGCTCGTTCCGATTCCTGGTCCGGACAACGGCAGGAACGTCACGCCAGCCGCGCTTTGAACACCCGGTACAGTTTTGATGCGCTCGACGGCGTTGACAAAGAAATTCGCGATCTGTCGTTCGTCGCTATAGCGCGCGTTCGGCACCTGCACGCGCGCGGTAAAGAGGCCGGTCGACTGAAATCCAGGATTGATGTTCTGCAGGCGGATGAAGCTGCGAATGAGAAGACCTGCGCCAGTCAGCAGAACGAGGGAGAGTGCGACCTCCGCAACCACCAGCGTGGCCAGCGCACGGCGCGATCGCGGACTGCCGCTGTGTCGCGCCCCCTCGTGCAACGCGTCGTTCATCGTATGCGAGGCGATCAGGGCAGGAATGAATCCGAAGACCAGCCCTGTCGCCAGCGACAGCAGTACGGCGAATCCGAGTACCGGCAGGTCCAGCGCCACTTGATCGAGTCGCGGAATCGGAATCCTGTCGGCGACAAGCGCGAGAAGTCCGCGGTGAAAGGCGAAGGCGAGGAAGAGACCTGCAACGCCGCCAACGATGCCGAGCAGGAGACTCTCGCTGAGCATCTGCCGAACGAGTCGCCCCCGCCGGGCGCCAAGGGCAGCCCGAAGTCCGAGCTCCTGCTGCCGCGCCGTGCTGCGCGCGAGCAACAGGTTTGCCACGTTGACGCACGCGATCAGCAACACCAAGGCCACCGCGCCGGCGAGCACGCGCAGCGCCGGGCGAATCTGATCGACCATCTGCTCGTGTACCGGCACGAGCGTAATCGACCATCCGGTGTTCCGCTGCGGCGCTTCCTTTTCCAGGGCCGCCATGATGTTCTGCATGTCACTTGTCGCTTGCTGCAACGTCACGCCGTCGCGCAACCGCGCGATGCCGTGCGACGAGCCGCGGCCGGGTGACGAGCGCAGCCGCTCGAGCGTCCATCCGTACGGGATGAGGAAATTCGTTTTCTCGCCGAGCATGGTGAAACCCGGCGGCATGATGCCGACGACAAGGCGAGGTCGCCCGTTCGCGGTGATTTGCGTGCCGAGGACGTCGGTGCGGCCGCCCAGTCGCGTTTGCCAGAATTCGTGACTGAAGACAATGACCTGGTCGTTGCCGAGTTCATCCTCCGCCGTCGTATAGGCGCGGCCAAACGCAGGCTGCACGCCGAGCGCCGGGAAGACATCGGCCGACGCAAAGCGGCCCGCGACTTCTTCTGGAAGCCCGCCGAGCGTAAGCGTCAGTCGGGCCGGACCCGACATACCGAGCGATTCGAACGAGCGGTTCCGTTCGCGCCACGCGACAAAGTTTGCGGACGCTATGACGTTACGCGGGCGACTGCGCCGCAGATTGTTTTCCCAGACGACGACAATGCGATCGGGATCGACATATGGAAGCGGTTTGAGCATGACGCCGCGTACGACGCTGAAGATCGCGGTCGTCGCACCAATGCCGAGCGCCAGGGCCAGCACTGCCGGCGAGGTGAAGCGTGGCGCCCGAATGAATGAGCGGATGGCGAAACGCAGGTCCTGGATCAGATTGCTCATGAAGTCCTCATGGCAGTGCAGAGATGCCCGTTTAGATGCCGTTTCGTGCAGGACGGTTGGAAGCGCGTGCCGCCTGCGCAGCCGCCGGGTCAACAGGGTTCACGACAGACAAGGAAGTGCCGATACAGGGTCCGGCAAGTCATCCACGCTCGCGGCCGTCATCGATCTCATCCACGAATCGCGTGCCGACGACACCACGATCCGCACGCGTGAGTACATCGAAATGGGTGAAAGGGAAGGCAGGACGCTGCTCGACGCGATGAAGGACGGCGAGCTGGAACGGGATGCAGCATTTCGACGGCGAGCTCGAAAAGCTGCTGCGCGCCGGCGCAATCTCGCTGTCGACGGCGTATCTCTATGTCACCAATGCCGGCAACCTGAGGCTGCAGCTGGCAGACGTGCCCGACGAGGATTCGCTGATTATCCGATGAGCGGCACATCCGACGCGCGCCGGCCGCCGCGATAACTGCCGCGGCGGTCCGGCATCGCCGGATTGCGGCGATCGAGGACAGGCAACTCGGCGTGAACGTAGGAGGGCAGCGCGAACTGCAGGCGCGTCTGCGTTTCGTAGAACGCGCCGGCGCGCTGCAGCTCGCGAATGATCCAGTCGTCGAAGCGGTTCCCGTACACGACCACGCGGGTTCGAAAGCCGCTGGTCGCGGCCACATAGGCGAGTTGCAGTCCCTCCACGTTGACGCGCAGGCGCAGGTTGGTGACCAGGAGATCGACGCCGTCCTCGGACAGGCGGGCGTACGCTGTCTGAAAGTCACCGACCGACTCGGCGACCGCGTATTTCCTGACCGTACGCTCGAGTACCTCTCGATACGCGGCGTCGGGCTCGACAATAAGCACTTGGCGAGGTGATAGCGGCGAGACCGTTCTCCCGCTGGGGTTACCCGATTAGAGCACATCCATTCCCGCAGCGGACGAAGCGCCCGCTTTTTGTGTGAAGAGCTGGGTCTCAGTCAGGTGCACTACCACAGACGGGTAACCAGCCGACGTGGAGAAGGGGACCTGTCGGCGAAAAAGGGGACGGACCCCTTTGCCCCCTCCTCCCCGTCCCAACAGCGGTTGCGACGACTTTCGCTATTTTGCCGCCCGGCGCAGCGTCAGCGGAAGGGATACGCCACCCTGTGTGTAGTTGCCGGTGAGTTCGGTGCCTGCGGCATTGAGCGCGACGGAGATTGACGCGTTAACCGACGGTACGCCGAGCGTCACGTTTGTGGCGTTCTGAGTAATCGCGATCGGGACCTCCACGTTGCTTCCGTCCAGGCTGATGATGGTGCCGCTCGCAGTTCCGTCCGGTTGATTTGTCATCGTCACACTCAGCCGCATGGGCTTGCCGGACAAATCGAGCGTCCCGTTCCACGTGCCTTCCAGTTCTTTCGTGACGCGCGGGTTTTTGGGAGCCGGTGTGATCCTGGCCTCTCCCGTGCGCGTCAGATCGAACGGCACGGCGTATCCGCCCTCGGCGGTTATGAAGTCACCGGACATCGACTTGCCGTCGGTTGACAACACTCCCTTGAACGTGCCACCTCCGGTGCCGCTGCGCAGGACGAGTCGCACCTCCTGGCCGTTGACGTCGACCGTCGCGAACGGCAGCGCAGTGATGCCATCGGACGGTTGCGAGAAGGTCGCGGCTAACTGCGCTTTGCTGTTCTTGAACAGGTCGATTCCGATCACGACCTCGGTATCGGGCGCGTGGATGGTTCCTTCCCAGTGGCCGGCCGGATCGGCCACCGATTGGGCAGCCGGCGAAGGCGCGGGCAGAAAGAGGAGGGCGACGGTGACGAGGATACGAATGTAGAGGCGCATTGCCGTTCTCCTTGCGCGTCAGAAATCCTGACGCGCGATGTTTTTGGTGGCCGCATACAACATCGACAACGAGACCGCCGCGCTGAGCAGAAGGCCCAGCCACGGCACCCCACCCTCACGGACATAGACCTCTGCGCTCATCACGCGAAACACGCCGTAGCGCGAAAGATCCCGAGACACTTGTTCGGCGAGGCCAATCGCGATGGCCACGCCCAACGCGAGCAGCAACGGACGCCATACGTCGTTGAAGACGGTGGAGAGAAGAAACGCGAGGCTGAAAAAGACCGTGCCGGCAACGAACAGGCACGCGCCGTGCACGAGCACGTCGGCGACGCTGTAGCTCTCGCCGATTGCCGGCGATAAGGCCGGCAGGACGAGCGACGGCACGAACGCGAGAATCGCCAATTCCGCCAAACCGGTCGCGGCACGGACCGCGAGCAGTTGATTACGCGTGACGGGCAGCGAAAGCGTGAACAGCGCGCCGCCGCCGCTCGATGCCTGTGACAGCAGTCCTCCGGTGCCCAGCAGCACTGCGAAGATGGTCCACGTTTGCAGCAGATTCTGGTGAAACCATTGCGACCAGACGTAGCCGCGATAGCTGCGCGAGAGTTCCACGACGTCCTTGATGCGACGGCCAATTTCGCCGTTCACCTCGATCGTGGGCACGCTCGAGAGCAGCTTCACGACCTCCGGATAGCCGACCACCACGGCGCAAGCAGAGAGCGCAAGCAGCACGAGGCCGATCAGAAATCGCCAGCGCGTTTCGAGCCACGCTTTGTACCAGAGCATGTCAGTCCTCCGCGGCAGCAGACTCGAGAAAGATTTCCTTCAGCGTGACGGGGGCAACGTCAATCGATGACGGAGCGAGCGCGCGCGCTTCCTCCAGAAGAGCGTCGGCTCCGGCGCTCGAGAGCACGGTCAACACACGGCCTTTTCGCCACACGCGCTGCACGCCAGGGGTGCGGAAGGTTGGCTGCGGCGCGTCGCCCTCGAACACGAGCTGAATGCGCCGAAAATTTTCGCGCAGGTCGTCGAGCGCACCGGACACGACCGTGCGCCCGCGATCGATGATGACGACGTGATCGGCGATCTGATCGACTTCCGCGATCTGGTGCGACGAGAAGAAGACAGTCATCCGCTCGCTCGCCACGTGCGCGACAAGAATCTGAAGCACTTGCTCAGTCACCGCGGGGTCGAGCCCTTCCGTTGGCTCGTCCAGAATGAGAAGCTCGGCGCCACGGCAAAGCGTGAGCACCAACGCGAGCTTGCTCCGCATGCCGCGCGACAGCGCCTTCACCTTGCGGTCCAACGGAAGCTCGAAGGTTTCGAGATACCGCTTCTCGAGGTCGGCGCGCCAGCCGGGGAAGAACGCGGCCGTGAAACGAATCATCTCTGCCACCGTCATGTAGCCGTAAAGGTCTTTGTCGTCGCTGACAAAACCGGTCCGGCGACGGATCTCGACGCTGCCGTCGGGACTGTCGACGTCCCGTTCGAACACGCGCGCCCGCCCGCTTGTCGGCCGCGTCATGCCGAGAAGCACTTTGATCGTGGTGGTTTTGCCGGCGCCGTTTCTGCCGAGAAACCCGCAGATGGAACCGGCCGGTACCTGCAGCGTCAATCCGCGCAGCGCGTCGACCTGACCGTAACGCTTGCGCAGATCGGCCGCGACGATGATGAACGGGTCACTCACGACGACCTCCTGTTCGCGTCAATCCGGCGAGTTCGGCCTCGAACAACCGCCGAATCTCTTCATCCGTCATGCCGCGCGTGCGCAATCGCTCAATCGTGGCGGCGACCATGCTCTGGGCCTGGCGGATCGTGTCGGTCACTTTTTTGGCGCGCGCGTTCGGCGACACGAACGCGCCGGCGCCGTGACGCAGCTCGATGACGCCCTCGTGCTCCAGTTCGCGATAGGCCTTGGCCACGGTGTTCGGGTTGATCACGAGCTCCTCCGCCAGCGGTCGGATGCCCGGCAGCTGCTCGCCCGGACGAAGCGCCCCGGTTTCAACGGCGTGCTTCACCTGCTCCATCAGCTGCAGGTAAATCGGAACGCCGGACGAGGGATTGGGGCGGAACAGCATGAGGCGCGACAACTGTATTACTGAACTAGCACAGTAAGACTCTCCATGACAGGGCTGAAATTGTCAAGGACAATTTTTCAGACCTCGGCGGGAGCCGAATTCTGGAGGAAAACTACGGCTGACCTGTCGATCGGGCGGCGCCTCGATCGACTATCGAGCAGAAAGGACATTCGATCATGCGATTCATGATGCTGGTGAAAGCGGACAAGAACACAGAAGCCGGGGTACTGCCCTCGGAAAAAGACCTGAGCGTGATGGGCAAGTACAACCAGGAACTGATCAAAGCGGGAGTGCTCGTCGACGGAGCCGGTCTGCAACCGAGCTCGAAGGGTGCGCGCGTAACGTTTCAGAACGGGCAGGTGCTCATGACCGACGGACCGTTTGTGGAGACCAAGGAACTGATCGCCGGCTACTGGATCATTCAGGTGAAGTCGAAAGAAGAAGCGCTGGAATGGGCGAAGCGCGTGCCGTTCGATCATCTCCCGAACGCGGGCCGCGCGCCGGAGATCGAAGTCCGTCAGTTCTACGAACTCAGCGACTTTCCCGATGTTCCGGCGGAGGTCGCAAAGATGGAAGAGTCGTTCGCCCGCGGTCGCACCGGCGAGAAGGAGTGACGATGGTAGGCAATCGGCCGCGCATCTTGCATCGCCGCCATGAAGATGGTGTGATCGGTTGCCGTGGCGGCGACCGATCACGTGCGCGAGGCCGTAAACGAAATCTACCTTGGCGAATCGCGCCGCGTTCTGGCCACGCTCATCCGTTTGCTCGGCGACTTCGATGTCGCCGAAGAGGCGCTGCACGATGCGTTCAGGGCGGCACTCGAGCAATGGCCGCGCGCGGGCGTGCCGGGGAACCCGCGCGCGTGGCTGGTGTCGGCCGGCCGATTCAAAGCGATCGACGGCATCCGACGGCGCGCGCGCTTCGATGCGCTCAATGAGAGCAAGGCGACCGAGGTCGCGGTGGTCGACACGGCGGCCTGGCCCGACCACGAGAGCCTTGAAGACGATCGGCTGCGCTTGATCTTCACGTGCTGCCATCCGGCGCTCGCCCCAGACGCGCAAGTGGCGCTCACGCTGCGCGAGGTCTGCGGCTTGACCACCGAACAGATTGCGCAGGCGTTTCTCACGCCGGCGCCGACGCTGGCGCAGCGGATTGTGCGCGCCAAAGCCAAGATCCGCGACGCGCGCATTCCGTATCAAGTGCCCCAGGCGAACGAGCTTCCGCGCCGACTCGATGCGGTCCTCCGCGTCATTTATCTCGTCTTCAACGAGGGGTACACGGCGTCGTCCGGCGCCTCGTTGACGCGACACGAGTTGTCGGGCGAAGCGATTCGACTGGGGCGACTGCTCGTGGAGCTGCTTCCCGAGCCGGAAGCGCAGGGGTTGCTGGCATTGATGCTGTTGCACGAATCGCGTCGCACCGCGCGCACATCACCATCCGGCGAGCTGATCCTGCTGGAGGATCAGGACCGCTCACGGTGGGATCGCAGGCAGATTGCCGAGGGCATTTCGCTGGTCGAGCGCGCGCTGTCGTCGCGGCGCATCGGACCATACTCGATTCAGGCGGCGATCGCCGCGGTGCACGCCGAGGCGCCGAGCGCAGCGGCCACCGATTGGGCCGAGATCGTCGGGCTTTACGACGCTCTTCTCAGCACCGATCGGTCGCCTGTGGTGGAGCTCAATCGCGCCGTCGCCGTCGCCATGCGGGATGGGCCGGCCGCAGGCCTCGCGATCGTCGACGCCATTCTGGCGCGCGGCGAACTGAAAGACTACCGGCTGGCGCACGCCGCGCGCGCGGATTTCTGTCGCCGCCTCGGCCAGACCACGGAAGCTCGCGCCTCCTACGAACGCGCGCTCGCGCTCACGCGCCAGGAACCGGAGCGACGATTTCTCGAGCGACGGCTCAAGGAGCTCGCGTTATGAAGTATCTCTGCCTCGTTTACCTCGAAGGTGAGAAGTTCCGGGCTG
>JBKPAJ010000146.1:0-13981 GCA_046726375.1 Acidobacteriota bacterium
AAGATCTGCGTCATCGCATCGGCGTGCTGTTCCAGGATTACGCCACGTATGAACTGTCGATTCGCGAAAACGTGGTGATGGGGCGGCCCGACGCCGAGGTGCGCGACGAGCGCGTCGCGCAGGCGCTGCGCGACGCCCACAGTGAGTGGCTGGTTCGCAAGATGAAGAAAGGGCTCGATTCGCGCGTCGGGCGCCTCTTCGAGGGTGGCCACGATCTCTCGGGCGGCGAGTGGCAGCGCCTCGCACTGGCGCGCCTGATGTATCGCGCTGCCGACATCTGGATCCTCGACGAGCCGACTTCGTCGCTCGATCCTGAAGCCGAAGCCGGAATCTTTGCGGAACTCAAGGAGAACCTGAAAGGACGCATCGGCATCGTGATCTCGCATCGCTTTTCAACGGTGCGCATCGCCGACCGGATTGCAGTGGTAGCGGACGGTCGAGTGACGGAACTGGGCACGCACGAACAGTTGCTTCGTGCGAACGGACGTTACGCGCAGCTGTTCGAACTGCAGGCGGCTGGGTATCGTTAATCCGAATCTGGAGATTTGAAGATCTCGAGATTTGGAGAAGATTTGGAGATCATCTCCACATCAACAAATCTGCAGATTCACGTTTTTCTCAAAGCCTCGGCGATATTTGACAGCGCAAGCTCCACGAGCTTGCGCGACGTCGCGATATTCATCCGCATATGCCCCTCGCCGCCCTTTCCATAGGACGCGCCCTGGTTCAAGTGCACACGCGCGTTCTTCACCAGCCACCGTTCGATCATCGTTTCGGGCGTGACCGGCGCCGCCGACGGATTCCTCTTGTTCGCTTCATCGGCCAGCTGCTTCGCGCCGATGCTGTCACCGAGCGCGGTGAAGTCGAGCCACGCGAGATAGGTCCCCTGTGCCTTCGTGTACTTGACGCTCGGCATGTTCGCGGCGATGAACTTCTCCACGAAGTCGTGGTTGCCGTCGAGGTAGGTGTTCACCTGGTTCAACCAATCCTCACCGCCTTCCAGGGCGGCCTGGTTAGCGATCAATCCGAGCGTGCTGATGTCGGCGCGATGATTGGCTTTGACTCTTGCGAGGTAGTCCTCGTTGTCGGAGAAGAACCACGCGGTCTTCATCGCGGCCAGACTGAACGACTTGCTCGCGGCCTTGAACGTGAGGCTGTTCTGGACGACTTCTTTGTCCGCCAGGCTGGCAAAGGGCGTGTACTTCTGACCCGGGCGCACGAAGTCGCAGTGGATCTCGTCGGCCAGGACGATCACGCGACGCTTGAGACAGATTTCGCCGAGCGTCGTCAGATCCTCGCGCGACCAGCAGTTGCCCGTCGGGTTCTGCGGATTGCACAGGATCAGCGTGTGGGTGTCGTGACTGATGCGCCGCTCGAAATCGTCGAAGTCGATCTGATAGCGGCCGTTCACCACCTGCATCAGACTTTCTTCAGGCAGAACGCGCGCCTCACGCAGGTCGCCGTAGAACCCGTTGTAGGTCGGCGTCAGCAACAGCACTTTCGTTCCCGGCGGCGAGAATGTTTTGAGCGCGGCAACCAGCGCCGGGTGGACGCCGGCGGCCATCACCACGTTCTTGGGATCGACCTCGAGGCCATAACGGCGCTTGTTCCATTTCACGACGCTGTCGATGAACGGCGCCATCGTGTCCAGATAGCCCCAGTTCTCGTGCTTCATGCGCTCGTTGAGCGCCTGCGTGATGACGGGCGCCGCGCGAAAATCCATGTCGGCGATGCCCATGCCCACGTCGACACTGTCTTTGCCGTAGAGCGCGATCTGCCGGTCCCACTTGGTGCAATTGGTGCCAATACGGCTATACGGCGTATCGAAGTCGTACTTACCGTCGGGCGGTGTCGACCACGCGACGCCATCCGCGGCAGCCAGCGCCGACGGGCGTGTGCTCACCGCGCCCGCGAGCGCGGTCAATCCTGCATTCCTGAGGAACGATCGGCGATCCAGTCCCTGATGCTGTGACATGCGCTGCCCCCTGCCGTGGCCCTGGCCGCGCGGGCGTTGCGCGACGGCGTGGCCTCGCCGGTGTTTCTGCGGATACTAGCGCCGGACGCCCCGATTTTGCGAAACTTTTGTTCTGGCTCCGCTTCCGCCGACGACCGGCGAATGCTTGACAGGGATGCGCGCGGGGGTCAGAGTTACCCGTCTCTATATCGTCAAAATGCGCCAATTGATCGCACTCGTTTTCTTGAGCCTTGCTGCCGGCGCGTGCCGGACGGCGGGCGCCGCTCCTGCCTCGGCGCAGGAGCCGCCACCCCCCATTGTTCAGCCGGGCGCCCCTGGCCAGGCGCCGCGCGTCGTGGATGCCGGCAAGGCCGCCGATCTTTCGAAGGTGCGGTTCACCACAGCCGACGTCGATTTCATGCAGGGCATGATCGGCCATCATCTGCAGGCGCTCGAGATGGTCGAGCTCCTGAAGACGCGCACCGCGAGTGAAGACATGAAAAAGCTTGGCCTGCGCATCGAACTGTCGCAGCAGGACGAGATCAAAATGATGGGCGGCTGGCTGACGGCACGCGGGCAGGAGGTGCCGGGCGAGCATGCGCACCACACCGGCATCCTGATGCCGGGCATGCTGTCGCCGGACGAGATGGCGCATCTCGCCGACGCCAAAGGCGTGGAATTCGATCGCCTGTTCCTGTCCGGCATGATCAAGCATCACAACGGCGCGCTGATCATGGTGGACGAGTTGTTCGCCAAACCAGCCGCGGCGCAGGACTCCGACATCTATGCGTTTGCTTCCGATGTCGTCGCCGATCAGCGCATGGAGATGGATCGCATGGCCGTCATGCTGAAGGAGCTGCAGAAATGAGAGCCGTCACGAAGGTTGTCTGTTTCGCTGCCGTGTTGATCGTTGCGGGCGTCGCCGGCGTGGCCCAGGAACGTCCGTCGGCACCCGCCACGAACGATCCGCGCGCGAAGCTCAAACCTGGATTTCGCGATGCCGGCGTCGCCGCACGGAACATCGAGCTGGTGGCCACACTGCCGAAGCCCGAAGGATTCTTTGATCCGGCGTCGCCGGCGGGCACTGCAACGCCGCCCGAGCGTGAAGGACGCGGCGGCGCGAATGCCACGCCGGAAGCGCCCGCCAGTGCGGCCGCGCCCGAAGCACCCGAGGAGGCCGGGCGTGGAGGACGAGGCGGACGCGGCGCCGGCGCGGCGGGTGGCGGAGGCGGACTGAATTTCGCCAACTCCGATCTCGCGTTCAGCGGAACCCACATGTGGATGGGCAATTTCCATGGGTTCACCACCTACGATATCGAGAACCCGCGGCGCCCGCGGCTGCTCGCGTCGATCGTGTGTCCAGGCGGACAGGGCGACGTTTCCGTTTACGGCAACCTGCTCTTCATGTCGGTCGAGCAAACGCGCGGCCGGGTCGACTGCGGCACGCAAGGCGTGGAAGCGACGGTGAGCACCGAACGGTTTCGCGGCGTGCGGATTTTCGACATCAGCGATATCAGCAAGCCGAAGCAGGTGGCTGCGGTGCAGACCTGCCGCGGATCACACACGCATACACTCGTGACCAATCCCAACGACAAGACCTCCATCTATGTCTATGGCTCGGGCACGGGGGCCGTGCGATCGGGCGACGAGCTCTCCGGTTGCGTGGGTGACGAGAAGGATCCCAGCACCGCGCTCTTCAGCATCGATGTCATCAAGGTGCCGCTCGCGGCGCCCGACAAAGCCGCGATCGTCAACCGTCCGCGTATTTTCGCGGACCCGAACACCGGCGCCCTCGGCGGACTGTGGCAGGGCGGCAATCACGGTCCGGGGACGCAGAGCTCACGGATGACGAACCAGTGTCACGACATCACGGTGTTTCCGGAGGTCGGTCTCGCCGCGGGTGCGTGCTCGGGCAACGGCATTCTGATGGACATCTCCGATCCGGAGCATCCGGTGCGTCTCGATCACGTCGTGGACAAGAACTTCGCCTACTGGCACTCGGCCACGTTCAACAACGACGGCACGAAGATCGTGTTCACGGACGAATGGGGCGGCGGCACGCGTCCGCGCTGCCGCGCGACGGATCCGCCCACATGGGGCGCCGACGCCGTGTTCGACATCGTCGACAAAAAGCTGCGATTCGGCGGCTACTACAAGATCCCCGCGCCGCAGACCGATCAGGAAAACTGCGTCGCGCACAACGGATCGATCATCCCGGTTCCCGGCCGCGACATCATGGTGCAGGGCTGGTATCAAGGCGGGGTCTCGGTGTTTGATTTCACCGACTCGACGAAGCCGTTCGAGATTGCCTACTTCGATCGCGGCCCGATCGATGCGAAGGATCTGATCACTGGCGGTTACTGGGCCGCGTATTGGTACAACGGCAACATCTACGGCGCCGAGATCGCACGCGGCATCGACGTGTTCCGTCTCCTCCCGAGCGAGCACCTGTCGCAGAACGAGATCGACGCCGCGATGCTCGTCCGCTACAACGAGTTCAACGCGCAGCAGCAGCCGCGCGCCGCCTTCCCGCCGACGTTTATCGTCGCGAAGGCGTACCTCGATCAGCTCACGCGCAGCAAGGGCATTCCTTCTGCGCGCGCGAGCGCCGTGAAGGCCGCCATCGATCGCGCCGATCGGAGCAATCCCGATCGCGCGGCGCTCGATCAACTCGATACGCTCGCCAATCAGCTCGAGCAGGATGCGACGAGCGCCACCGGGCGTGACGCGGACCGCCTGCGCGCGCTCGCCGCAACGATCAAGGGAAGAGCCGCGCGATTGCGCGGCTAGCGCGGGAAGTTACAAGTTCAAAGTTCAAAGTTCAAAGTGAGTTGCGAAAGTTTTGAAGTTGCAAGCTGGCATCAACTGCGAAACTTCTCGAACTTTCTCAACTTGAACTTTGAGCTTTGAACTCACTGCGAAGAGGGGGGCTTTTATGAAGCGCGACGTTCTCACCTGGTTAGCGGGATTGGTGACTGTCGCAGCGATCGCAGCGGTGCAGCTACCGGCACAGGAACGCGCGGCGGCGCCAGCCGGTCCGGGTCAGGCGAACGCGCAGGCCGATCCACGGGTCGGTCTCAAAGGCGGCTTCCGTGATGCCGGCGTCGCGTCGCGCAACATGGAGTTGCTCGCCAACCTGCCGAAACCGCCTGGATTCTTCGACCCGAAGGCGCCGGCTGGTGCGGTGTCGCCGCCAGAGCCGCCTCCAGGTGCACCGCGCACCGAGCCGCAGCCACCCGCCAACAACGGCACGCCGCCGGCGCCGCCGCCGCCGGGCAGCGGCTTTACCAATTCGGATCTCGCGTTTCAGGGCACGCATGCGTGGGTCGGCAATTACAACGGGTTCAACACCTACGACATCGAAAACCCGCGCCGGCCGCGCCTGCTCGCGTCGATCGTGTGTCCGGGCGGACAGGGCGACGTTTCTGTGTATCGCAACCTGCTGTTCATGTCGGTCGAGCAAACGCGCGGCCGCATCGACTGCGGCACACAAGGCGTGCCGACGACCGTCAGCATCGAACGTTTCCGCGGCGTGCGCATCTTCGACATCAGCGACTTGAAGAATCCGAAGCAGTTGACGGCCGTTCAGACATGCCGCGGCTCGCACACACACACGCTCGTGATCGATCCAAAGGACAAGACGAATATCTATATCTATGGCTCCGGCACTGGCGCGGTCCGATCGGGCGAAGAACTCGAGGGGTGTGTCGCGGATCCGAAGGACGACAAAACGGCGCTGTTCAGCATCGACGTCATCAAAGTGCCGCTCGCCTCGCCCGACCAGGCGTCGATCGTCAACCGGCCGCGCATCTTTGCCGATCCCAAGACCGGCGTGCTGGGGGGCCTGTGGCAGGGCGGGGATCACGGACCGGGCACCCAGTCGTCACGATTGACGAATCAGTGCCACGACATCACGGTCTTTCCGGAGCTCGGTCTGGCCGCGGGTGCGTGCTCCGGCAACGGCATTCTGATGGACATCTCCGACCCGGTGAATCCGGTGCGCCTCGATCAAGCCGTCGACAAGAATTTCGCCTACTGGCACTCCGCCACCTTCAACAACGACGGCACCAAGGTCGTGTTTACCGACGAGTGGGGCGGCGGCGGCCGTCCGCGATGCCGCGCGATCGATCCCCCGACCTGGGGCGGCAACGCCATCTTCGACATCGTCGATCGCAAGCTGCAGCTGCGCGGCTACTACAAGCTGCCGGCGGTGCAGACCGAGCAGGAGAACTGCGTCGCGCACAACGGCTCGATCATCCCGGTGCCCGGGCGCGACATCATGGTGCAGGCGTGGTACCAGGGCGGCATCTCGGTGTATGACTTCACCGATTCCGCACATCCGGTCGAGATCGCGTATTTCGATCGCGGACCGATCGACCCGAAGCAGCTGATTTCTGGTGGCTACTGGTCGGCGTATTGGTACAACGGCAACATCTACGGCGCCGAGATCGCGCGCGGCATCGACGTCTTCAGACTGACGCCGAGCGAGTACCTGTCACAGAACGAGATCGACGCGGCCATGCTGGTGCGCTTCGACGAGTTCAACGCACAACATCAGCCGCGCGTATCGTGGCCGCCAACGATGATCGTCGCGCGCGCGTACCTCGATCAGCTCAATCGCAGCAAGGGAATGACTCCGGCGCGAGCAACGGCGGTGAAGGACGCCATCGACCGCGCCGATCGCAGCAATCCCAGTCGTGCGGATCTGGATCGTCTCGACACGCTCGCGACTCAGTTAGAACAGGACGCTGGCAGCCTCAGTGGCCGTGACGCGGATCGTCTGCGCTCGCTGGCGGCAACGCTAAAAGCGCGCGCTGCGCGGTTACGCGCCTGAATCTTCCCCCTCAATTCGCTTGAGTCGATGATCGTGGCATTGAGCCGACCTCAGATTCGGGCCGAAAGTGGCATTGTTCGAACGTTCAACGCCGTTGGCGCTGCGAACTGAAGTGAGCTTGGGGTTAGAGCTTTGGCGGTCTGGAGATTTGGAGCTGATCTGAAGCTGCGGATGCCAGAACAACCTGTCGCTTCATGAATCCTCCAAAGCTGCGGGTCACGTCGGATATGACGGCATGGCCGAAACGCGGGTTCCGATTCTAATTGATCTGCTGAGCTGCAGTTCCCACAATTTCGGCCGTTTTTGCAATTCTTGGCTACCGTTGCGCTTGAGTGAATTCCTTTTAAATGTGCGAACCAGATGGCGTTTGCAGTGGGAACCGAGGTTGTCGTCACGCCCGTCGGAAAGAAACGCGGCGTGGTCGTAGACGCGGCCGGCGGACGCTACCGAGTACGCGTCGGCAATGTCGTCATTTCCTGTCGAGAAGCCGACCTCGCGGTTGTCGAGGAGCGGAAAAACAAGAAGGCCACGCGATCAGCGCGGCACTCGTCAGGAGTTCCGAGATCTGAGGAACCGGCCCATGCAGTGCGCCTCGACCTCCACGGTTTGACGGTTGAGGAATCGATCGCGCGCCTCGTCGACGTCATCGATCGCGCTATCCTCGACGGCGCCGACCGCATCGAAGTCGTGCACGGCAAAGGATCCGGGCGCGTCAGGGATGCGGTCCATCGCCACCTGTCGACGATGAGCGTGGTCGCCGCGTTCAAGCTCGATGCGCGAAACGCGGGCATCACCTGGGTCTATCTCTGACCATCTACCCCCTCAATTCACTTGATTGCGAATCGTGGCATCGAAATGATCCGACTGTATGTGTGGAAAACGGGGGCTTGCGTGCGCGCCGCGCGGTTGCCACTATCCACTCGAGTGAGCTCCTGGTCGATGGCGAGTACTTGATCCGCAGCTTGCCTGCAAAGATCCTCTGGAAGGTGTTGACGACGCGCGATGCCACCGGACGCGACGAGTTTACCAATCGAGAGCTGCGCCTCGACAAAACGTCAACCTGCCGGAGTGGAAAGACAACCTAGAGAGCCGGCTGCTGCTGCGGCGGCGCCGGCTCGAGCAGAAGTGCCCTGACATTCGACTCGTCCCTAGATCGCGCGGCCGTTTTGCGCTAGAACTCACCTGCGAACCCGTACTTAGAACGGTGAAGTAATTCGGGGTTCCGAGGTCCTGGGGTTCGGAGGTTCCGATGTTCCGAGGTTCGGAGGCTGCGAGATTCGGAGGCTGCGATGAGATATCGACACCTTTTCGTCGGCGGCGTTCTCGTCATGCTTTTGGTTGCGCTCTTCGTCTCGCAGGCTGCGCTCGCGCGCGTAGCGGCGCAACAAAGCGGTGCGCAGGCGCCGCGATTCGAGGTCGATCCGTTCTGGCCAAAGCCGCTGCCGAATCACTGGGTGCTCGGCAACGCCATCGGTGTCTGGGTAGACGATCAGGACGTGGTCTGGATTATCAATCGCGGATCAGCCACCCTCGCCGACACCGAAAAAGCGCTGGAGCTCAAAGCCGGTGACTGCTGCATGGGGGCGCCGCCGGTGCTCGCGTACGACGCCGCCGGCAACCTCGTGCGGCACTGGGGCGGGCCAGGCCAGGGATACGACTGGCCGGCGTCGAATCACGGCATCTTCGTCGATCATGCCGGCAGCGTATGGATTGGCGGCAACGGCCCGGGCGATTCACACATCCTGAAATTCACGAAGGACGGGAAGTTCCTCAAGCAGTTTGGCAAGCCCAACGCGCGTGCCGGCGCAAAGAGCCCACAGGGACAAGCGACCTACGCCGGCGGCAGCAACGATCAGGCGAACTTCGGACGCGTCGCCAAGATCTTTGTCGATCCGAAAGCGAACGAAGCGTTTGTCGCCGACGGCTATTTGAACAAGCGTGTGGCAGTGCTCGACGGAACCACCGGCCAGATGAAACGCTACTGGGGTGCCTACGGCAACAAGCCGGACGACAGCGATCTCGGCCCGTATCGCCCCGAAGCGCCGCCCGCGCAGCAATTTCGCAATCCAGTCCACTGTGCGGATCTGTCCAACGATGGCTTCTTGTACGTCTGCGATCGCGTGAACGATCGCCTTCAGGTATTCCGTCCGGATGGCACGTTCGTGAAGGAGATCTTCATCGCGAAAAATACGAAGGCATCGGGATCGGTGTGGGACGTGGCGTTTTCGAAGGATCCGGCGCAGCGCTATCTCTATTTGGCCGACGGGATCAACAACCGCATCTACGTGATTCAGCGCGACACGCTGCAGGTGTTAACCAGTTTCGGCGATGGCGGCCGCCAGCCCGGACAGTTTTACGGCGTGCACAGCATCGCAGTTGATTCGAAGGGCAACATCTACACGACCGAAACGTGGGAAGGCAAACGTGTGCAGAAGTTTGTCTTCAAGGGCGTCGCGCGCGTGCCCACCGATCAAGGAGTGGTGTGGCCAAGGCCGACGCAATAGCGAATCTGGAGATACGATCTGGAGATTTGGAGATTTGGAGATTTGGAGATTTGGAGAAAATTTTGAGATCGCCAAATTTGCACATTTGCTGATCTCGAGATCTCCAGATTTGCTCCAAATCTCCAGCTCGCCAACGCTCCAGATTCAATGATCGCTAAACCGATAGCAGGCGATCAAAGAAAGAGCGATAACGCTTGAGCGCGATGCGCAAATCTTCGGTTGAGATGTTGTCGCCGCGATCCCAATGCTGCTCGAGTTGAGCGCGTTCCTCGCTGAACACCTCCGCGAGGCGCGTGACGACCTGCGCGACCAGCGCGTCGGCCTGTTCAACCGCTGCGCGCGGCTCGTCGACAAACCCCGTTTGAATCGCCTCCCAACGGCTTCGGAACCCGCCCGCCTCCTCGCCAGGGAAGATCGCATGCGCCTCGGTGCTCGCGGCTGCCCCCTCCGCGGCCGGAGCCGCCGGTGGCGGCGGCGTCGGCGCCACCGCAGGAGCTAGTCTGGGATCGACGGTTTCTGGTCCAATGATGCGGCCGCCGCGCGGCACGTTGTCGACGACCTCCGGGTTTTCGCTAACCGGCGCCGCCGCTGGAGCGCGCTCTCGTTCTTCCTCGCGAAGCCGCTCGCGCCGCTCCGCCGCGGCGTGTGCGATGTCTCGGGTGAACAATCGATCCCGAATGCTCATGATGCCCTCCTGCGATGACGATCGCCGACCTCGAGCAGGTCGTCGAACAGTGTGCGGTAGTTGACGATGGCCTGCCGCAACTCCTCCGTGCCGGCCTCGCCGCGTTGCCGCCTCAACACCAGCATCCGGGCCGTCCGGTAGTTCTCGACCACGTGCGGGTGATCGACCGAGATGTCTTCGGCGCGCCGATCGAAGTCTTCGAGCGGATAGCCACGCGCCGTCATCACTTGCGTCAACAAACTGTCGGCCTCGGTCACTGCGGCATCGGGATCGTCGACGAAGCGCGCTTGAATGCGGCGCCACTCCCGACCGAATGCATCGGCTTGTTCACGGGCGAGCGGGCGGATCTTGAAGCGATCGACGCGCGCGGCGCGCTCGCTCAACACCTCGTCCGCTTTTGTTGGAGAACCGACACTCGCGACGGTTCGGTCGTACTCGGGACCAAAGCGTTCGCGCAAGTGCGCCTGGCGGCGCCGGCTGCTCGAAA
The DNA here is from genome assembly GCA_046726375.1 of Acidobacteriota bacterium. Classification (GTDB taxonomy): domain Bacteria; phylum Acidobacteriota; class Vicinamibacteria; order Vicinamibacterales; family UBA2999; genus DASPWV01. The sequence continues at coordinate 10,465 of JBKPAJ010000146.1, forward strand.
TCCAGATAGCCGCGGCGATCACAATGAGAACGACAGCAGCGGCCGCTATGATCAGCAGGGTTTGTGAATCCACAGATTTCCCTCCGGAGTCATCACTCGCAATGTGCGTTCCATGAACCGATCGGTCACTGTGCGGATGCGAACGCCGGTTGAGCTGCTCAAAGCTCACCAGATTGCCTACAAAATTACATGGCGGCCTGACTTGATCGCGCGCGAGCGAGTCCTTCGCGCGCCATAGACGAGTCAGGCGTGAGCCACAGCGCTTCAGCGAAATACCGTCGCGCCGCTTCACCGTTGCCGGCCGAGAGATGAAGCAAGCCAAGATTGGTGTACGCCGTCTGTCGTGCGCGTCGAGCCGCAGGGAGGTCTCGAATGCGTCGCGCGCGTCTAACGGTTTGCCCAGACGGGTATAAGCCGCGCCCAGCAAATCGTAGACCGGCGCGTAGTTGCGATCGATCGCAACTGCGCGGTGCGCCAACTGAACCGCCTCACCAGGTTGTGCGCGGAGAAAGGCCAACACTGCGGAGTAGTAGTACGTCCCAGCACGATCGGCTGCGGTGCGTTGCATGCCGTCCACCGCTGCTTCGAGCTCCGGGAGATCCTCCGCATCCGCAAAGAGCGATGCGAGTTGCTCGAGCGCCTCTGGCTGGCGCTGGGCGAGACGTGCCGCCTGTCGCGCGGTGTCCACTGCCTCGGCGCGCACACCAACGCTCGCAAGGAGCTTCGAAATCGCAATCAAGACGTCCGCCGATTGCGGCCGATTGGCGGTAAGCGACTTGATCCAGGCAAGCGCGTCGGAGCCACGACGCGTGAGCGTTGCCGTGCGTACCAACCCATCGAGCGCCGGCCGGTCGGTCGGATCCAGCGTGAGGGCGCGAACGTAGTCCTCGTACGCAATGGCGTAAGCGTCGCGTCGCGCCATCATCGCAGCACGACCTCGCCATTGAGCGGCCGTCGCCGACGTCTTGGCCGCGCGTATCGTGTCCGGACCACCGTGGACGCCCAGGAGCGACGCGAGCGCGGCGCCGTTTTCGCCCGCGCTGCGCCCGCGCAACTCGCGCGGTCCGGAGAACTCCAGCGTCATCCGGTCGTCGGTCACGAGCGACGCGCCGTCGGCGTATCGCGCGAGCTCGGCCGGACCGGCTGCAAACAGCGACAAAACAGAAAAAGGTTCAAGGGCAGCCACTTCCGCGAGATCGGCCGCAACGCCGGGCCGCGTCCAGTTGCGCTCGATGTTCGACAAACGCGAGTCCAGCGGGTCCGCTGAAGCGACGAGGACCAGATCGTCGGCGCCAATAAGCCACGCGGTGCCGCGCGGAAACACGGACAGGAATGTCGCCACGATCGCGCGCAGGTCACGATCGCTGATGTTGTACGCGTTCGCCCACTGGCAGATGATTCCGTTTGGCTGAAGGCGATCGCGCGCCGCAAGAAAGAACTCGCGGGTAAAGAGCGCCGTCACGCCGGCGATCCAGGGATTGGACGGCTCGGAAACGATCACGTCGTACTTGCGATGCGACAGCAAGAGATGCGATCGCCCGTCGCCCACGATCAGGTTGGCGCGCGAATCCGCCAGAGCCGCGTGATTCTCCGCGTCGAAGAAGCGCGAGGCCTCGACCACCTCGGGTGAGATCTCCACGACATCAGCGCGCGCGATCGGGTGCCGCAGCGCCGCGCCGAGCGTAACGCCGCTGCCCAACCCGACGATGGCAACATCGCGAGGGTTGTCGTGAAGAAGCAGCGGAAGATGGGCAACGAGCTTTTGTGTCAGCATGTCGCCCCGATTCGACGCATCCGTCTTGCCATCAACCGCGAGCGTCAGCGTCCCCGTCAAGCGCTTGACCGAAACCGTCGAGGACGCGCCTTCCCGGTAATACAGCAGCGTGCCCGCCTTCAGGAGCGTGTCGAGATCGAGATCCTTGGGGACGAACGGTGCGTACAGGTACGCACCACTCACCAGCAGCTCGCGATCCCACGGCGGACTGAAGACGAGCAGTGCGGCCGCGGCGGCGCTCGCCAGCACGCCACCGGCGCGGGCGCGGCTCGAAAGTCCTCCCCAAACAATCACGATCGCTGCGGCCCCGATGAGACAGCCGCTGACGACGCGCAACGTTGTCTGCAAGCCGAAGAGAGGAATCAACACGAATCCGGCGGCCAGCGATCCCGAGACTGCACCGATGGTGTTGACGGCATAGACGACACCGAAACGGCCCGCCGCAGAACGTGACGGGTCACTGACGGCCTTTCGACGCTGCTGCGGGTCGTCCCGACCTTGTGGGAGGACGATCGCAAGACCAAGTGGAAACGCGGCACCGAGCAGGAGCGCGGTCGGCAATACCAGTCCCGCGGTAAGCACCACGCCTTGCCGCATCAAGTGCTCGAACAGATTCGACGACTCGGCCATCTGTTGCGCCACGATGCTCGGAATGCGCGCGCCAGCGAGCGCGTAGGTCCAGCTGGTCATGATGGCCGCGGCGGCCAATACGCATGCCAACCACGCGGCAGGCCGACGGGCTTTGGCGATCAGCCAGCTGCCGGACGCGGATCCAATCGCGACGCCGGTGATGACAGCGGCAAGCGTCGCGGCAAATGCGTAGATCGTGGGGCCAAGCACGAGCGCCAGGATGCGAGTCCACGCGATCTCGTGTACGAGCGCGGCAAAACCGGACACACCCAGCACGACGACCGCCAGCCAGCGTTGCGTTTTGCCGCGAGATCGTTCGCGGTTCGCCGCAGTTGCGCGCGGTGGCGCCGGATCGCCCTGCTGCGTACGCGCCAACGCGAGGACCGAGAGCGCTGCAATGACGCTCCCGGCGATTCCAACCTGAATCGTGCGTGAAAGACCTAGCGCTGGAATCAGCACGAATCCGGCGAGCAACGCGCCGGCCGCCGCACCGACCGTGTTCAGCGCGTACAACGTTCCGCTTCGACGCGCGGGGTCGTCCGACGCCGCGGCAAACCACCGGATCGCCATCGGAAACGTCGCCCCAAGCGCGGCCGCTGGTATGAAGATCAACACCAGACAGGCGAGAAGACGAACCGCTGGAAACAGAATCCCGGGCGCGCCGTCGCGATAGGCCCATTGCAGTACCGGCGTCAGCGCGCTCAGTTCGAATGGAATCAATACGGCTGCGGCAGCGACACCGATCTCGAGTGCGACGTAGGCATGAAGACTGCGGCGCGGTGTGAGGCGTGACGCCACGGCGCCGCCGGCGGCGGCCCCGACCGCCAGCCCACCGAGAAACGCCGCGACAACGGCACTCGCCGCGGCTGTGGTGTGACCGATGTAGAGGGTGAGGAGTCGTGTCCAGCTCACCTCGTAGATCAGCCCGGCGAGCCCGGAACACGTATAGGCGAAGAGGAACACGGTCAGGTATCAGGTACCAGTCAGTCTACAGCGGTTCCTCACGGACGTTCCTTACGGAGGTTCCCGACGGAAGTTCACGGGCGTTCCTCGCGGAGGTTCCACCACGCGGGTTCACGGACGTTCCGCACGGATGTTCCTTACGGAGGTTCC
>JBKPAJ010000147.1:0-22570 GCA_046726375.1 Acidobacteriota bacterium
GCCGCGATGTGTGTGTGAATCACTGCCCGCTATGCCAGTCTTACCCGCGGCTTCTGCCAGACAGCGGGCGGTGCGGTTCTGCACGGGCAACCGCGAACCGTTGATGATTTCGAGCGCATTCATCCACGGCAGCAGCGCAGCGACATGCGGCGCCGTGATCGGCCCGTTGATGCCGGAGGCGACGTGATTGAGCGACGTGAAGAGCTCCTCGCGCCGCAGGTAGCACATCAGATCGCGGACGTTGTGCCGCAGGCTCTGAATCTCGCGGTGTTGCACTTCGTTGAAATCAAACACGTTCAGGTGCACATTGACGCCATCGTCCGGAAACACGGCGGTGACCTCGCAGCCCACGATCACGTCGGGACGATCGGCGAGTGAGAAGACACCGCCTACCTGGTCGTGATCGGTGATCGTGACCAGGTCCATCCCGCGTGCCTTTGCTGTGCGATAGACGGCTTCGGGCGTGTTGTAGCACTCGCGCATGAACCGGCGGAGCGGACGGATCGTCGAGAATCCGGAGTGAAACGAGTGGACGTGTGTATCGAGTTTCACCGCACCTCCTTGCCCTCGACGCGCTCGAACGGATCCCTGAAGTGCGCAGAGAGTTTGGACTTATGGTGCACGCCCAAAATGACGCGGCGATCACGAAAGGATGTCGAACACGCAAAATCTAGCGACGGATATCGAGGTGGACGGCGTCTTTGGGGCGGTGGTGTAACAACTCTGAAAGGAAATTGCGCACATACAGCCGGATCACTGCGCCCTTCCCCATCGCGTTGTAACGGCGCGCCGAGGTGTAGAGATAACAGTCGTAGGCGAGTTCGACACGGCCATGCGCGAACAGCCGGCGACCGAGGTTCGTGTCTTCGCCGTGGAATTCAATGGACGTGTCGAACCCGCCGATGGATTCGAGCGCGCGACGCCTGACGGCGAAGTTGCCGCCATAGAACACGACGCCGAGACGCAGCAAGTACTTAGCGAGAACATGCGTGGCTGGGGCCAGAGTGTAGTCGTAGGCGCGAATCAACGTGCGGCCGAACCAGTCCCAATCGTAAAAGCGATAGTTGCCCGAGACGGCAATCAACGAGGAGTCGGCCTTGAACCTGCGCTCGATTCGCTCGAGCCACATCAGCGGCGCGCGGCAGTCCGCATCGAGGTAGACGAGCAGATCGCCGGACGATTCCCGCCAGCCTCGCTCGCGCGCGATGACAAGACCTTTCCGTGACTCGTGGATGACGCGCACACCAGGCAGCGCGCTGGCGGTCACGCCCGTGCGGTCCTCGCTGGCATTGTCGATGACGATGATCTCGTTTGCCGTGCGGGTCTGTGCCAGCAGCGAGCAGATGCACCCGCTGATGTAGTCTTCCTCGTTGTGCGCGCAGACAACCACGCTGATTCTCATCGGGTCGAGAAGGTACGGCCACCGCGTAAACGCGGCCCCTCGCGGCCGTAACGGCAGTGTTAAAAGAAGGATCCGTGCCTGGCTCAGGGTTTGCGAGAGCCGAAGCTGGTATGCGCAGTACGCTGGCCTTGATTCTCGGAGGCGGTCAGGGCAGCCGGCTCTACCCGCTTACGCACATGCGCTCCAAGCCGGCGGTTCCGATCGGTGGCAAGTATCGCCTCATCGATGTGCCGATCAGCAACTGCCTCCATGCCGATCTCCGGCGCATTTATGTGCTGACGCAATTCAATTCAGCGTCGCTCAATCGCCACATCAGCAATACATACCGGATGGATCGTTTCTCGAGCGGCTTCGTCGAGATCCTCGCCGCCGAACAAACACCGGAGAGCAGCGCCTGGTTCGAAGGAACGGCTGACGCCGTGCGCAAGGCACGGCGCCATTTCGAAGCGCACGAAGCGAGCTACTACCTCATCCTCGCGGGCGATCATCTCTACCGGATGAACTACACGTACCTGCTCGACGCGCACCTCGAGCGCAAGGCAGACATTACGGTCGCGGCCTTGCCGTCGACTCCGCACGATGCGACAGCGATGGGCATCTTCACGTTCGATCGAACCGGCCAGATTGTCGCCTTCGAGGAGAAGCCGGGCGCCGCCCGGCTCGCGGAAATGAAGACCAGCTTGCCGGAAGGATCGACGACGCTGCAGAGCGATGAGCGCACACCCTTCATCGCATCGATGGGCATTTACCTGTTCTCGCGGCGAGTACTGCTCGATATGCTCGACCACGAGGGCAACGATTTCGGCAGGCAGTTGATCCCCGCGGCGCTGTCACGATATCGGGTTTCGGCCTACGTTTTCGACGGCTACTGGGCGGATGTCGGCACCATCGACAGCTACTACGACGCCAACATCATGCTCACTCGCGACGGCCCACCCTTCAGCTTTTACGATCCGCGCTGCCCGATCTACACACACGAGCGCTACCTGCCACCGTCGCGGCTGCTCGACACCGACCTCCAGCACACGCTTGTGTGCGACGGCAGCTTTCTCGATCGCACCACGATTGCCGAGTCCGTGGTCGGTATCCGCAGCATCGTCCGCGGCGGCGCAAAAATTCGACGCTCGGTGTTGCTCGGCGCCGACTACTATGATATCGAGCGCAACGGCCGTGGTGCCGCGCAAAATGTCGCGTTAGGCATTGGTGCAAACGTCGAGCTCGACCGCGTGATCGTTGACAAGAACGCCCGGATCGGCGACGGCGCGCGCCTTGTCAACGCGCGCGCCGTGCAAGAGCTGAATGGGGACGGCTTCTACATCCGCGACGGCATTATCATCGTCCCCAAGGACGCCACCATCCCCGCCGGCTTCGTTGTGTAACCCAGAATTAACGACTCCGTCACGAGACAGAAAACTTGCCTCGATACCGTCACGTGATGGCATTAGGGATGACTGAGGACAGTTCGCGCTACGCGATCCCGACCCGCCGCGCCACCGGCAAAACACGCGTCCTGGTGGTTGAAGACGAGCAGGATATCGCCGACCTCGTAAGACACGCCCTTGAACGCGACGGCGGTATGGACGTTCAGGTAGCCGGCGCCGGCGATACGGCGGTCAAAATTGCCACCAATCAGATTCCCGATCTGATCGTGCTCGATCTGAACCTTCCCGTGATTTCCGGCCTCGAAGTGTGCCGGTTGCTGCGCCAGCGCTCCGAGACACGCGAGATTCCGATCATCATGCTCACGGCGCGAACGTCGGAGAGCGATCGGGTCGCCGGGCTCGATATCGGCGCAGACGACTACATTACCAAGCCATTCTCGTTGCGTGAGTTATCGGCCCGGGCGCGCGCCGTGCTGCGCCGCCACCGCGGCGAGTTGCAGACGACAACGGTCTACCGCAACGAGCGTCTTGTTGCGGACTTCGACGCCGTCAGCGTGCACGTCGACGGACAGCCTGTCAGGCTCACGCGTCGAGAATTCGAGCTCCTGAAGTACCTCATCGAGAATCGCAATCGCGTCCTGTCGCGAGATCGGCTGCTCGAGCGGGTCTGGGGGTACGACCGGGTGATCGAAACGCGATCGGTGGACGTTCACGTCGGGCGGCTTCGGAGCAAGCTCGGTTCCGCGGGGGACCAGATCGAAACGGTGGTCGGGCTCGGCTATAAGTTCGTCGGCTAGACGGCGACCCTGTCTTCAACCCAGCCGGTCTTGGTCAACGCCTCGAGTTCTTCCAGCATCGTGCGCTGGGCGCGCTCCACACGGTGCCAGTCGTCGTAAAAGACCCTACGAAGAGACTGGTTGTCTTGTTCTGCCTTTACTTCCCAACCGGTATCCACAGTGCGAATCGTGTAGCGGCGGATGTGTTGGGCGTTCCGAATCGTCTTTTCGAAGGCGTACATGATTAATGCAATTCCTAACACGATTGTGACGCGGACGGACAAGCCGCTGCTGTAAATTCCACGTAACGTGTTCGGGCAAGTGACTGAACCGCTTGGATTTCCGGTGTTTTTCAGCGTGGCGCGCGGACGCGGAGGACCCGTTCCAGCGTCCTCACAGTGACTTCGGAGGGCGCCAGTCCAGGTTCGCCGTCCGCATGAAAGGGAATTTCCGTATCGGCACGAACCGTGAGTTCGCGCACGGCGCGCATCGTGACTCCGCGGCCCGCACGCAGTCGGCCGAGAAATACTGACGGCAACCGCAGGGCGATGCTCAGCGCTGACTGTTGTTCGACGATGACCAACTCGAGAAGGCCGTCGTCGAGCTGCGCACCAGGCGCGATGTACAGGCGGTTGCCATACTGTCTGCCGTTTGCGAGCGCGAGCATCAGCGCGTGATATTCGCGGCGCTCCTGATCGATGCAGATTTCGTAGCGGATCGTCCGCGGGCGGATAAGCTCGGCTACGCCGATCTGCAAATACGCCAGCGGACCTCGGTTACGAAGTCCGCGCTCCGCGAAACGTGCCGCGATCACGGCATCAGCCCCGATGCCCGCGATGTTGAAAAAGAGCGTTTCGTGTATCTGACCCGCGTCGATGGTGAAGTCACGGCCCGTGGCAGCGAGGTGCAGCGCTGCGGCGGGCGCAAACGGAACGCGCAGATCGGAGGCCAGACCGTTGCCCGATCCGGCCGGCACGATCGCGAGCGGCACATTCCGGTGGATCAACGAACACGCCGCTTCGTTGACCGTGCCGTCGCCTCCCCATGCCACGACGAGATCGGCGCCGGCGTCGGCGGCCCCGGCCGCAAAGGCGCGCGCATCGCCGCGCCCCGCCGTGACCTTGATCGCCGTCTCGAATCCGTGGCGGCTCAACACGGTGGTCGCGAGATCCGCGTGGGCGCGGAGGTGTGTGTCGAGACGGCCGCGGCCCGACAGCGGGTTGATGATGACGACCGCGCGAGCCATCTAGCCCCTCAATTCACTTGCGTCGCGCGTCGGGGCGTCGGGCGATCTGAGTGTATGGGCGAAAACCGATGGCTCTCGCGCAGGTCACGCCGATGGCGCTGTTGCACCAAGTGATCTCCGGGGCTATCGTGGGATCTTGCGCAGCGCTCTCGGCGGAATGAGCCAGCGCAGGACTCCTGGGCCATTGGGCATCGCGCCATCGAGCTGAATGCAGCACACCGCTCCCTTCTTGAACTCAATCTCGCCGCGGGCCTGCAACAGTTTGGCGGCCAATTCGCCAAGGTCCGGCTGATGTCCCACGAGCGCAATTCGGCGGTATCGCTTGGAGTACTTGGCCACCGCTTCCAGAACAGCCGGCAGTCGTCCGCCAGGCGCGAGCGCCTCGAGTTCTTCGGTGCGCGGCTTCGATCCGAGCCCCGCGATCAGGAGTTCGGCGGTGTGCTTGGCGCGCACCAACGGACTCGTGAGCACGAGATCCACCGTAACGTCCAGCTCGTTGAGCCCTTCGACCGCCGCTTTGAAGCGCGCGATCCCTTCGCTCGTCAGCGGGCGCTCGCGATCATCGGGATAGTTGGGCCCACGTTCCGCAGCAATCGCGTGACGCACCAAATACAGTTCGATCGTGACGGCCATGTGCAGCTACGCGACCGCGGCACGACGCGGTTCGCCGAGCGTGGGATTGGCGCAGAGCTTCAGAATGCTCTCACGGCGGCGCATGTAGGTGGCGTGCTCCTTACGGCCATCTTCCTCGACGGCGCTGATGAGGGTCTCGATGTCGCTCGCGAGACGGCGATCGCTCGCCGCGGCGTGCGTCTGTACCGCCCGCGCGCGCTCGGCCAGTATGTGCAGATCGTGCAGGCGGCCGAGTTGATCCTGCATGCTTTTCAGTTGGCGCATCTTGCCGGTCAGCCGCGACCGTTTCAGCTCGCGCTCGATTTCCATCGCATACCGCAGTTTCTTGGCCGCAATGCGAACCGTATGGAGCCGCTCTGCGGAATAGAGGCTTCCCGCCGCGTCGATGGCATCGGCCAGTTGTTTGGCGCGACGTTCGACGCGCCGCACGGCATCTCGAACCGCGCCGGGTCGTCCGCCGACTTCTGGTCCGGACCCGACATGCGTCAGCTCGCGGCGAAGGCGTTCGACTTTGCCGGGGGTGATGGCGGCGATCATCTGGCGCCGGCGTGCCAGGCGCTCGCTGGTAAGCGCCTCCCGTACCCGCGTAATGGCGCGTGCGCTGGCGATGCCGCGGCTGGCAAATTCATCGAGCGTGTCGAGCGATACATCAAGCTCGCGGACCGGCCCGAGCGCACGTGTCATGCGCCGCACGCGTTGGCGCGCGCGATCGATGGCGTGGGCATCGAGCGATTTGCGCAGCACGGGCAGGGCCGCTCGCAGCCGGCGAGTGGCTACACGCGCCTGGTGCACCGACTTCGTGTCGCCGGACTGCACGGCGGGCATCGCTTCGATGAGGCTTTCGAGCCGTTGACGCAGAAGTACGAGAAGTGCCGCGCGATGGTCCATACTAGGAACCCAGCAACCCCGAATTATACCCATCCGACCCTATGCGACTTGCAGCCATCGACATCGGCACCAACTCCGTCCACATGATCGTGGTCCGCGTCCGGCCCGACTTTTCTTTCGAGGTGATCGACCGTGAAAAAGAGATGGTCCGCCTCGGTGCCGGCGGCCTCGACGGAAAAAAGCTTACTCAGGAGGCCATGAACTCGGCGCTCCAGGCTCTGTCGAAATTCGAGCGCCTGGCGAAATCCCACCAGGTGGACGAGATTCTCGCTTCCGCCACGAGCGCGACGCGCGAGGCCGAAAACGGCGGCGAATTCCTCAAAGCGATTGAGCGGACCACCGGAATACGGCCGCGGATCATCACCGGCAGCCTCGAAGCGAAACTGATCCACCAGGCCGCCGTGTACGGAGTGGACACGCCCAAGCCCGCCGTGGTCATCGACATCGGCGGCGGCAGCGTGGAGATTACGCTCGGCACGCGCGAAGAGGTGCGTTTCGCGCGCAGCTTCAAAATCGGCGTCATCCGGCTCACCGAGCGCTTCGTCAAATCTGATCCGCTGAGCGGCGGCGACGAGCGCAAGCTCATTCGGCATATCTCCGAGCAGGTCGACCGCTACGTGAAATACATCGTTGATGCCGGATTCGATCAAGTGATCGGCACGTCGGGCACGATTCTATCCATCGGCACGGTTGCCGTGGCGCTCGAGACCGGAAACGTACCCGACGGACAGCGCAACCTGCGCGTCAGCGCCAAGAGCATCCATCGACTTCGCAAAGCAGTGACGGAGCAGGACCTTGAAGAGCGGCTCAAGCTGCCAGGCCTCGATCCGCGCCGCGCCGATCTCACGGTGGGCGGCGCCGTCCTCGTCGACACGTTGCTCAAGAAACTGGGCGCCGATGAAATCACCCTGTGCGATTTGGCGCTCCGCGAAGGGTTAGTGCTCGACTACATTCACGAACACCGTAAGGACATCGCCCGCGTTGATCGGTATCCCGACATCCGGCGCCGCTCGACGATCGAGCTCGCCGAACGGTGCAGCTGGGAAGCCGAACATTCTCGTCAAGTCGCGCGGCTCGCGCTGTCGTTGTTCGATCAAACGCGCGACGCGCATCGCCTCGGCGACAGGGAGCGCGAGTGGCTCGAGTTCGGGGCCCTCCTGCACGACATCGGGATGCACATCAGCTACGAGCGCCATCACCGCCACTCGTATTACCTCGTCAAGAACGGCGATCTCCGCGGATTCGAGCCCGAGGAAATCGAAGTGATCGCGCTGCTAACGCGGTATCACCGCCGCGCCGTGCCGGCGCGCAACCACGTAGGCTTTGGCGATCTGCCGCGTCCGCTCCGGAATGCCGTTCGGGTGCTCGGAGCGTTTCTGCGCATTGCGGAGTCGCTCGACCGCAGCCGTTACGGTATCGTGAAATCAATCGACGTCCGCACACGCGGCAAGAAGCGCATCATGCACATCAACGCGGTCGGCGACAGCGAGCTTGAGGTCTGGGCGGCGACTCGACAGCTGCCGATTGTGGCGGAGGCGATTGGACGTGACCTCGAACTGGTTGCCCACCACATCGCCGAGCCCGACGTCGAGGTCGCCGCGAGGCGGCCGCGCGGCGAGACCAAACCAGAAAGAACGCGGCGGCCGCGCGCTGCGAAACCCGCGCGCGCCGAAACCGGGCCGACGCTCCACTGAAGGGTTCCGAGGCTCTTCGGAACGCTGGAACTTCGCGCGTCGTTTACCCGGAATTAACAAACCCGAAACCACTCGGTAACCGCACGCCCGTAGCGTGGGGACATGAATCTGTCATATCTCCGTTCGGCGGCTGTGTTGACCACCCTCACGCTTTCGGTCGCATGCGGCAGAGATTCCGGACCGTCCGATTCGTCGAGCCCATCGGGCACAGCAGGACAGTCAACGGTCATCAAGCTCGATGGCTCGAGCACAGTCTTTCCGATCAGCGAAGCCGTCGCGGAAGAGTTTCAAAAAGCCAGCCCGGGCACGCGCGTCACAGTCGGCATCTCGGGCACGGGCGGCGGATTTCAGAAGTTCTGCCGCGGCGAGACCGATATTCAGGACGCCTCGCGTCCGATCTCGAAGACGGAGATGACCGCGTGCAGGGAAGCGGGGGTCAACTTCATCGAATTGCCGATCGCCTACGACGGCATTGCGATCGTCGTCAATCCAAAGGCGTCCTGGATCGACAGTGTCACAGTGAGCGAGCTCCAGACGCTCTGGGCGCCCGCCGCACAGGGCAAGGTTTCTCGCTGGAGTCAGGTGCGGAAGGGGTGGCCGGACCGCGAGGTTCATCTCTTCGGCGCGGGAGTGGACTCGGGCACTTACGATTACTTCACTGAGGCAATCAACGGCAAAGCCAAGGCCAGTCGGGGTGATTTCACGTCGAGCGAAGACGACAACGTCCTCGTGCAGGGCGTTACCGGCGACGAAGGCGCGCTCGGGTTCATTCCGTTTGCGTATTACGAGGAGAACAAAGCGAAGTTGAAGCTAGTGCCGGTTGACGATGGGAAGGCAGACAACGGAAACGGACCCATCGTGCCGAGCTTGAACTCGATTCGCGACGGCACCTATCAACCGCTGGCGCGGCCGCTCTTCATCTACGTTGCGGAAAAGGCGCTGAGCCGTCCGGAAGTCCAGAAATTCGTCGAGTTCTACCTCACCGAAGGACCCGAGCTAGCGGAAGAAGTCGGCTACGTGGAGCTCGGGGACCAGGTGTATCAACTTGTCCGTCAGCACTACACGGCGAAGAAGACCGGAACGGCGTTCGGCGAAGGCGGCGCGCAGGTCGGTGTGACCATCGAACAGCTTCTCTCGAAGGAACGGGCGCAGTAGATGGCGCGCGCGCGTGTGGCGGAGCGGCTCATCGAGGGCATGCTCTTCCTCTGCGCCGCGCTGTCCGTGCTCACCACCGTCGGCATCATCGCGGTGCTTGCGATCGAGACCGTCGAGTTTCTGCGCGAAGTCCCAATCGTTGAATTCCTAACCGGCACCGACTGGACGCCACTCTTTGCGAGTCCCCGATTTGGCGTGCTGCCGCTGGTCGTGGGCACGATCCTTGTGTCGGCCATCGCGATGATCGTCGCGTTACCGATGGGGCTGCTGAGCGCCATCTATCTGAGTGAGTACGCGCCGCCAGGCATCCGGCGGGTGATCAAGCCGACGCTGGAGATTCTCGCGGGCGTGCCGACGGTCGTGTACGGATACTTCGCCCTCATGTTCGTGACGCCGCTCCTGCAGCGCTATTTGCCTGGTCTCGCCGGATTCAACGCGCTGAGTCCGGGTATTGTCATGGGTATCATGATCCTGCCGCTGGTTTCGTCGCTTTCCGAAGACGCGATGCGCGCGGTGCCGGGCGGCCTGCGCGAAGGCGCGTATGCGCTCGGTGCGACGCGCATGCAGACCGCGCTTCGGGTCGTGGTGCCCGCCGCGTTTTCTGGCATTACTGCCGCCTTCATTCTTTCCGCCTCGCGTGCCGTCGGCGAGACGATGATCGTGGCGATCGCCGCAGGCCAGCAGCCGCGCCTCACATTCAATCCTTTTGTCCCCATCGAAACCATGACCGCGTACATCGTGCAGGTCAGTCTCGGGGACACGCCGCAAGGGACGTTGGAATACCGCACGATCTTTGCGGTCGGCATGCTGCTGTTTCTCTCGACGTTCGCGCTGAATCTGGTGAGCACCTGGCTGCGCGATCGCTTCCGGCAGGAGTACGCGTGATGGCGTTGCACGTGTCGACGGCGGGATTGGCGACGGCGACCCGCGAGACATGGCGGCGGCGTATCCTCGACCTCAGTTTTCAGTTCATCGCGCTCGCGGTTCTGGTGCTCGCACTCGGGTCGCTCGTGCTTCTGGCGACCGACGTTCTCGGCGACGGCGCCGGACGGCTCAACTGGCAGTTCCTGACCAGCCTGCCGTCGCGCCGCGCGTCCGAGGCGGGCATCTACAACGCGCTCGTCGGCAGCGTCTTCGTGATCGGGCTGACCGGCCTGATCGCCCTGCCGATCGGCGTGGCTGCGGCCATTTACCTCGAAGAGTACGGCCGGCGCAGCCGCATGGCGCGCCTCATCGAGATCAACATCGCCAACCTTGCCGCCGTACCGTCGATCATCTACGGCTTGCTCGGCCTCGGTTTGTTCGTGCGCGCGATGGGGATGGGCCGAAGCGTGATTGCCGGCGCTTCGACGTTGGCCCTGCTCGTGCTTCCGGTGGTCATTCTCTCGACGCGCGAAGCGCTGCGCACCGTGCCGAAGTCCATTCGCGAAGGATCGTACGCGCTTGGCGCCACCAAGTGGCAGACGGTCTGGCATCAAGTGTTGCCGATGGCGATGCCCGGCGTGCTCACCGGCCTGATTCTCTCGCTGTCGCGCGCGATCGGCGAAACGGCGCCGCTCATCACCATCGGCGCGTTGACCTACGTGCCGTTTGCCCCCGACAGTATCTGGGCGGCGTTCACGGTGCTTCCGATCCAGATCTTCAATTGGACATCGCGGCCCCAGGCCGATTTTCGCGCCAACGCGGCTGCCGGTATCATTGTGCTGCTCATCATGTTGATCGTCATGAACGCCGCGGCGATTCTGCTGCGCGATCGCTATCAACGCCAGGGACGAGCGTGACCATGGTGCAAGGTCACGCGCCGCGCCCGACACCAACCCTCCAGCCGCCGCATCAATTGGCCATTCAGGACACGCCGGTCAAGATCGACGTCCAGCGGCTCAATTTCTACTACGGTGAAAAGCGGGCGCTCGAAGACATCGGCATCCAGATCCGAGCGAATCTGGTCACGGCGTTCATCGGTCCCTCGGGCTGCGGCAAGAGCACATTCCTGCGCACGCTCAATCGCATGAACGACATCATCCCGGGGGCGCGGGTCGAGGGGACCGTGCTCATCGACGGGCAGAACACCTATGCACCCGGTATCGACGTCGTGCAGCTGCGCCGTCGCGTGGGCATGGTGTTTCAGAAGTCCAACCCCTTTCCGAAATCCATTTTCGAGAACGTCGCCTACGGCTTGCGCATCAACAATATGGCGAGTTCAAAATCCGAGCTGTCGGGCCGCGTCGAAGAAAGCCTTCGCGCGGCGGCCATCTGGGACGAAGTCAAGGATCGACTCGATGAGTCGGCGTTGGCGCTGTCAGGCGGGCAGCAGCAGCGCCTCTGCATT
Source organism: Acidobacteriota bacterium (assembly GCA_046726375.1). Taxonomy (GTDB): domain Bacteria; phylum Acidobacteriota; class Vicinamibacteria; order Vicinamibacterales; family UBA2999; genus DASPWV01. The sequence continues at coordinate 11,506 of JBKPAJ010000147.1, forward strand.
GCGCGCGCGCTGGCCATCAAACCCGAAGTGCTGTTGATGGACGAGCCCGCGTCGGCGCTCGACCCGATCGCCACGCAGCGCATCGAGGAACTCATTTACGACTTGAAGAAGAATTACACCATCGTGATCGTTACCCATAACATGCAACAAGCGGCGCGAGTCTCGGACTCCACCGCGTTCTTCTGGCTCGGACGGCTCATCGAGTATGGCCGCACCGATCAGATATTTACGGCGCCGCGCCAGAAGCTGACCGAAGACTACGTCACCGGGCGGTGCGGGTAGGGGACCGCTGTGGAACGGTTCACGCGACATTTCGAGGAGGAGCTGCAGACGCTGCAAGGGCAACTGCTCACCATGGGTGGACTGGCCGAAGACCGGGTGCGTCAAGCCGTGATCGGCTTGACCGAACGGGATTCAGAGCGCATCGAGCAGGTGCTCTCCGGCGATCAGCCGATCAACGACCTCCACATCGAAATCGACGCTCGCTGCTTCAAGCTGCTGGCGTTACATCAGCCGATGGCCGTGGACCTGCGGGCTATCGTCGCGGCGGTCAAGGTCAATACCGATCTGGAGCGTGTCGGCGATCTGGCGGTCAACATTGCGGAGGCGGCTAAGCGGGCGCTCCATTATCCCTCGGCCAGACCGATGAAGGACATTCCGCACATGTCGAACATCGCCGAACGTATGCTGCGCGACGCGCTCGACGCCTACGTGGGCCGCGATGTCGCGCTCGCACGCGCCGTTCTGGCCGAAGACGACACGCTCGACGCGCTCAAGACCAACATGGCGCACGATCTGCTTGCCTGTATGCATGCCGATCCGACGACGATCGAAGGCTGTTTACAGTTGATTCTCGTCTCGCGCCATCTGGAGCGTATTGGCGACCATGCCACGAATATCGCCGAGGACGTCATCTTCATGGTCTCTGCGCGAGACGTGCGCCATCACGCCGCCGACGAACCGAAGACCTAGCGCGATCCCGCGATCCTGCTCGGTCGCGCCGATCTCCCTGGGCGTCCACGGCGGTCCCGATTAGAATAGGTCGGATGGATCAACCAGCGTTATGCGTGCTGTGCCATAAGCGCCCGGTTGACCCCAAGTGGCGTCCATTCTGCAGCCGGCGCTGTCAGGTGATCGATCAGGGCCGGTGGGCGAGCGAGTCCTACCGTATCCCCGGCCCACCGGCTGACGAGCCCGAGAACGAGGCAACCGACCAAGACGATGGCTGACACGCTCACGATTACCGACAACCGCACCGGCAAACAGTACGAAGTACCGATCGCGGATGGCGCTATTCGCGCCACGGACCTCAGGAAAATCAAAGTAGACGCGGACGACTTCGGGCTCATCACCTACGACCCGGCGTTCATGAACACGGCCTCATGCCGAAGCCAGATTACGTATATCGACGGCGACCAGGGCATTCTGCTGTATCGCGGCTACCCAATCGAACAGCTCGCCGAGCAAAGCACCTATCTCGAGACGGCGTATTTGATCCTGTTCGGCGAGTTGCCAACCGGTAAACAGCTCGCCGACTGGACCCGCCAGATCACCATGCACACCATGGTGCACGAGAACATCAAGAAGTTCATGGAGGGTTTTACCTACGACGCCCATCCGATGGGCGTGTTCGTGAGCACCGTCGCCGCCTTGTCGACGTTCTACCCCGACGGGAAGCAGATCTTCGACGAGGAGTCGCGGCTGCGGCAGATTCATCGCCTCATCGCGAAGGTGCCGACGATTGCCGCCTACGCCTATCGCCACAGCATCGGACGCCCGTACGTCTATCCCGATAACGATCTGAGTTTTACCGGCAACTTCCTGAACATGCTGTTCAAGATGACCGAGCTGAAATACAAGCCCGACTCGGCACTCGAGCGGGCGCTCGACATCCTGTTCATCCTGCACGCCGATCACGAGCAGAACTGCTCGACCAGCGCCATGCGCGGGATCGGCAGCTCGCACGTCGATCCGTACTCGGCGCTCGCGGGGGCGGCGGCGGCGCTCTACGGTCCGCTGCACGGCGGCGCCAACGAAGCCGTGCTGCGGATGCTGAAGGAGATCGGCTCGATCAACAACATCCCGGGCTTCATCAAACGCGTCAAAGCGGGCGAAGGCCGCCTCATGGGCTTTGGCCATCGCGTCTACAAGTCGTACGACCCGCGCGCGAAGATCATCAAGCGCACGGCGGACGAAGTGTTCGAGGTCACGGGCAGGAACCCGCTGCTCGACATCGCGCTCGAGCTCGAACGCATCGCGCTCGAGGACGAATACTTCGTCACGCGCAAGCTCTATCCCAACGTCGATTTCTATTCGGGGTTGATCTACCAGGCGATGGGCTTTGCCGTCGATATGTTCGCCGTGCTCTTCGCGATCGCGCGGACGGTCGGCTGGGTTGCGCAGTGGGAAGAGATGCTGCTCGATCCGGAGCAGAAGATCGCGCGTCCGCGGCAGATCTACACCGGTTCGGGCAGGCGCGACTATGTTCCGATGGCACAGCGTCAGTAGCGCCGCGCTCGCGGTTGCGGTCGTGCTCGGATGCAGCGCCTCGAGCCAGGCGCCCACGGCAGCTGCGCAAACGGCCGCGTTCGACGGCGATCGCGCCTTCGACCACTTGAAAAACCAGGTCGCGATTGGCCCGCGGGTCGCCGGCACACCCGCGAACGCACGGACCCGGCAGTACCTCATCAAAGCGCTTGCCGGGCTGGGCATCAAGGCGGTCGAACAACCGTTTGAAGCGGATACCCCGATCGGACCCGTCAAGATGGCGAACGTGATCGCCACGCTTCCCGGCGATCGCCCGGATCGCATCGTCCTCGCAAGTCACTTTGACACCAAATTGTTCAAGGACTTTCGCTTCGTGGGCGCGAACGACAGTGCCTCGAGCACGGGCGTCCTGATCGAGTTGGGCCGGGTGCTGAAGGACAGGCCGCGCCCGTTCACGATCGAACTGCTCTTCCTCGACGGCGAGGAAGCGTTCGAACAGTGGGCAGGGACCGATCACACCTACGGAAGCCGCCATTACGTCAGCGCGGCGCAAAAGGCTGGGACCCTGCGGGGAATCAGGGCGCTCATTCTGCTCGACATGATCGGCGATCGCGAGCTCAACATGCGGCGCGAGGAAAACTCGACGCGCTGGTTGACTGATGTCATCTGGTCAACGGCGGGGACCCTGGGGCATCAAAAGCACTTTCTCGCAGAGTCGGCGCCGATCGAGGACGACCATCTCGAGTTTCTCTCTGCCGGCGTCGAATCGGTCGACCTGATCGATCTCGATTACCCCGCCTGGCACACCGCGCAGGACACGCTCGAGAACGTGAGCGCGCGCAGTTTGCAGATTGTTGGGGACGTGATCGTGGCGGCGCTGCCGGAAATCGAGAAGCGCCTGGCGACGCGATAGCCGCACCGCGGCCACGGAAGCACGGAGGAAGGCATCCGCGGATGACCAGATTACGCGGCTGAGCATCAGGGGAATCTGCGTTCGGCAGACGCTGCCGCCAGGCCGCCCGCCCGGCTTCGCCGGGCGGTCTGCTGAACGCCACTTCGCCGAGAAGGTCTCCGCTCGGGTTCGTGTTTACTTCGTGCTCTTCGTGACCTTCGTGCTTCTTTTCTCCGTGTTTCCGTGGCCTCAGCTGCCCCGCGTCTTATCCAGCTGATAGACCTCGGCAAGGATTTCTTCCTCGGAGAGCACGGTTTTCGACGCTTTCGCCTTGTGGAAGATGCGCTCGACGAGCGGCTCGTCGGCCAGAATGCCCCGCTTTTCGAGCCAGAAGATGACGTTCGACTTCCCCGACATCGGCCCAATGTCGATCTCCTGCTCGCGGCCGACCATGCTCGCGGGGATTGCGGAATACACCGCGTCCATCAGCTCGGTGTCGCCCTTTTTCCACGCCTTTACGACCGCCGCGGCGTGGACGCCGGTCGCGGTGCGAAAGGCGTCGCGCCCGATCACCGGGTAGTTTTCCGGAATCGGCACCCCGCATGCCTGCGACACGAGATGACAGTAGTCACCCAGCTTCCTGAGGTCGCGCGTCGTGTAGCCCATGAGCACGAGATTCACGAGCAGTAAATCCATGGGCGTATTGCCCACGCGCTCGCCAATCCCGAGCGCCGCGCCATGGACGCGCGTGGCGCCGGCGTCGAGCGCCGCGATGCTGTTGACGATGGCGAGGTCGCGATCGCGGTGGCCGTGCCAGTCGATGCCGACGTTGGCGCCGGTCTCCGCAATCACTTGCGCAGCGAACTTGACCACCGCCGCGGCGCCCGCCGGCGTCGCGTGACCAACGGTGTCAGCAATGCACAGGCGGCGCGCGCCGGCGCGAATCGCGCACAAATATAGCGCACGCAACGTGTCCGGATGCGCGCGTGTCGTGTCTTCCGTCACGTACATCACGTCGAGCCCTTCTTTCACGGCAAACATGATGGCGTCTTCGGTGCTGTGCAGCAGCCAGTCCAGCGTCCAGCCCTCGGTGTACTGCCGGATCGGCGACGAGCCGATGAACGTGCAGCACTCGATCGGGACACCGGTGCGGTGCACCACGCCCGCGATCGGCGCGATGTCGTTCACGTGCGTGCGCGCGGCGCAATTGGCCTTGACCTTGAGGCGCGCCGACGCGATCTCCTTGGCCAGACGCTCGACGTCCCGAACGACATGCGGACCGGCGCCGGGCAGGCCGATATCGGCGGTATCGATGCCGAGCGAGTCGATGAGATGAAGGATTCGAATCTTCTGGTCGATTGTCGGCGTCCGCACCGAGGGCGACTGCAATCCATCCCGCAGCGTCTCGTCGTCGAGCATCACCACGGGCGGCCTGGCGTCCGCGTTCACCGCGTTCCAGTCGTAGATCAGTCCATCCTTCATGATTTCTCGCCGCGCCCTGCTACGAACGCAAGAATCAGGCCGACCACAAGGACCGAGCCGCCCCACAGCGACGCCCGCCGAGCGGCCTCGCCCACCCGTGGCGAAAACGCCGCCTCGATGGAGTTCAACGCCTCCCCATTCTGATATCGGACGATCTGTTGCTGAGTGAATTGAACGGCGGCGAGGTAAACGTGGCGATCGAACACGATGTTCCAGGTGACAAACGCGAAAGCCGCCCACACGATGAGGGCGAGCCTACGGCCTTTACGGTTGTTACCCCGCATATTTGAGGACAAGCGCCGTCACATCGTCATGCTGTGCGGCTCCGCGCGCGAAGGTCTGCACGTCGCTGACGATGCGTTCGAGGATTTCGACGGCCTCGGACTTGTGGTGGTCACGCACCAGGTCGATGAGGCGTTCCTCGCCGTATTCCTCGCCGTGGACATCGAGCGCTTCGGTCACGCCGTCGCTGAAGATCACGACCACATCGCCCTGTTGGAGCTGTTCGGTGGCGTCGTCGTACGGGGCGTTCTCGAAAAAGCCGACGGGCATGCTTCCGGTCGTGAGACGGCGCAAGCCCGATAAACCATACACGATCGGCGGGTTGTGCCCCGCGTTGCAATACGTGAGCAGTCCATCCGTCCGCAGCGTCGCGTGAAACATCGTGGCGTACTTCGCCTCGATCGCACGCCGGACCAAACCGGTGTTCACACGGCGAACGGTCGTCGCCGGTGTCCCCTCGCCGAGCTGGGCGGTCAGCAGTCCTTGAATCTTGGCGGTGAGCAGCGCCGCGGCCGGCCCTTTTCCCGATACATCCCCAACCGTGAAGCCAAAGCTGCCGTCCAGCATGTCGGTGAAATCGAAGAAGTCGCCGCCGATCGATCGGGACGGCAGTGAGCTCCCCATGGCGTGATAGAAGGGCCCGTCGTGGCGCCCCGGCGGCAAGAGCGAGCGCTGGATTTCCGCGGCGATCCGCAGCTCGTGTTCGATACGCGCCTTTTCGAGCGTTTCCCGATAGAGCCTGGCATTTTCGATCGCCACGCCGGCTTCGGTCGCGAGCGTGTCGAGCGCCGTTCGTGTATGCGGAGAGAGAATCGTGCCCTTCTCGCGGCTATCGAGGTACAGGACGCCGATCGTCTTCGGGTCGGATGGCATGTCGGCGTGATCGAGATAGCGCACCAAACGGAGCGGCGCGCACATCACGTGCCTGATACCAAGCGCCACGGTGCCGGTGTGTATGTTGGCCAGGTCGCCGTCGAGCAGATCCGCGACGACCTTCAACTCGCCGGTGCCGAACACGTCCTCCGGAATCTTGCGGCTCATTTCGAAGCGATTGCCGGGCATCGTGATCTTGCCCTTGGCACGGGCGAGCTTCATTTCGAGCTCCGACGCTTCGTTCGCGAGCATGATGAAGCCGCGTTCCGCGCCGGTCACTTCGATGGCGGCGTCGAGTACGAGCGCCAGCACTTCGTCGAGCACACGACCGGAACCGAGCGCGCGCAGTCCTTCGAGCAGTGCGGCAAGCTGGCGGATGTCGCCCACCGAGGTTTGATGGAGCCGCTCGGATGAGGGCGGCGGTCCGTCCTCGATGAGAAACACGACGTCGGTGCCGGCGGCGCGCCCAAACTGGATCCGATCGCCGTGGCGGAGCGGCCGCTCCGATATCTGTTCGCCGTTGACGAACGTGCCGTAGCGCGAACCCTTGTCGCGGAGGACGTAGCTGCCCTCGGCGAGCGCAATCTCCGCGTGATCTCGCGACACGTCGCTGCCCACCAGACGGACATCGTTTTCGCCGCGGCGGCCGATCGCGATCACAGGTTTGTCGAGGAGGACTACGCGATTGCCGAGGCCGTCGTTGACCTGAAGCCGTGCTCCCGTCATGGGCAAGGCCTCCATGATACCGCGTCATCAGCGCAAGCGGGCACCACGCCGGCGCCCGGTCGGGCGCAGCCGCCACACCGTTAGGACCACCACGAGGACGAGGGCTGCCCAGCCCGCCATCCGCTCGGGACCCGGCGCGAGATACGGCAATCCGAACACGGCGGCGGCGACGATTACAAGCAGTGCCACGATGACGGGAATGGGCCCGCGACGCGCAGGCTCGGGCGCCGGCTCGAACTTGCGGGCGGTGGTCGCTTCGCCGCATCGATAACAGATCAGCGCGTTGTCCGCGATCTCCGTTCCACAGTGCTTACACTTCATGTCCGACCATAATATTTGAGCAGTCAGCGATGCTTCCGGTTACCGACATCATTCCAACGCGCACGCCGCCCGCCTTTACCATCGCGTTGATCGCGGTCTCGATTCTGTTCTGGTCCTTTTACATTCGTGGCGCCGCGCCGGCTGCTGGCCTTCACGTGCTCTACTTATGGCTTTTCGGCCGAACCGTCGAAGATCGCGTCGGGCACCTGCGCTTCGCGGCTCTCTTCGTCTTGTGCGCGGCGACGGCCTGGATGACATCCACGCCCGCTGACGCAGTGCCGGGCGGCGTTGCCGGCGTGATGGGCGCGTACTTCCTGCTCTATCCGCGCTCGATGATGCTGGTGCTCGTGCCGCTGCCGCGCCTCCTCATGGAAGTGCCCGCGTTCGTATTTCTCGGATTCTGGCTTTTCCTCGAGATGCTCACGACCGCGGTGTGGCCACAGAGGGTGAGCCTGCTGGCCGGCGCGTTGCTGTGCCTGGTCATGAAACGTCCCGAACGCGTGCGCGTCGAGTGGTGGTCGCCGTAAATTACGAAAGCTCTCGGCTTTCGGCTCTGGCTTTCAGCTCTTTTCTCATGCTGATAGCTGATCGCTGACAGCCGAAAGCTGCGGGAATTCACTCCCAACGCAAATGGATTCCGGGCTTAACCCCAAGCTCACTTCAGTTCGCAGCGCCAACGGCGTTGAACGTTCGAACAATGCCACTTTCGACCCGAATCTTGAGGTCGGCTCAATGCCACGATCATCAACTCCAAGTGAATTGAGAGATTAAGACTTCTGACGGATCTCGCGCGACACTTTGGCGAGCTCGAGCATCAAGCGTTCGTACTCGGCCTCCCATTGCGGGCCCGGCATACTGTCCTTCTTCAACTTCAAGGCTTCGGCCTGCGCTTCGAGATCGCGGCGTTTTTTGATCAGTTCGGCGAGCTCCGGATTGTTGGCAGCAGCTGGATTCTCGTTATCGAGATAGAGGATACGGGCGAGCCCGCCATCAGGCCCCGGCGCATCGGATTCGCGTCCCACGCCGTCGCCATTGTCGTCGATGATCGCGCGTTCAGTCGTGAGCTGTCCACGCTGCTCGTAGTGCTGCTTCACGGCCAGACTCGCGGCCGCAAAGACTTCGAAGATCGACGTGCGACCGTTCTTATCGAGATCGCTCGACGCTTCGCCCATCGCCTTGGCGAAGTATTCCGGAAACACGGTCGCATATTTTTGCGCCGCCGAATCCGTCGCGGTGATCACCACGCGATTTGGTCCCGAGAGGCGTTCGAGAAAGGGAAAGCTCGCTTCGGTCGTGTTGATGACCACGAGCTTGCCGTTGATGCCGTTCAGAAGTGTGGCCCAGTCGGCAGCGGTCAAATCCGGTCCAACCAGGTTGAACTTGGCCGACTCGCCGTCGTATGTGCCGTGGCCGACCAGAATGATCACGAGAAGATCGTCGCGGGTGAGCTGTTTCTTGATCTCCGCGATCGCGGCACGCACGTTGGCTGCGGTCCCCTGCTCGCCGGTCTTGACCGCCTCGTCGACGAACACTCGGACTTTGTCTTTGGGAAAGCCGTACCGATCCACGAGCGCTGTGCTCAGCGAGGTGCGCCACGTGTTCATCTGCTCGGCGTATTTCGCGCCGCCAGACGCGCCCGAGAGGACGATCGCCCATCGCTGTTCCGCGGCCGCGGCGGCCGGAACGAACAACGAGAGCAGAGATACGAAGGCAACGTAGGTTCGCATCATGCCAATCCAAACCGCCGGCGTGCAATCCACTCGGCGGCCAGCAGCGCGATGATCATAGCAAGCGTCCAGCCGTTATCCCAGACGTCGCGCATCTCCGTGGGAGGACTCTGCGTGTCGGCCGCGCGGATGAGCGACGGCACGTGCGCGATATCGTTGGCCTCCACATATTGTCCGCCGGTCGTCTCCGAGATCCGCCGGAGCACGGCTTGGTTGAGCCGCGGCTCGGCCATTTCGAGATCCGCGCCGCCCACGAGAAGCGGCCGCGTGAACGATCCAAGCGACCGCGAACCGCGCCTCACGTCGGCCGCCACCGAGTACACGCCGGCCTGATCGAAACGAATCGCGGCGGCGTATCGGCCGTTCTGTGGATCCGACAGCGCCGCGCTGACACTCCGTTCCTGGCCCCCCGGCTCTCGTACTCGCAACACGACTTCGGCGTCCCCAACCGGTCTGAACTCTTCGTCGCGCACGAGCACGCTCAAGCTCTGCGTCCTGCCTGGGAGGGTGACCGAAGTCGACGGGATTTCGACCGGATCGCCGGCGCCGGACGTCAGCCATCGTGCCATCTGCCGCCATGCGAGCTCGAACGTGTTGTCCGCGGCGGGGAGCATCATGCGCCAGCGCCACGACGCTTCCCCCCCGAATACCATCGAGCGGCCGAGTCCGTAGCGCTGCGTCACGATCACCGGCCTCAGCTCGCCACCCGCGCCTGCGGTCACCGCCAGGACCTGCGCGCCCGGCCGCGGAGCACCGAGTGCCGCGGTCGATGCCATCGGCGGTAATTGCAACCACCGTTTGCCACTCTCGCCGACCGTCATCGCCAGGCGCGTCGCCGGATGCGTCGCTCCATCCATGGTCAGGGTGATCCCGTTTGGGCGCGGTGATGACGATACGCTGGAACGCGCCGCGGACCAGCGTCGATCGGTGAAATCGACCGGCAACACTTCCTCGAGCGGCGTGCCGACGAGACCCGCGCGATCGAACGAGCGCGCGCCAAGCACAAGCAGTCCGCCGCCGCGCTGCGAGACGAAGTCGGCCGTCATCGCGAGCTGATCGCGCGTAAAGAAGTCGCCGGCGATGTTGCCGAACAGGACCGCGTCGTACGCGAACAGTTCGGCACGCTTGACCGGATACCCTTCGGCCAGCGCCGCCGACCGTCCGGCGCCCGCCTGGACGATGAACGTGTCGCGCCCTTCTTCGTTCTGGCCCTTGCGGATGACGGAATCGATCTCGAGCCCGGTGTCGCGCTGCAGCGCACGCTTGAGGAACGTATGTTCGAACCCGGGGGCGCCTTCGACTACGAGGACACGCCGTCTGCGACCTTGCGGCGGCACGAGCACGCGACGAACGTTGTTCTCCGCCGCCAGCTCTCCGGAGTCGATCGGGATCTCCACGCTATAGACCGTTGCCGTCTGAGGCGAGGGCGAGAGGGTGAACACTTCGTGAACCGGCGCGCCATCGCTCGACGGCGTCACGCGACGGACATCCACGGGCCGGCCGTTTTCGCTGACGCGAAGCTCGATCGGCGTGGAACCGTAACCGTGGCTGACCGCCGACACGCTCAGATCGATCGACGAATCCGACAGCAGCGGCTCACCCGCGGTGACGTTGATCACCTCGCGATCGCGCGCGATCTGCGTGCTGCCCACGCCGACGGCAAATACCGGCGCGCCGAGGCGCCGCGACGTGCCCGCCTCCTCCGCCGCCGTGTCGCCGCCGTCGGATACCACTACAATGCCGGCCAGGCGGCGGCCACGATATCGATCGACGAGCGACGCGAGCGCGCCGCTCAAGTCGCTCCTTCGCGCATCAGCGGCGAGCTGATTCAGATCGCCTTTCGACACGGTCTCACCGAAGGTGACGATCTCCGTGCGAAAACTTGCACCGAACTGCTGCTGCAGCTCCTTCACGAGACCCGCCGCGCGCTCGATGCGCGTCGACGCGCCGCCAGACGTGCTGCCGGCGTCGGCAATGCGCATGCTGCGCGACACGTCGATGAGAATCGGAACGAGGCTGTCGCTGATGCCCTGGGCCTGGACGAAGATCACCGGTCGAAGCAGAAAGGCGACGAGGAGCAGCAAGGTAACTGCGCGCAGTGCCATCAACACCGCGCGTTGCCGCCGGGTGAGCGAGAGCGGAGACCGTGCGTAGGAGATCCACGCGAGAAGAAGTGCTGCGGCGAAAGCGAGCAGATAGCCCCACCACGGGAGGGCGACGGCGAAGCTCATTTCATTACTAGTCTTAGTCTAAGGTTCCTAGGTTCCTAGGTTCC
>JBKPAJ010000148.1:0-9334 GCA_046726375.1 Acidobacteriota bacterium
CGCGATCGCTCGCGCGCTGCCGGTCGCAACTGAGGACGAAGTGGCATGGGCGGCAGTGGAGCAGCTCTCGGCTGAAGCCGCCGCGCTGCTGATGCCGGCCTTCACAGCGCACCGCGGCCGCAACGGTCGTTTATCGATCCAGACGGATCCGCGCCTGTACCGCAACACGGCGGCGATTCTCGCGCAGGCGCAGCGGTTCAATGCGCTCGCGCCGAACATGATCGTGAAGATCCCCGCGATACGCGCCGGCATTGCGGCCATCGAAGAGGCGACCGCACGCGGCATCAGCATCAACGCCACCGTGTCCTTTACGCTGCCGCAGTGCGTCGCTGTGGCCGAAGCGGTGGAGCGCGGATTGCGGCGGCGCGAATCCGCCGGTGAGGACATCGCGTCGATGGGACCTGTGTGCACGATTATGGTGGGCCGCTTGGATGACTGGCTCAAGGTCGCGATGGAAAAGGAGAGCATCACCACCGATCCCGGACATCTCGAATGGGCCGGCGTCGCGGTCTTCAAGAAAACCTATCGGCTCTTCCGCGAACGTGGCTATCGCGTGCGGTTGTTATCGGCCGCGTTCCGCAATCACATGCACTGGAGCGAGTTCATCGGTGGCGACGTGGTCATCTCGCCGCCATCGGCGTGGCAGAAGCGCTTTGTGGCCAGCGATGTCGAAGTGACATCCCGGATCGAGACGCCAGTCTCGACCGCGATCGTCGAAGACTTGTATCGCCGCTTTCCGGACTTCCGCCGCGCCTACGATGACGGTGGTCTCAGCATCGAGGAGTTTGACGAGTATCCGCCGACGCGCCGCACACTCCGCCAGTTCCTCGGCGCCTGCACGGACCTCAGCGCGCTCATTCGCGACGTGATCGTGCCAAATCCCGATGCGCGGTAAATCGTGGTGATTACGCGGATGCCTCTAATCCGCATAATAATCCCGACGTGCACAGAATCCGCCTCACCATGGCGCAAGCGCTCATTCGCTATCTGAGCGCGCAGTTCACCGAACGTGATGGACGCCGGCAGCGGTTCATCGAAGGCGTCTTCGGCATCTTCGGCCACGGCAACGTCGCCGGAATCGGCCAGGCGCTCGATCAGTTTCGCGATCGGATGCGCTACTACCAGTGCCGCAACGAGCAGTCGATGGTGCATACCGCCGCGGCCTTCGCCAAGGCATCGAATCGGCTCAGAACGCTGGCCTGCACGACGTCGATCGGACCCGGTGCGACCAATATGGTCACCGGCGCCGCCGGCGCAACGATCAACCGGTTGCCGGTGCTGCTCTTGCCGGGCGACATTTTCGCCAATCGGGTGCCCGCGCCGGTGTTGCAACAGCTCGAATCCAGCCAGACGCAGGACATCTCCGTGAACGACTGCTTCAGGCCGGTGTCGCGCTACTGGGACCGGCTGTGTCGGCCGGAGCAACTGTTGACGGCGCTGCCAGAGGCGATGCGTGTGCTGACCTCGCCCGCCGAAACCGGCGCCGTGACACTCGCGCTGCCACAGGACGCGCAAACCGAAGCGTTCGACTACCCGAAATCGTTCTTCGCGGAGCGCGTGTGGAGCGTTCCCCGCGCGCGCGGCGATCGCGAGGCTGTCGCTCGCTTAGCGGCAGCGATCCATGCGAGCCGCACGCCGATCATCATTGCCGGCGGCGGTGTGCTGTACAGCGAAGCAACTGAGGCCCTTGCGCGCCTGGCCGAAGCGACCGGCATCGGCGTGGCGGAGACGCAAGCCGGCAAGAGCGCAATCGCGTGGGATCACTGGCTCGCCCTTGGCGCCATTGGCGCCACCGGTGGGCTCGCGGCGAACCAACTTGCACGCGAGGCGGACCTCGTGATCGCGATTGGTACTCGCCTGAGCGATTTCACCACGATGTCGAACACCGCGTTTGCCAATCCGGATGTGCAGTTGGTGTCGATCAACGTATCTGAGTTCGACGCGTTCAAGCGCAGTGCCATCGCGGTTGTGGCGGACGCGCGCGCGGCGCTCGACGAGCTCGCGCCGCTCTTGCGCGGCTATTCAACCGGCAGTGACTATCGTGCGCAGCTCGACAAACGGCGCGACGCGTGGCGCGCCGAGGTCGATCGCCTGTACGCGCAACGCACCGCGGCGCCCTTTGCCCAAAGCGAAATCATCGGCGTTCTCAACGACGCCGCAGGTCTCGACGACATCGTTGTGTGCGCGGCAGGCAGTTTGCCGGGCGATCTGCACAAGCTGTGGCGGGCGCGCAAGCCGAACACCTATCACCTGGAATATGGCTATTCGTGCATGGGCTACGAAATCGCCGGCGGTCTCGGCGCGAAGATGGCCGATCCCGCGCGCGACGTCTACGTGATGGTGGGCGACGGCTCGTACCTGATGCTCGCGCAGGAAATCGTCACCTCGGTACAGGAGGGCTACAAACTAATCATCCTGCTGCTCGACAGTCAGGGTTATGCCAGCATCGGTGGCCTCTCGCGTTCGATCGGCTCTGGCGGTTTCGGCACGAAATACCCGGCTCTCCCCGTCGATTTAGCGGCTAACGCCGCATCGCTTGGAGCCATCACCCATCGCGTCGCTGATCGCGCGTCGCTCGAGGCGGCGCTCGCCGCGGCTCGAAGTGCGGACCGCACGACAGTGATCTACGTGCCGGTTGATGCCGAAAGCGCGGTGCCGGGTTACGACTGCTGGTGGGACGTGCCGGTAGCCGAAGTCTCAGACCAGCCGGAGGTTCGCAAGGCGCGTGGGGTCTGGGTAGAAACGACTAGGCGGCGCCGCTCCTGATGCGGTCGATTTTGCGATCGCGTTCGTCGTTGAGCCGTTGAATCTCGCGGCGATAGCCCTCTTCGAGTTTGGCGCGTTCCTCAGGTTCCCAGACGGTCGCGAGCTTCGACTTATAGAGGATTTCTTCCTGCGCGATCTTCGCGGCATAGACCGAACGCACCTCGGCGATCCCAGCTTTCTGATCGGCGCTCACCGCGCGCTCGACGACGCCCTCGTCGGCATCCTTCCGCCGCAGCCGTTCCATCGCGAGCTCCAACGCGCTTTTCGGGCGTTCGTCTGACATGACGTCCTTCCCTACGTAGCGCGGACCTTTGGGTCCGCGACATACTCAGATTGTGACAGAACTCGACGTCTACGCGCGCATCGGCGAGCAGGGCTTCGCGCGTTTGATCCAGGCCTTCTACGCACAGGTGCCAGACGACCCAATCCTTGGCGCGATGTATCCGAAAGACGATCTCGCCGGCGCTGAAGAACGGCTGCGTGACTTCCTCATTGGACGGTTCGGTGGCCCGCCTCGCTACATCGAGCAGCGTGGACACCCGAGGCTGCGGATGCGCCACATGCCCTTCGCGATCGACCAGGCGGCACGCGATCGCTGGGTGACGCTCATGGATCGCGCGCTTGAAAAAACAGTGCTACCCGAGGATGTGACGGCGGTGCTTCGCGAATTCTTCCATGCCACAGCCACTTTCATGATTAATCGAATGACGTGACGTTCGCCTCTGCCACGAACCCGCGTGTCTGTGCCACGAAGGTTCCTTCCGGAGGTTCCTTACGTGTGTTCCCTGCGTTGGTTCACGGTGGGTTCGCCCACGCAGGTTCGGAACTTGCGTTCAACGGTGCTCCACAGCCGTCACCCGCGCGCACTTGCGGCACCGACGTGCGGAACGTCCGTCAGCAAGCCCGTGAACAAATGTCAGGAACCCACGTGCACGTGCGTGAGGAACGCCGTGCGGAGCGTCCGTAAGAAACCCCGCGTGCAAGTGCGTCAGGAACCAACGTCGATCTTCCTTCTCCAAATCGCGTTGTTCTCCCAATTCGTCTTTTTCATGTCGAGATCGGGAGGTTGTGTTCGGTCGAGCGCGTCTGTCGCCTTCGATGCGATGGTGTGGGGACCTGCCGCAGGCGCGGGAACCTCGGCGCGGAACCAGGTCCACGCGTAAGGATTCGGCGGCGCATCCAGCTTTGCGGCAACCCAGGGTCCCTCGTCCACCTGCACTTCGACCGTTTTGAGAGGCGTGCCGTCCGTGATCGCCACACCAAACACCGTGAGGCCGCTGTTCTGCCGGCGTGTGACCTTGGCAATCATCGATTTCGTGCGCATCTTCGTCACGGAGGTCTCAATCCACTCGGTCGTATCGCCGGCGCGGCGACCCATGATGGTGACGTAGTCGCGTGCCTGAAATCGTCCCATGAAGCGCTCGTGTGACACCTCGAGGGCGTTGAGCCACTTGACGTTCTGCACGCCGTACCAACCTGGTATGACGACCCGCAGCGGAAAACCGTGGTCAGCCGTGAGCGGCTGACCGTTCATCTCCCACGCAATCAGAGCTTCCGACTTCGCAAGATCGTCGAGCGTGAGCGAGCGCGCGAAGTTCTGACGGTACTTCTCGTTGCGAATCGTTTCTTCACCTTCGTCTGCGCCCCAGCACACCAGCTCACGCGCGTCCGGAAGCGGCTTGGCTTCGTCGATGAGCGCCTTCAGACTCGTGCCGGTCCAGCGCGAGTTGCCGATCATGCGGTTCATGATGCCGGTGGCACGATTGCCGCCGCACTCGAACGCGCAAGTCCGCTCGGCGCGTGCGCGCTTCTTCAAATCGTCGAGTGTGTAGCTCCTCGGGTTTGCGACGCGTCCTTTGATATCCAGTTTCCAGGTTGCGAGGTCGATCTTCGGGACGCCGTAATGCGCGACGACGAAGTAGTTGTTCTCGGGGGTGACGTAGGCCGAGAGCTGACGCAGGTCGAGCCCCGAAACCCGGCCGTTCTGGGCGTTCACGGTAACGAAGTCCGCCGGGACATCGCTGAAAGGAACGACTTCCTCATCGCTCTGTATCCAGGACGCGGGAAAGCCATACGCGTGCAGGTCCGAGATAGCCAGACCGACGCCGGCCAGACCGGCCTGACGAAGTAGCGTGCGGCGCGTCACCATGTGGAGCCTCCTCGAGAATGGCTGAATCATACCTGAGCTCGAGAGCAGTCTGCTTCCAGAAATAGGAATACTCGACCGTAACGCCACCTCAAATTTCCGCTCACGGCCGTCAATTCGACGGCACCTCCCTTGCTCACTGAATGAACGGTGGAGCAGGACGAGGACGATGTCTAGACGACGCACTGCGCTGATGTCGGTGGCATGGGCTGTGCTGATCGCACTCGGTGTCGCCGCAGGCCTGGCCGTGCATCGGCTCTGGCAGTTCAGAAGCGAGATGGAGAGGCTCGCTGATCGACTCACGCTGGACGTCGGCCCAGAATCGACTCTCTTATACGACAGCAACAACAATCTGGTCGGAGCGGTGTTCGAAGAACATCGAATCACGGTCCCGCTCGATCAGGTGTCTCGTCACCTGACCAACGCCGTACTGGTCACCGAGGATCGCCGCTTTTTCGATCACGACGGCATCGACCTCCGCCGCATCGTCGCCGCCTTTCTCGCAAACACGCGGGCCGGAGCGATCGTTGAAGGCGGCAGCACGATCACCCAGCAGCTCGTCCGATCGATGCTGCTCGATCGTGATCGCACTTACCGCCGAAAGATCATCGAAGCGATTCTGGCGCGGCGACTCGAAGAGAGTTATTCCAAGCGCGCCATTCTGGAAGCCTATTTGAACCGCGTCTACTTCGGCGATGGCTATTATGGCGTCGAGGCGGCATCGATTGGCTATTTCGGCAAGCCCGCTGCGCGGCTGAGCCCCGGCGAGGCGGCGACGCTTGCCGGTGTGATCAAGGGACCGTCCATCTACTCGCCTACGAAAAACCCTCAAGGCTGCAAGGAACGTCGAGACATCGTTCTCACGCTGATGCACGAAGACCGCATGCTCAGCGACGAGGAATTCGCCACCGCATCGCAGACACCAGTGCAAGCCATGCTGGTGAGCGGCGACAAAGCAGGCCTGCCTGACGCTCGTCACGCGCATGGCGCCGAATACTTCCGCGACGCCGTGACGCGTGAGCTCATCGACCGGTTCGGCGCAGATGCGGTCTACACCGGCGGCCTTCGGGTCTACACCACGCTCGATCGCAATCTCCAACGGCTCGCCGAAACCGTCATGGTTACGCGGCTGCACGGGTTGAACGGCGGCGAGGACCCGCTTCAGGGTGCGCTGGTCGCCATCGATCCGCAAACCGGCTTCGTGAAAGCCATCGTGGGCGGACGGAGCTTTCAGGAAACTCCCTACAACCGCGCCATCGAAGCGCGTCGCCAGCCCGGTTCTGCGTTCAAGCCGTTGATTTTCGCGGCGGCGCTCGAATCAGGATTGTCGCCGGGATCGCAGCTTGACGGGCTCGACGAACCCATCCTGACACAGGAGGGTCCATGGCTGCCGAACGGCGAGCACGAGACCAACGTCACGAACCTGCGCACGGCGCTCGCGTTCTCGAGCAACCGTGCGGCTGCGCACCTCCTGCAGGAGGTCGGCATTCACCGCACGCTCGATCTCGTTCAGCGCATGGGAATCAGCTCGCCGCTTCCTGCGGTGCCGGCACTTGCGCTTGGCACCGGCGAAGTGACGCTGTACGAACTGACCTCGGCTTACGGAGTGTTCGCGAACCGCGGCGTGTGGAAGGAGCCGACGCTGATTCGGCGCGTTGTGGATCGCTCTGGACGTGAGGTCTACGTTTCGCCCGCCAGCGAACGCAGGGTTTTGTCGGAAGCAACCGCCTACATGATGGCGAGCATGATGTCGGACGTGCTGGACTACGGAACCGCGGCGTCGGCGCGGGCGCAGGGGTTCAAGCTGCACGCGGCGGGCAAAACCGGCACCTCGCAGGAGTACACCGACGCGTGGTTCGTCGGCTTCACACCGAATCTGGTCACAGGCGTTTGGTTTGGTTTCGACAAGCCGCGTCCGATCATGAACCGCGGGTTTGCGAGCGTCGTTGCCGTGCCGGCGTGGGTGCGTTTCATGACCAGCGCCATGCGCGGCATCAAAGAGCAATGGTTCGACATGCCTGGCGCGCTGGTGAAAATGAGAATCTGCCGGCTCAGCGGCATGCTTGCGACGGACAAATGCAATGAGCCGGTCTACGAGCCGACGCCCTACGACCCCAGTCATCCCGACCTGATGCCGGTCGGCGGCAGCGTGCGCGAAGCAAGCGTCTACGAAGAGATGATGCCGGCTGATCGCGTGCCGCCGCCCTGCACCTTGCCGCACGGCGTGCCCGTGGATACGATGCCCGCGCCATCTTCGTCTCCATACAGCACGCCATCAGATGCGTTCGGCACGCCGCAGCCGGCGGTTCCGGCCGTACTCTCGCCGCCGCCGCAGGGTGCGCGGTCGAATCCCATCGATCCGAATCGTCCGGCGACGCCGCCTCCGGCGTTCATGTTGGAGAAGCCGGCCCCTCGCATCATCACGTTGCCGCCCACCACCGAGCGTCCCGAGGCAAAGCCGCCCGCGGCACCGATTTCAGCGCCTGCGCCCAAACCCGAGGAGAAAACCAAGGTCGACGAAAAACCGAAGGTGGACGCAACACCGAAAGTCGAGGACAAACCGAAGCCGGATAACGGGTTGGCTCCGATCATTCCTGGCGCACCGGCGCCCAAGACGCCACCCGAGCAGGATGGTCCCGTGATCCCGGGGTCGAGAGTGGAGAAGGCGCCACCTGCCGCTCCGGCTCCGCGACGTCCTCCGCAGGTGCAGTAGTCATGGCGTGGGGGCGGAACAACGCAAATGAGCCGCGCAGACCGTCCGTCGACGGCCCGGTTGAAGAACCACCGACGCCGGAAAAAGACATACCGATCGAAGAACCGCCCGGCAGCGAGGCGCCCACGAAAGAGCCGCCGGGCGGGCCGGATGACATTGATCCGCCGGTTGACGATCCGCGTGTTCCCGGTCAACCCTCGCGGAAGGAGAGCACGTAAAGGGGCCTGCCCCATTGATTACAGCGCGTTGCACGGTCCGCAGAACCTGCAATCGTTCATCGCAGAACGCGCGTACCTTGTTTCTCGAATGTCATGAATGGGGCAGGCCCTTTTACGTACGCCGCGCCTCACAATTCGACCGCTCACGGCGGACGATGTGCCGGCGCTGCATGCGCTTTGGACTACGGCGGGCGTGAGGCGGTTCCTCTGGGATAACGAGATTGTTCCGCTCGAGCGCACACAGGCAATCGTCGAGAAAAGCGCAGCGCTCATAGAAGCGGAAGGCTTCGGCCTGTGGGGCGGGTGGGCCCGCGATGACGGCACGCTCGTCGGGATCACCGGCTTCTGGCATTTCCGCGAACCGCCGGAACTCGAGTTTCTTTTCGCGATTGCCGAGGAGCGGTGGGGACAAGGCTTCGCCCTCGAACTCGGCGGCGCGATCATCGATCACGGCTTTACAACACTCGGGATGCCCGAGATCCGCGCGTGCACCGACGCCGCAAACGTCGCGTCGATACGAGCGCTGACGAAGCTGGGATTTCAACAGGCGACGCGTGCGATGGTCGGCGAGTTCGATACGATTTTCTTCAGACTCGAACGCCCTACGTCACGCACCTAAGCACTGCGTTGCACTGTGCACCGCGCCTGTCGTCCCCACCTCACTTACAAGTCCGCCTTCGCTCGCTAGCGTTCGCGCGAGTTCCGGTGAGACCTCGTCGAAGCCGACTGCGGCGGCGAAGGCGGGGCGGTCACGAGTTATAGTTAAGCGTTTATCTGGAGGCGGCCCTTCATGCAAGTCATACCACTCACGGCCGTCCAGCGCGGCTTCGGAGAGACGAAACGACGCGACACGTGGTGGGCGACACCAGTGGTCGTGTTTGTTGTCTTCGCGTCCTTTGTCGTCTATGCCACCTGGGCGGCGTTTCAAAACGCGTATTACGAATACGGTCCCTATCTTTCTCCCTTCTTCTCGCCCGTGCTGTGGGGCGATTCCGAGCATGCGTGGTTAGGTCCCAAGCCAGCCTGGTGGCCGGCGCTGGTGCCGTTTTCGCCGGCGCTGCTGATCCTTCCGTTTCCCGGTCTGTTCCGATTCACGTGTTACTACTACCGCGGCGCGTACTACAAAGCGTTCTGGGCTGATCCGCCCAACTGCTCCGTCGGCGAACCACGCAAAAGCTATCTCGGCGAAAACGCGTTTCCGCTGATTTTGCAGAACGTTCACCGCTATTTCTGGTACATCGCGGTGATCTTCATCGCGATCCTGTCCTACGACGTCTGGCTGGCGTTGTGGTTCACCAATCCCACCACTGGTCAGAAGGAATTCGGGGTTGGGTTGGGCACGATCGTGCTGCTCGTCAACGTCATCCTGCTCGCGAGCTATACGTTCGGGTGCCACTCGGGACGTCACGTCTTTGGCGGACGCGTCGATGAAGTCTCGAAAAGGCCGGTGCTCAACGCCTGCTACGACTGCACCACGTCGCTCAACAAGCG
>JBKPAJ010000149.1:0-14775 GCA_046726375.1 Acidobacteriota bacterium
TGCGAGACGTGAGACTGGCCGTCGATCGAGGCAGACCAGTCAGTTCGTGGGTTGCGCGAGCCGGGCTAGCGCGCCATCTCAGCCGCGGGGTTCGCGACCCGCCGTGGGTTGGCGCGTTTCGACCGGCAGTGATTTCTGACGTATGGGCGTGCAGGACAGTCTGCCGAGTCGCTCGGTCAAGGACGTCCTCGTGACATCGCGCGGGCGTACTGCGTCGCGCCAACGCTCATGGCGATCGAATACGCGCTCGAGTATCAGCACCTCAAAGGTCTCATCGTTTCGAACATGATGGCGAGCATTCCGGCCTACAACGAGTACGCGCAGAGAGTGCTGATGCCGGCGATGGATCAGAAAGCGCTCGCCGAGGTGAAGCAGCTCGAGGCCGCTGGCAAGCACACCAATCATCGCTCCATGGAGCTGCTCATCCCGCACCACTACGAGCACCATCTTCTGCGCATCCCGGCCACGCAATGGCCGGATCCGGTGAATCGCGCGTTCAAGCACCTGAACGCGTCGATCTACGTTCCTATGCAGGGCCCGAGCGAGCTGGGCGCATCGGGCAAACTCGTGAATTGGGATCGCACGGCCGATCTCGTCAAGATGACGGTCTCCACGCTTGCCATCGGCCCACGCCACGACACGATGGATCCGAAGCACATGGAGATGATGGCGGGGAAGTTCCCGAAGGGCCGGTACCTGTACTGCCCGAATGGCAGCCATTTCGCGATGTACGACGACCAGAAGACCTACATGGACGGCGTGATTCGCGTCCTGCAGGGTGTGGACCGCGGATCGTTCTGAGCCTCAGCTCAAAGTTCAAAGTTCAAAGTTGAAACCGCCCATCACTTTGAACTTTGAACTTTGAACTTGTAACTTTCTACGCCCGCGCCATCGAGCGTCGGCGGTGCTCGAAAAACTTCCGGCACGCGCGATCAAACCGCTCCTGGAGCGGCTTGCGCGCGTCCGTCGCCAGCGGCCCCAACCGCATCCACGCCGACTGCGCGCTCCGCACTTCCTGCTCCGCCGCGCGCTGCCGCGCATCGTCCGCCTGCCGCGCGGCGGCCGCGCCCATCGTGTTGGCCGCCAGCGCCTCGCGCCACTGGCGCGCGAGGATTTCCGCAGGCGAGAGATTCGCGGTCGGCTCCTTGCTGTCGGCCGGGAGTAGCGCCTCGACCTTGCTTACCAGCTTTTCCATCTTCCGCCGCGTGACCTCGGGATCGAGATCGGTGTTGCGAAACGCATCGGGCCAACGCGTGACGAGCGCGAGCAGTGCGTTATTGACACGTTCCGTCAGCGGCGCCAGCGTATGGCGTGGGAGCTCCGGTCCCTGCAGCCAGCGCGCGCGCGCGGCCTGCACCTTGGCGTAAAGCTCGTCAGGTACAGGCTGATCGGCAGCGGCATCGGCGGGAGGAACGAGCGCTTCGAGCTCCGCGACCGCGGTTTCACGATCGGCCAGCTTGCCGGCAACCGCGGCTTGATCGCGGTTCTTGAAGCGCTCGAAGAACGTGTCGCACGCCGTTCGGAACCGCTGCCACACGACTTCGGATTTGTTCTTCCGGACCGGTCCAATCTTCTTCCACTCAGCCTGCAGCTGCTTGATGCGGCTGGCGGCCTTGTCCCATTCCGTTGACTGCGACAGCTGCTCGGCCTCCGCGATAAGCGCCTCTTTTTTGGCCAGGTTGGCGGCCCACTCGTGCTTACGCTCTTTGAGATCGTCCTGCCGGCGGGTGAAGAACTTGTCGCACGCGGTGCGGAATCGTTCCCACACGGCCTTCTCGTGGCCGCGTGTCACCGCGCCGATGGTCTTCCACTCGGCCTGCAACGCCTTGATCGCGTCAGCGGTGCGCACCCAGTCGGTGGAGTCCTGCAGCGCCTCGGCCCGAGCGCACAACGCGTCTTTCTTCTTCAGATTCTCCTGACGCTCGGCCGCTTGCTGCGCGAAGAAGTCCTTGCACTTCTCGTACACCTGGTCCTGGGCGGTCTTGAAGCGCGTCCAGAGCGCTTCGGCCTGGGATCGCGGTGCAGCGGCAACGCTCTTCCAGCGTTCCTGCAGAGCGCGCATCTCGGTGGCGGCCTTGTCAGGTTCGTTGTCGGCGATCGGGATCAACGCTTCCATCTTGGTGCAGAGCTCCTCCTGCACCTGCACGTTGGCCCAGCGCTTCCACTCCTCCGCATCGCGCATCTCCTTGATGCGCGGCGTCACGGCGGCACGCACCGCCTGAAGGCGAACGGTGAGATCGTCGCGATCCTGCTTGGCCGGGAGAGGCCCCATGGTGCCGATCGCGAGCTTGGCGTCCTTGAGAATCTTTTCGGCGTCCTTCAACGTGAGGTTTTCGGCGGCGCCGCGGGTTTCGAGATCCTGCACGACAGCCTGCAGGCGATGCAGATTCTCCTGCTGCGCCTTGACGCGGCCCTCGCGATGCTCTTGCTCACGGAGCTCGAGTGACTGTGACGCACGCTCGTAGCGGCTGACGAGCTCGGGATCGATCTCGGCTTCCCGGGTAATCGATTGCCACTGTTTTTTCAGCGCATACCACTGCGAACGGACGGCGCCGTAATCCGTATTCGAGGCGACGGTGTCGATGTCGTCGATCACGCTCGGCGCGCGGGCCAGCAGTTCGTGTGCGGCCACACGGCGTTCGTGACGTTTGTGCGCGGCGTGGCACGCGGCTTCGAATCGCTGCTGGAGTGCCGCGGTCCACTCCTCGGGCATTGCCGGCATGCCCTCCCACTGGGCGCGCGCGACAGCGAGGCGATCGAGCACGTCGTCTCCGTTCATCGATTCGACGTCGACGCACAGATTCACTCGTTCGGCCTGTTCGCGCGCTAGTTCCTGGGCGCGCCGCTCGGCGGCGGCGCGTTCGGCTTCGTCCGCCGCGAGACGCTCGCGGACGCGCTCGGACAGTTGCTCGAAGCGCGTGACCTGCTCTGGACGGACCTCGACATCGGCCAGGAGCTCGACCCAGGCGACCCGAAGCGCCGCGTATGTCTGCCGAATCGTCGTGATATCGGGCGTCGACGCGACCGCTTCCATCTGATCGGCCAGCTCTCGCGCACGCTGCTGATCCGCCTCGCGGTATTCGATGGCGGGAGCAGTCTCCACGGGAGGTGCTGCCCGCTCCCCCTCGCGCAGCATCGTCCGAGCGCGCTTTTGAACCGCTTTGGTGCGCGCACGTTGAGACAGCGCGGTCAGCACGTCGCTGGACGGCTCCGCGAGACGTTCGAGCGCGCCAACCGCGGCATCGGCATGTTCGCCCCGTGAGGCCACGGCTTCGAGTTCCACCTGATCCGTGAGCTTGGTCACTGCAAGAAGCCGCGTGTCGGCTTCGTTCGCGTGGCGCGCGATGCTACCGAGCGCCTTTTGGTCTGTCACGTGCTCGACCGCCGCTTTGCGCACGGCCTCGTGCTGCGACCCGCGCGCAGCAGCCGCCAGCTCACGGTGACGGCCCAAGGCAGCAAGCGCGGCAACAGCGTTCATGGCCGACGGTTCGTCGCTGGTTTCGGCCAGCTGCGCGATTCGTGCGAGCGCCTGGTCGCGGGTCGTCTCGTCGGTTTCGTTGCGGACGAGTCCGGATAGCACCGCGGCATCACGTACACGCGTGGCCGCGGCACGCCGCACGCGCGCATCGCCATCGTCCTGCGCCAACGAAGCCAGGGTTTCCTGATCGGCGTCGTCGATTTCGTGAAGGCCTTCGAGTCGCACGGATGGGTCGGCGTGCTTCCATTTGGGTTGCGGGCGGAGTTTTTCGAGGAGTCCCATGGTCGTTCGCCTCTGCCGGCCGCTCAGGCCTGCAGAGCCCAGTAATAGGTGGCTTCAACGACGCGTGTGTTATCTGCGTCGCATCCGCAGTTCATCTGCGTTGAATCTGCGGCCAAGTTAATCTGCGCTCTATCTGCGTCTATCTGCGTCACTTGCGACTATCTGCGTCTATCTGCGTTAACTCTTGTTTTCGAGCCAAGCCCACGCCCACGGCTCATCCATGGGCCAACAACAGCCACTCATGCTACCAAAAGGGTGACGACCAAAGCGCGCGAAAACCTTTGCGTTTTCGGGCCCTTGCACATTTGAATCGACTCATCTACATTTGTAGATATGAAGGAGGCGTCGGCGCTTTTCCGCCTGCTCGGCGACGAGGCTCGCTTGCGCCTCCTGCGCGTGCTGTCGCGCGACCGGTTCAACGTCACCGAGCTCACCGGCATTCTCGGCCTCGCCCAGTCGGGCATCTCGCGCCACCTGGGGCTGCTCAAAGAGGCCCGGCTCGTCGCCGAAGAGCGCAGTGGCGCCTATACCTATTACCGGCTCGCGCCCGCCGCGCGCCAGAATGGCAATGCGCCGCTGTGGTCCTTGCTTGAAACGCAGTTTGCCGCTGGCGATGCCGAAGCGGCAGTCAGGGCCGACGAATCGCGCCTCCAGGAGGTGCTCCGCCTGCGTCGCGAAAACTTCGATGCTCACACCGGGCCTGATACGCGCGATGGGCGCCAGCTGGTGCCGGGCCGCAGTTGGGCGGCGTGGGCGCGCGCGCTGGGTCACCTGATGCCTCCCCTCGAGGTCGCCGACATCGGTTGCGGCGAAGGATATCTCGCGATCGAGACCGCGCAGTGGGCGAAGCACGTCATCGCCATCGATCGGTCGCCAGACGTGCTCGCACGCGCGAAAGCGCTCGGCGCCCGTCGGCGCGTCGGCAATATCACCTGGAAGCGTGGCGACATGGAGAAGTTGCCGCTCGCCGATGCATCAGTGGATCTCGCGGTGTTGTCGCAAGCGCTGCACCACGCATCCGATCCGCCCGTCGTGATCGCAGAAGCCGCGCGCGTGGTCCGTCCTGGTGGCCAGGTGTTGATTCTGGAGTTGCGCAGCCACGAGGAAAGCTGGGTGCGCGAACAACTGGGCGATCGGTGGCTCGGATTCGACGATGAGCAGCTGCGCGGGATGCTGACGGAGGCGCGGCTCAACAGCGTGAAAGTCACCGTCGGCGCACGGCGCGCGGGCGATCCCTTCACCGTGCTGATCGCGAGCGGCCTTAAAGAGCAGCGAAAGAAGACGCGTCCATGAATCACAGCGATAAGACGACCGCCACATTGAAATACCTGCACGACACGCTGGCGCACCGCATTCTCGTGCTCGATGGCGCCATGGGAACGATGCTCCAGCGCCTCAAGTTCGGCGAAGACAATTTTCGTGGCGCGCGCTTTCGCGATCATGGCCAGCCGCTCAAAGGGAACAGCGACCTGCTGGTGCTGACGCAGCCGGATGCGGTGGCGAACATCCATTCGCAATACTTCGAAGCCGGCGCAGACATCGTCGAAACCAATACCTTTACCGCCACGACGATCTCGCAAGCCGATTACGGCCTCGCGCATCTCGTCTACGAGATCAACGTCGCCGGCGCGCAGGTTGCGCGGCGTGTCGCCGACGAATGGACGGCGCGAACGCCGGACCGCCCGCGGCATGTCGCTGGTTCGATGGGTCCGACCAATCGCACGCTGTCGATCTCGCCCGATGTCAACAACGCCGCGTTCCGCGCGTCGACGTTCGACGAGATGCGATCGGCGTATCGCGAGCAGGCGCGAGGGCTCATCGACGGCGGCTGCGATCTCCTGCTGCTCGAGACCATCTTCGACACCCTCAACGCCAAAGCCGCGCTGATCGGAATCGAGGACGCCTTCGACGACGCCGGCAACAGACTTCCGTTGATGATCTCCGTCACGATCACAGATCGCAGCGGGCGCACCCTATCGGGTCAAACGCTCGACGCGTTCTACGTGTCGATCGAGCACGCGCGACCATTCAGTGTCGGGTTGAACTGCGCGCTCGGCGCGCGCGAAATCCGTCCGTATCTCGCCGAGCTGGCGCGCATCGCCACCTGTTACGTGAGTTGTCATCCCAACGCGGGCTTGCCCAATGCGTTTGGCCAATATGACGAACGGCCTGATGAAACCGGAATGCTGCTGCGCGAGTTCGCCGAGAGCGGATTCGTCAACATCATCGGCGGATGCTGCGGGACCACTCCGGACCACATCTGCAAAGTGGCATCGGCTGTTGCTGGCGTGGCGCCGCGGCTGGTGCCCGATGCGGAGACAACGCCGTTTCACGGCCTGCCGCGCTATTCGGGACTGGAGACGCTCGTCATTCGGCACGACAGCAACTTCCAGATGATTGGCGAGCGCACCAACGTCACGGGATCGAAGAAGTTTGCACGGCTCGTGCAGGGCGGGAACTGGAGCGGCGCCGCGGAGGTAGCGCTCGAGCAGGTGCGCGGAGGCGCGAACATCCTCGACGTCAATATGGACGAAGCGATGCTCGATTCCGAGCGCTGCATGACCGACTTCCTGCACTACATCGCTACCGAACCGGAAATCGCGCGCCTGCCGATCATGATCGACAGCTCCAAGTGGTCGGTCATCGAAGCCGGCCTCAAGTGCGTGCAGGGCAAGTCGATCGTGAACTCGATCAGCCTCAAGGAAGGCGAAGCCGACTTCCTCGACAAGGCGCGCAAGGTTCGGCGCTACGGCGCGGCCATGATCGTGATGGCGTTCGACGAGAAGGGCCAGGCCGACACTGTCGACCGGAAAGTCGGAATCTGCCAGCGCGCGTATCGCCTGCTCACCGAGCGGGCGGGCATGGAGCCGGCAGACATCATTTTCGATCCCAACGTGCTCGCCATCGCCACCGGCCTCGAGGAGCACAACGATTACGCCAAGAACTTCATTGCGGCCGCGGAGAAGATCAAGGAACGCTGTCCCGGCGTGAAGATCAGTGGCGGGATCAGCAACCTCTCGTTCTCATTCCGCGGCAACGAGGTCGTCCGCGAGGCCATCCACTCGGCGTTCCTCTTTCACGCGATCAAAGCCGGCCTCGACATGGGCATCGTCAATGCCGGTCAGCTCGTGGTCTACGAGGATATTCCGCCCGACCTGCTCGAGCACGTCGAGGACATCATCTTCAATCGCCGCCCCGACGCCACCGAACGGATGGTCGCCTTCGCAGAACAGGTGAAGGGCACGGGCACGAAACGCGCGGCGGATCTGGCGTGGCGCGAAGGGACGGTGGAAGCGCGCCTGGCGCACGCGCTCGTGCACGGCGTGGTCGACTTTATCGAGGCCGACACCGAGGAAGCGCGCCAGAAGTACGGTCGGCCGCTGTCGGTCATTGAAGGCCCGCTGATGGACGGCATGAAGATCGTCGGCGAGCTGTTTGGCGCGGGCAAGATGTTCCTCCCGCAGGTGGTGAAGAGCGCGCGCGCGATGAAGCGCGCGGTCGCCTATCTCGAGCCGTTCATGGAACAGGAAAAGGCCGCGCTCATCACCGCCGGTCATGCGGGCGCCGGCGGCCCTCAAGGTCGTCTGGTGGTGGCGACGGTCAAGGGCGACGTTCACGACATCGGCAAGAACATCGTTGGCGTGGTGCTCGGCTGCAACAACTACGAAGTCGTGGATCTCGGCGTCATGGTGCCGGCCGATCGCATTCTGCAGGAAGCGATCGATCGCAAGGCGGATATCGTGGGTCTGAGCGGCCTGATCACACCGTCGCTCGACGAGATGGTCTACGTGGCGCAGCAGATGAAGCATCGCGGACTGACGTTGCCGCTGCTGATCGGCGGCGCGACCACCAGCCGGCAACACACCGCCGTGAAAATCGCGCCGGAATACGACGCCCCCACCGTCCACGTTCCTGACGCCTCGCGCGTGGTCGATGTGGTCTCCAGCTTGTTGAGCGTTGAGCAGCGCAGCGCGTTCGAGGCGTCGAATCGCGAGGAGCAGGAACGGCAGCGCACACAGTACGGCAGCCGTCGGGACCGGCCGATGCTCAGCTACGACGAAGCGAAACGGAATCGCTTGCGCCTGGACTTCGCGCAAGCGCCAACGCCATCGTTTACCGGGCATCGCGAAGTCGATGTCGATCTCGCCGAGCTCGTGCCGTACATCGACTGGACCTTCTTCTTTGCCGCGTGGGAGTTGAAAGGTCGATTTCCTGCGATTCTGGACGATCCCAAGCACGGACCGGCGGCGCGCGATCTCTACGAGCACGCACAGAAGCTGCTCGCGCGGATCGTCAGCGGCAAGCTGCTGCGCGCGCGAGGTGTGTACGGCTTCTGGCCGGCCTGCACTGAAGGGGATGACATTGTGCTTTTCCCGTCGACTGGCGAGCGGCGACCGTCGACGGCAGTGGCACGTTTCCCCATGCTCCGCCAGCAGGAAGTCATCGCGGATGACAAACCGAATCGATCGCTCGCCGATTTCGTTGCGCCCGTCGAGAGCGGCGTGACCGATTACATCGGCGCCTTCGCCGTCACGGCGGGACTTGGCGTCGAGGAGCTCGTGCTGCGCTTCGAACGCGAGCACGACGACTACTCCGCCATCATCGCCAAGGCGCTCGCCGATCGGCTCGCCGAGGCGTTTGCCGAATATCTGCACGCACGCGCGCGTCACGACTGGGGATACGGCGCGTCCGAGCAGCTGACGAACGACGACCTCATCGCCGAGAAGTATCAGGGCATCCGTCCTGCGTTCGGCTATCCTGCGTGCCCCGACCACAGCGACAAGCGCACGCTGTTCGATCTCCTGCAGGCGCGCCGCATCGGTATGGATCTCACGGAGACGTGTGTGATGACGCCCGCGGCCTCGGTCAGCGGCCTGTATTTCTGGCATCCGCAGGCGCGCTACTTCGTGATCCAGCGCATCGCCGCCGATCAAGTCGAGAGCTACGCGAAGAGGAAGGGCGAGAGCGTCGCGGAGGCCGAACGGTGGCTGCGGCCGGTGCTCGCCTACGATCCCGAGCTAGCGCCAATCACATAGGTAGTATCCGGCGACGCGTTCACCGTCGCCGGCTTCACACGGTTTTTTCTGAATCGTCACGACCCCGCCCGGACTGATCGTCTCGACCGGACGCCCGGCAATCGCCTTGTATTCGGTGATGCGTTCGACGTCATTGGCGACAATTTTCACTTTTTCGCCGCTGAGAAACGTCATGTGGTACGCCAGCCAATAATCGGCAAAGGCCACCGTTACGCGGTGTGCCTCGATGCGCGAGAGGATGTCACGCATCGGCGTGGGCGGAGGCGCGTGCCGCGCGTGCACCAGAACACGCGCGTGGTCGATCGCCGACGACACAGCGAGGAGCCCCAGGGCCGCCGCCGCAGTCCATCGTAGCGCGACGCGACGCGTGGGCTGCAGCATGAGCGCGGCGATGCCGATTGGCGCATACAACGAAAGCAGACCATACCGCAACGTGTGAATGATGAGAGGCCGCGTCAGCGGATAGACGACGGCGGCGATAAGGCCAACCCCTGTCAGGTACAGCGGAAAGAGCCAGCGCCGATCGACGGACAGAGTCCTGCGTGCATCTGCCAACAGCAGCGCTGCTGCCACAACCGTCAGCACGGCCACGATGGGCGCCAAAAACGATCGACCCACACGCAGATCCGTTGCAACCCCGACGTTGCCGGGATTGAACGTTTTCAGTCCTAAGATCGTGGGCAGGTAGTCAGTCGCCAAATCGTACAAGCGCAATCCCAGCTCACTCGCATTCCAACGCACACGCGCCACCGCGAGCGCCACGGTATTTTGCCCGCCCGTGCCGACTGGTTCTCCGGCCGTCCCAGGTCCAAAGAGATCGGCGTAGGGTTTGAGCAACTGCACCGCGGTGAACACGATCAGGAACGCGGCCAGGGTTTGCGTCCAATCGAGCGCCATTTCGCGGATGCGCGCGCGGCGTTCAATCAAATCGACGAGCAGCAACATCGGGATCGCGTAGGCCGAGAATTCGCGGTTGAGAAAGGCGAGCGCCAGGCAGACGCCAAGCGCGAGCGGTCGTCGGCGCAGCATCCAGGCGACAAGGACCCACAAGAACGGTTCAATGTTGCCGCCCTGCGCTTCAACCAGATCGGACGCCACGGCCATTGGCGCAATCCAGAAGATGCTACTGGCGATGACCGCCGACCACACGCCAAGACCCGCCTCGGTGACAAGCAGACGCACGAGGAGCAGGCCGGTCACGAGATTCAACGTCACCAACGCGGTGCGCAGCGTGGCAACGGATGGGCCGAACAAGCCGATGAAGGGCGCGGCCACCCACGATTCCACGGCGAGTATGTACTCCTGGCCGTAAAAGAAGAGCGGCTTGGCGCGCCCCTCGGCGAGATGCTTCGCCATCAGGCCGACGATCGCCTGATCGGAATCGAAGTAGCTTTCTTCCCACGCGATAAAGAACCACGATCGCAGCAGAAGCAACCCGATGCAGAACGCGACGGCGATGCGCCAGTCGGCGAGCCACTTCACGAGGCCGCGCGCTTGAGGCATGATGCTCGCAAATGATATCAGCGCCGTTTCTGGCCGGCTGTCCATCCGCGCTCGATCGTGTCGCGTGGTTCGTGCTTTCGCGCGGCGCGCTCGATCGGTTGCCGTGGCTCTCGCCGATCACCGCGCAGCTTGCCTTTGTTTTGCCGGTGCTCCTCGTATCGCTGCTGGCGTTGTGGGTGTGGCGCGCCCGGTGGCCAAACGCCGGCGCCGCCGTGGTGCTCGCCGCGGTGGCAGTGCATCCGCCGCTCGTGCTCGCACTCGCGCCCTTTCTACCGTGGCAAAGGATGGCGGCACGTGAGACGTCACGAGATTGGCTGCGTATTGGGATCGTCGTCATCGGGGCAGCAGCGATTCTGCTTGTGGCTGCTCGCAGGTGCGAGTTGCATGCGACGCTCGATGTGCGCGTGATGATGGGAGAGGTGGTGAGCACGGTTCGAGTGTTCGCCGGCATCATCGTCCCGGTTCTTGCCGTGTTTGAAACACTGCGCAGTCCACGTTCTGCCCACACGCAGACTGCCTGGCTGGTCGCCGCCGGCTCGTTCGCCGCCGTGTTCATGTTCCCGACGTTCGATGCGCGATTGACGCTTGTCGCACTCGCGTTTGTGTTGTGGTGGCTGGCCGCTCACGCAGCAGGCGCCATCATTGCCTCGCAGTCGCGCTGGACGACGCGCGCGATCACGGCGCTCCTGCTCGCGCTGGTGCCCGTCATACACGCGGCCGGCGCAGCGTCGACGCCCGTCGGCACACCGGTAGCAAGAACGCCGCGGCCCAATCTTGTCGTGCGCGCACTCAATGAAATGTCGTGGCCGGCAGCCCTTGCCACGGAAGATCCTGCTCACGACCTCCTGGTACGGCTTTGGACCGCAGGTGAACGACGGCGCGACTCGTCGCTCCAGGTCGTCAGTGCCGCGAGCGATCAACTGAGTGACGTGATCGCGTCGCGCGCGACCTATGCCTTCGTCGAGGGCGCGCGGACCATGCAGAACCGTGGCATCTGGGCAGGACCCGTGGACCCGCCGAAGCCGGCCCCACAACCTGTGTTGTGGCGTGCGCTTGCCGCACCCGGTTGTCGGCCGCTCACGCGCCTGTGGCAAGACGTGACGGCGCTCGCAGCCAACGGCCAGTTGAGCGCGGTGTTCTCGCGAGGTGCGACGGGACGGCATGCCATCTTCTGGGTGGTGATGCCGCGTGGCGCGTCGGTCGAGCAGGTCGGCTGGTCGTTGCGCGCGCGCGACGGATACCGCCCCTTGGGCTTCGACCTCACCAATCCGGCTCACCATCGACTGTTTCTCGATTTGGTGCTGAAAGACGACATCCCGCTCACGCTCCTGCCGACCACCACCAATTACATTGGGCGACTGTTCGTCGAACATGTCGAACTCCAACCCGGGGGGCTCGCGTTGGCATTTGACTCGCCGCCGCAGACGGTCATGGCGCGGATAGACACCGGTCCCGCTGCCGGCGAGGTGAAGGTCTGTCACGCGTCCGAAGGGATACCCGTGGTCGGCTATCCGGAAGCGCCGCGCGACGTGTCGTTCAACCTTCGATCGGCTGCTCCGGTCGGCCGCGGATGGCACATATCGGAAGGATCGCGCGAGGCGGCGTTTCGCTGGACGGCTGCGCCATCGGCCGAACTGCGGTTTCTGGCGGTTGCACGCGTACCCCTCGCGTTGACGCTTGAGATCAATCGTGCCGCCGTTGGCGAACGTGAGGCACGCGCGGTGGCGCTCAACGGCGTGCCTGCAACGTGCCAGCGCCTGGCCGGTGGATGCTCCTGGTGGCTGCCGCCAGAAGCCATCAAAGTTGGCCTCAACGTGCTGACGATCAGCGCTCCAGTGCTCCAGCCCCCGGGCAACGATGCGCGCGCGCTCGGCTTGTTGATCGGCGGCGCGACGCTGCGTCACTTGGTGCCGACGGGGGCAGGCGCTCGCGATCCGACGCAGATGACACAGATGTTTCGACACAGATAAACGCAGATAGACGCAGATAAACCCAGCACCATTCCAAACGACGCAACCGCCGAGGCAAACCCAAGATTTGCCGATCCACGCGTTCTGGGTGAGAGCGATCCAACCTCATCGTGCACGTCGAAACCCGCAGCGCGATGCCGATCGGGCTCGCCGGCCGAACGTTACTGGCGCACTTTGCCGGAGGCTATCGCTACGGGCGAATCGCGCTCGATCGCAATCTCCTGCCTGACACTGGCGCCGCGATCCTCGGGCATGAACTGCAGCACGCCTGCGAAATCGCGCGCTTGTTCGCTGTCGATCAGGGATCGATGCGAGCGCTGTTTCTCGCCATCGGGCACGCTGTTTCCAGCGGCAAGGACACATTCGAAACGCGCGCGGCGATCGAGGTCACACGACAGGTGTGGGCGGAGTTGCACGGCGCGACTACTTCGGCTCCAGATCACGCAGGACGTCAAACGCGTGGTGCGCCACAGGCACTCCACAATAAACAGCCTGCTGCAGCACGACTTCCTTGAGGTCGTCGATCGTGACGTCGCTGGACTGCAGCGCCGCAGCCGCGTGCATGCGGAACTCGTCCCAGCGACCCAGCGCGATTGTCGTGCTCAGTACGATGAGCCGCCGCGTACGTCGATCGAGGCCGGGACGCGTCCAGATCTCGCCCCAGGCATAGCGCGTGATCAGGTCCTGAAATTCCTCGGTCAGCGGGGTCGTCCTCGCTTGCGCCCGCTCCACATGGTCGCTGCCGAGTACCTCGCGGCGTACTTTCAGGCCGGCTTCGCGGCGTGTTGCGTCATCCATTGCGGCCTTCCTCGAGGAAATCGAGCGCCGCCGCGGTGAACGCGCCGGCTTGTTCGACATTGGACAAGTGAGCCGCAGACAGGCGGATGAGCGTCGCACGCGGCAAACCGTCGCGCAATCGCTCGGCATCGGCGACGGTGGTGGCGGGATCGTGATCGCCGGCGATCACCAGCGCCCGTGCATCGATGTACGCAAGCTCGGTCGAGAGGTCGGTGTCGCGAAGCGCGGCAGCGCACGAGATGTACCCTTGCGGATCGGTGGCCAGCAACATGGCGGCATAGGTCTGCATCACGGCAGGATTTCGATCAAAAAACGACTCGCTGAACCAACGCCCGCGCAGCGTCGCCACAACTGGCGAAAGCCCCTGGCTGCGGACTAACGCAATCCGATCGGACCAGCCCTGCACGGTGCCGATACGTGCGCTCGTATTGGCAAGGACGATCTTATCGACACGACCGCTGGCGTACCGTGCAAGCCACATCGCCGTGACACCACCAATCGATAACCCACACACGCTGGCACGCCGCACACCCGCGGCATCCAGCATCGCAAGCGCGTCTTTGCCAAGTTCGTCGATCGAGTAATCGCCAGCGACAACCGAAGACTGGCCGTGGCCACGCAGGTCAGATCGAATGACCTGAAAATGCCGCACAAATTCGGGCAATTGCAGTGCCCACAACTCACGCGTCGTACCCAGGGAATGAAGCAGCAACAGCGCCGGCGCGCCCACGGGACCGTTGACGTCGCCGGCAAGTCGCGCCTCGCCGTTGAACGCTTCAATCACCTGCGGTCTCCGCGGCGCGCTGGACACGGGCGATCAGCTCGGGCGTCGCGCCGAGGTACTGTGCGGGATCGAGTAGTCGCTCCAACGTCGCGCGATCGAGGGCCTCAACGATCGCCGGATCGGCGCAGAGCGCATCGAGAAACGACTTCCCGGTCTTGTCAACCTCCGTTGCGGCACGCGCGACATGCTCGTGCGCCTTTTCACGTCCAAGGGTGGCCGCCAGCGCAAGGGTGACGGCCTCCGACATGATCACGCCCTGACTCGCCTGCAGATTTATGCGCATACGCTCGGGATGCACTTCGATCCTTGCCAGCATCGTTTCCACGGCCCGCGCGCTTCCCGCTGTAATCGACACGAGCTCGGTCAACGTCTCCCATTCGGCCGGCCACCCACCCAGACCGCGCTCGTGCTCTTGTGCCATCGCGGATAAGACTGTCGCGACGAAACCCGGTGCTCGAACCGCGGCCGCAATCGCGACCGCGCATTCCACCGGGTTCCGTTTGTGCGGCATCGCTGACGATCCCCCACCGCCAGCAAGGCTGAGTTCTCCTATCTCGGTTTGACTGAGCAACGCCACGTCCCGCCCGATCTTGCCCAGCACGCCGCAGACGACGCCAAGCGCGCATGCGAGTGACGCGACTCGATCGCGGTGCGTATGCCACGGCATGGTGGGATTCGCAAGGCCGAGCCGGGCCGCAACGGCGTCGCCGATGGCGATCGCCTGGTCACCCAGTCCCGCAAGGCTGCCGGTCGCGCCGCCCAGTTGCAAAACAGACACGTCGGCGAGCGCACTGCCAAGTCGCAATGACACGCGCCGGAGTGCGTCGGCCCAACCCGCTGCTGTAAGGCCGAAGGTGATCGGCGTCGCGTGGCGCAGCCACGTGCGTCCCACCATGACCGTGTGTACATGTGCGGACGCCAGAC
>JBKPAJ010000150.1:0-8785 GCA_046726375.1 Acidobacteriota bacterium
TTGCGATGCAAACACGAAGTACCCGTTGTGGATCATCCAATCGTAGTACGTGTTGGACGTGATGGGTGGAGCGGCATCCGCGAGTTGCTACAAGGGTCGAGATACTGCGTCCGGCAGCAGCACCGCGCCGGCACGCGAGTAGCAAAAGAACGGCCGCGACTTCAAACTCTGGTTGACGCTTAATACCTGTCTACATAATATCTGTCCATGGCAGGTATTAATACGCGTGCCCTCGATCGCGAGTTGAAGAGAGGTTCGGCGGAGCTGCTTATTCCCTCTCTGCTGGACGCGCGGCCCAGGCACGGCTATGAGCTGAGCCAGTTGATCCAGACACGATCTGGTGGCCAGCTCACCTTCCACATCGATTCTCTATATCCGTTGCTCTACCGGCTTGAAGAGCGCGGATGGATCAAGGGCACGTGGGTCGAAAAGCCCACTGAGCGGCGCCGTCGGTACTACAAGGTGACTGCGGAAGGACGACGAGTACTGGCAGCACAGCGGAAAACGTGGGCGGCATTCGTCGAGGCCGTGCGACGCGTCACTGGAGGCGAACATGCGTGACCCTTTCACGAACGATGTCTCGCGTAGAGCACTCTGGACACGTGAAGTACGCGCGCGATTGTCGTCGTTGCGCCTGTCACCGACACGCGAGATCGAGATCGTCGACGAGCTCTCACAACATCTGGAGGACCACTACCGCGAGCTCATAAGCGGCGGTGCCTCGCCCGAAGAGGCGATGCGTGTTGCGCTCGCCGGCTTTCGGAGCGGAAATGTTTTGGCACAGCATCTGGCACCGCTGCGGCAGGCGCATGCGACAGCGCCAGTCGCCCTGGGAGCGCCAACCGGACACATGCACAACGATCTGTGGCAAGACGTGCGCTACGCTACGCGCGTGTTCCGGAAACAGCCAGGTTTCTCGGCTGTAGCGGCGCTCACCCTTGCGCTTGCGATCGGCGCCAATACGGCAATCTTCAGCGTGGTGTACGGCGTCTTGCTGAAGCCGTTGCCGTTTCATGACCCCGAGCGCCTGGTCTCCGTCTGGCACCGGGCTCCGGGACTCAATTTGCCGCAGCTCGAGCAAGGCGCCGCCACGTACTTCACCTATCGTGAGAGCAACCGGGTCTTTGAAGACATCGCGGTGTGGGACCGGCAGGAGGTTTCGATTACTGGACACGGTGAACCGGAGCGCGCAAACGCGCTTCGGGTGACCGACGGTCTCCTCCGGATCCTGCAGGTGCGGCCGCAACTCGGACGACTCTTCGCCAACGAAGATGATGCGCCAAGCAGTCCTCGTCGGGCGATCTTGAGCCACGGATATTGGCAGCGTCGATTCGGCGGCGCACCAGACGTGATCGGCCGATCGTTGAACGTCGATGGCAGGCCATACGAGGTGATCGGCATTCTCCCGCCCTCGTTCAAGTTCCTGCGCACCGATCCTGCCGTGTTGCTGCCGTTCCGGTTCAACCGGGCCGAGGTGCGCCTCGGAGACTTCAGCTATCGCGCTGTCGCGCGCCTCAAGCCTGGCGTCACGTTGGAACAGGCGAATGCCGACGTGGCCCGCATGATTCCGCTTGCCTTCGATCGATTTCCGATGTGGCACGGATTCACGCGGAGGATGTGGGACGCGGCGCAGTTGGGTCCGAATGTGCGCCCCTTGGCCCAGGACGTCATCGGCGACGTCGGCCGCGTGCTGTGGATACTCGCTGGCACAGTCGGCGTCGTGCTGCTGATTGCGTGTGCGAATGTGGCGAACCTCTTTCTCGTGCGGGCAGAGGGACGCCAGCAGGAGTTTGCCGTCCGTGCCGCACTCGGCGCGAGTCGCAGCCGCATCGCCCGTCAGTTGCTGTCCGAGAGCGTCGTAGTGGCCGTGGCGGGCGGAGCACTCGGGCTTGTTCTCGCGTGGTCTGGCCTCCAATTGCTCGCCAGACTGGCGCCACCTGGCTTGCCGCGGATCGACGAGATCAACATCGACCTGGTGGTGCTGGTGTTCACGGTCGCAATCTCGCTGGTGACGGGATCGTTGTTCGGCCTTGTCCCCGTCATGAGATTCGGGACGCCGCGGATCGTGGCACTCAAGGAAGGTGGCCGGTCGGCCAGCGACGCACCAGGGCGGCACCGGGCGCGCAACGCCCTCGTGGTGTCGGAGATCGCGCTGGCGTTGGTCCTGTTGATCGTCTCAGGGCTGATGATACGGACGTTCATCGCCCTACGACACGTCGATCCGGGATTCGTGCGGCCCAACGAAGTCCAGACATTCCGCCTCTCGATTTCTGCTGCACTCATCAAGGATCCGCAACAGGTCCCTCTGGTTTACGAGCAGATCAACCAGCGCCTGCAACAGGTAACTGGTGTCGTCTCGGTGGGTCTCTCGTCGTCGGTCACCATGGACGGCAACGTCGCCAGTACTCCCATTCTGGTCGAAGAATTTCCTGAAACAAGTCGAGCAATGCCTCCGATTCGCCGTCACAAGCGCGTCGCGCCAGGCTACTTCGAGACGATGGGCAACCCAGTGATCGTCGGGCGTGCGATCACCTGGACAGACATTGAGGAGGGCAAGTCCGTTGTGGTCGCTTCCGAGAATTTCGTGCGGGAATACTGGAAGAATCCTGCCGACGCGCTCGGCAAGCGGATCAGGCAGAACCAGGAGAATCCCTGGCGGGAAATCGTCGGCGTCGTCGGAAATGAACGCGACGATGGCCTCGACCAGCAGGCAACGGCCATTGTGTATTGGCCGATGCTGATCCAGGAGTGGTGGAACGAAGCGGTCGACGTCAGTCGGACGATGACCTACGTCGTGCGATCGGATCGTGTGGGCTCGCCGGGCTTCGTCCGCGAGCTCCAGCGGGCTGTCTGGTCCGTTAATCCGAACCTACCGCTCGCAAGCGTGCGAACGCTGGACGAGATTCAGGCAGGTTCGATCGCGCAGACTTCCTTCGCGCTCGTCATGCTGGCGATTGCCGCGACTGTGGCTCTGCTCCTCGGCAGCGTGGGAATCTATGGCGTGATCGCCTACGTGGCGAGGCAGCGGACGCGCGAGATCGGGATTCGCATCGCGCTCGGTGCGCAGACCGGAGATGTGCGTCGCTTGTTTCTGCGTCATGGGCTTTTGCTTACAGGCTCCGGCGTGGCACTCGGGATAGTTGTTGCGCTGGCGATCACCCGCGTCATGTCGGCGTTGCTGTTCGGCGTTAGACCGACGGATCCCGTGACGTACATTGTGGTAGCGGCGAGCTTAGCGACTGTCGCCCTGTTGGCCACGTATCTTCCAGCGCGTTGCGCCTCGCGCGTAGACCCGGTGGTCGCCTTGCGAGCGGACGTCTAGGCCAGGGGAACATCTGCCGGTCATAAGAGTGCTCGGCCAGTTTGGCAGGCGCTACGGCGAGCGCACACACGCGTCTGCTGGAAAGGAAGCGAACGATCACGCGGCACTACAGATGAGCCAGTGGCGGAAATCGTGCAGTGCCTTCTGGGAAGGACCGACGCGCTGCAATCGAAATCGTTCCGATGCTGGTGCGCCCTTCACAGGAAGCCGCTAACGCTGTCGACGTATATCGACGCTACGCAAGCGACTGTGATTTGAAACCGTATTGAGACGTGATCGGCCGTATTGTCGGGGCACATTATGAAGTTCTTCGCCGAATCGTTGACGAGCATCCGGATCTTGATCCCGGCGGCTTCAGGCCGACCGCCTGACCTGCCGCTGCACCCGGCCAGCGGCGCGCTATTCTGTCGTATGACGTCGACTCGCTCCGGACCGAGTCGCGAGTGGAGCGCCGCTCACGGGTGAGCGGCAAGCCGTTAGGCAGACGAAGCGGTTCGATGCAAGAGATCTCAAAGCGCATGAAACGGCTTGTTCGGGAGTGGGCCGCCATCGCTCACGAGCGTGATTTGCGTCACGGATTAGGCGAGCTCCGCGTTCAGTTTGAACGCTGGGAGCGCGGTGAAATCAGCACGTTCGATCTCAACGATCTTGTTCATCGCTTCCACGAAAACACGTCACGCGAAATATGGAAGCGCTACGCGACAAACCACCTCGAACCGGCGGTTGCATCAGCCATCGTTGCCGGCGTCGTGCGGAAAGAGGAGTTGCCATCGGAGCTGCTGCAACACCTCGCGGGATTAATCGAGTTTTATGAAAGCGACCGTGGGTGATGATTCGTCATGCTACTTAACAAGGTCGCTGCACCCGGCGAGCGGCGCGCTATCGTTTCGTATGACTTCGATGAAATCTGGACCGCGTCGCAGTCGAGCGCCGCTCGCGGGTGAGCGGCAAGCCAGCCAGACCAAATCAGACATCGCCATCATTGATATGTCGGGGTCGGTCGTTCACGCTTGCCGCAACCCGTTCTCGGCACCTTCGACCGGAGACCGTAGACTGTCGAGCGTCGACTGTTGCATCTCGGTCGCCAGTCGCCGGTCACCAGTGGACACTCTCGCCCCTCAGCTCCGACAAACTATTGGCGAGGGGACGTCGACTCCTCGGGACGCTGAAAGGTGCTCAAGGGCAGCTTGTTCACCTCATCGATGATTTTCGCGTACGCGCGTGCTGAGGCTTCGAGTCCGGTCCACGGCACCGTCTGCGGTGTCTCCAAATCGGTGTGGAAGTAGTGGTGGTACTCGCCTGTATCGATTCCCGGCAGGAAGCGGAAGAACGAGCTCATGTCACTTGCGGGCGGCGTGGGGTTCGGATACAGGTTCATCGTTGCCCCGAATTGCCTGAAGGCCGCTGTGGCTATGCGCTGCAGTTCGGGGCGGGCGGGACCGCCTGCGTACCACTGCTGCGGCATGTAGGTGTTGCCCCACACGATCTCGTTGGCGTTGTAGTAGCGCGGGCGCGACTGGGTCTGGATGGTCGAAGGGTGCTCAATGTTGATGGCCAGGGCTGTCTTGGCAAACAGCTGTTGTCGGTTGGCGATGATCCATTGGTTTCCTACTGCGGATCCTTCTCCTGAGTTGTGATGGCCATCGAGCGCCACGAAAACCATGGTCCGCTTGCGCTGCGCCTGCGGAATCTTGCTGTAGTGTTCCGCCAGGCCGAGCATCGCCGCGACCCCGCTGGCGTTATCGCCCGCCGCGTCGAACCAGCCGTCGCGGTGCGCCATGATGTAAATCGTTTCGTCCGTGGCGCCCGGTAACGCGCCCCAGATCAACGCCGTTTTCAGGTTCGATACCCGCTCGACACTCAGCTTGACCTTCACGCGGGCGGATTGGCCGGCCGGCATGGCCGCGATGAGGTCTCGCGCCCCGTTGCCGTCGTCGTGGCCCACCGTGAAGGCGGGCGCAGTGGTTCGCGAGGGATACGCCTGATAGCGCATATTGCCGGGCAGCATGCCGACTTCGAAGATTGCCGCCGCGCCCTTCTCGTCGGCGCGCCGCACGGCCCCCTCATTCGGCGCCCCGAGCATGGTGAACACGAACACCGCCTTCCCCTTCACATCCCGGCCCGCGAAATCCGCCTCGCTGCCGAGGCCCACATACACCGCCTCGAGGTCCAAGCCGGCGGCAGGTGTTGCCACGGCGCCGTAGTCAGGCTGCGCCGAATCGAGCGAAAGCGTCTTCCCCGCGCCAGCGATCGTGACCTCCCACGACTGCGGGAACCACTGGGGAACAAGGTCGAAGGGCTGGAGACGCACATCGGTCAGTCCAGCGGCCTTGAATTTTGCCGCCATCCAATCCGCATCCTCTTTATCAGCGGACGTGCCGATGATGCGACCCCAGAATTTGGGATGACCCTGGTCGCGATACCGGCGGGAGATGTTCGCTTGCTCGATGACGTACTGATGCATGCGCTTCCCATCGATATCTGCGTACGCGTCTTGCCCGGGCGGGAGCGGAAAGCGAATCAGCATCTCGTCCAGAGTGGCTTGAGACATTCCGCTGGGCGACGGATTGCGCGGCGGCGCCGCTGGCCCTTGTGCCTGTTGGGAGACCTGTGCGCGGCCGCTGGGCACGACCGCGACGAGGCAGAGAAGCAGAACCGTCACAGCAAAAGTATTCGTCGCATACTCGTCTCCCTTTCACGATCGTGGCTAGAACTCGTAGCGCAACCCGACGCGCGCAATGCGTGGGCCGCTGATCAGAGACGGCCTGAGGAAATTCGTGCCATAGCTCGTGGTCATGTCCTGAACGGCGTTGGTATTGAACATGTTGTAAACATCGACGAACCCGCGGATGGTGTTTGTCCCGTTGAACTTGAACGACTTCGCCAGCCGCATGTCGAACACCACAACGTTATCGTTCCGCTGCTCGCCTCTGGGCGACGCCTTGATCGACACGTTGGTGCTGTAGTTCAGCCGCGCAATAAACGTCGGCGCGTAGGGCCGTCCTGCTTGCCCGCGCAGGATCGGCGTGAAGTAGATGCCCTTCGGCAACTCGAGGTAATACGACAACCTGACCTGCCATTCATGGAACGCATCGCGTCCGTCAGTGGTGTTGATCAGCGCGTTTGGGGTCAGGCGCACGAAGCCCTGTCGGGTCCACAATTCGGAGAAGCTCGCGAGCAGCGACCATCGATTCGACTGCCGGCGGTTGGCAGTGATTTCCCAGGTGTAGTAGTCGGTGTTGGTGACGTACCCGTTCTTGACCATCTGCACGACGGGCAGGCTCAAATACGCGGGATCGAGGTTGTACGCGGTGACCGCGGCCCCATCATCGGCGGTTCCGGTCCGTCCATCGGGTCCGGGGTTGGGGACGCTGATCGGCTGATTGAACGCCTCGAACGGCTGATTGATGTTGACGGTCGTGCGGAGATTGCGCACGCCGTTCCACACGAATCCGGTGCGCACGCCGAAGTTCTCCGCGACCTCGCGCTCGAAGTACGCCGACGCGGACTGTGTGAAGTCGTCCTTGAGATCCGGATCGTAGGTAACGGCCGGTGAAAAGTCTGGCCTGGCACCGGACACGGAAAGCACACGACCGAGCTGGTGAGGTCCTTCGAAGATCGGCAGACCGTCGGCGTTGTATCGAGGATTGGGATTGATCCATTCGTACCGGGTGAAGTTGTTGTTGGGATTGGGAATCCCCAGGTTCGGCAGCGTAAAACTGGGACTCTCCCAATATCTGCCATAGTTGGCTTTCACGAGTGTTTTTTGATCATCAGTAACGGCGTAGACGACACCCACTCGAGGTGCGAAGAGGTTCCACTTTGGTCCGTCGATCTGAGGGAACTGGTGACCCTGAGGACCTACCTGCTCCGGCACATAGTTGGTATATCGATCGAATCGAGCTCCCAGGTTGAGCGTCAGGCGCGAGTTAACCTGCCACGTATCGGAGACGTAGGCGCTCTTCGATCGTCCGACCGACCGCGTGGCGTTGGGAACGAGATAGACGTCGACTTGCGTCGGCACGTTGTTGTTCAAGTAGAGAATCAGATTGCTTGGACCGAACGCGTCGGTTGAGTACTTCTGCTGCTCATGCTGGAACTCGCCACCGACCTTGAAGGAGTGGCTTCCCGCCCACCCAGCCTTGAAGTACGTCAACGAGCCGTTCACCTGTGGACGATCGCGTTCGTCGAACCTGCTGGGGATAGAACCATAGAGGCGATTCGCCCCGGCATCGTCGTAGCGCTGCGTTTGACCCTTTCCTTTGTAGTCGCCGAAGTCGCCCCAGTGGCCCGCCCGAACCGTCAACGCGACCGAGCGGCCGAGAATCGCGTCGTAGGTGAACGAATCGGTGGCGTTCGGGTATTCCTCGTCGATCAGCGCGCCCGCCGTCACGATGCGTTCGCCAACCCCATAGTTTTCGAAGATCTTGTTGGCGTAGGTCCGGAAGGCCGACACCTTGTGGTTGGGCGTGATGTTGTAGGTAATCTTGCCCGTGTATGCCGGAATGGTCGTGATCGCGATGTCGTCGATGAGCACGGGGTACCGCCGATCGAGCCGCGTGTGCCGAACGCCGCCGTACCACCAGAGCTTGTCCTTGATGATGAAGCCGCCGAGATTCGCGGCCAGGTCGCGGAACAATTGGAACCGGTTGAGATCGCGAACGTCCACGCCACCGCTGCTGGTCAACCCGCGCGCAATCAACTCGTCATCGATGTTGCGGGTACCGAAGCTGTCTTTCTGGTAATCGATGTAGAACTGTCCGCGATAGGTGTTGCCGCCGGATTTCGAGACCACATTGACGAACGCGCCGGGCACGGGCGTCTCGGCGCTGTTGCCGGTCAGGTTCACGGCCATGTCGTCGAACGCCTCCATGTCGGAATACCCGAGCAACCCGCCGGAGCCAAACTGGCTGCTGTTGATCCCCTCGATCTCGCCGCGTCCGCCCTCCAAGCCATAGGCTCGGTATCCTTGCATGGTCGTGGCATTGGCGCCGCCAACATCGACGCGCTGATTCAGCACACTGGGTACCTGCGACATGACTGCTGCGTAATCGCGCGAGCCGACCAGTGCGGTCTTGAGCTGTTCGGAATCCAAGTGGGTCGTCACGCGGGACGCGGTCACATCCACGACGGGAGATGCGCCGCTGACCGTGACGGTCTCTTCGAGGCCTGCAGTCGTGAGCGTGGCGTGGATCGTCGCCGTGAAGCCGACGTCCAGTCTGATTCCTTCACGTTTGAGGGTAGAGAATCCCGCGAGCTCGAATACGACGACATAGTCGCTGCCCGGCGGCAGATTCACCAACCGGTAGGTGCCGTCTGCAGCGGTCACGTCGCTGCGCGTGCCCATCAGGGCCGGACCGGTCACCGTGACGGTCACCCCTGGCAGCACGCCCTGGGTCTGATCCGTTACTGTCCCAACGATGCCGCCACCAACCCCTTGTGCGGCCGCAGGTGCGGCGAACA
>JBKPAJ010000151.1:0-7286 GCA_046726375.1 Acidobacteriota bacterium
CGCCTCGGCTAGATCCCGACGTCGTAAGGGACAGCGTGTCCAATGAGGCAATCAGGCAATCACTAATGGCAAGTGGCAACGCCGTCGCAAAGCACGACCATCTGAACAATTTGGAGAGGATCCAGCATCCATCCGGCCAGAGAGGGCCAGCCGACTACGGCGACCAAGGAGATCAGCGGGCGGGTGGCAAACGTCGCGCGCGACGTTAGCCCGATGGCTCGCAAGCGCTCGATACGCCGTGCGCAACCGAAGTCACTGGATCGCTTGGCGCCGCATGATGATGAGGACTGCCTCCTCGTCGTAATCGAAACCCCCAAGGGTTCCCCGAATAAGCTCGCGTTCGACCCACGACTCGGCACGTTTATGCTCAAGGGGGTGCTGCCGGCGGGCGCCGTCTTCCCCATTGATTTTGGATTCATCCCCTCAACCCGCGGGGAGGACGGCGACCCACTGGATGTTCTGGTGTTGATGGACGCCCCGGTCTTTTCCAGGCTGTGTCGTGCCATCGCGAGTGATCGGCGTCATCGAAGCGGAACAAACAGAAGCAGGACGGACCGAGCGAAACGATCGCCTGCTCGCCGTGGCCGCCAATTCGGCGACG
The DNA here is from genome assembly GCA_046726375.1 of Acidobacteriota bacterium. Lineage (GTDB taxonomy): Bacteria > Acidobacteriota > Vicinamibacteria > Vicinamibacterales > UBA2999 > DASPWV01. Next base: position 602 of record JBKPAJ010000151.1, read on the forward strand.
CATCGATCCACGCGCGAGTTGAGCGATGTGAGTCAGGATTTGCTGGCGCAGATCGAGCACTTTTTTGTGTCGTACAACCTGGCGAAAGGCAAGCAGTTCGTCGTGACGCGCCAGTCTGGGACGCGAGGCGCGCACGCGTTGATCAAGGCGGCGCTGATCTCTCGCCGGCGGCGATGATGTGGACAAACGTGGGCTACGAGCGGGTTCTGTAGACGGAGGAGATTTTCTTCGCCACCTCCACATCGCGGTCGGTGACCTTTCCGCCGACGTCATATCGCGTCAGCTCGACGTCACCTCACCGTAGGCAATCCGGACATCGGGATGATGGTCGATCGTCTCGAAATATGCGACAAGACTGTTCACGAAGCTGAGCGACGCGACGAAATCTTGAAACTCAAAGGTTGGTGTCAACTTGTTGTTCGCAAGCTTCCATCCAGACAGCCGCGGCATGATAGTGGCGAGTTCCTGCTTCGTGAGAATTACGGGCTTGTCCATTGCCAGTGCTAGCGTACCCGATCCTGACGGATAGCATGGGCATGGCGCGCAGTGAATGTCGTCAGGCGCGGCTCTCTGGCGAGTGCTGCAAGCCTCGCACGACGATGGTTCGACTATGGTGCCCGCTCTGCGATCGCTCGGAAGGCTTGCCGTCTTGCCGACCGTGATGATTGGAGGCTGTCGGTGGCCACGTGCGACCGTGTGTAGTCGATGACGTTGCCTTACGCCGGCAGGTCTCGCAATATCGCCATACGCAGCGAAAACCGCGGTGCCGATCGGAGCGTGATCGTCTCGACGGTGACCTTGTGATGTCCGGTCTTTGCGGTGACGCGGTATCTGGCGCACGCGATGGCCATCGTCGCGGTTGAAGCGCGGCGTTGTACGCGCTGGCGAACCGGCGATCCGCTGAGAGGCCTGCACTGCGCGTCCGCCAGGTCGCGGGCAACCACCGCACGCATGTCATCGAGCTCTCGTTCCGATGTCCGGTGCCGTTGAACGTCGTGGCTTGCCAATAAGGTCGTCGACGTCACGCTCCTCGCCCTTCACGAATTGTTTCGGTCCACGCAGGACCTCCGACAAGAAATGATCTTTCGCCGCGGCTTTTCGCCGGAATTCCGCTGCCGAGTAGCGAGTCGCGTTGACCTCGCGGCCGAGCCGCGCCTCGGCTTTCCGGAGGGCCGGCGCGAGGTCGGCCAGCCTCACCTCGCCGACGACCAGAAGGTCAATGTCGCTCTGCGCGTGCTCTTGACTGCGTGCCACCGAGCCGTAGACGAACGCGGATCCGATCCGGCCGTCGAACGGGCGGAGGATCGTTTGGAGCGTTGGTACCACGCCGGCGGTCTTTTCGATCAGACCGCGCAGTTCGGGAAAGACCGGCGATCGTGTGTCCGCCTTAAAGTAGGCCCGAGTTCCCTCGCGCCGAGTCTCGAGGATGCCGCCGTCGACCAACGTTTTCAACTCGCGCTGAAGGCTCGACGGCGAGGTGCCGAGGAACTGCGCCAACTCGGAGAGGTACCACCACTCCCCGGGCTGCGTCAGCGTGGCCGCGAGCACGCCACCCCGAACCGTCGGAAAAAGGGCGGCGAGAGCGGCAGGTTTACGCATAACGCGTAAATTATTACGCAAACTGCGTAACGACGCAACCGCGACGCAGTCGGTTCCGACACCCGCCCTGCGGGTTCTCATCGTCGATGACAATCACGAGTCAACCGAGATGCTCGCCACGTTGCTCAAGTTCTCGGGCCACGAGACATTTGCTGCGCACAACGGTCTGGCAGCAGTTGAAGCGGCAGCCAAGCTTGATCCGGACGTCATCCTGCTCGATATCGGTCTGCCGGTGCTCAATGGGTATGAGGCGGCTCGTCGAATTCGCGAACAGCAAGGCCAGAAGCGCCGCCCGCTCTTAGTGGCCTTGACCGGATGGGGGCAGGATGAGGATCGCCGCCGGTGCCAAGAAGCGGGCTTTGACGCCCATTTGGTGAAGCCTGTGGACAACGCCGTTCTCAGCAAACTCTTGGCCGAACTCGCGGCTGGTCGCCAAGACGTACCGGACTGACCGACGCAGCGAGAGTTCACGCACAGTCGAAGGCCCTCGCGGCCTGCTGCGTGCTTGGGTTCTTCACGGGGCAAATAGATCGCAAACCACAAGCCAGTTCCTCAGCAAGGCGATGGACGCCGGCGCGGACTGTGTCTGCGCGGTTCATCGAGCCGATGCTGCTGTTGCGCACCGCGAACGTGTGCAATTCAGCCGCAGGGACATCTCGCAGGTACGCTTGGGCGCCCCGCTTCGAGGAAGAAGGGATCGTCACGGCCCCAGAGGATCCACGCTGTACTTACGAGCGCCACCGTGCGTACTTGCGCCCGGCGGGCTCGGCCGACGCCGGGGCTCAGATAGCGACCGCAATCACGAGAAAGACAAGGCTGGTTGCGGCGAGTGCGGCCCTCGCCACGTGGGAGTACTCCCACCGCCGCCGTAGTCGCTTCCAGTCGTCTTCGCCTGCCGCGGCCGGAGCTGAACGGCCGGCAGGGTCGAAGCCAAAGAAGCCTCCAGAGAATCCCTTGAGCTGATATTCCCTGAGCCAGAACTTGTTCACCGGGTGCGTGAAGACCCAGTACGCCAGATGCATCGCGACAAGCCCGATGAGGGCCAGCAGCGTCCACTGGAATGCGACGCTCGCCCGGGGTGTCACGAGCAGCAGAATCAATGTCGCTACCATGCCGCCGCCTTCCCCGATACCGCCTCCTATCGTGAATCCGGGGTAGTAGATCGGCTGTGTGGCCAGATACGCCTCTTTGTTCAATCGCATCTTGCCTGGCAGCTCGAGAGCATGCGCGAGCGCGAGGGACATCGCCAGCGAGACCAAGCAAACGCTCAGTACTTGAAGAGTCAGGAACATCAATGCCTCCCGATGTGCGTCGTCTCGCAGTCGGATATACAGTGTATATATACTGCGTAGACTATGTCGAGCAGAGCCATGACACGCCGCTCCCCACTCAACCGAAATCTCGTGGTCGTCGAAGCGCTCGCGATGCTCGATCAGGAGGGTCTCGAACGGTTCAGCCTTCGCCGCCTCGCGGATCGTCTGCGAGTCACGCCCATGGCGGTGTACAACCATGTGAGTAGTAAACGGGACCTCTTGCAGGCGGTTGCCGACGCGGTGGTCAGCGAGGTCGACTATCCTGCCGCGCGCGGTGATTGGCGTCGAGTCATCGGAACCTGTTTTCGCATGCTCAGAAAGACGTGCCTCGCACATCCCGGCGCGGTGCCGCTGATCGAATCGGCGGAGCAGCTTCACCCCTCGATCTTCCGTCCGATGGAGATCACGTTGGTGGCCTTGCGTGGCGCGGGGCTCGGCGCCACTGACGCCGTGCGCGCATATTTCCTTCTGACAACGTTCACGTTGGGGCAGGTGGTATATCAGATGAGGGGTTGGGGACGCGGCGTTGACCCGCGAGCGGCCGTCCGTGAGGGGCGAATCAACCGCAGCACGTTTCCTGCTGTCCTTGACGCGGGCGGACAAGAGCGATGGGATTTCGACCGGGCCTTCGAGTTTGGCCTCTCAATCATCCTGGCGGGAATCGACGCGAGATTGCGCAAGCGCTGACCTGAGCCCCGGTCCGCAGCCCGGGCGGCGCGCCGACGTGACCGCTTGACCTTATACCGTGGTACGGGCCGCATGATAAGGAACGGACGAGCCGTCTCGACGCGCGGTGTGTAGGTTACATTTGGATCGATTTCGCGGTTCGATTTGCGTGAAACCTATATGTGACCCTTTCCCGTAACCTTTTTCAATCATGCTACTGCAAGTCATTGATTTGGCGAAAGTTTGGCGCGCCGAGATTGGAGGAAGTCCGGGTAACAGAGTGGCGCCTTGCGCGTCGTTCTGGTTAATCCGGCTGTCTGCCATTTGGCATAATTATGTCGCCACCTGACAGACCTACAGAATCTACTGAAATCTCGTCGGCCAGTTCGTCCGTGCAATGTCGGTTTTCAGAAGGAAGGGACCCTACATTCTCAAAACCTTGCCCCCCTGACTTGTCCACTCGCCTGAGCGCGCGTCGTTCGCCGTCAGCGTGCCCTACTGACGTGGTTTCTGTCTAGACTTTCGCCTCCTGTACTGGTCGTTCGAGAGCCTGCAGGCGCTTGGCGGCGGTCAAAGGAGCGCAGGGTCTGAGGTCTGGGTGCCGCCGAGCGCCCCGCCGTGAGGCGGGCCAGATGTTAGCGTCATCGTGACCGCTCCTTCGTGTCCCGGGTAAGTCGGGGTTTAAGTCGCGGCCGATACGACTCGCCGTCGATGACGAGGTCATAGGCGTTGCTGGTGAAACGATCGATCGCGCTCTGGGCTCGGACGGGGTCGGCAAAGGTCGCGAGCCATTCGTCCGGGCCGCGATTCGAGGTGACGACGACCGAGCCGGTGCGATAGCGCTCGAGGAGCAGGTCGTAGAGGTCACGACTCTCGACCGGATCGAGGACGTCGATCGCAAAGTCGTCGAGGATGAGGAGGTCGACGGCCACAAGTTTCCGCAACTCCGTCTCGTAGCTGTGATCGAGCCGCGCGTGCTTGAGGGTTTTGAGCATCTGGTCGGTGCGGACCGCGAGCACCGTGGCCCCGCGCCGGCAGGCGATATGGCCGAGGGCGTGGGCGAGAAACGTTTTGCCGACGCCGACTGGGCCGACGATGGTGACGTGGGCGTGCGCGTCGAGGAAGCGCAGGGTCGTGAGCTCGTTGAGGAGCGCGCGATCGAAAGTCACCTTCGCGGTTGTGTCCCAGGTGTCCAAGCGCATGGTGGGATCCAGGGGGCGTTCTGGACCCGGAGCGTGACGGCGAGACTGTCCCGCCGCGCGACTTCATCGCTGAGGACCTGCAGCAGGAGATCTTGATGCGGCATCTTCTGCTGGCGCGCCAGGGTGAGCCGCTCGGGCAAGGTGTCGAGCATGCGCGACAGCTTCAGCCGCCGCAGGACGGTTTTCAGATCCGGACTAATCACATCGGTCGTGGTCATTGCGATTCCTCTCCTTCCGAGGCCGCACGGAGCGGCAGTTTGTATTGGGAGGCCGGGCGGAGATAGCGGCCGAGGGGAATGACGCGAGCGGGCGGTGCCGATGGTGCGGCAGCGACCGCGTGCTCGAGCATGCGTGTCAGGCGATGGACGTCGAGCATGTCGGCCTCGAGCGCGACGGTGCAGACCTCAGTCACGCGCGCGGCGCCGTAGCGCCGCACGAGGCCGAGCAGCGCATAGACGCGTCGCATGCGCGTCCACGGCAGCGGGCTGTCCAGCAGCGCGGCGGCGTAGCGACCGATAGCCTCGCCGGCGGCCGCTGCCTGGCGTCGCAGCGCCTCGACATTGCGCATCGCGTACACGCTGCGCTCGACGGGATAGTCGCTCGCATCGATCGCCTGGCCGCCGGGCGCCTTCCGCGAATGCGTCTTGATCAGCCGTCCGCGCGCGTAGAAGCGCACGATCTGGGCGTCAGCCCGCGCAGTGAGCCGCTGTCCGACGTACGGATGCGGAATCGAGTAGAGCGCTTTATCGACGGCGGCGAGCTGATCGCGGCCGACCTTCGGCTCGCTCCAGAGCGGGATGTCATACGGCGTCGTCGGCGCGGACAGCAGGAGGGCCTGCTCCTCAGCCTGGAAGTGCTCGAGGGGCCGGCGCTGCGTGCGACTGTGCCGCCGGAGGCCGTACTCATTGAGGCACCAGTGCCGGCCCCACGCGCGGGCCTCGTCGAGGGTGGTGAGCACTTCGCCGGCAAAGCAGTCGTCGCGGACCCCGGGCACGGCACGCTCCACGCGCCCTTTGTCACGCGCATGGCGGACGCGCGCCGGATCGATGTGGAAGTGGCGCGCCTGGGCGTATTCGAGAAAGGCTGGCGTGATGCGGGGCGCGAGCGGATCGGCCGCGAGGATGATCGCTTTGGTGTTATCGGGAATGAGGACGCGGAAAATGCCGCCGAAAAACTCCCACGCGGCTTCACACGCCTCGATCGCGCGGGCCGTCGTTTCCTCGAAGGTCGGATAGACGAACCGGTGCCGAGAGCACACGGCGGTGAAGATCCACGCGCGAAACCGGCGCTTCTTGCCCTGCGGCAGCGTGAGCCAGCCGACCCAGCCCGTATCGATCTGCAGCTCGTGCCCAGGCTCACCGTCGAGCACGGGCATCGTCGTCGCGGTCTTGCCAAACTGCAGCTCGAGGACCGCGAAGCGGTGGAGCGTGGGATAGGCGATCTCGACGCCCTGTCGGACGAGCAGCTTCCGAATCTTCGTGAGGCGGATGCCGTCACTGAGCCAGCGCTCGATCGCGGTCCGCTGCTCGTGACAGCGGGCCCAGCCGTCGCCGCGCGGCCGCCCGCCGGCCCGATGCAGCGCGAGCAAGACCTGACGGACCTCCTCGTCGCTGATCATCGCCGTCACGCGGACGCCGGCTGTCGCCGCGGCGCTCAGATAACGCCGCACCGTTTTCGGATCGAGCCCGAGCTGGGCGGCGATCCGCTTCTTCGGCAGGCCCTCGCCTCGGAGCCGAAGGACTTCCCGGACTTCAATCATGGTGACCTCGCGATACATCCAACGCCTCCTGGTCCCGGGGCACGGCCCAGAACTGGAGACCTCTATCGCGCGGTCAGGCGAAGGGGGGAAAGGCTTTGAAGAAGTCGTTGGAAAGGGGTCCCTACGTTTTGAGAACCGACAATAGG
>JBKPAJ010000152.1:0-19560 GCA_046726375.1 Acidobacteriota bacterium
GGAATGAAGTCTGGTCCTTCGGCGGGAATCTTGAAGCCCTTCTGCATCCGCACGATCAGATCCGGCTCACCGTAGGTCCACTCAGTCGTCGACGGAAACACGCGCGCGGGCGGCGCGTCGGCCGGATTGCCCTGCGGCGCCCCACCATTCGCCCAGCGCGCAATGATGTCGATCTCCTGATCGCTCAGCGAAGGGTCGTTCAGGTACTCGCCGATCGAGCGGTCGATGTGCCACGGCGGCATTTCCCGGCGCGTCACCTTATCGCGCATCGCGCGGGCCCAGGGCCGCGCCTCCTGATAGGTCATGAGCGACATCGGCGCCGGTGTGCCCGGCCGGTGACACGCCTGACATGACTTCTGGAGAATCGGGAGAACGTCTTTCGAGAAGGTGGGCGTGGGCGCGGTCGGCGACGCCGCGTTCTGGGCCTCGGCCAGGCCGACGGCGGCCACCAACCAGAGTCCCGCGACGAGCACTCGAAGCATTGTGCCTCCTCGTGTTGCGCTAAACGGAGAGATGGGCTTACTTTAGCACCGTCTATGAAGACCTGGGTATGCGCCGCGGCTCTGCTGCTCGTCGCGCTCGGACCTTCGCTCGGGCCTGCCGATGCGCAGCAAAATCAGCCGATTTATCCGGTGTATGACGGCGTTCTCACGAACCCTGACGGTAGCTACACGTTATCGTTCGCCTACTTCAGCCACAACGCGGACATCGTGACGATTCCGCCCGGAGCGGCCAATTCGTTTGCTCCTGAGCCGGCGGATCGCATGCAGCCCATCACGTTCAAGCCCGGTCACTGGCGGTTTCAATGCGTGATGGTCGTGGGGCCCGAATTCGACGGCAGGTTGCGTTGGACGCTCAACTACGCGGGCACGACGACGGGGACGAGCGAACGGATGCTGCAATCCAACTGGAACCTGGTCGAAGGCGCAGCAGAGCTCGGCAAGATCGATTTCGCGAAGGCGCGGCGCGGTGTGTGTCTCAACCGGGCGCCGCAGGTGCGCGTTCTGGGCGTGACGCCTCGACGCGGTCAGCCGCCGACGTTGATGGCAACGCTGGGTGAGGAGTTCAATCTGTTCGGCAGCGCTCACGACGAGGGATTGCCGCGGGGGAAGGGACTGACGGTGGGATGGAAGTCGCTGAGCGGGCCGGGCGCCGTCACCTTTTCAAATGCCGCGGCGGCGCGGACCAAGGTCACGTTCGCCGCACCGGGCTCGTACGAGCTCGAGCTAACCGCGGACGACTCCGAATTGAGTGCACGAACGCGCGTGAATGTCGTGGTCTCCGCGCGTCCCTGAGCGCAAATCTATGCTACAACCTACAGACCCGAGGCACTTTATGCGTGTGTTTCTCGCGACGACAATGCTTTGGCTGCTCATGGTGGGCGTTCAAGCCCGCACTGAACAACAGCCGCCGCCGCCGCAGCCGCCACCGCCCGCCGCCCCGACACAAAAGCCTGAAGAGGGCATTCCGATCAGCGACGAGGCGGTGCGGAACGCGTGCAGCGGCTGCCATCGCGCCGACGACAAGCAACAACTTTCGCGAATTTCCTTTCAGCGCAACACGCCGGAAGGCTGGCAGGACATCATCCGCCGCATGGTGTCTCTCAACGGCCTGCAGATCGATGCCCCGACGGCCCGCGCCGTCGTCAAGTATCTCTCCAACCATCTCGGGCTCGCGCCGGAAGAAGCAAAGCCAGCGGCGTTTGAGGTTGAACGGCGGCTGCCGGATTTCAAGTACACAGCCAACGCCGACGCCGAGAGCACATGCAACAAGTGCCACTCGCTGGGCCGCGTGATCTCGCAGCGCCGCACGCGCGACGAATGGAACCTGCTGGTGGCGATGCATCGCGGCTGGTATCCGCTAGTGGACAATCAGGCGTTCCGGCGGGGCGGTCCACCGCCGCGGGATCCAGGACCCGATGGTCGACCGCCTGATGCACGCCATCCAGTCGAGAAGGCGATCGAACACCTCGCGAAAACGTTCCCGTTGAAGACGCCGGAATGGACCGCATGGTCCGCCACGATGAGGCCTGCGCGGCTCGAAGGCACGTGGGCGCTGCGCGCAACGGAACCGGGGAAGGGCGAGGTCTTTGGCCGCATGGTGATTTCTCCGGTGAGCGGCACCCCGGACGAATTCACGAGCGAGATTACCTACGAAAATGGGCGCACGGGTCAAAAGGTCATGCGCACCGGCCAATCAATTGTTTACACGGGATACCAGTGGAGGGGACGCTCGTCGACGGCCGGAGCGGGAGCAGATGGTGACCTGCGGGAGGTGATGTTCGTCGATCGCGATTGGCGCACGATGGAAGGCCGCTGGTTCACGGGCGGCTACGACGAGTTGGGGATGGACGTGCGGTTGCAGCGCATCGGCACCGATGTGCACGTGCTCGGGACGGATCGCACGGCGCTGCGCGCCGGGACAACGGAGCAAGAGCTCAAAATCTACGGAGCCAATCTTCCGGCTTCGCTGCAGCCCGCGCAAATCGATCTGGGTCCCGGCATTACAGTGACGCGCGTTGCAGGCGTCGCCGGCGATACGGCAACCATCGTGGTCGATGTGGCCGACACTGCCGCGGCAGGCGCGCGCGATGTGTTCGTTGCAGGCGCGTCGCGGGCGCAGGCGCTCGCCGTGTATCGCAGCATCGACGGCATCAAGGTGTTGCCCGCGTGGGCGATGGCGCGCGTGGGCGGCGTCACGTTTCCCAAGGGCCTGGCGCAGTTCGAAGCGCACGCCTTTGACAACGGCGCCGACAATCGTTCCGACACGCCCGACGATATCGATCTCGGCGTCGTTGGCGCCACGTGGTCGCTCGAGGAGTTTGCCGCCACATACGACGACGATGACGTGAAGTTTGTCGGTGAGATCGACAAGAAAACCGGGCGATTTACGCCGAATGTGGAAGGGCCCAATCCGAGTCGCCAAGGCAGTCGCAACAACGTCGGCGACGTGTACGTGGTGGCGACGTATACGCCAGCAGCCGGTGATAGCAAGGCGGCCAAACCGCTGCGCGCCCGCGCGCATCTGCTGGTGACAGTTCCGCTCTACATGCGGTGGGAGCAGCCAGGCGGGACGCAATAGCGGTCGCGGACGCGAAGGCCCGCGCGACGTGATGATTGTCGCCAGTCGTGACGATCACATGTCGCGCGGACCTTCAGGTCCGCGACGACAACGATGACCTAAGAACGAAGAATTTGGAACGACGAACGAAAGCTTAAACGCCCAAGCTCGAAGACTTGCAGCGGGCGAAGGCGGGAAGAACCGTCGACTGGTGAGCGTCGACTGGAGACTGCATGCATTTAACGTCGCGCGAGTTTCACTCGTTTGAGGCTGCCGGACAACGATTTCTCTACCTGGTGCCCAGCGCCGCAGTGTTTGCGCTCGACGACTGTTCAGCCGCGCTTCTCGACGAACTCCGCGGCGCCCCGCGCGATGCCGAGTCTCTCGTACGGAAGTTGTCGCCACGCTTTGACGAAGGCGAAGTCACCGCGACCATCGAAGAGCTGCGCCGCGTGCGGGCGATCGGCGACGTCGCCCGTCCGGAGTCCGCGCCAAAGATCCTGCCGCTCAAACCCGTGCCGCTGCAGACACTGGTCGTGAACGTCACCAACCAGTGCAATCTGGCGTGCACGTATTGTTACGAGTACGGCGAAGACAAGATCGTCGACACCGAGAACGGCAAGCAGCCGAAGTTCATGACCGCCGAAACCGCACGCGCGAGCGTTGATTTCGCCCTGCGCGAATCGAACGACAGCCCCAACGCGCACATCACGTTCTTCGGCGGCGAGACCTTGATGAACTTCCCGGTGCTGAAGTCGACGATCGCGTACGCGCGTGAGCGCGCGGCCGCGCTCGGCAAGGACATCGACTTCAGCCTGACCACCAACGCGACGTTGCTCCGCCCGGAGATCATCGAGTTTCTGGCCGACAATCGCGTCGGCGTCACTATTTCGATCGACGGTCCTGAGGATCTGCAGAACAGATTCCGCGTCTTCAAGAATGGCGCTGGCAGCTACGACATTGCCGCGCCGAAAATCAAAGCCCTACTGGCGCGGCACCGGACGCGACCCATTGGCGCGCGCGTCACGCTCACGCGGCAAACACTGGATGTCACACGCATCTACCGGCATCTCACAGACGAGATCGGATTCTGGGAAGTCGGTTTCGCGCCGGTCACAACCGCGCCCGCCCGCGACTACGCGATCGCGGACGGCGGATTCGACGAGCTGCTCGGGCAGTTCCGGGCGCTCGCTTTCGACTACCTCGCGGCCGCACTCGAAAACCGGCATCACGGGTTCTCCAACGTGCGGGAGACACTGCAGGAGATTCATCAGGGACATGCGAAGGCATACCCGTGCGGCGCGGGGCTTGGGTTGATGGGCGTGGCCACGGATGGCGACGTCGCGCTCTGTCATCGCTTTGCGGGGTCGGACGCGCACAAGTTCGGATCGGTGCACGATGGCGTGAGCTGGGAGCGGCAGCAGCAGTTCCTCGAAGCGCATCACATTGCGCACAAAACCGACTGCCAACGGTGCTGGGCGCGCCCGATTTGCGCCGGCGGGTGTTATCACGAAGCGCACACGCGCTATGGGTCAACGGAGCGGCCGAATCTGCATTATTGCGAATGGATTCGGGGCTGGACGCACACATGCCTGGAGATCTACGGCGAGCTCGCGGTGAAGAATCCTGTGTTCTTGAGTCAGTTCGATGAAAGTAGTGGCCGGGCGTCAGCCCCGCCGGAGCGCATCTCATGAAACATCTCAAAGCGATCAATGCGAAGGCCGTGCGCATGGAGGACGTGACGAAAGCCGTGTCCGCCGTCGCTCCAGCGAAGGCGGACGTCGTCGCCCTCCAGCAGCAGGGCGGGCCGCCGCAGCAACCGGAGCCGCCCCACATTCCGGTCGGCTGCTCGCTCGTGTTTTCACCCGGATGGGAAGCCGATCGCAACGGCGGCACCGCGGGCCTGTGTCAGCCGGTCGAACGCGACTTGTTCGACTGCCACATGGGGTGCTTCTGGCCGGCGCAAGTGCCGGATCAACTCAATCACGCGCCCGACTGGACCGCGAAATGCGCCGCCGCGCAAAAGGACTGGCGAAAGATCGATCTGATCTTCCCGGACAAGAAATGAAAAGACGAAATCTGTTCCTCGTCCTCGTGATCGTGGCGCTCACCGGCGCGGGAGCGTCGGCGCAGCGCTTCGGCAAGGGCGTCACGCTCAGCGGCGGTGATCAGCTCTTCTACGTCGGCACCTACGCCGGCAACGTGCAGATCTACGACGAAGCCACCGAGCAGCGCATCGGCGAGATCAAGCTGCAAACGGGCATTCCACGGTCGCTCATCCTGTCGCAGAACCGTCAGAAGTTCTACGTGCTCGACTCGACGCTGGAGCGTGTCGAGATCGTGGACATCGCGTCGCGTAGTTCGTTAAGCACGTTCTCGCTCAGCGAGGGCAACAAAAAAACGCGCATCCGCGGCATGCAAGTCGATCCGCTCGAGCGGTTCATGATTCTCCTCTCCCGGTCAGCGACCAAGCTGATCGATCGCTGGGAGATCAGCGACATCGCGCTCCAGCTCTACGATCTCCGCGAAAAGCGCATCACGCGCAGCATCCCGTGGCCGCGCGGCGAAGAGCGCGAGAACATCAACATCCGGTTTTCTCCTGACGGGAAGCTCCTGTATTTCTTCGGCGACGACATCCTGATTCTCGAGACCGAGAACTTCACGGAGGTCGACACGTGGCCAATCAGCAGACCGCTCGAGTCGGGTCTCGGCCGCATCAACTTCGGTCCATTTGACGACATCAACGACGACCCCGGCTTCTTCACGGGACTGTTCACGATGCAGGATCCGGTACAGAACCGCCGCATCATGGGGATCGGGCGCGTGAACCTGGTGGCGAAGACCATCGACTTCAGTCCGATCGGTCCCGCTGAAGGCGTGAGCTTCGCGATGGCGCCGGATCGCAAGCGCGGCTATGGGCTGCTTCAGCAGATTGGGCGCTATGAATTCTGGGCGTTCGATCTCGACAGCAAGAAGCTGATTAGCCGGACGCCGTTCGACGGCCGTCCTCGGATGTCGTTGCGCGTGTCGTCGAGCGGAAAGCTTCTCTATATATTCCAGGCCGGGGCAACCATAGACGTCTACGAGGCTGCCACCTATAAATATCTCCGCACCATCCAAATGGACGCCGATCAGACGACGAACCTGTTCATTCTGCCGAGGCCGGCGCGGACGACGACGTCGCAGTAGGGGAGGTGGGCTCGTGTGCAGGTAACCGGCATTGGGCAGGTAGGGCGGGTCGGCTATTACGCAGATTCATTTAGCAATCACCCTGCCAGCCCCACCCGCCCAGCGCGCCTTCCTGACCAGCCCCACCCCGCCTGACCAGCCCGCTCGTCCCACCAGCCCCACCAGCCTGCCTTGCCAACCCGGAACCTTCGGCCACCGTCTAACGTATCGGAATTCGATCACCCATTTTGCCCGGAGGCTCTGGTGTCTATTCTGAAGAAACTTTTTGGCGGCAAATCCAAAGAGCAGATCACCCGGACGCGCATTTGCGTCGAATGCGGCATGCCCGTCGCCGAGCATAAGGACTGGTGCTCGATTCTGCGCGGCCAGAAAGAGATGGAGATGAAGGCCGCCGGCGCAACCCAGTAATAAAATCGCAGCGCACATGAGTGGGTAGCGCCAACGGCGCGAGGCGCGAAAGCCGTGCGATTCCGCCAATCACCCGGATCGCCTCGATTCCCACGCTTCGCAACGCAGGTGAATTGACGGGATAGAATGCGCGCGTGCGGCGCGCATTTCAGTACCTGCTGCCCTATTGGCGACGACTGCTGCTGGTCGTCGCCATCAGCCTCGTCAGCACGGCGACGAGTCTCGCGATCCCCTATCTCTCCAAAGATCTGATCGACACTGCCCTCATCGGCCGCAATCCGGTCGCGCTGCGGCGAATCGTTGTCTGGTTTGCCGCCCTCGGCGTGCTCGGCTTTGTGTTGAACGTGGCCAGCGGACTGCGCTATACGCGTGTGTCGGCGGAGATTCTGTTCGACATGCGGCTGGCACTCTACGAGCATCTACAGAGGATGTCGCCGCGGTTTTACGCGCGCACTCGCCTCGGCGACATCGTCGCGCGCCTCAACAACGACATCAGCGAGATCCAGCGTGTCGCGGCCGAAGCGGCGCTCGCCTGGGTCGGCAACGTCCTGTTTCTCATTGGCAGCCTCGTTATGATGGTATGGCTCGACTGGCGCCTGTCGGTCGTTGCGCTCGGCGTGATGCCACTCAGTCTCTGGACGCTCGTGCATTACCGCCGACGGCTCGAGCGCCGTGTCGCAGAGCTGCGTCAGCGAAGCGCCGACATCGGCAGCTTCTTGATTGAGACGCTCCAGGCGATGACGCTGATCGTGTCATCCAACGCGCAAACGCGCGAACAGCGACGCTTCCGGCGCTTGAACGACGCCTTCATCAACGCCGTGATGGGCATGCAGCGCGTGACGTATTTCGCCGGCGGTCTTCCCGGTGTGCTGCTCTCGATCGGATCGGCCATCGTGTTTCTCTACGGCGGATCCCGCGTGGTAAACGGCACGCTCACGCTCGGGACGTTTGGTGCGTTTCTCGCCTATCAGATGCGCGTGTTTGCGCCTGCGCAGGCGCTGATGGGCCTGTATGCCAGCCTGGCAACGGCGCGTGTCTCATGGCATCGAGTGCTGGAATTGCTCGATGCGCCGATCGAAGTGGTTGAATCGCCAACGGCGCGAGCAATGCCCCTGGCGCAGGGACGTCTCGACTTCGGCGGTGTGTCATTGAGCACTGAGCGCGGTCAACGCGTGCTCGACGACGTGAGCTTTGCCATCGGCCCCGGCGAGTCGCTGGCCATCGTTGGCGCAAGCGGAGTGGGGAAGTCCACAATCGCGTTTCTCGCCGCCCGGCTGCTCGATCCCGACGAAGGAAGCGTTCGGCTCGACGGTCACGATCTCCGTGGGCTTCGACTGCAAGACGTGCGGCGCCACGTGGTGCTGGTCGAGCAGGAGCCCGTGCTGCTGCATGCGACCATCGCGGAGAACATCCGCTACGTGCGCCCGGAAGCCAGCGACGCGGAGGTAAGGGCGGCTGCCGTTGCGGCAGGCATTGCGGGCTTTATTGAATCGCTTCCACAGCGATATGACACGGTCGTTGGAGAGCGCGGACTCGCGCTATCGGCCGGAGAGCGACAGCGCGTTGCACTCGCGCGGGCATTTCTGGCAAATCCCACCGTGCTCGTACTTGATGAGCCAACTGCGGCGCTCGATCCAGCTTCGGAGAGGCAAGTCATCCAGGGCTATCGATCGATCATGCGCGGCCGCACGACGATCGTCATTACACATCGTCGCGAACTCGCCATGGCCGCCAGTCGCGTACTGGTGTTGAGCGACAGGCGTGTGTTGGAAGGATCTGGGTCCGCAATCGGCACGTTTGCTCGTTCTTACAAAAATGACGCCGGCGAGCCGCTAATGTAACGAGTCTTTTGTAGCGCGCGCAGCAGCGTCCGCGATATCGTCAGACGCAATGACCGGTTTGCTGCACCTGGCTCGTCTCCCCCCGGTCGCTCGCAGCGTTCGCGTGGCCGTGGTCGACAGCGGCGTGCACGCCACGCACCCGCACGTACAAGGGATTAGCGGCGGCGTTGGCATCGATGCCAGCGGCCGCTTCACTCCTGACTTCGTCGATCGTCTCGGCCACGGCACGGCTGTGGCCGCCGTGATTCGCGAAAAAGTGCCGACCGCGCAGCTGCTGGCCGTCAAGGTGTTCGATAGCGAACTCTCGACGACTGGCACTGCGTTGATAACCGCGATTGACTGGGCGCTGCGGCAACAGAGTCAGGTGGTGTCGCTCAGCCTGGGCACGACCAACGCCGAACACGAAAAGCGTCTTGCCGGCGCCATCGAGCGCGCCCGCGCCGCGCAGGTGCTCATCGTTGCCGCGGCCCCCACGTCGAACGAGCGCTGGCTGCCGGGCGCCCTGCCCGGAGTGGTGTCCGTCTCCGTCGACTGGACGCTGCCACGTGATGTGTGCGGCGTGGAGCTCACCAACACTGGTGAGATTCGCTTGCGCGCCAGTGGCTTCCCACGGCCCATTCCGGGCGTCGACCGCGAGCGCAATTTGAAGGGAATCAGCTTTGCCGTTGCCAACGCAACCGGTTTGCTCACGCGCGTCGTGGCCAGCAGCGATCCGCGAACGAGCCGGGACTATCTCTCCAGCAATTTGGCGGGATTGCTCGAAGCGGTGAGAGGCACGGCGCCGTCCTCGTAAATTGCGGTGAGCTGCGTTCCGAGGATTTCGAGCGCTGACGGCCGTCCTTTGTAGACTGGCGTGAGCATACCGGTGTCGATGATGAGAACGCGCCCGCCGAAGCGCGGCGTGATGCGCGAGTCGGGCGTGGGTGTATGTCCCACGACGATGCGTTTCACGCTCGATTGATCGAGAAACGCGCTGACTTTCGCCCGCGTCGGCTCGTCGTCCGGCCAGTTGGCATAGCCGCGAAACCAAAGCGGCCCTTCGGGCGCAGCCAACGACCAATCGGTAATCTTGGTGATCTCGAGCCCTTCGCGGAGCAGCGGCACATTGAACGCGCTGAGATCAGGCGCGGCGCCTTTGGCTTTGGCCGCTTCCATGACGGCGGCGGCCGCCTCGAGTTCCGCATTGGAGAGCTGCAGCACTTCGTCGAACGTGAAGAAGGGAAGTGCGAGCCGGGCCTCCACGAGTTTCTGCAGGTAAGCCTCGTAGCGCGCCATCTCGTCGCGTGCGCGTGTGTTGACGGCGTCCACGGTGGCGGGCAGATCGGGACTGATGCCGGCGTGCATGAAAATGGTGCCGTCCACGTTGGCCGCGATCGGCTTGCCTCTCAGCCAGCGTCCGTACTTTCCGCGCGCGCTCAAGGCTTCGCGATACTCGAGCCATCCAGGCGGATGCGCGGCCATCCACTCTTCGCGCGTCTGACGATAGACAGGAGAGGACGTCGTTCGTACCTTGGCCCGTTCGGCTGCCAGCGACTCGTATTGTTTCCACGCGCTCTCGCGGCGCGACTCCGATCGTTCGTCCACAAACGCGCTGCAGATCTCCGGCGTGACGTAGCGCATGTCGCCAAGCATGTTGAGCACTTCGTGATTGCCGAGCAGCGTGACGACCTGGCCGCGCGCGGAACGCGCGCCTTGCTCGAGCGCCATCAGCAGATCGAACACTTGCCGAACTTTGGCGCCGCGGTCGGTGTAGTCCCCGGTCTGGACGAATGTCGCGCGCCCGCCGGTCCACTTTTGCCCGGCGTCGATGAGCCCAGCGCGCGTGAGGATTGAAACGAACTGATCGTAGGCGCCGTGCACGTCGCCAATGGCGACGATGCGGCGCGGCTCCTGGGCGGAGACGAGCTGCGCTGCCAGCAGCAGCGCAGCCAATGACTGTTTAGAAATAGACACTGGCCTCGCCGCGCTTGTTCACCATCTCCGCGATGGCGTCGCGCATCTTATCGCGGCGAACGAGGATCGCCTCGATTTCACTCCGCGACAGCCACTGCCCAAGCGACGCATCGAGCCGCTCCTTTGTGAGCGCCTCCATCCGCTGCCATAGCACACGCTCGATCCGGGCGGGTGCGGTCGTGCCTTTCAGATCTTTACGTTCGATGAACGCGCGCGAGTGATCGATCAGGAACAAGTGCCAGTCATCATCGTACAGCAGGTTGCCGGCGTTCCGATCGATGTTGGCGATCAGCTGATCGAACATCCGCATACGGGTTGTTTGCCGGCTCCAGCTGGGTTCCGGTCCGGTTGGCGGCTTCTTGATATCCCATGGATGAATGTTCTCGATCCAGTAGACGAGCGCGCCGGTTGCACGGTCGATCTTCCGTTCGACGACCGGGGGCACCATATGCATCTCGAGCAACCGGTCGAGCGCATAGGCTGCAAGTTCGGCTTTATAGCTTTCGTGAAAGCCGGAGCGATAGGAAGGCAGCAGCGGCTTCCACGCCGCACGGCCAACCGATCCGCCGGGCTCAAACACCACGCGTTGCGGTTTGGTGACGCCAATCGGCACCTGTTCGATCTTGGCAACCTTCGCCGACAGCAGGTATTGCTCGATCTCGCACTCGCGGCCGATCCATGCCAGCGAGCAGCTGGTTGCGGCGGTTGCTGCCTGCTGTGCGTGAAGGATCGGACGCGGGGTGGAAACGATAGTGCAGGCGAGCAACAAAACGCCGAACGTCGCTATGCGGGGTCGCATGAGCCCTCCCGGGAAGTGGAGATGTTACCAGAGAGTTGACTCGATCCTCTGTTCCATCTAGCCTGCCGGGATGTCCACTCTTCGCCTGCTTGCGATTGCGCTTCTCGTGACATCTCCGGCCGCCGCGCAGACACCACCTAATTCGACGAATACGACCAACGATCCGTTTCCTACGCCGATTCCGGCAACCGACGGCGTGATCAAGGTGAGATTCGCGGAATTGGCGTCGATTCCGGACGTCGATGGCGAGGCCGCGCGCCTGATGACCCTGGTGGACGAGCCTGGCACCCGCCGGCTGTTTGTGAGCGACATGCGCGGCATTCTCTACACCCTCGGTTACAACGGGCAAAACGTCACCAAATATCTCGACCTGCGCGACGAAGCCTGGGGTGTAGGGGTGCAGTCACAGGGCAGCGAGCGTGGATTTCAAAGCTTCGCGTTTCACCCCCAATTCGCCCGGCGCGGCGCCCCCGGCTTCGGCAAGTTCTACACCTACACCGATACCAGCAACACCACGCCCGCCGCGGACTTCAAGCCAGGCGGTGGCAATCACACCCACGATACGGTGCTGCTCGAATGGACGGCGAAGACACCGTCGGCGGCGACGTACGACGGCGGGCCTCCGCGCGAGATGATGCGACTCGAGCAACCGTTTCCAAATCACAACGGCGGGCACATTACCTTCAATCCGCTCGCGTCGGGTCGTGACGCTGATGTCGGTCTGCTTTATGTGGGCGTCGCGGACGGCGGCAGCGGCGGCGACCCGCTCCACCTGGCGCAGAATCTGAACTCCGCGTTCGGCAAGATCCTGCGCATCGATCCGCTCGAAAAGAACAGCGCCAACGGCAAGTACGGCATTCCGGCGAGTAATCCGTTCGCGAACGATGACAAGGCCGACACGCTCGGCGAGATCTACGCCTACGGCGTGCGCAATCCGCAGCGACTGTTCTGGGATTCCAAGACCAGCCGCATGTTCGTGTCGGACATCGGGCAGAACATTGTCGAGGAAATTAGCCCGGTGACGGCCGGCGCGAATCTTGGCTGGAACGATTGGGAAGGCAGCTATGCGTACGTCAATCGTTTGGTGAGCACCGAACATCCGCGCGCCGATCCGAAGGTGACCTATCCCGTCGTCGAGTACGGTCAAATCGATCCGCTACTGCAGAACAACTCCGCCGCGATTGGCGGCTTCGTGTATCGCCACACCGCGATACGACAGCTGAACGGGTTGTTGATTTTCGGCGACAACCCGAGTGGTGAGATTTTTTACGTCAGCGCGGACAAGTTACCAGCCAACGGCGGACAGGATGCGATTCGCCGCATCCTCTTTGACGATAACGGCGAGCCGAAAACGCTGCTGCAGTTGATTCAGGCGAAGAACGCCCAGCAAGGAAAGAAGCCCGCGACGCGCGCCGATCTGCGTTTCGGCCTCGGACCTGACGGTCAGGTGCTGATCCTGAACAAACGTGACGGCACGATTCGGGTGCTGGTACCAGACGACGCCCCGCGCCCGACGAAGTCGCAGTTTCTGCGATAAAGGGGACTGCGGTCTTTGCGCAGTCTACGTCGACGCCGCGGGAGACGGCGTCTTCGGCAGCTCGCGCGCCGGATAGCAGCCAAGCACTTTCACGAACAGTGTCCGTCCGGCAAGCGAGGTGAGCGCGGCCTGCATTCGCGGCTCGACCAGATGCCCCTCGATGTCGACATAGAAGACGTATTCCCACGGGCTCCCGGGACGCGGTCGCGATTCGAGCTTGGTGAGGCTCAGCCCCTCGTCGGCAATGATGTTCAAGCAGCGCGCGAGCGCGCCGTGCTCGTGTCGCGTGGCGAGCACGAGCGACACTTTTGCCGCGATGCGCGGATCGCAGTCCATGGGCGTGGCCGCGACAATCACGAAGCGCGTGTAGTTGACCGGCTGATTCGCGATGTCGCGACGGAGCACATGTAGGCCGAACTGGGCGGCCGCTTCCTCACTGGCGATCGCTGCCTGTGCCGGATCCCCAAGATCGTGCACCTGCCTTGCCGCTTCGGCGGTGTTGGCCGCCGGCACCTGTTCGCAGCCCGAAAGCTGATTCAAAAACTCGCTGCACTGCGCCAGCGCTTGCGGATGCGAATACACGCGGCGGAGTGATTCAACCGGCGTGTCCGCCACGCCCAGGAGACAATGACGCACCTCGACGATCTCTTCGCCCGCGATCGACAGATTGAACCGCAGCAGCAGATCGTAGGCCTCGAACACCGAACCAGCCGTGGTGTTTTCAATCGGCAGCACACCGCGATCGGCGTCGCCCTCGAGCACCGCTTCGAGCATTTGGCGCAGAGTGCTGTAGCCCTTGAGCGCAACGGCTCGCCGCGACACGCCGAAGTGCTGACAGGCCGCTTGATGTCCGTAAGCGCCTTCGCTGCCCTGATATGCGACGCGCAGTTCCTGCTGTGCTTCGGCTGGCGGCTGCAGCGCCTCATGCTGACGGCGCAGCGAGTCGTCCATGATCTCGCGGAAGATGCGGCGGACGAACACCGGATCGAGGCCGACGCGCTCGCCGAACGCCGAACGATGCTGCAGGAGAGCGGTCTCGCGATCGACGTCGCGCACCGGACCGCCGGATTGCGCCTTGAGCGCCGCGATCTCGCGTGCAAGACGCGCGCGTTCGCCGAGGGCGGACACAATCACGGCGTCGATATCGTCGAGCCGTTTACGTAGATTTACGAGGTCCTCGATGCTCATGGGTACTGCTCAGTATCATGGATCGCCGCTCGACTGGCACGCCGGAACACGACGGATCAGCGGTTCGTGCGGGACGGTTTGCACGAAATGAAAACGATGAGTCGTGTGGCCGCGAACCTGCACGGCCGCCTGCTCGCCGATCTGTTCGAAGCCGCACACGCGGGTGCGAGAAAAGGAGTCGTATGGCGGGTAGGAGTCCAGCTATGAAGACGCAAGAGATGCATGAAGACGATCTGATCGAATCCGCCGGAAACGGCGATTCAGAAAAAGCTACGTCAGGCTGAGGGCAGGCAGTAGAGATCGGCCGGCTCACTTGCTGGGAGATGAAGCAAGCGGTGTAGAATCCGCAAACGGCAACTCCACAGGAGGTCGCCTTGAAGCTGCGGATCACCCTTGCTCTGATGCTCATAGCCGCGCCCGTGCACGCGGAGGTAGTTCGCATCGAGGTGAAGGCCCGCGCCGATGTCCTTGCCGGCAAGTCATTCGGCGCGACGGGTCCTTACGAAAAGCTCTCCGGCACGATTCACTTCGCGGTTGATCCGCGCAACTCCGTCAATCAGATCATCACGGACATCGGCAACGCGGCCACTAACGCCACTGGCAAGGTGGAGTTTTCGTCCGATTTCTATCTGATCAAGCCCAAGGATCCGGCGCGTGCGAATGGCACGGTGTTGTACGAAGTCTCCAACCGCGGCGGTAAGGGGATGCTTGGCTTCTTCAATCGCGCCACCGGCAGCCTCGACCCCCAGGACGCCGAGCACTTCGGCGACGGTTTCCTGCTCGAGCGCGGCTTTACGTTGCTGTGGGTCGGTTGGCAGTTCGATCCGCCGATGCGTGACGGCTTGCTGCGCGTGTACGCGCCGATCGCGCGGGAAGCCGACGGGCGGCCGATCACCGGCCTTGTGCGCAGCGACTTCGTCCCGATCGAGACGATGAAGCAGGCGTCGCTCGCGGACCGCGATCATATCGCGTATCGCGTCGCCGACTCCAACGATGCTGGCACTGTGCTCACAGTGCGCGACTCTGTTGAAGGCGCACGACGCACGATTCCGCGCAGCGAGTGGCAGTTCGGCGAGGATGGCCGAAGCATCCGGATGGCGGCGGGCTTCGAGCCCAGGAAGATTTACGAGGTGGTGTACCGCTCCCAGGATCCCGCCGTTGTGGGCGTCGGTCCTGCGGCGATCCGTGACACGATCTCGCAGCTGAAATACGGTGGATCGAGTGAGCTCGGCTTGCCCGCCGGCGCGATCAAACGTGCGATTGCGTTCGGCATCTCACAAAGCGGGCGCTTTCTGCGCACGTATCTGTATTACGGATTCAACGAAGACGAGGCGCACCGGAAGGTATTCGACGGCGTGATGCCGCACGTCGCGGGCAGCGGCCGTGGCAGCTTCAACCATCGCTTCGCGCAGCCGTCGCGCGACGGGCATCCGTATCTGAACTTCTTTTATCCGACCGACATCTTTCCGTTTACCGATCTGCCGCAGCGCGATCCCGAGACTGGTATCGAAGATGGCCTGCTGACACATGCAACCAAACCGCCGTTTCACCCGAACATCTTCTACACCAACACCTCCTACGAGTACTGGGGCCGCGCCGCCTCATTGATTCACACGACCATTGACGGCAAAGCCGATGCGCCGCTGCCGCCGAATGTGCGCGTGTATCTGCTGGCATCGGGTCAACACGGAGTAGCGGCGTTTCCTCCGTCGCGCACCATCGGCCAGCAGATGAACAACCCGCTCGACTATCGCTGGGCCATGCGTGCGCTGCTCGTCGCCATGAACAAGTGGATCGCCGACGGCACGGCGCCACCGCCGAGCGCGTACCCGCGCATCGATGCGGGCACGCTGGTCACGCCGGATAAACTAAAATTTCCTCAACTGCCCTCGGTCAACGTCGCCACCACGCCGCACCTTGCGTATCGCGCCGACTACGGACCCGACTTCATCAGCAAAGGCATCGTGTCGCAGGAGCCGCCGAAGATTGGCTCCGCGTTTCCGATTCTCGTCCCGCAGGTCGATGCCGACGGCAACGAGCTGGCCGGCATCCGCGTGCCCGAGCTGGCGGCGCCGATCGCGACCTACACGGGATGGAACCTGTTCAACGAACGCTCTGGTCCGTCCAACATCGTCTCGAGCATGCAAGGTTCGTTCATCCCGCTGCCGCGTAGCCGCACCGATCGCGAGCAGTCGAACGATCCGCGCCGGGCAGTTCAGGAGCGCTATCGCAGCCGTGACGAATACCTCGCCCTGGTGTCAAGCAAAGCGAACGACCTTGCCGGAACGCGCTACCTGCTCGCGGATGATGTGGCGCGCATCGTCGAGCAGGCGAACGGGCGATGGGATTACGTGATGGGTAGGCCGTCGAGCCAGTAAGAAGCGTCGGAAACCTGCGGCTACTCGTAGATCACGAATCCCGCGGCTGGCACCGTGAGCTGAACGGCTTTGCCGTTGCGCGGCTCGATGCGAACGGTGCGGCCGATCTCTGCCGCATCAGTCGAGTACAGGCATCGAAGATCATCGCCCGTGCCGTGCAGCCCATCGTCTATGGTGACCCACGCCGTGCGCGCGTTTGCCGCATCCGTGTTGATTGCGCAAAGGACTTCCGCTTCGTCGAGAATGCGCGACCACGGCACGACCGAGCGGATTTCGTGACCGACGAGGCGCGGCGGGCCAAAATCGAAGCCGTTGCCTGAGATCTCTCGCAGGAATTGACGACCGCGACGAAGCGGCAGCTTCTCGCGCCGGACCCGTAACACCTTGCCGAGCTCGCGGTAGACAGGTCCATCCTCGCGAAAGAAGTGGCGCTGCCGGCTCTGAAACGCGCCGTACTCGCCGCCGAACATGGTTTCGCGCAGGAATTGATCGGAGCCACCGCCGCCGTCGAAGGCTTGTTCGGTGCCGTAATACACACATGGAATGCCGAGCGTCGTCGCGTTGAGGGCGAGCGCGCTCAGCACCTGGCGCTCGCCACCGCGGTCGGCGCAGAACCGTGCCTTGTTATTTCCCTTGCGCACCTGATCGTGGTCGTCGAACATCGTGACCACCTTGTTGCGAAACCAGATGTGCGAGTCCTTCTGCACCAGGAGCGAGTTGCGGAAGAGACTGAAGTAATCCTCAGGGTTTCGGAAACCCTTGACGAGGTATTCCACTTTGTCGGGGATGTCATCGACGCCGAGCGCGGCGTCGAGGCCGGTCGTTTCGAGCGTCTGGAACGCACGCGTGCGGCCACCGGTGATTTCAGCGATTAGGTAAAAGTTCTCTTTGCCGATGCTCTGCGTGAACTCGTGAATCACTGAGCCAAAGAACCGCGAAGCACCGAGATCCATGTGCTTGACCGTGTCGATGCGAAACCCGTCGATGTCCGCAAACGCGATCCAGAATTTGTAGACGGTGGCGAGCACTTTGAGCGCGTCCGACGGACGATAGTCGTCCACGCTGCCGCGCCCGAGTTGCACGTTCTTGAGATCGGAGAAGTCGCCTTCGAGAAACTCCGGGTTGTAATCCCAGTTCTCGATGCGCCCCTTGCGCGTGAAGGTGGCCGGCGAGTGCAGCTCGCGCGGCAGAACGGCGCCGTCGCGAAACCCGGCGACGCGATACTCCCGGCCGTCCCAGCGCGGATCCATGAACGTCGTGCCGTCGGCGCGCCGGGTCTCATAGCGATCGGCATCGTAGGCAAAGACGTCGCCGGTGTGGTTGAGGATGATGTCGAGTATCACTCTGACGCCGTGGTCGTGCGCCGTTTGCACCAGCGCGCGCAGATCGTCGCGAGTGCCAAAGTGCGGATCGACGTCGAGGAAATTCTGGATGCCGTAACCGTGATAGGTCTCGCGCGACGATAACTGCTTGAAGATCGGGCTGATCCAGATGGCGGTCACACCAAGGCGTGCGAGATAGCCGATCTTGCTTTCGAGTCCAAGCAGCGTGCCGCCGCAGAAGCGCTGTCCGGCGCGGACCCATGCGTCGCGCGGCGCATTGTCCGCATCGCCAGGTTGAAACGGCGCCGTCGTGCCGCCGAGGACGCGATGGCTGTCGTTGCCGATGTAATCGTTCTCGTGGTTGTCCGAGAACCGGTCGAGCATGAGGAAGTAGAGGACTTCGTCCTCCCACGCGACCGGAGGAGGGAAGAACCGCCGCGCCGCTGTCAGCGCGCGAAGGTCGATATCGGCAAGACTCAGCTCAGGCATGGCGATGTCCGGACCTACGTTAGGGGAGACTGACGCTGGTCAGAAGTTCGCGGCCTACACCGAGATGGAGTGACCTCCTCAACCGGCCGGGTCGTGTCGATATTACCTTCCGTTGCGTTCGCCAGGCGAGGTTGGTACGACGGTTCTTGTGCAAAGGTCCACTCTCTTCGCGGGGCATTGTTTGAGCACGACGTGCCGCGCCGAAGCGATTGATATTGGAGACCTGCACGCAATCGAGCGGCTTTCCCGGCAGCGCACATTTGGGTGTCGCGCTCGCGTTAGACGTCCCGCCACTCGCGGCGCAAGCTTGGGCCTCATTCACAGGAGCCGAGCATTTAGTCCCTCAATTCACTTGTTTTCGCAATCGTGGCATCGAGCCGATTCCAACGCTCGGGCCGAAACCGGCATGGTTCGAGCGTTTCGCGCCGTTGGCGTTCCGAATTCACGTGAGCTTTGGGTTAGGCGTCGCGCTGGCGTGTAGGTCCCGCCGAGATCCAAGCAGTCTCTGGCTTGGTCGTTCCATGCGACGCCCCCGAGTAACCACCAACAGCAGGACACGCGCAGCGCTCGAAAACATGCAACCTCGCGCGTGCAGATCGCTGTCGGGAACGCTCACCTTAGGCGTTGGAACCTCCGTTCGTAGGGAGGGACGAACGATCATAAGAAGGTCACCGTGCACGATGCGATGGATCAGCATGGCTGCGTACCCGCGTGAACGCGCGGCGCATCTCGCGTAACGCGAGTTACCAGCCTTATCTTCGTGTTTTCGCGACAATCGTTCAGGTCTACGGGGCTCCGCGCAACTCGCGTTGCGTGCCTGAAGCAGCGCCCTTCCGCAGCCACGAGATTGCTCGTGTTTCCGTCGGTTGCGTACGCGCGGCCGTCGGCGCGGCGCTTGCTCTCTGGAGCGGCGACCGCCGCTTGCGGGGACGCCGGTGGCTCCTGACCTCGGTCAACGGATTTCACAGCATGCGGCGGTCGTCGTTTGTTCCCGTTCGACGCGGACCGACAGTCCGCGGATCAAAAGGAGATGCCATGAAAATCTCGATTGCTACGCTGCTTGTCTGCGCAGCGTTTGCCGCCATGCCCATCGTGTCCGCCGCGCAAAACGAAAAGCCCGCGGCAACCGCTGCCGCCAAGACGCCGGTCAACCTGAATACTGCGACTGTCGATCAGCTCGACGGTCTGCCCGGCATCGGACGCGCCGTCGCCGAACGCATCGTGGAGTACCGGCAAAAGAACGGCGGCTTCAAGAAGATCGAGGAGTTGATGAACGTCAAGGGGATCGGCGAGAAGAGTTTTCTGAAACTGAAGGCGCTGGTCACCGTGCAGGCGCCGCAACGCGCGGGAGACCGTTGACCACATGGGCGCACCTGGAACACGAGGTGCCGCCCTG
>JBKPAJ010000153.1:0-40182 GCA_046726375.1 Acidobacteriota bacterium
AGGCCCACGGCAAGCTCGACCCGTTACCCAAGCTGGATTTTCGCGGTCGCGATCAAAGACCCGAGGCACAATGAAGCACCGTGACCCTCACAGCGATCGATGTCCTCATCCTCGCGCTCTACGGCGGCTTCGTGCTCGGCATCGGCTTCATCCTTCGGCGACGCGTGGTCGGAAGCGAAGACTTCTTTCTTGCCGGCCGATCGATTCCGGCATGGACTGCAGGTCTGGCGTTTCTGTCGGCCAACCTCGGCGCGCAGGAAATGATCGGCATGGCGGCGAGCGGCGCGAAGTACGGGATTCTGACCAGCCACTTTTACTGGGTGGGCGCGATCCCGGCGATGGTGTTCGTCGGGGTCTTCATGATGCCGTTCTATTACGGCTCGCGTGCACGCAGCGTGCCGGAGTATCTGAAGCTGCGCTTCGACGAAAAGACGCGCGGCTTCAACGCCGTCACGTTTGCGGTGATGACCGTGTTCTCGTCGGGCATCAGCATGTATGCGATGGGCGCGCTGCTGTCGCTGCTGCTCGGATGGGACATCAACTTGAGCATCGTGATCTCGGCGCTGGTCGTGCTGTGTTACATCGCGCTCGGCGGCCTGACGAGCGCCATCTACAACGAGGTGCTTCAGTTCTTTCTGATCGTGTTCGGCTTCGCCCCGCTCGTGTATCTGGGCCTGCGTGAAGTGGGAGGATGGCAAGGTCTCGCGGCGCGTGTGCCCGCAACGTTCGTGCACGCCTGGGCGAACGTGGGCGAGGCGAGCGCAAACCCCATGGGGGTGGAGTGGTTCGGCCTGGTGATGGGGCTGGGGTTCGTGCTCTC
Source organism: Acidobacteriota bacterium (assembly GCA_046726375.1). Taxonomy (GTDB): domain Bacteria; phylum Acidobacteriota; class Vicinamibacteria; order Vicinamibacterales; family UBA2999; genus DASPWV01. Next base: position 821 of record JBKPAJ010000153.1, read on the forward strand.
GTTCGGATACTGGTGCACCGACTTTCTCGTCGTCCAGCGCGCGATGGCTGCCGATTCGATGAACGCCGCCCGGTTGACTCCGCTCATCGCCGCCGTTCCCAAGATGATGTTTCCCTTTCTGGTGATCGTTCCCGGCATCATCGCGCTCGCGCTCACGGTGAATGCGAGCGATGGGCCCGCGTTGCTCCCGTTGATGGCAAACGGCTCCTACGACTACAACATGGCGCTGCCGCACATGATGGCCCGCTACTATCCGGCCGGCCTGCTCGGCCTTGGACTGACCGGGCTGATGGCGAGTTTCATGTCGGGTATGGCCGGCAACGTCACCGCATTTAATACGGTGTGGACCTACGACATCTACCAGGCGTACATCAGGCGCAACGCCAGCGACGCGCATTACCTCGGAATGGGACGGATTGCCACTGTGGCCGGCATCGGGCTCAGCGTTGCAACGGCATACGCCGCGATGCGCTTCAACAACATCATGGACATGCTGCAGCTGGTGTTCAGCTTCGTGAACGCGCCGCTGTTTGCGACCTTCCTCCTCGGCATGTTCTGGAGCCGCACGACCGGGCACGGCGCATTTGCCGGGCTGGTTGCCGGCACGCTGGCTGCGGCGCTGCACTATGAACTCACGACTGTCGGCGATACCCTGGTGCCGAAGATTGCGGTCGTGCACACGTACCCGTCCGACATGGCACAGAACTTCTGGGGCGCCATCTGGGCGTGGACGACGTGTTTCGTCGTGACGATTCTCATCAGCGTCGTGACCAAGCCAAAAGCTGATCGGGAACTCGAGGGGCTGGTGTACAGCCTTACGCCAAGGCCGTCGGAAACGCATCTTCCCTGGCATCACCGGCCCGGTGTGCTCGGGTTGATGGTGCTGACGCTGACGCTCGCGTTGAACCTGGTGTTCTGGTAATGGCGTTCGATTTGCGCGTCTCGATCGGACTGCTGCTGCTCTGTTGTGGAGTGGTGTTGCTGCTCCACGGCATCGTTGTTGGTACGCTCGTTCTCGGTATCAACATCAATTTGTGGTGGGGCGCGGTGTTGATCGTGTTCGGCGGCGCGATGACGTATCTCGGCGCGAGACGGCGGCGCGGAGTGAACGGCACATCACCGACCAGTTGAACTACGCGAAGACGAAGCCATGGCGCTATGGCTTTGCGATCAAATTCCGGCCGTGGTGGTTGCATGCCATGGTTTGCAGACAGACCGAGCGCTAGCTCAGCCGTGTTTGAACGCTCCACCTCGAGCGCAGCGAACGCGCCTGCACAGGGTAATATCGAGTAAGCGGCAACGAGGTACTCGCCATGGACGTTGGAGCTACCCTGCGGCACGCGCGCACGCGCAAGGGGTGGACGCTCGAGCAGTTGGCGCGCGCGACGAAGATCAACATTTCTCAGCTCGAAGCGCTCGAAGTCAACGATTTCGATCGCCTGCCTGCGAGCATTTACACGCGCGGCTTTTTGCGCGCGTACGCGCGCGAAGTGGACCTCGATCCCGAGGACATCGTCGAGGAATACCTCGAACAGGTTGCCGAGGCGCCGTCCATGCAGCTCGCTCAGCCGAATGAAGGCGACCGCTCGCCTGGGCGCATGGTGATGGCCGCGGGAGAAACACCAGGTGAGTATCGGCCAGCGCTGTTTGCAGACCGCCGGGTGGCGGTGCCCGCGCTCGCGGCCGCTGTGGTCGTCATCCTCCTGGGTGCGTATTTCATCGTAGCGTCGCGGCGCGGCAGTGAGGAGGCGGTGGCGAACGCCCAGACACAGCCGCTTCCGCCGGCGCAACCGGCGCCGGCGGCGAACGACGCAGCGCCCGCTTCGAACGTGATACCCGACAGCCTTCGCATCGACATGAAACTGACCGGCCCGTGCTGGGTGTCGGCCGCCGCCGATCGAACGCCGGTAATCGCCCGCTTGCTGCAGTCCGGCGACGACCAAAGCTTCGATGCGAAGGAGGAATTCGTGCTGCGCGTCGGCGATCCGTCAACCATCGCCATCGCCATCAACGGCGTATCCGCCCGCTCACTCGGAGCGCCGCGCCTGCCGGTCACGGTACAGATCACCAAACAAAACTACCGCGACTTCCTGGTGCCCTGATCTACTCCGCGCGCAGCGCCACGACGGGATCGACGCGCGAGGCGCGGCGTGCCGGCATATAACACGCGATAAGCGCAACCACCGCAAGGAGGACGGGCACGATCGCGAACGTCCAGGGATTGTGCACACTCGTCTCGAACAACAGCGCGCGCAAGAGTCCGGTTGCCAGGGCGAGCGTAATCACCGTTACCGTTGTAAACACCGGCGACTTGATCAGGGCGCGGATCGCGTGTCGCACATCGAACAGCAACGAGCTCATCGCGGATTCCCTGCCGCGGGAACCGCGCCGCGAACCCTGGCAAACCGGACGCGCTCGGCGCGGGCCGTGCCATGGGTGAGCGGAATCGCGCGAAGAAAATCGCCGAGCATGGTGGTCCGCGCTGCGCGAAGCCCGCGCGCCGAGCAAAGCGCGACCAGCGATGCGACGTCACGCTCAGGCCTCTTCGGAGACCAGACGCTTGGCCCGCACGAGCGCGGCCAGCCGCGCCAGACGCTCCGCCTCGAGCTGCAACGCCCGTCGTCCCGCGGGTTGCATCGTGAACACGCGCCGCCGGTCGTCCGTCTTGGTTGCGACGTCTTTGACAAGGCCGGCCTCTTCCATGCGCTGCAGCGACCCATAGATCGTGCCCGGGCCCATGACGATGCCGGACGACTCTTCGACCGACTGCATGATGGCGTAGCCATGCAGCGGACCATCCGCGAGCGCGAGAAGGATATGGAAGACGGCTGGAGTGAGGGGGACGACGTCGCGACGGCGGTCTCTGCTCCTCCTTATTACCGTAACGGTAGCATACTACTTCCGTTACGGTAATTAGGCAAGCGGGTTGTCGGTTCAAGTCACCGGTGAGAAACGGCTGCAGCGATCATCTCGCACCTGACCTTCCGTACTCGAGATACAGCGTGGGCACGACCACCATGTTGAGCAGCGTCGAGGTGAAGAGCCCGCACAAAATCACGATCGCCATCGGCGTCTGAATCTCGCTGCCTGCTTTGCCGGCGGCGAGCGCGAGCGGAATCAGCGCCAGTCCGGCCGCCATCGCCGTCATGAGAATTGGAATCAGCCGCTCGTGTGCCGCACGCTCCACGGCCGCACGGAAGTCAGTGACACGTTCCTCCTCGATCAGATGGTGAATGTGCGAGACAAGCATGATGCCGTTGCGTGTGGCGATGCCGAACAGCGTGATGAACCCGATGATCGACGCGATGCTCACCACCCCCCCGGCGAGGAAGAGGCCGAGCACTCCGCCGATCAAGGCCAGCGGCAAATTGAGCATGATCAGCAGCGCATCTCGAGCGCGGCCGAAGGCGAGCACCAGGATCACGAACAGCCCGGCCACTGCAATCCCTCCGAGTGCGAGCAGACGGCGCGACGCGCTCTGTTGACTTTCGAACTGACCGCCGTAGTCGACTCGATAGCCGGCCGGCAACGGCACTGATTGCGCGACGGCGAGCTGGATGTCGCGAATGACGCTGCCCAAATCGCGGCCCGCAACGTTTGCTGAGATGACGATGCGGCGCTGCACGTTTTCGCGCAGGATCATGTTCGGTCCCATCTCGCGCCGCACGTCACCGAGAACGCGAATCGGGACCGCCTGGCCAGACGGCGTGTCGATCGGCAGGTCGGCGATACGCTCGAAGTCGGCCGCGGCGTCAGGGTTGAGCTTTACGACGAGGTCGTATGAAGTGGCGCGATCGAACACCCGGCCGACGGTTGTCCCGCCAAAGCTTGTCTCAATCGCATCGGCCACATCCTCCACTTTGAGGCCGTAGCGCGCGATCGCCGAACGGTCCAGGACAAATCGCACAAACGGTATTTCCGTCTGCGGCTCGAGCAAGATATCGACCGCCCCCGGCACGGCCACCATCACCTCCCGCACGCGCTCGCCGAGCCGCCGCAGCGTCAACAAGTCGTCGCCGAAGATCTTCACCGCGACGTTGGCGCGCGTGCCCGACAGCATGTGATCGATGCGATGCGAGATCGGCTGGCCGATGGTGACGTTGGTGCCGGGCAACGACGCGAATCCACGCCGCAACTCGGCGAGCAGGTCCGCGCGCTCGCGCTCCGTCTCACGCAGTCCGACATCGATTTCGGCAGCCTCCACGCCCTGCACGTGCTCATCGAACTCGGCGCGTCCCTGACGTCGTGCGGTCGCGATCACCTCGGGTTGCGCCAGCAGGATCTTCTCGACACGCCGTCCAATCTCGTCCGACTTGGCGAGCGAAGTGCCCGGCAATGTGTTGACACTGATGGTCAGGCTGCCTTCATGAAATTCCGGCAGGAACGCGGTGCCGAACTGCGTCATCGCCACGGCCGCCGCGAGGAGCAGCGCCACGCACACGGCAATCACTGCGAACGGCCGATTCAGCGCACGCGGTAAGTCGCGGGCAAAACGTGCCTTGAGCTTCCGCGACAACCAGCCGTCATGACCGCGTTCGACCGACGCCGAGTTCGGGAGAAACGCGTAGCAGAGCGCCGGCGTGATCACGATGGCGACGAGCAACGAGGCGGTAAGCGCCACGATGTACGCAAACGCCAGCGGTGTGAGGAGACGGCCTTCAACGCCGGACAATCCGAAGACCGGCAAGAACACGAGCACGATGATGATGGTGGCAAAGACAATCGATGGTCGAATCTCGAGTGTGGCATCGCGGACGACCGCAATCGCCGGGAGGCGGTCGTCGGTCGTTCGCGCCTGATTCTCGCGCAGCCGCCGCACGACATTCTCAACGTCGATGATGGCATCGTCCACCAGGGCGCCGATGGCGATCGCCATTCCGCCCAGCGTCATGGTGTTGATGCTCGCCCCGAACGCGCGCAACACCAGAATCGCCGCGGCCAGCGACAGCGGCATCGCCATCAACGTGATCGCGGCGGCGCGGAAATTGGCGAGAAACGCAATCACGATCAGGATGACGAGGACGCCGCCGTCGCGGAGCGCGGCAATGACGTTGTTGACCGCTACCTCGATGAAGTCGGCCTGGCGGAAGATGCGGCGATCGACCGTGATGCCTTGCGGCAGCTCGTGCTGAAGCGCGTCGAGCTCGCGATCGAGACGCGTCGTGACCTCGATCGTGTTCGCGCCCGGCTGCTTCAGCACTCCGACAATGACGGCCGGCTTGCCGCTGCGCGACCCCTCGCCGCGTTTGAGCGCCGCGCCTTCGCGAACTTCGGCAACGTCACGGACGAGAATCGAGCGGCTGCCGCGCAAGGCGATTACGCTCTCGCCGATCTCGGCGGTGGAGCGCGCGCGGCCGACAGCCTGCAACACGTACTCCTGTGGTCCTTCGGTGTAGATGCCGGCCGACGCGTTTTCGCTCGCCGCACGCACCGCCTCCAGCAGTTCGGTGAGCGTCACGTCGTTGGCGCGCAGCGCGTGAGGATCGGCAACAACCTGAAATTGCCTTTCAGCGCCGCCAATCGGCGTGACTTGTGAAACGCCCGAAACCGCGAGCAGACGACGACGGACGACGGTGTCAGCGATCGTGCGCACCGTCATCGGATCCTGAGTGTCGGAGGCGAGTGAGAAAAACAGGATCTCGCCCATGATCGACGAGATCGGGGCGAGCACAGGTCGCTCGACCTGCGGTGGAAGCGAGCCCGAAACCAGCGCAAGTTTTTCGGCGACGAGCTGGCGCGCAATGTAGATGTCCGAGCCCCAGTCGAACTCCACCCATACGACGCCGATCCCGACGGCGGTCGCTGACCGCACGCGGCGAACGCCGGACGCGCCGTTGATCGCCGTCTCGATCGGAAAGGTGACGAGCGACTCCATTTCGTCGGGCGCCATACCATGCCCTTCCGTCAGGATCGTGACCGTCGGCGCCGTCAGATCGGGAAACACGTCGACCGGCATGTCCCTCGCGACCCAAAACCCGGCGCCGAGAAGGAGGAGCGAGAGGACAATGACGAGCCAGTGATGCTCGAGAGACCAGTGAATCAGGCGTTTCATCGCGTGACCTTGGATCAGTGAACGTGGCCTTCGGCCGGCAGGCCGCTCGCGGCTGACGCGAGTTGCACTTCGTAAGCGCCGCGCGTAACCACGCGCTCGCCCGGCTTCACGCCGCTACGCACGCCCACAAGATCTCCGTCGCGCGCGGCGATGTCGACAAAACGTCGAGAAAAACTCTCACCACCGACCTGCACGAACACATAGGGCCGGCCCGCTGCGGTCAGGATCGCGGTGCTCGGTACGGCGATGGTCTTTTGCTTTGTCGGCGTGTAGATGATGGCGGTGCCGCTCTGACCGACCAACAACTGCCCGTCCGGGTTGCGCACCTCCATCTGGAGCGGCAGTGCATGCGTTTGTGGATCGACGATACCGGCGTCGTGCACGTGTTCGGGCTTGAGCAGGATCGGATCGCGCCGTCCGGGCACTTCGAACGCGAGGCTGGTCAGCTGTCGCGCGAGCGGCGCGTCCGCTGGCGGCACCTGCGCAACGAGCTCGACACGATCGGTCCGTACAATCCGGAACAGCGGCGCACTCTGATCGTACGAGGCACCCAACGCCGCCAGAACCTCGGCGAGCCGGCCGGCGATCGGCGCCCGCAGCAGGTACGCATTGCCCGCGGCTGCGCCACCGCCGCTGCGCAGCGTCTCATCACGTTGGGCAAGACGTGCTTGTGCAGCTTGCAGCCGCGCCTCAGCGACCGCCAGCGCGCGGCGCGCGTCTTCCGCGCGCCGCGCCGGCACGGCGCGTTCGGCCAGCAGACGTTCCGCGCGCACGGCATCGGCACGCGCCGCATCGACGCCGATCTGCGCCTCGGCCACGGCGGCCTGTAGGGACGCCCGATCCGTTCCGCTGTCGGGCAATTGCGGTTCCAGACGGCCAAGGGTCTGCCCCGCCGCGACCGCATCGCCAACCGACGGAAGGCGCGAGGCCGCGAACCGTCCAGCCGTAGGCGCCGCAACGATCGCTGAACCGCCCGGCAGCGGATCGATGACGGCCGGCACGCGAATCGCTGTTCGCAATTCGACCTCGGCGGCCGACGCCGTGGCAAACTCGTTTGTCCACTGCTGTTCCTTCAAATACGAGATCGCGGATGCATCGCCCGCGCCTTCCTGTTCTGCGGCCGCGAACGCCGTTTGCTGATCGGCAAACACAGTGATCGTTCCAAGATCATGTCGATCCGACAGGTTCGGCGTCCTGACCAGCAACGCCCATCGATATTGGCCAGCCGCGGGCGCCTTTCCTTCCACTCGGAACGCGCCCGGCCGCAGCGGCTCTGTTCCCGGCAACGTCGTCGCACTTCCACCATTTGACGGGGTCAGTTCGATCGACGGCCGTCCGGCATTGAGCGCGCTGAAGTCGGCCAACTGCGTCAGATGGACCGCAAATCTGACAATCTCGCCAGCAACGAGCGGCGGGTGTTCCATGAAGAGCTCAGTCTTCTCTGTCCAGCTCGTGATATCGAGCGTCGGCGCCTCCGCCTCAGCTTGCGGCGGTTTGTTCCGCGAGCACGAAGCGAGCGCGGCAAAGAAGACCATGACGAGAGCAACAGTTGGCGTACGCATCACGGCATCTCCCATCCGCTCACGAATTCAAGCTCGATTTCCGCCTCACGCACCGCCGCGTCGAGCGCCAGCTGCCGCACGCGGGCAGCCGAAGCGGTGCGATAGGCATCGAGGAGTTCGAGAATGCCGCGCTCGCCCGCCTCGTAACTGACCTGCGCGATGTGCTCGACCTGATCGGCACTTGCCGTCGCGAGATTGCGATGACGATCGGCAGCCGCGCGACGCTCGATCACCGTGGCGCGCAACGCCGCGATCTGCGCATTGAGCGACGCCCTGAGTGCGGTCAGGCGCGCGGACGCCTGACTGGCGCGCGCTCGCGCCGCCGCCCTTTCCGCCTTGCCTCGGTCGAACAACGGGATTGATGCCTGAATGCTGATGAGAGTGCCCACGTCCCCGTTCGCGGCCGTCGACGATTTCGAGCCCGCGATGATCTCCGGCTCCGGGACGACGCGCCGATCGGCGGCGCTCGCGGCGAATTCAGCGGCATGCTGGTCGTGCTGCAGAGCTGCAAGCTCTCCTCGTGTGCGATCTGCCTGCGCGATCAACTCCTCGAGCGACGGGAGGTCGCTGCGGCGCACCGCGGTCGGGACTGCTGTGAATTCCCCAGCGTTGGCGCCGGCGACATAGCTCGCGAGCAGTGCGCGGGTGCGGAGCCGATCGGCCGCTGCCGCCGATCGGTCGGCCTCCACCTCGATCAGCTCCCGTTCGGCTCGCAGCCGATCGAAGCCCGCCGCTTCCCCAGCCGTCTCGCGCCGGTCGAGAATGGTCACCAGCTCGCGAAGCCGCTCCGTCGATCGGCTGATCTCCTGTTCGCGCTGCTGGGCGAAAACCAGCGTTGTGAACACGAGGCGCGCGTCAGCGCGCAGACGACGAACCTCGTCGGCGGCTCGGCTCGCGCTCGCCTCGACGAGCGCCGACGCGGCCCGAATCTCGAGCCCACGCCTGCCGGTGATCGGAAGGATCTGGCCTACGGTCGCGATGTTTTCCGTCACGCCGGCGGCAGCTTCTCTGTCGAACGTGACCCGCGGATTGGGCCAGCGGCTAGCGGCAAGCACATCGGCACGGGCGACATCGATCGCCGATTGGATGGCCTGCACGCGCAGTGCGGACTCCGTGATACGTGACAAAAGATCTGATTCCGTGATCGGGACCGGCTGCGCGCTCACGCTCGCTGGCGTCATTAGCACCAGGAGCGCGGCGCACTTAGAAAGCGCGCGCATAAGACCTCGTTAATTTGTGAAGGGAAAAAACGAACGACGGGTGACCCGTCAGCTCAGGACAGGAAAGAAGGGGGCGCGCGGAGAGAGACCGTAAGACAGTCCGGCGGATCGAGTCCGTGAGCTACCTCCGGAGCTCCGCGGACGGTGAACGATTGGGCAACGACCGGGTCGGACATCGTGAGGATCGCGATCGGCGCGACGAACACCTCGGACGTGGTTGCCGCAAACAGTTGCGTGCCAACCGTCTGGACGTCGTCGTGCCCGCCGTTCGGCGAGACACGTTGCGATGATTTCGATTGGTGACCCGAGAAGTGCGTGTGGATTTCGCGGCCGTGGTGGTGGTCGGAGTCGTGAGTCTCGACATGGACATGCGTCAGCGGCACGTACACCGCGCCGAACTGAAAAACGACCGCGACGAGCGCCGACACGATGCGGCGAGACACCGAAGGTATTGTTAATGACCGCTGGAGCCGCGTCAAGGGCGGGTGAACCGAAGGCGAGGAAACTTCGTCTCGGCGGGCCGTTTTCGGCTGCAGGCGCAGTATGCGTGTCGCGACCGAGGCGCGCAGCTACTGTTTCTTGCTGCCGGACTGCAGTTCGCGCAGCAAGCCGTCGACCTTCTTCGCGATCGCGGCGCTCGCCGCCGCATATCCGTCGCTGAACGCCGGTAGTCCGTCCCAGCGCTCTAGTGCCACTGCGTTGACGGCGCCGGGCAGCGTCACATCGAAGGTGACGACGCGAGCCACTCCCGTTGCATCAGGCGCCGATACCAAAGTCGGTTTGTAGCCGGCGGGCACGGCGAGGCCTTCGCTCTTGAGCCCTTGCGCGATCCGGCCCGGGACCGAAGTGTCGGGGGCGGTTCCACGTGCGATGGCGCGGAACGGCAGGCCGCGCTCCTCCGCGAGTTGGTTGAAGTGCGCCGCAGCGACGACGCTTTTCGCCGCGCCGTGCTCACACACGAAGAGAACCATTTGGTTGGCGGGTTGAGCCTGGACGCTAACTGTCAACAGCACCACTGCGAGTACGCGCGTCATATGCATGGCCGTAGTATGCGCCTTCGCAGTGCGCGCTAACCGATCCTGACAAAGAAGTCAGGTAGTTGTCAGCGCAGTCGAGCCTGTCGATCTCTAGGATCGAAACGACTGGAGGCAATCATGACGGCGAGCCAGTTTCTAACCAATCTCGCGATCATTCTCACGGTGATGGGAATCGGCGCGCTGCTCGAGATTGCTGTGCCGATGTTTTCGGCGCGCGCCTGGAAGCAGGAGCGCCGCGCCGCGAATCTCAGCCTGACCGCTCTCTCGTTCATCTCGAACTGGCTCCTCGCGTCGCTCGCGGCGATCGCTGCGATCAAACTACGGCCAGCCGGGCTGTTCGCCGGGCCTCGGCTGGCCGTTCTGGGTCCAGACTGCGATCGGCGTGGTCGTTCTCGACTTCTCGGTTGGGTACCTCTCGCACCGCGCGATGCACGTGTGGCCAGTGATGTGGCGCTTTCACCAGATTCATCACAGCGATCCGTTTGTCGACGTCACCACGACATATCGAACGCATCCGGTGGAGACGGTCTGGCGTTTCATCTTCGCCATCGTGCCCGTGTGGATCCTGGGGCTTCCCGCGCAAGCCGTTGTGATCCAGCGCCTGCTGCAAGCCACCAATGGTGTGCTCGAACACGCAAACGTTCGCATGTGGCCGCCGCTCGAGCGCGTGCTCTCGCTGATCTGGGTCACGCCCAACGTGCACAAGATCCACCATTCGCGGCAGGTGGCCGAGGCAAACTCGAATTACGCGAATCTGTTGACCATATACGATCGTGTCCTTGGCACGTTCACGCCGGCGGAGCCGGCCACCTCGGTCGTATACGGCCTGGACAACGCCGACCCACGAACGATCGGCTCCTTTCCGGGGCTGCTCGCGATGGCATTTCAGCCGGGCGAGCGCGCCGTCGCGCCTGACACAAAAGTCAGGGTGGAGGCGAGCGCAGGCCGGTAGTATTCACCTCGGTGCGTATTCTCGTCGTCGAAGACGAACGCAAGCTCGCGCAGGTTCTGTGCTCCGCACTGCAGGCCGATCATTACGACGTGGTCGTGGCAGGCACCGGCGAAGACGGGTTCTACCGAGCCAACGCAGAGCTGTTCGACCTGGTTCTTCTCGACTTGATGCTGCCGGGACGCAGCGGACTTGAAATCCTGAAGACGCTGCGCCAGCGTCGGATCGAGACTCCGGTGTTGATTCTGACGGCGCGCGACGGCGTCGACGATCGTGTCCTCGGCCTCGACGCAGGCGCCGACGATTACCTGGTGAAGCCGTTCGCGCTGCCGGAGCTGCTGGCGCGGATTCGGGCGCTGCTGCGGCGCGGCCGTCCATCGGAAACGCTTCGATTCAAAACGGCGGATCTGCAGCTCGATGTCGTGACGCGACGCGTGATGCGTGGCGATCGCGTACTCGAGCTGACCAGCCGCGAGTTCGAGTTGCTCGAATACCTGTTGCGTCACCATGGACATTTCGTCTCGCGCGAAATGCTCGCACGCGACGTGTGGAAGGGAACCGCACCGCGCGACGCCGCTCGACAACGTGATCGACGTGCAGATGACGCGGTTGCGGCGAAAAGTCGATGTCGACGGCCGCGTCCGCCTTATTCACACGGTGCGCGGCATCGGATTCGTGTTACGGGAAGGCGAACCATGATCGGTTGGTGGTCGCGTGCCTCGATCCGCGTCCGCCTGACGGCGTGGTATACGGCGGCATTGTCGCTGTTGTTGATCGTGTACGCGACGGCGACGTTCGTCGCCGTTCGTCACGAATTTCGTGAGCAATTGCAAGAACCAGCCGACACGCCGCTGGCAGTCGATCCCGAGGCGCGGCTCGACGAACAACTGCGAGAAATCCTCGTCGTGCTGGTTCTTGGATTTCCGCTCGTTGTCGCGCTCGCAGGCATGGGCGGCTACATCCTCGCGCGCCGTGCGCTGGCCCCCATCGACGACCTCGCGGCCAAGGCCCGCCGCATTACCGCCGATCGTCTGCACGAACGTCTGTCGGTGGCCAACCAGAACGACGAGATCGGGCGGCTTGCGGCGGTCGTGAACGATACGTTCGCGCGGCTCGAAGCGTCGTTCGCCGAACTGCGCCGGTTCACCGCCGATGCGTCGCACGAGTTGCGCACACCGTTGTCGGTGATTCGCGGCATCGGAGAAATGGGACTGCGCGAGACGCGGACACCGGCCGAATATCGCGACGCGCTCGGGAGCATGCTCGAAGAAGTCGATCGTTTGACGCGGCTGGTCGACACGTTGCTGCGGCTCTCGCGCGGAGATACGGGCATCGTCCGTTTGTCGCGCGAGGTCGTGGACCTCGGGCGCCTCACCGAGGAAGTGGCGTCGTCACTGACGATCCTCGCCGAGGAACGCCAGCAGCGGCTTGCCGTCGATGCCGCCGCGAACGCACGCGTATCCGCCGATCCGCTCGTGATCAGAGAAGCCATTACCAACATCATCGACAACGCGATCAAGCACAGTCCGCAAGGATCGACGATCGACGTGCGCGTCCACGCCGACGGCGATCGCGCGACGATCACCGTCGCCGATGAGGGCGTCGGCATCGCGCTCGAGCACCGCGAACGGGTCTTTGATCGTTTTTATCGTACAGATGAGGGCCGCTCTCGGGATGCCGGTGGCACCGGCCTTGGGCTGGCGATCGCAAAGTGGGCCGTCGAAGCCAACGATGGCCGTCTCTCGCTCGAAGCCGCCGAGCGCGGATCGACCTTCCAGATTGTTCTGCCGCTCGTTGACGCGTAACGCCACGCGGTTAGCGGCCTGCCGCGGCACGGCCGATCGTGATCGCCTCGTCGGCCTGCTGCCCCTGCATCAGGAGCGCGAGGAAGCCCTCTTTGATGCGCTTCTCCACGTCCTGCGCGTTGGCAGTGAGCATGTTCGCCACCTTGACGCGTCTGGTTTCGGCAAGCACCTTCTGTGTTGCTTCTTCGCCCTTCGCACGATCGCCGCCGAGCGCCTGGGTCATGCTGCCGATGCCGCACGCCAGCACGCTGATGCCTTTGAGGTCGGCAATCTCCCTTGCCTGCGCGAGCGCGCCCGGATCTTCGATCATCAGCATCGCGATCTTGTCGCCTGCCGGATTGGACGGCGACCAGACGTTCACGCCGGCGGCGCGAAAGGCGTCGAGCACGCGCTTCGCTTCATCCACGCTTTCGACGTGCGGCACCGTTACACCATCCGCGCCGAGGTTGAACGCCTCTTTGATCCGCGCAGCACCGGCCGCAGCATTCTCGTGAAACCGCGGAATGCGCACTAACAATGTTTTGCGGCCCGTGGCCTGAGAACTGCGCAAGCCTTCTGCGATCGCTTTGATCGCGCCGGAATCGTAACTACCTTCGAGATTCAGGAATACATAGTCGTAGAGAGGATTGGCAGCGAGCTTCTCGCCGCCGGAGACCGTGTACACCGGTTTCGGGCGCGGCGCGTCTGGGTCGCCTCTCCACTGTCCACGACCAACCGGATTCTCGTTGGGTACGAATACACCGAAGGCGGGCTTGCCGGCGCTCCATAAATCGATCAGGGTGTTGCCACGCGGGTTGGATTCGCGTTGAGCCTGGAGACCGGCGACACTCAGCGCCGCCGTTGTGAGGATGGCGGCGTACACAACACGCTTACGCATGCGCCGATTCTATCAGCGCATGCGTAAGCGCTACGCGAACGCGAAAGAACCCTTATTCCTTCGCGGTGCAGGTTGCGCTGACCATCTTGACCGCCGCCGCCTGAATCACGCCGGCGATGTCGCTCGCGCCCGCCGCACCGGCAGTCGCTCCCGGCGTTGTCCCACTCGGAGTGCCTGAAGGGGCGCCACCAGTGCTGAGACGGCCCTGGATTTCAACCTGATGGTTGATGTGCTTCGACAATTCGTCCTTGCCGAGCCCGCTGATTCGATAGACCTTCCCCGATCCCATCGCACCGCCGGCGCGTGCTGCGTCGCTCGGGCGCGTGCCGCCTGGCTTTTCACCCGACGGCGGCGGGGTGCCGGTCGCCGGCGCCGCCGTTCCGGCAGTGCCACCGCTCGTTGTTGCGGCGCCAGAAGGCATAGCGTTCGTCAGGAAGAAGTCCTCTGCGCTTGCTGTCGATTGTTTGAGTGAGGCCACATCTTTGCCCTGCATCAAACAGCCGGCTAGGGTGACCGAATCAGCCGTGCTGCCGCGTTGCGCGGGGGTTTGATCGGTGCGGGGGGGCTGTGGCGGTGTCTGCGGATTGCCTTGTGCCATCAGGACGCCCGTGAGCGTCAGGCTTGTCACCGACGCGACGGCGAATCGGACTATTGTCGAGCTCATAGTTCCTCCAAACACACAATTTGTGATGTAAGCCCTGCACTGGACTGCAATCAGAGGGCCACGTGCCGCCAGCGGCTTATCTTCACGAGATCGAACCGGAACATACGCATGCGCCTCTGGGAACGACGCATGCGCATGCACGGTTGGTAGAAGTTACTTGGCCGGCGGGCACGTGGCGCTGATCATCTTCACCGAGCTCGCCTTGAACTCCTGTGCGGCATTCGACGCACCTGCCTGAGCGGGCCTGGCGGCGTTGATGCGGCCCTTCAACTCGACCTGGTGATTGACGTGCGCCTCGAGTTGATCGGCGGCAAGGCCGGTGATCTTGTAGGTGGCCGGCTTCGCTGATGCCGCACTACTCGGGTTCGATGCGCGCGCCGCGTCACCACCCGTCGCCGCCGGGACGACAGTGAGCGTGTAATCGTCAGGGGAGCTCTTGTCCTCTGCAAGGCAACCCACGATCGTGATCTCCGCGGCGTCGCGCGCCTGGGCTGCTGCTGCTTGATCGGCACGCGGGGCTGGCGGTGTTTGCGGCGTCCCTTGCGGTGCGCCCTGAGCGGCAAGGGCGCCTGCCAGCGTCAAGCACAGCGCGGCCGTCGAAGCGAGGCGGAACAGTTTCATGATCCCTCCTGAAGTTCTGGTGGATGGCGGTTTTTTGCTGCAAGCACGCGACCATCTCCCTGTGCAAGCCGTGCTGTTTGCCGCATCACGCGAGCTCACCGCAAGTTACGCGCGCCCGAGGTTGGTGCCGCGCCAGCAGAGCCAATGCGTAAAAACTTCAGGGCTGGCACAGTCATGTTGCACGGTGGCAATACGTCAAGAGCTGATGTGTTAGAGTCGCGCGCGTCGGAGGATGTACATGAGTTTTTCGCAACCTGGATTCACGCGGATTGCTGCTGTCCTCGGCGCCCTCGCCGCGCTCGCCACCAGCGCGGCGGGGCAGCAGCAGCGCTCCGAGCCACGCAGCGATTCGTTTGCGGGCCTGACGTTCCGCAACATCGGCCCCGCGACCATGGGCGGGCGTATCGACGACCTTGCCGTGCTCGAAACCAATCCTGCCGTCTTCTATGTTGGCGCCGCCACGGGCGGCCTCTGGAAGACGATGAACAATGGCACGACGTGGGAAGCGCTGTTCGACGATCTCGACGACGTGGTGTCGATTGGCGACATCGCGATCACGGCCGACGATCCCAACACGGTGTGGGTCGGCTCCGGCGAGAACAACAATCGGCAAAGCGGCTCGTGGGGCAACGGCGTCTACAAGTCGATCGACGGCGGCCACACGTGGAAGCACATGGGCCTGCGCGAGTCGAAACACATCGCGCGCATCGTGATCGATCCGATCGATCACGATGTCGTGTACGTGGCGGCGCTCGGCAGCCTCTACGGACCAGGCAAGGAGCGCGGCGTCTTCAAGACCACCGACGGCGGCCTGACCTGGACCAACGTGCTCTTCGTCAACGAGGACACCGGCGCCACCGAGCTGGCACAGGATCCGTCGAACAACAAGGTGCTTTATGCGGCGACTTACCAGCGGCGCCGCGCGACGTGGGGCATGAACGGCGGCGGCCCAGGCAGCGCCATCCACAAGAGCAGCGACGCAGGCCGCACCTGGACGAAGCTGACCAACGGCATCCCGTCAGGCCCGCTCGGCCGCATCGGGATGGACATCTATCGCCGCAACCCGAACATCCTCTACGCACGCATCCAGCACGAGACGGAGAGTGGCACCTATCGATCGGACGACGCGGGACTGACATGGCGAAAGATGTCGGATGTCAACCCGCGGCCGATGTATTTCAGCCAGATTCGCATCGACCCCAACAACGATCTTCGTGTCTACGTGCTTGGCGTGCAGGTGCACATCTCCGACGATGGCGGCAAGACGTTCAGCGAGAGCGGCGTCATGCACTCCGATCATCACGCGATGTGGATCAATCCGAACAATTCCAATCACATCATCGACGGCAACGACGGCGGCGTTGGCATCAGCTACGACCGTGGCAAGACGTGGGAAGGGATCTACAACATGGATCTCGGGCAGTACTACCACGTTGGCTACGACATGGCGAAGCCGTACAACTTGTGCGGCGGCCTGCAGGACAACTACACGTGGTGCGGGCCGAGCGCCGTACGGAGCCGCAACGGCATCGTGAACGACGACTGGACGCAGATTCAGGGTGGCGACGGCTTTGAGGCGGTGATGGATCCAACCGATCCGCGCATCGTCTATGCCGAATCGCAGGATGGCAACATCGTCCGCGTCGATCGCGTGACCAACGAGCGCAAGGCAATCCGGCCGCTGCCGGCGCGCGGCGAACCGCCGCTGCGATGGAATTGGAACACGCCCATTCACATCTCGCCGCACGATCCGAAAACGGTGTACGCCGGCGCGAACAGGGTGTTCAAGTCCACCGACGCTGGCCAGTCGTTCACCGCGATTAGTCCGGAGTTGACGCAGGCAGTCGATCGCGAGGGGCTCTCGCTCATGGGAGTCGTGGGCAAGGACGTCAAGATAGCGAAGAACGATGGCGTGCAGTCGTACGGAAACCTCGTGCAGCTGGTTGAATCGCCGAAGCAGGCCGGTGTCATTTACGCCGGCGCTGACGACGGCTCCGTACAAATGACGAAGGACGGCGGGAAAACGTGGACCAACATCACGTCGCGGTTTCCCGGCGCACCGAAAAACGCCTACGTATCGGGCCTGGTGGCCTCCGCCCACGACGCCAACACAGTGTACGCGGCGTTCGACGGACACTGGAACGACGACTTCAACAACTACCTGTACGCGAGCGCCGACGGCGGAAACACCTGGCGTTCGATTTCCGAGGGCCTGCCCAAGGGACAGGTCGTCAATACCGTTGCCGAAGATCCCAAACACCCGAACGTGCTGTATGCGGGTACCGAGTTCGGCTTGTTCGTCACACCCGATCGTGGTGGCAGTTGGGAGCGGCTGCGCGCGAATCTACCCACGGTGCCGGTCCACGAGATCGTGATTCACCCGCGCGACAATGACATGATCGTGGCGACGCACGGCCGCAGCCTGTGGATTCTGGACGATGCAACACCGATACAACAGGCCGCGGAGGCGCGGCGCGCCGACGCGTTCCTCTTCGATATCCGTCCCGCGATGCAGTACAACCTGGCGAACGATCGCGGATTTGTCACGGATAAACCGTTCCGTGGCAAGAACCCTGAGTACGGCGCGCTAATCACGTATCACCTGCGCAGCGAACCGAAAGAGCTCGCGCTGCGTATTCAGGACGCGTCGGGTACGACGGTGCGCGAACTGAGCGGCAACGAGCTCCGCAACGCGCGCAAGGCGGGCATGAATCGGGTGGCGTGGGATCTTCGTCACCAGCCGCTTCCGCCCTCTGCGACGCAACAAGGCGGTGGTCCAGGAGGCGGCGGTGGCGGTGGCGGCGGCTTCGGCGGCGGCGGCAACAACGGACCAAACGTGCTGCCCGGTGATTATCGCGTCACGCTCGTCGTCGAAGGCAAAGACGTGGCGACGAAGACCGTGCGCGTCGCACCTGACACGGCCGTGCAGATGACCGACGCGGAACGAAAGACCTGGCACGACACGGCACTTGCGCTGCACGACTTGCAGAAGACGGCGAATGAAGCCGCAGATGCGGTGGCCGAACTTGACCGCCAATTCCAGGCGCTCGAAGGCCTTGTGAAAGGGGCGACCAATGTGCCGTCTTCGGCGACGAGCGCACTGGGCGAAACGTCGAAGAAGCTCGCCGATCTGCGCCGTCGGCTCGGCGTGCCCGCGCCTGGCCAGCAGACCGGTGGTGGTGGGTTCGCGGGCGGAGGCGGTGGGGGTGGTGGTGGCGGCGGATTCGGCGGCGGCCAAAACCAGAACGTGCGTGGGACGATCGGCCAGACCAAGGGTCAGATCATGAACGCGACGTCGCTCCCGACCGCGCAACAGACGCGCGTGACGAACGAGTCGCGTGAGGATCTGACGAAGGTCGTGCAGGACACCAACGCGCTGATCGCAGAACTGCCGGCGCTCTACGACAAGATTGGAGTGAGCGGGTTAAAGCCGGCGGCGTTGAAGCCGATTCGCCTCGCTGGAATCAGCGCGACACAGTAATGAGATGTGGCGATGTCGCGAAGTGGCGATGGTCGCGATGTGATGGGTGGATGTGGCGATCGGATGATGTGTCTAACGATTGAACGATGTGATGTAAAGATGCGATGTAATGATGTGATGTAACGATCGAACATCACACATTACATCGAAACATCTCCCGCCACATCGCCACATCGCCACCTCACCACATCGCATCGTCAGATCGACACTTCGCGACATCGCCAGATGTCAGCTCGTCGCCCTCCCCACCCACTTCCGAATCTCCGCCACCGTCACCACTCGGTTATCCGCTGGATAGTGCACCGGCACGACGCGCTGAATATCCAGCTTGAGTCGATCGATGTTATCGAGCAGATTGGTCGTAAACGGACTGGGTGGATTCGGTGGCGTCGCCGTCGTCGGCTGCGGGTTGTAGGCATCCGCCTGGAACAGAATCTTCTCGTTCGGCAGATACGCCATGAGCATGCCGTCGTGGTGCGGCAGATCGCGCATGTGATAGAGCTCCACGACACGCGTGCCGTCGGTGAGTACTTTCTTGTCGCCCATCCCTTCGACCACGGGCTTACGGCCGGAGGTTTGCGCCTTGTCCGGATTGAGCGTGTGCGGCGAGCTAAGCACCTTCTCGAGGTAGGCCTTGTTGATTTGATGCGTGAGAATCGTCGCGCCTTCCGCCACGAACGGACGCAGGCCGCTCGAGTGATCGATGTGGCTATGGGTGTTGACGACGTACCGAATCGGCTTGTTGGGAATCAACCGTTTCGCTTCGGCGATGACGGCGAGACCGCGCGCTTCGCTCTGCCCGCCTTCGAGAATCACGATGTGGTCCTTGAAGTCGAGCGCGATCGAGGCATAGCCGCCGAGAATCAGATATGCGCCTTCGCCCAGCTTCTCGGATGTGGCTGCCGGCGCTGCCGGCGCACTCCCAGCAGCGGCGCCGCCTCTGCCCTGCGCCGGTTGAATGTTGACCGGCGCGTTGACCTGCACGTTCGTCAGCGTCAAATCAAACGTCGGATAGCCGCCCTGACGCTGCACGATGTGCATCGGGAACTGCACGCCCTCGATCAACTTGTAATCGCTGTAGATCGCCTCGAACGGCATGTCGCCGAAAAACGCGTTGTCGATTGCGGTCTCGACCCGCTCGACGAGGTTCTGCTGGTTGATGAAGCCGCTCACTTTGGCTTTGTTGTCGCCAACGAAGCTGACCACGTTGTAGCGCTTGCCGCCAACGGTTCGACTCTCAACCGTCGCGTTGCGAGCGGCGGCAGCGCGCAGGAAGCCGTGCGGCAACATCCAAATCTCGAGCTGCTGCGGCCACGGGGTGTCGGCGCTGATGATGATGGTCTGGGATTGTGGCTGCTCGCCGACAATCGGCTGCTGACCGCCGCCGCGCGGCGGGTTCTCGCCCTGCATGCGCACTCGATCGACGTTCGACGCCGGTGTCTCGAAGTTAATCGCGCGCGTATAGCTCTTGTTGATGAATTTCGGCCACGGCGACGTTGGATTCGGCGCCTGGCCGAGCGCGAAATCGAGTCCGGTCGCCGAGTACTGGATCGTTTTCAGTGTATCCACGCCCATCGCTTTCGACGCGGCGCTGATGACCCCCTTCGCATCCTGCGCGGAGACGGTCCACGCCAGAGCGGCAGCGAACGCGACGACCGCAAGAGTTTTTCTCGTCATGTTTCGACTCCTTATCGAATCTCCGCGCTTCCTGGCGGCAACTTGATCGTGATCTCCTCCATCCCCTCGACCGCGATCGTGACGGTGGTCGCGCGATCGGGCTGCCACGGATCTTTGCCCTCGGTGATCACGGTCAGGGTCCGATACTCGGTAAACGGTGTGACACGAACGCGGCCGGTGAAAGTCGCCCAGTCGCGCGTGGTTTGCAGAATGCCAAAGTCAATTGCATCGATGGTCGTCGTCGCACCGTCGTCGTATTTAAAAGCGCCACTCGCTCTGTCTCTGCCCGCCGGCTGAGTGACATCGATTGTGAGCTTGGCGTCTTTCACCTGCAGACGATGCACGCCTGCGGAGGTCATCGGTCGGCTCGGCATATGCTTCGATCGCAGGAGCGCCTGCCCACCGCGTTCTCCTGTCACCGTGCCGTCCCGCACGGCGATGGTGCCGTTCACGACCACGTGACGAATTCCGTCCGACGGCCGCGTTGGTTCCTCGAACGTTGCGTGATCGATGACGGTGCTCGGATCGAACACGGTGATGTCAGCAACCATGCCGACCGCGATCGCACCGCGATCCACGAGTCCAATGGTCGCAGCCGGCAGCAGCGTCATCTTACGAATCGCCTCGCTCCACGAAAGCGCTTTTGTCTCGCGGACATAGCGCCCGAGCACACGCGGAAAGGTACCGGAGTAGCGCGGATGCGTCGCGCGACCTGGCGGTGCGGCGCCGCAGTCGCACGCGATCGAGGTCGTCGGATTCTGGAGAATCTTCACCAGATCCTCCTCGAGACCGAAGCGCAGGATGGCGCCGGTGTTCTGCTGCTCGAGCACGCGCACGACCGCCTCACCGCCGGACACGCCGAATTCCTGCATCACGTCGGTGAGCTCGCGCTTGAGCAGCGGCATGTACACGCCTTGCGGTCCGCCAAAGCGTGCCGCCATTGCTTCCTCGGCTTCCGCGACGATTTTCGCGCGCGTGGCGGGATCCTTGAAGCGCTCGAGCATCTTCTCGCGGCCGCCGTCCTGCGCCCATCCCGGAATGATCAAGGCGCCGAGACCCGACTGCCCTGCCAAGTACGGGTAGGCATCAGCGGCGGTATAACGGCCCTGCCGCGACGCGTCGGTCATCGTCTTGAGAAACGCGCCTGCTGTTCCCTGCTCACGCCCTTGCACTTTCATGTGCGTGATCACAGGCATCAAACCGGCGCGGGCGCCGATCGCCATCGTCTCGGTCATGCCCACACGAGAGCTGAATTTCGACTCCGGCGTTATTCGATCGTGATTGGTGAAGATCGTGCGGTACGGTGCGGCGGCGCGCACGACGTCGATCACTTCTTCGCTGGTCGAAAAGTACGCCGGCTTGTAGTCGAGGCCGGCGGACACGCCCCACGCACCCGCCTCGAGGTTCCCGACCAGCAGGTCGCGCATCTTCTGCACCTCGTCGGGCGTCGGCCGGCGATCGGCCTCCCCGACGACGGTGGTCCAGGCGCTGTTGAACCCGGCGTTGGCGCCGATGTTCACCGCGAGTCCCCTCGCCGCGATGTCGGCGAGCTGTTTCTTGATGTCCGTCGGACCGCCACCGTCGGCGTTGAGGATCTCGAGCGTGACGCCCTGCGTCAGCATGTTCTCGGCGGTCGAGAGCGCGTCCGGCGACGCGTGGCTGTGAATGTTGATGAAGCCGGGCGTGACGTAAAGGTCGGTGGCGTCGATCGATGTTGCCGCCTCGGCGCGCGACAGATTGCCGATCCGAGCGATGTGTTTGCCGATGATGCCGACGTCGCCGCGATAGGGCCGCAAACCCGTGCCGTCGACGATTGTGCCGCCGCGAATCACGATGTCGAAGCGCGGCAGCGGGGGTTGCGCCAGGAGCGCAAACGCAACGGCCGCGCTAAGTGCTGCAAATCTCAAGATCGCGAGATCTCCACCTTCACTTGCCGTTGGCAATCCAAGCGGCGATGACCTTCCACTCGGCGTTCGATTGCGATTCCCAGCGCTTGCCGCCCGGATGGAATTCGGTGCCGCCGGCTTCGTGCAAAAGCGGCATCAGGAGCAGACGGCTCTTGAGCGGATTGCCCGGCGACACGAATCGCTGCGCAGCCTTGTAATTCTCCCGGGTCTGCTCTTCCGTGTATGCCGTCGCGCCTTCGGCGAGGCGCTGCAGCCGGAAGTTCGTGCCCTGCGAATGGCACACGTAACAGCGCGCGTAGCCGTCATGCTTGGCGAGAAAGATGGGCTGCACCCGGGTTTTGAACGTCTCGTAATCGAGCGGCGCCGGAGCTTGCGCACGTGCCCACGCCGCAACCGCGGTGGCGGTCAGAAACAGGCCGAGAACGATGCTGCGCATGGCACCTTATTTACGGTTTTGCGCCGCGCTGTCAACCTGTTAGAGTTTGCAGCCTTATGAGGATTCTCGTTCGGCTTGCGCCTATTGGCCTGCTGCTCGTGGCCGGCCTGACACCTCCGATCGCCGCGCGCGCGGGACGTCCGATCATCGTGCAGACCAACGCCGCCGGTGACAACATCCACCTCATCGATCCGGCAACCAATAAAGTGACCGGCGTGATCAAAGGGATCGAGGTGCCGCATGGCGCCGCGGCGGCGCCCGACGGCAGCCGCCTCTTTGTGACCAACGAAAGCGAGCACACGCTCGACGTCGTCGATCTCAAAACCCTGAAGGTCACCAGCAAGATCGAGTTGAGCGATCGTCCCAACAATGTGGCGATCGGGCGCGACGGTAAACGCGTGTATGTCGCCATCGTCGCGCAGCCTGGCGCGGTTGACGTCATCGACACGGTAACGCTGAAAAACGTCAAGTCGATTCCGACCAAGGGCGGCATTCACAACACGTTCGTGACGTCCGACGGCAAGTTTGTGCTGGCGGGATCGATCGCAGGCCGGCTCCTGTCGGTGATCGACGTCGCAACGGACGAAATCGTGTGGACCGTGCCGTTCGACGCGGGTGTGCGGCCGATCGGATGGGACCGCAATCCGGATGGATCGACCAAGCGTCTCTTCGTCCAGCTTTCCGATTTTCACGGCTTTGCCGTGATCGACTTCGCGACGCACAAAGAAGTGACGCGCATCACGCTGCCGGAGCTGCCGAAGGAGCAACAGAATTGGGATACGCTGCAGGGATCTCCGGCGCACGGCGTTCAATCGGCGCCTGACGGCAAGACGCTATGGGTCAACAGCAAAGTGAATTCTGCGGTGTATGCGTATTCTCTGCCTGACCTCAAGCTGCTCGGCGAAGTGAAAGTTGGCCATCATCCGGACTGGCTGACGTTCACGCCCGACAGCAAGCGCCTGTATGTCGCCAACGCGGGATCCAACTCCGTGTCGGTTGTGGATATCGCGACGCGGAAGGAAGTTATGCAGATTCCGGTTGGCCAGGTTCCGAAGAGGAACACCACGGCGTTGTTGCCCTAGTGCCCGCGTGGGGTTGGTAGGGCTGGTGACGTTTACACAGATTCTGCGTAATTGCTCACCCGCCTGACCTGCCTACTCCAGCGCGGCGAAGGGCACTGGCGTCGCTGACAACACTTTCCCGGCGAGTTTTACCGTTACGGTTCGCTGCGTTTGTCCCACGACGGTCGCATCGAATACGCCTTCGACCACTGCGCCAAGTATCGGCGCGGGCGCGCCTGGCTCAGAAAAACCGTACACGGCATCCTTCAGCACGCCGATGGATGCCGTGGCGGCGTCGGGGCCATCGAGTCCGATCTCGAAATCTGGAAGCGTGACGTAGTTGTTTTGCGGATGGAAGCGGACCCGCGCGATCACTGAGACACGTCGTTTCCAGGGACGGGCAGCCTCGCCGGCAATGCGCGAGCTGTACGCGAACGCGTGATCGCCTTTGACGATATGCTCCTCGGCAAGCAGCACGATGCGCCGGAACTCGGTGACGATCTCGACGCGCTCGAGGAACTCGCCGTTGAGCGTCGTGATGTAGGGCGCGTGAAAAGGCGCGCGCTCGCGATCGCGTTCGCGCGCGATGACGAGAGCGCGCTCGATGTCCGACGCGCTCACATCGAGATTGATAGCGTGCGCTGGCGCGATCGTCGCCAGCGCCGCCGTCACTATGAGACTACTTCGTACCGGCCTTCTTGACGTACTTCTGGACCTGCTTCGGACCAACTTCGGCGCCATAGATATTCCCCGCAGCGTCTACCGCCACTCCTTCGGCCGCGAGTGTGCCGGACGTCAGATCCTTCTGCGGATCCGGGATGAAGTACAACACCTTGCCGTCCTTCGCGCTGCCGACGCGAATGCCGCGTACCCAGGCCTTGTGATCAGGATTCACTGAACCGGATTCCGAATCCGCCGAGTACAGCATGTCGTTCTTGTCGATGAAGACACCGCTCGGGCGGCTGAACTGCGGCATGTCCATGATGAACTTGCCGTCGGTGGTGACGACCGTCACACGGTTGTTGCCGCGATCGGCGACAAACAGGCGGCCCTGTGAATCGAGCGCGAGGCCATGCGGCTGCATGAACTCGCCGGGACCGTTGCCGCGTTTGCCAAATTGAGAGAGATACTTGCCGCTGCGATCGAAGCGGACGATGCGATGGCTGAAGGTCGGGTTGTTGTGGCCTTCCGCAACCAGGATGTCGCCGTTCGGCAGCGTAATGACATCGTTCGGTTGATAGAACGAGGCCGGATCGGCAACGTTGTCGGCAGGATTCCCGCCGGCCTTGCCGAGCGTCAACAGTACTTTGCCTTCGGGGCTGAACTTGATCACCTGGTGGCCGACGATCTTCGCGGGTGCCGGGGGAAGGGGTGAATCCGGCGCAGCGCCACGCGCGCGACGCGGCAGGTTGTCGTTGCCGTCGGTCACCCACACGTTGCCCTCGCGATCGACGTGGATGCCGTGCGGGAACACGAACATGCCGGCGCCAAAGCTGCGAATGAGTTTGCCCGTCGCCTGCTCGAACGCGAAGATCGTGTCGAGCTTCGACATCTCGCCTTTGGTCGCGTCCCAGCAGGTGTTGGCGCCGCAGCGTTCGGCAACCCAGATCATCTTGCCGTCGGGCGACACGTCAACGGCGCTGGTCGAGCCCCACACGCGCCCTTCAGGCAATTTGAAAAAGCCGGACACCGTTTCGTACGGAGTTGGCAAGTCGTTGGTCGGCTGAACGTCGGGCCAGGCGGGCGCCTGCGCAAAGGAGCGCGCGCTCATCGCCAGCGCGACGGCCATCAGCATCAAGGTGTTTCGACGTCTCTGTAACATGCGATTCCCCCGGGGCGTATTCTAGTAGAATTCGCGCAAGATGGATGTCGATCGCGCGCGTCGCACCGCGCGTTCATCAAAGGCGCCGGCGCGGTGAAGTTCATGAAGAAGAAAACGCTTGCGATGACATTGGGTTACAAGCTGCGGCTCACCGGCACCACGCTCTGATGCGTGCGGAAGGGATCATGGCAAACAAGTTAGTCGGTCAGAACTACACGCCGCCGGATCTTGTTGCCAAAGTGACCGGCAGGGCGAGATACGCCGAGGACTACCGTGCGGACGGTATGCTCTTCTGCAAGCTCCTTTTGAGTCCGATGCCGCACGCGCGCGTCGTGCGCGCCGATACCAGCGAGGCGCTTGCGATGCCGGGCGTGCGCGCCATCCTGCGGGCCGACGATCTTCCGGATCTCGGCGGTGCCGAGCGCGCGCTCACCAATGAGCCGCTGTACGCCGGCGAACCGATTCTCGCCGTTGCCGCGGTGGACGAGCTTACCGCGGCGGAAGCGATCGAACGCATCCACGTCGATCTCGAGCCGCTGCCGTTTGTGGTCGATCCGATCGAGAGTCTCAGGCCCGGCGGTGCGAACGCGCGCACCGACGGCAACGTCTGGATCCCGGCGCCTCCCGGATCGCAGGGACAACAGGCACGGCCGCAGATTCAAAACGTGAAGTGGACGGCCGAGGACTTCGCCGAAGAGCAGCACGGGCGCATGCCGATGGGCAAAGCGACCGAGGAGTGGGCTTTCGGTGATCTTGAAGCGGGATTCAAGAACGCCGCCGTCATCGTGGACGAAACCTTTGTCGTGCAATCCACGGGTCATCACCCGATGGAAACCCGCAGCGCGATGGCGTACTGGCAAAACGGCAAGCTTTATCTCCACGGATCAACGCAAAGCGTGATTCGCACCGTGGATGGGATTGCCCGCTGGTGCGGGATCGAGCCGTCGCAAGTCGTGCTGATTTGCGAGTACACGGGCGGCGGATTTGGCAGCAAGGGCGCCGGCGCCGTGTCGATGGCCATCCCGGCGATGCTGTCCAGGAAAGCGAATGCGCCGGTGATGATGCGCGTGAGCCGCGAGGAAGAGTGCTACTTCGGCCGGGCGCGGACCAACATGACCGGCCGTGTGAGAATCGGCCTCCGCAAGGACGGACGTATCACGGCCCTCGATCTCTTCATCGTCCAGGACAACGGCCCGTACGGGCCGATGGGCGATCATCGATCCGCCGGCAATGCCGCATCGTTGATCTATCAGCCCGAAGCGATGCGCTGGCGTGCGATCAACGTGCTCACGAACACACCGCCGCGCACGCAGCAACGGTCACCCGGACCCATGCAGGCCAACGGGATCATCGAGCCAGCCCTCACGAAAGCGGCCGTGCAGCTCGGCATCGATCAGGTCGAAGTCCGCAAAATCAATGCCCCGAGCGGCAAAGCCATCTACGGTCCTCCGGCCACGAACGGACAGCGTCGTCATGTCACGAGCGCGTTTGTGCGCGACGCGCTCGATCGCGGCATGCAGCAGTTCAATTGGGCGGAGCGCAAAGCGCGCGCGGGCAAGCGGGAAGGATCAAAGGTGCGTGGCGTCGGCGTGACGGTTGGTCCGCACGGCGCAGGTTCGATCGGGCATGACGGGTTGATGACAATCCGTCCCGATGGTCATCTCTACGTGCAGTCGGGCGTTGGCAACCTGGGCACCCACTCCGTGATGGATCTCGCCCGGATCGCGGCGGACATTCTCCTGATGCCATGGGAGAAGGTGCACGTCGTCTGGGGCGACACCAGCAAGGGCCTGCCCTATTCATGCCTGTCTGTGGGCAGCCAGACCACGCATGCGATGACGCGCGCGAATCATGCCGGCGCGATGGATGCCAGGAGAAAGCTGCAGGAGATCGCTGCGCAGGATCTGGGCGGCGCGCCTGAGGATTACGAGCTCGGAAACGAGCGCGTCTCTCGCCGCGGAGCTTTGGGCCGCGGCTTGAGTTACGCCGATGCGGCGAAACGCGCAATCGAGCTCGGTGGCAAGTACGACGGCCACGAGGTTCCGGCCGAGGTTCACGCGACGACGAAAAAGGCAGCGCAGGGGCTCGTGGGACTCGGGCTCATGGGCGTTGGCAAGGATACCTACCCACGCGACGGCGACACCTATTCCTTCGTCATCGGCTTCGCAGAAGTTGAAGTCGATGTCGAAACCGGGCAAGTCAGGCTCGTCGACTTTCTGAGCGTTGCGGACGTCGGGACCGTGGTGAACCCGCGCAGCCTGCACGGCCAGATCACCGGCGGCATCTGCCTCGGCGTGGCGCATGCGCTGTGCCAGAAGCTCGTCTACGACCCGCAATATGGGTTGTCACTGGCGCGACGGTTCCACTACAACAAGCCGCTCACCATCCTCGACGTGCCGGTTGAGATGCCGACGGTGGCGCTCGACATCGCCGATCCGGAAACGCCTGTCGGCGCGCGCGGCGTCGGCGAGCCGCCCGTCGGCGCCGGATACGGGGCAGTGCTGAATGCGATTGCGAGTGCCGTTGGCGTGGACGTGTTCCGCCGAGCGCCGGTCACACCCGACATCGTGTTGATGTCGTTGGAGCACGGGCGGCGCATGCACCCGCCGCTCACGGCTCACATCTGAAAACAGCTGCTGTTCAGGTCGCGTTGATCGTCGCGACCCTCCAGAGCCGCCAATCGGCGCTGCGTGTGTGCTCGGACCCCAACGATCTCCCCTTCTCCAACAAGGCCGCTCGGTCGAAGGCTTCGAGAACAAACTGGCCCGACGGGCAAAATCTGCCGAAAAGGGGACAGTCCCCTTATTCGCAGAATGTGCGTACTGAGGTGAGAGCCTTGCGCCTGATTAGGCGTCCGGCGTAAACGCCATCCGCGTGGGCTGCCACTGCAACCCGATCTTGATGATCCGTTCGAGCAGCTTGCCGTAGGGAATGCCGGCCTTCTTCGCCGACTGCGCGAAGTCCTCGTCCTGCGCCAACTGCGCGTTCGGATTCGCCTCGATCACGTAGATTCTCCCCTCCGGCGTCATCCGGAAATCGATACGGCCGTAGCCGTTCATGTCGAGCGCACGAAACACGCGCCTGGCAAGGTGTTGGATCTTCGGCGCAATGCCTTCGGGCAACTCCGCCTGCGCCGTATCGATGCCATGCCTCTTCTGATACTTGATGCTCCACTTCACGCGATCGGTCGCGATCTTCCAATGTTGATCGGTCATCTTGTCAAACTTCATCTCCCACACTGGCAGCACTTGCAACCGCTGATTACCCATCACGCCGACGTACAGCTCACGGCCTTGGATGAATTCTTCGATGATGGCGGGCGTGAGAATGGTGTCGTGGATGTACTGCACGCGCTTGTTCAACTGCTCGTCGTTGCTGACGACCGATGCCTGTGAAATACCGGTGGACGACTCGTAGGTGAGCGACTTCACGATCAACGGATACTTGAGACGCTTGGGCAGCTTCGGCTTGTGATTGAGCGGCACCACGCAGAAATCGGGCACCGGGATGCGGTGATATGCCATCAACTTCTTGGCGAGCGCCTTATCGCGCGTCAGCGTCATGCCGCGCGGATTGCAGCCGGTGTAGGGCATGTGCAGAAGCTCGAGATAACTCACCACGTTCTGATCGAACGTGCCGACGTCGGCAAACGCGTCCATCAGATTGAACACGATGTCCGGCTTGAACTCCTCGATGGCAGGTTTGATCGGCGTCAAGTCGCTGTCGACACCGACGATCAGCACTTCGTGCCTCCGCTTCTTCAGCGTCGAGATGACGTCGAACTCCATCTTCCAGTCGGCGGCGAGCACTTCTTCCGGCGCCGCCGCGTCAGGGGGCACGAGCCGTTTCTCGCACAACGTCATGATGCGCAGCTGCGGCTTTTTCACAACGCCACCCGGTGCCGTCCGCTGTGAAGGTAGTTCATCGTTTGAACGGTGACAAGAACGGTGAACTCGTAGCGCGCGCGCTCCTCCGGTACCGCGAGGCGGAGTTTGAGCTCGCGCGCGCGTGCCATCATGTCTTCAATCACACGATCGACGGTGTACTGGTAGATGCCCGTCCAATCGGCGACGAGCCGCCGCAGCTCTTGGCGCTGGCGGCCGATGAACTGCGCCGCCGTCATGTTCTTCGCAAACTCGGGGGCGTCGGAAAACAGCTTGCGCAGCTCGCGGTCGTAGAACTTCGGATGATCGACTCCATAGTGCCTTCGCTTGCGCTTGTAATGCTGCCGCAGCGTGCGGCGGTTGCGCCGGAGCGGGTCGATTTCGCTGATGTCGGTCACGAGCGGCTTCCGGCCGCGCAGCGACTTCATGAGCGCCGCCATGTACTCGAGTTTCTTCATCGCCGGCCAACCGGCATACCGCTTCTTCCAGTCCGAGCTGGGCGTGAGCCACACGGCAAAGGTCTCGGCGAAGTCCTCGTCCGGATGGCTTTGCGCGTACCACGGCGCAATGTGTTGGACAAACGCTTTGCTGTACGGTTTGGGATCGTAGAACTCGGGATACTGCTCCGATGAGGGGCCAAAGAGCTGACGACGCTGGCGGCGCAGGCGCAGCTTGTAGGCGTTGTCGATCACGTGCCCGGCTTCGTGGCGCAGAATGCGCATGCACCATTCGTAATCGCCGCCCTCGACTTCGAGCATCTGACTCTTCTCGAGCCGCTCCAGCCGCTGGTGCGCAAGATAGAACGGCACCGCCATCGCGACGTGGCCGTCGGGCGTAAACCACTCGTCCGACAGATAAAAATGAATCGGGAATTCGAGGCCGCAGTTGCGGAGCTCGGCTCGCAGATCGTTGACGCGGGTTTCGAGGCCGGTCCCTTCGATCTGGATGGGAAGGTCGGAAATGCGAAGGTTGAGGAGCTCGTCGTCGGACAGATCCGCCCAATTGGGCGGCACGGCGGAGCGCGCCATCCGCTAAGAGCTTACCGTACGGCCTCGCCTACTTCGTTCCGCCCGGTAGTGACGGCGGAGGATATGCGGCGGCCGTTTTCGGCGCGCGGACTTCGCTTTGAATGCTGAAACGGCGGCGTCCCGATCAGCCCGCCGCCGTCCCTGCCCTACGTGCGACTCGGCAAACCTGCTTGCGAACCTGCGAACCTTACGCCTTGACCAGTTCCGCGTCGATCGTAATCTTGATGTCGTCACCGACAGCGACGCCACCGCTTTCGAGCAGCTGATTCCACGTCAGCCCAAACTCGCTGCGCTTGATCTTGGTCGTGGCGCTGAAGCCGGCGCGGTCTCCGCCCCAGGGATCCTTGACGCGTCCTTCCGAGTTCACGTCGAGAACAACTTCCTTGCTGACGCCGCGGATCGTGAGATCGCCCACAAGCTCGAACCGCTCGCCACGCACGTTTTCGATCCGCTTGCTGCGGAACGTCATCGTGGGGAACTCGTCGGAGTGGAAAAAGTCGACGGAGCGCAAATGCGCGTCACGCTGCGCCTCGCGCGTATCGATGCTGGCAACACCGATCGTGATATCGACTTCACCTTTCGCAGGATCGGCGTCGTCACTCTTGACCGTGCCGGTAATGTCGGCGAACCGGCCTTTCACGGTCGTAATCATCAGGTGGCGCACCGAGAACTCGACGTGCGTGTGTGTCGGATCGATCTTCCAGGTGGTTGCAGTCGGGGCGATAACAGTGCTCATGAATCATCTCCAAACTTACTGTTTGTTTGTTACTATACTTACATAAGTAACTTGTGTCAAGTGAGCTGAGCAGTTAAGATGAAAGACGATGGCTGGGCCCGAAAGACAGCAGTTATGCGCGCGGTTCCACAAGGCGGTTGAGCTCATCGGTGGCCGGTGGACTGGTGCACTCATCCAGTTGCTGCTGCAGGGCCCTGCCCGCTACTGCGCGCTCCGAGAGGCCGTGCCCGAGATCAGCGATCGCATGCTGTCGGAGCGGCTGCGCGAGCTGGAAGAAGAAGGCGTTGTCGAGCGGCAGGTGTTTGCGGAAACGCCGGTGCGTGTCGAATATCGCCTCACATCGAAAGGCAAGGCGCTCGAACCTGCATTCGCCGCGATCAGCAAATGGGCGGAGCGATTTGTCGAGCCCGACACGTCGACTCAGCCGGCCTCGAAGCGACATCGGCGTTAGCACTTCCTCGACGCCTCCAACGGCGGGCCTCACCGTTCGCCTGGATTCCCCGTCAAATACAGGGTATGTGGCAGGACATTCGGGTCGCGCTACAGGCAATGCGGCGAAGCCCTGCCTTCGTTTTCACCGTGACGTTGTCGCTCGGCCTCGCCATGGGCGCCAACGCGACGATGTTCGGGGTCATCGACGCACTTTGGCTGCGACCGCCAGGCATTCAGTCGCCAGGCGCACTGGTGCGTGTGTTTTCCACGACCGAGTCGTCGCGCACTGGCGCCTGGTCGTTTCCGGAATATGCCGATTTGCGCGATCGGAGCCGCTCGTTCTCGGCGCTTGCCGCGCGCGGCCGCCGCGGTACGGGGTTGCGGATGCCGGATGGCACGACCGAGCTCGAGCTTGCAAACGTCGTCTCGCTCAACTTCTTCTCGATGACCGGTATCAGGTCCGCCGTCGGCCGCGTGTTCACGCCCGCAGACGAAGCCCTCCTGGAGCGCGAACCGGTCGTCGTGCTCGGGTACGACTTCTGGATGCGGCGCTTTGGCGGCGATCCGGGCGTCGTCGGCAAGCACATCACCGTCGGACGCGAAGGTTCCATCGACGTCACAGTGCTGGGCGTACTGCCCGGGCGCTTTCGCGAACTCGATCCATCAGCCGATCGTGACTTGTGGTTCCCTCCTGCCACGTGGGCGCGGCTGACGAGCCGCAGCGAGTTCGAGCAGCGCGATTACCGCTGGTTTGAAGTGTTTGGCCGCCGCAACGCGGGCATCGGCGTGGCGCAGGTCAACGCCGAAGTGGCGCAGCTTGCCAACGGGCTCGCGCTGACCTATCCCGAGACCAACCGTGGACGCGGCGCCCGCGCGGTGTCGGATCTTTCCTATCGGCTCGAGGTCGGCGGCGTGAATGCGTTCACGCTGCTCGGCCTTGTGTTGCTCGTGGCCGTCATCACGTGCGTCAATGTTGCCAACCTTCTGCTCGCGCGCGGGGCGAGCCGCGCCCGCGAAATCGCCGTGCGCGTGGCGCTGGGCGCGAGCCGCGCCAGACTGGCGCGGCAGCTGATGATCGAAAGCGTGATCCTCGGCGCCTGCGGCGCCGGCGCTGGCGTGGTGATCGGCGCGGCGTTGATGACGATCCTGCCGGCGATCGTCGGCGCCCCACCGGGACTCCGCTCTTTCGTCGTGTTCGCGCTCGACGAGCGGGTGCTCATGTTCACGCTGGCCGTGACGCTGGTCACCACTATTGCGTTTGGTCTGGTACCCAGCCTGATCGCGTCACGTCCAAACGTCGTTCCTGTCCTCAAGGGGGAAACAGGACTGCACGGCGCGCTGGCGGGCCATCACGCGCTGCGCAGTGCGCTGGTGTCGGCGCAGGTCGCGATCGCGGTGATCGTGCTGTGCTCGGCCGCCGTACTCGCACGGAGTTTCGTCAAATCGTCGTACGCCGATCTCGGATTCACTCGCAATTCACTGCTGCTCGCGTGGGTGACCTTCGCCGACATCGAGCGGCCGCTTGCTGACACCGCATTGAGCGAGCTCGCTGCGCTGCCGGGCGTGCGCAACGTGGCGGTCGCCATCCGCGCCCCTCTGAGCCTGTCGGGCGGAGGGCTGGCGCAACGCGTGTATGTACCGAGCACCAATCCTGAACCGCCCGGCGGGCCACCCGAAGTCAAGTTCAACGCGGTGAGCGCGGAGTATTTTCCCACCCTCGGATTGCGTCTGCTCGAAGGTCGCACGCTGTCCAGCACTGACGAACGCGACGGCCCGCGCGCGATTGTGGTGAGCGCACGATTCAGGCAGACGTTCTTCCCCGACGGGCCCGCCATCGGCCGACTCGTGCGTCTCGGCGGAGCGAACGGCCTGGACCACGAGGTCGTCGGCGTCGTTGCCGACGCGGTGATCAACGCGGTGGGCGAGGATCCGGAGCCGTATTTCTACATTCCGTTCTGGCGCGATCGCCGCGGAGAACTCACCTTCATCGTTGACGCGGACAGCAACGCGGCAGGTCTCGCGATGCCGGTCAAAGATCTGTTGCGCCGGCTCGATCCCCGCCTCGATCCACGCACCGTCGTCACGATGGCGGATTTGATCTCGTACTCGGAGACCAGCTACCGCGCCACGGCGTTTCTCGCAGGCTCGATCGCGATCGTTGGACTGCTGCTCACCGCGATCGGCGTTTATGGAGTCGTGTCTCTGAACGCGAGCAGCCGCAGGCGCGAAATGGGCATCCGCGTCGCGCTCGGCGCGGCACGCGGCCACGTGTTGCGTCTTATGCTCGGCACCGGTGCGCGGCTCGCGTTGATGGGGACAGCCGTGGGTCTCCCGGCGGCGTTGTTTGTGACGCGGCTGCTGTCGTCGCTGCTCTTCGATGTGAGCGCGTGGGATGCGGAAGCGTTTGCCGTTGCGATCGCCGTCGTGGTCATGTGCGTCGCCGTCGCGACGCTGATACCGGCGCGACGACTCGCGCGTTTGTCGCCGTCCACGGCGCTTCGTCAGGGATAAGAACGCAGATGGAACGCAGATGAACGCAGATGGACGCAGATGGAACGCAGATGAACGCAGATGACGCTTTAGATCGTGTTGAACAACCAGCCGGTGTTAGCAGATCGACGTTCTGTCCAGCGTGCGACCGAGTGCAACGTAGATGATGGTTAGGACGTGTGGAAGACCCGAAACGATAGAGCCGTACCGACGATCCGTCCGGGGCCTGTCGCGCGGCAAGCTCCAAACTGCCAACCGAATTATTCGTGAACTCTCACACGGACCGTGCCGCAGCTCGGGAACCCGTTGAGACCCGGCGGGAAGGTCAGTTGCTTCTCGTCAGTGCCGACGTACCCGCCGTCCGCGTTCACCGCCAACGTCACCCGGAAGAGCTGAAGCAGGCCTGATAGCGAGCCAGCCGTCTCAGTTCCTGATGGCGCTCCTCGAGCGGCCCGGCCAGGTCGTGACGCGCGAGAGCTCCCCACAACGGCATTATCTCCCGCTCGCCTGTATTGACTGCACCGCTCGACAAGGATACGGTAGGCTGGTCCCCGCCCAACGAATTGCAAGGAAGGCATTGTCATGTCTATCCGATCCCTGCTTGCAGCGATTCTGTTGAGCGGTCTTCCATTGTGGGCGTCCGCTCAAACCACGACTGCCACCATTCTGGGCACACTCACCGACGCGCAGCGCGGCATCCTGCCGGGTGCGACAGTTACGGCCAAGAACGTCGATACCGGCACCGAAACCACAGTTGTTTCGGATACGAATGGCCGGTATCGCCTCAGCGCGCTACGACCGGGCCGCTACGAGATTCGGGCCGAGCTCGCCGGTTTCGCGACAGGCATCCGCAGCGGCGTGTCCCTGTTCGTCGGCCAGGAGGCGACGATCGATTTCGAGCTGCCGCTGGCCGGCGTCCAGGAGTCGGTCACGGTGACGCAGGATGCTCCGCTCGTCGAGACCACGAAATCCGAGGTGTCGAGCGTGGTCGATCGCAAACAGATCGACGAGCTGCCGCTGAACGGGCGCAACTTCGCTGATCTCACCCGCCTCTCGCCAGATGTGGCATCGAGCGATCGCATCGGCGGGATGCAGAGCAGCTTGTCGAACACGTACCTCGTGGACGGCGTCACCAACGATCGCGCGTGGACCGGTGGCAATCGGGCCTCCTATTCCGCTGAAAACATCCGCGAGTTTCGCGTGATGACACAGCAGTACGCAGCGGAATTCGGGCAGGCGTCGGGCGGCGTGGTAAACGTGGTCACGCGGTCCGG
Source organism: Acidobacteriota bacterium (assembly GCA_046726375.1). Taxonomy (GTDB): domain Bacteria; phylum Acidobacteriota; class Vicinamibacteria; order Vicinamibacterales; family UBA2999; genus DASPWV01. Next base: position 35,836 of record JBKPAJ010000153.1, read on the forward strand.
GACCAATGCCTTCGAGCATCGGTTATTCATCTACCACCGCGATGACGCGCTCGACGCAAGAAACGCGTTTGCGACCTCGAAGGCGCCCTTCGATCGCCAGCAGTACGGTGGTTTCACCGGCGGCCCGCTGCTGCGTGACCAGGCGTTCTTCTTTGGTTCCTACGAAGGGATGCACCAGGACCGCACGGCCGTGGTGACGACGCCGGCCGAACGTGGCGATTTCCCCAACCCGACAGATCAGCATCAGATTTTCGGAAAGCTGGATTATCAGTTGACGCCAAGTCACCAACTAACCACTCACTACAACGAAGATCGATCAGATGAAACCAACAGCGGCGTGGGCGGCCGCAGCACGCTCGAATACGGCTCGACCAGCTTTTATCGCAATCATGATTTGTACTCGGCGCTGACGAGTGTCTTTGGATCGACGCGGCTCAACGAGCTTCGCGTTGCCTACTCGCGCCGCCCCGGGGGATCGCGTCCCAATACTCCGAGTGGGCCAGAACTCTCGTTTGCGAGCTCGAATCAAGGGAAGGCGTATTCCGACCCGCAGGAGACGACGGAATGGCGCTTCCAGATCGTCGACAATTTTTCCTGGCATAAAGCGAATTTCGCCGGCGAGCACGATTTCAAGGCGGGGTTCGACTTCAGCCGCGCCGTTCTCGATGGTTTCTTCTGCAACTTCTGCGACGGCCAATTCATTTTCCCCAGGGACTCCTATGACGCCGCCGATCGAAGCACCTATCCGACCACTTACACGCAGCGCCTTGGATCGAGCGACTTTGTCATCCCCAACAACATCTACGCCGCATTCCTGCAGGACAGCTGGCGCCCTGTCGACAACCTGACGCTCAATATCGGACTGCGCTACGACTTCGAGTCGTACGCGGGCATCCTCAACGATGGGAACAACGTGTCACCGCGGCTCGCGGTGGCGTTCGATCCATGGAAATCCGCGCGTACGGTGTTCCGCGGCGGCGCCGGACTCTTTCAAGATCAGATCACGCTGAACCAGTGGCTGATCATCGTCCTCAACGTCATCAACGCCACTGACTTCATCGTCCTCAGCAATCCCGGCTACCCCGATCCGTTTGGCGGCACGCCAAGACCCCCTGGCCCCGCGAATACCGAGATGTTCGATCCCAATATGAACACGCCGTACGCGATGCACGTCACTGGCGGCGCAAAGCACGATCTCGGTAATGGTTACAGCGTGAGCGCAGACTACGTGTACGTGCGCGGCTACGATCAGCTCCGCCGTCGCGATCTCAACGCGCCGCCAAACGGCACAACGGAACGGCCCGATCCGACGACGGGACGCGTGCTCATCCACGAGTCAACCGGCAAACGCGTGCACCACGCGTTGCTGCTTGCCGGGGAGCGGCGCTTCTCGAGGCGGTGGCGCATGAACGCGTCGTACACCCTGTCGAGCACAAAGTCAGATTCGGAAGCGCGAAACTCCACGGCCCTTCCGACCGACCAATACGACCTGAGCGCCGACTGGGGACCTGCAGACGTGGACGCGCGTCACAACGTGACGCTCACCGGACATGTCACGCTGCCACTTGACATCCAGCTCGCGGCCATCATGCAGTGGCGATCCGCCTATCCGTTCAGTCCGACCTCCGGACGTGACACCAACAACGACAGCAGATCGGGTGATCGGCCGGATGCTGATCCCAACGGGCGATATCCGACCAATGGCGTAACCGCCTATGGGCGCTTCTCGATCCCGGTCAATCGGCCGGGCACGCTTCCGCGCAACGCTTTTCGCGGGCCCGATTTCAGCCAACTCGATCTGCGCCTGTCGAAGGTGTTCCCGATCGGACAACGGCGGCTCGAGCTGATCGCGGAAGCGTTCAATCTGACGAACCGCGTCAACTACAACTCGTATACGTCGAGTATCCAGTCGGTCTTTTTCGGCTTGCCGCAGTCCTCCGGGTCGGCCCGGCAGGTGCAGCTGGGCGCACGATTCGATTTTTGAGAGCACGAGGAGAAATTGGTTATGCGTAGGTCCCGCTTCTTGCTAATCGTGATCGCGGTCGGCCTAGCGGCACCGCCGCACACGGCAGGCCAGGCGGTGCCGCCGCTCGATCGATTGCGGCAGCAGATCGAACACGCGCTACCGAGCGCGCGGGGCGATGTTGGTGTCGCGATCAAGCATCTCGAGACCGGTGCAGAAGTCGGCGTTCATGCGAAGGAAACGTTTCCGCTAGCCAGCGCGTTCAAGCTGCCGATTCTCGTCGAAGTCTATGCACAGCAGCGCGCCGGCAAACTGAGCTTCGACGAGATTTACGGGCTCAAACCAACCGATCAGCACATCGGCAGCGGTGACATCTCGGTCAATTTCGATCTGCCGGGTGTGACGCTGAATCTCCGCAATCTTGCCAATTTGATGATGATGGTCAGCGACAACTCCGCGACGGACATCCTGTTGAAACGCGTCGGCGCCGAGAACGTGACGGCTCGCATGCAGACACTCGGTCTGAACGGCATTCGCGTCGATCGAACGACTCAGGAACTGATACTGGATTATGGCGGCCACGACACCGCTCGCCTGAAGGATCTCTCCGCCAAAGAGTTGCGCCCGTTGACGCGACGTGGTCCCGAAGACGAAGCGGCTCGAACCGCGCGCGAGGACCGTTACGCCAGCGATCCGCGCGATCAGGCCTCGCCGCATGAGATGACGCGCCTCCTCGAACTGCTGTGGCGAGGTCAAGTCATCGACGCGCAGGCCTCGACCGAGATCCTCGAGTTGATGAAGCGGTGCCGCACCGGTGGCGGCCGCATCAAAGGACTGCTCCCCCGTGATACCGTTGTCGCACACAAAACCGGTTCGGTTGGCGGAACCATCGACGATGTCGGCATCATCTATCTACCTCATGATGCGGGACACGTGGCGATCAGCGTGCTCAGCAAGCGGACACGAGCCGATTCAGAGGATGTTGAACGTGTGATTGCCGAGGTCGCGCGCTACGCGTACGACTATTTTTTGTTCACGACGCCGGCGGCGTCGGGGAGTGGCGCGCCGAGACAGTAGCTCGTGAACATCCGGTGAGCGTCGGTGTGAGCGCCGCATCTCACGACAACGAGATGGCGGCTTAGGCCGCGAGAAGCAGCGTCATGCTCAGCTCGAGACGACCCTGAGCTTTCTATCGCCTGGATCGCGGGAAGGCGCGGGCAGGTATCGGAGTCGTTCGGCGGCCGTGCAGGCGACTTTTCAGGTGCGGCTGCCGCCAAATCCGGTCGGTGACTGCCCGAAATCGGGCCACTCCTTTATCGCCCGCTGTTGACTTGATGCCAGCAGCGGCGTAGGCTCGCGCGAGGCAAATTCACCACAATTCACACCGTTAGAGGTCGCGCCCATTCGCGGGTCGTCCTGGGGAGGCGTGTATGCGCAAAGTGCAGTTTCCTTCGGCGCTCCTCGTTACCGCGGCCAATCTCGTGCTGCCAGCCGCGTTGTATGCCCAGAGCGCCATTATTGGGACAGTGAAGGACAATACCGGTGCGGTCATTCCTGGCGTAACCGTCGAAGCCGCCAGCGACGTGTTGATCGAAAAAGTCAAATCGGTCACGACCGACGGAAGCGGGCAGTATCGCATCATCGACTTACGACCCGGCACGTACGTCGTGACCTTCAGCCTGCCCGGATTCCAGACAGTGCGGCGGGAAGGCATTCAGCTCCCGGCGGAATTCACGGCGACGATCAATGCGGACCTGAAAATTGGCGAGATCGCCGAAACCATCACCGTCACCGGTGAGTCGCCGATTGTCGATACTACGACTGCGGTCCATACGCAGGTGCTCGATCGCGAAGCGATCGATACCATCCCAACCGGCCGAACCATCCAGGGCATGGGCCAGCTCGTTGTCGGTATCGCCTTGAACCTGCCGGACACCGGCGGCGCGCGCGCCATGCAGCAGACCTACATGAGCACCCACGGCATGACGTCGGCGAACAACACCGTGATGGTGGACGGCATGATGGTGAACGGACTGCAGGGCGACGGCAACGTGCAGAGCTACTTCAACGACGCAATGAGCCAGGAGGTCAGCTACCAGACGAGCGGCATCGGCGCGGAAACATCGGCCGGTGGCGTGCGTCTGAACATGATTCCGCGCGAAGGTGGGAACCGCTTCAGTGGGGACTTCAAGGCGGCCTGGCGGCCGGGTGAATGGCAATCCAGCAACCTGACGCAGCGGCACAGAGACGCCGGCCTGCAGACTGGCAATGCCACCGACCGGATCGTCGACTACACCTTTGGGCTCGGTGGGCCGATCAAAAAGGACAAGCTCTGGTTCTTCACGTCGGCTCGTTATTTCTCGGTGAACAATTTCATCCCGAAC
>JBKPAJ010000154.1:0-21521 GCA_046726375.1 Acidobacteriota bacterium
TTGTCAACACAAGTGAACTGAGGGGTTAAACCCCAAGCTCACTTCAGTTCGCAGCGTCAACGGCGTTGAACGTTCGAACAATGCCACTTTCGGCGCGAATCTTGAGGTCGGCTCAATGCCACGATCATCAAGTGAATTGAGGGGGTAGTTCCTCGTCCGTTACGTTCAGGTAGCGTTGCACTACACCTGCAATGCGGTTCCGGGTTGGCATCCGAATGACCGCGCGTACTGCCTCGACGCTTACTGCGCTTTGGACGTCAACGCGACAAAAGCCGCGCGTATTCGGCCTCCAGGAATTCGAGTATCGACTCTTTGTACGGTGGACCGCCACCGTAGCGGGATGCCAGATAGGCGAGATCAGCCTCGCTGAATCGCTGATCGCGCACCAGGATTGACCACGCGTTGGCAACCTCGATCGCTTGCGCGATCGAGAGTACTGTGGGCGGCGACAGCCCGTGGCGCGGATTGCGCGGGCGCGGCATGGCGCGCTTGATCGTGACGTCCACCTGCACCCAGTCGCTGCAATCAGCCGTCGTCGAACACGCGCGCACGCGCGCGATATGCGGTCCAATACCGAGTTGCTCGGCGGGAATCGAGTAGGAAAACGTGCCGGCGTCGGGATTGTCGATCGGCACTTGCGCGATCGCGTTCGCGTCGATCTGCACGTGAAAGACGTTGACCGCTTCGGCGGTGATGTCAGCGGCGTCGTAGTCCCAATACACAAACAGGGGAGTACCGACGCGCCACGAAGATGATCCTTGCGCCCACACGCTCTCGTTGAACGTCAGAATTGCCGCGAAGCACACGATGCTTTTTTTCAGCATCAGCAGGGCCATCAATCTGGCGGAAACAAATCGTGTGGTTGACAGCCGAAATAGTGCGTCAACCGGTAGACCGTCGCGAGTTCGATGTTGCCGCGCCGTCCAGCGTGGCCGTTCAGGATCCGACTGAGTTGGCCGCGCGCCAGCCCCGTGCTGGCGATAATCTCCTGTTGATTCACGCCGAGCAGCGACATCGCGATGCGGACGCGATTCGCGACTCGATCGGTGAGAGGCGCATGGCGCAACGCGAACAACTGTTTCTCGTTCAGTTGGAGGCGCTCGCGAGGCGCATCACCGCTTTGCCTCACGACCGCCGATCCGCGCGCCATATGCAGAACCCGTGTACACCCGCGCGCCGCCATTTGTCTACCTGAGAGATGATTTCTTGTGCACCGGAACAGGACACCGCCCGGTGGCACCGATAAAATGTGCCGTCGACGTGACATCTATGCGCCATCACGCATATTTCGCGCATTACCTCAACAGTTATGCGCAACACGATGCACGTGTCTTGGAGTGCGTGCGAGCTTGATTGGAAGTGCTGCGGCGTCGAGCTCTGGGAGAGGCCGCGGCAACGCCAATCGCGAGCGCGGTATTGGCGGATGACGTCGCGGTACAAGCGACGGCCGCACGGCCGTCGCCCGGGTGGCCTACTGGTTCGACTGCAGCTTCTTCAACAACTGAATTTGCCCCGCGTGGTACACCGCGTGGGATGTGATGCCGAGGATCAGATCGAACTGATCGGCGGGACTGAGCGGAGACGACGCCCGGCCATCCGCGATGTCGCGCACGGTTTCGTTGACCCGCCTGTGACCCGATTCCACTAGTCCCTGAATCTGAGGCCAGCTCAGATCCGACGCAGCCGGCAGCGCAAACCAGTCGTCGCCGGCGAGCAGAAATGGCGACGGCGCTTCACCGAGCAGTCGGCTGCGAACGTTGTGAAGGTGATAGGCGTGGTGCACCGCGATCTCCGCGATGCTGTGGCGATGGGCCGCCGGGCGCCAGAACGCGGCGTCGCTGCCGACGTCTGAGAGCGCGGCTTTGAGATCCGGCCCGTGCCAGGCGCCCGGGCCATACCCTTCTTCGAGCGTGCGCGCGAGCACGGCGGCGGTGAGTCCTTCCGGATACGTCTTGATATCGGTAGTCATGTAACCTCCTAAAACGGCTTAACTAGTTACCAGATCTACCTCCTGCCTGGGTAACCTGTCAAGAGGATTTTGATGGTTACGACAAGTGACGTACACTTGAGGCATGAGCCCGCCGCGGCGAGCGCCGGCCGTTCCAGCTGAAGAACTGGACATCAGTCGCTGCCTGTCGTTCATCAACACGCTGAGCGCGCGCACGACGGAGACGCCGAGCGAGAAGCTGGTGTCGTTCGAGGCGCTGCTGGCGTGGGCACGCGACGAGGGCGTGCTGAAGCCGGAGGAGGCGAACCGTTTGTCGTCGCGCGCGAAGCGCCGCCAGGCAGCGGCCGACCGCGTGGTCGCACAGGCGCGCGAGCTGCGCGAGCTGCTCCATGGCACGCTCGCCGCCACTGCTTCCGGCCGCGCGCCAACGGCACCCACGCTCGAGGACTTGAGCGCGCGGCTGGCAGGATGGTATCGCCATGGCCGCCTCGCGCCAGCCGGCGAGTCGTTGCAGTGGATCTACGCCGGCGGCGACGATCTCAATCGCGTGCTGTGGGAAGTCGCGCGCGCCGCCTCGCGCCTGCTCACCTCGCCGCGCCTCGCGCGCGTGCACGCCTGCGAAGCGGCCGACTGCGGCTGGTGGTTCGTGGACGACACGAAAAACGCGAGCCGCCGATGGTGTGACATGAGGATCTGCGGCAATCGGGAAAAGCTGCGGAGGTTCCGCGCGCGGGAACAAGGCTAGTCGCGTTCGCGTTCAGAGTTCCGGGGTTCCGCGTCCGAGGGTTCCGACGTTTCGGGGTTCCGACGTTCCACGGTTCCGAGGGTTCCGACGTTTCGGGGTTCCGAGGTTCCACGGTTCCGAGGTTCCGGGGTTTCGGGGTTCCCAGATTCGAAGTTCAGGTTCCAGGGTTCGAGGTGTGCGAGTTTGGAATTCGCAGGTCTTTCCATGTTGTATCGTGTCTAGACCGAGTTTGCACAACTGCGGTGCGGACGTCGCAACTTCTGCTCATCGCTTGTCGCGCTCAGGCGATCGCCCGCGAACGGTGTAATTGGCTAGCGAAATCGTGGATGTTATAGTTGACGTTTCCGCTTTGTGGCGCGGTGTCAGCCGCGCGCGATCTCTCCGAGTGGGCCCGTAGCTCAACTGGCAGAGCAGCAGACTCTTAATCTGTTGGTTGAAGGTTCGATTCCTTCCGGGCTCACCAATACATCTTCACTCAAGTCAATGGTTTCCGCGTCAGGCTGATCGTCGTTGCTGATCCGCGTTTGAGCGCCGTGTGGCACCAATGTGGCACCTTGTCTGGAATCCTTCTTGTTTCCTGCTCGTCGATCCTCGTGTTCCTCCAGAAAGAGTCAGGGCCCGTTCAAGCCGCAGCGTAGTTGAGCGCAGGTAGCGCGATGTCGTTGTGATGTTGGCGTGACCTAGAAAATCGCGGACATCATGCAACTCGGCTCGCGACTCGAGCAGGCGACAGGCGAACTCTCTTCGCAAGTCGTGGAAATGCAGCTCTTGGATGCCGGCCGGCTACATGCCGTGAGCCAGGCCGTTTTGACTGACGAGATTCTGTGACCAATGCGATCTCCGAAGACGAATGCGTCGCCCGGTAGCTCCTCGCCCGCGGGGTCTGTTCGCAACATCTCCAGGACCGCAGCGAGCCGCTGACCGACAGGCACGATTCGCATCGCTGAAGCTGAGTGGCCGGCGCATACTACTCGTACCTGAGCGCGACCATCGGATCGACCTTCATTGCCCGTCGTGCCGGCAGATAGCACGCAAGAGTCGCCACGCACAGCAACAGGACCGCGACACCCGTGAACGTCCATGGGTCCGTCGACCCAACGCCGAACAGCAGGCTCGACATCAGTCGAGTAAGTCCGTAAGCCGCGCCGAGGCCGATCACCACACCGGCGATCGTAAGCATGACGCCTTGCCCAACGATCAGCCTGAACACGTCGCTCCGCTGCGCGCCCAGCGCGACCCGAATGCCGATCTGCTGCGTGTTCTCGGACACCGAGCATGAGATGACGCCGTAGAGCCCCACTGCCGTCAGGATCAACGCGACCGCGGCAAACAGGCCGAGCAGCATCGTGTTGAAACGCGGTGTCGCCACCGAGCGATCGAGGATCTCTTCGACCGTGCGCACGGTGTAAACCGGAGCGTTCTTGTCGAGCGACTGGACCACGCCGCGGACCGCCCGCTGCAGCGCGCGCGGGTCGCCGGCCGTGCGCACTACCGCGGTCATTGCCGACATCGGCATCTGGCTCTGGGCGAAGTAGATCTCGGGCTGGGACGCGCCCTGAAGGTTCTGGTGCTTGACATCGGCCACGACGCCCACGATTTCGCGCATGCCGGTGTCGTCATCATGAACCTGCAGCGTGGAGAACCCGGGTGCGACGCGCTTGCCGATCGGATTCTCGTTCGGGAAATACGCCCGCGCCAGGGCTTCGTTGACGATCAGCACTGGGGCCGCGTTCAGGTCGTCGCGCTCGGTGAAGTCGCGCCCCCTAACCACCGGGATCCCCATCGTCTTGAAGTAGTCTGGCCCGGCCATGTGGATCACGACCATTGGCCGCTGGGCCGGATGGTCAGCGCCGCCCTTGATCGCGATGCTCGTCGTGGCGCCGCTGCCGGCGAGCGGCAGTTGAAAGACCACGCTCGCGTTTATGACTCCCGGAAGGGCTTTCAGTTGGGTGGTCAGCTCACGGTAGAAGTCAACGATTCGCTGCGAAGTCGATGTGCGGTCGGCAGACGGCGCGACGTTGAAGGCCAGTAGCTGTTGCGGATCGAACCCCGGTGTGACCTGCTGCAATCGGACGAAGCTGTTGATCAAAAGTCCCGCGCCCACCAACAGCACCAGCGCGAGCGCGACCTCGCCAACGACCAGCATGCTGCGCGTGCGGTTCGTCTGCGCGCTGGCCGTGGCACCGCGCCTACCTTCCTTGAGCGACTCGGCCAGATTGGTCTTGGAAATGAGCAGCGCGGGCGCCAGTCCAAAGGCGATGCCGGTCGCCAGTGAGACCACCGCGGTGAATGCCAGCACTCGCGCATCGAGCTCGGTCTCCGCGACGCGCGTCAGGGTCTCGGGACTGAGCGCGACGATCAGATCAGTACCCCAGAAGGCGAGCATCGTCCCCAGCATGCCGCCCATGCCGGCCAGGAGTACGCTCTCGGTAAGCAGTTGGCGGATGATGCGCGAGCCGCTCGCGCCGAGCGCAAGCCGCACCTTGATCTCTCGCTGGCGGCTGATGGCGCGTTCGAGCAGCAGGTTGGCAACGTTGACGCACGCGATGAGCAGCACGAATGCGACCGCACCTAACAACAGCAGCAATGTCAGTCGCAAATTGCCGACAATCGATTCGAGCAACGGCCTCAGGCCGATGGCCAAGTCCTTGTTCGCGTCCGGGAATTGGGCCGCGAGATTCGCGGCGATCACATCGACTTCGGATTGCGCCTGCCGGGGCGTGACGCCAGGTTTCAGCCGCCCAATCACGCGCCACCCACGATAACCGCGCGCCACCATGATCGCGCCCGGGCCCTCGGGCCGCTCGTTGTCGAGCGCGGTGGTGATCCACAGCTGCGATGGCTGCGCCTGAATCGGGAACCGGAATCCGGCCGGCATGATGCCCACGATGGTGAAGCGCGAGTTGTTGAGATCGACCGCGCGGCCGATCACGCCCGCGTCGCCGCCGAAGTGCTCGTGCCAGACTTCCCAGCTCAAGATTGCCGGGCGTCCTCCGGGCCCACCGCCTGCCCGATCTTCTTCGGCCAGGAACGTGCGTCCCATTGCCGGCGAGACGCCGAGCAATGGGAACAGATCGGCGGTGACGACTGTGCCTCGCAGCAGCTGCGCTTCACGATCGCCGGTCAACGTGAGGTTGGTGTTGTAGTAGGCGGCGAGGCGGTCGAATGACCGGCTCTGTTCTCGCACGTCGGCAAAGTTGCGGAAGGAAAATTGCGACAGGGCGGCGCGATTCTGGCTGGTTTGCTGACCGAGCGCCATCACGCGATCCGGTTCGTCGAACGGCAGTGGCTTGAGCAGCACCGTGTTGACCACGCTGAAGATGGCAGTGTTGGCGCCGATCCCAAGAGCGATCGTGAGAACGGCGATCGCGCTGTACGCCGGCTTCTGCCATAGCATGCGCCCGCCGTAGCTCACGTCCCGCCAGAGAGTCTCAAGGAACATCCGCACACCCCTGTGGAGGACCGTGAATGCGCGGCGATGATATCACCGTCTCGACGGAGCGGCGGGGCTGTGCCGATCGATGTCGGCATCCTTGCATCTCGCCCCATCGTTCGACCCAACGCCGGCACCCGCTCGGGCGTGGCATCGGTTCGTTGTCCGGAACTCCTTCTGAGACGGCGAATCGCACTCCTTACTGGAAGATTCTGAAATGCATTGAGGCGCTCATCCGCCAGGATCACGTTCAACGTCTACTGCTCGTCAGGGCGTCACCGATGGTTGCACGGCGCCTTAGTTCAAGAACAGTCGGCGCGGTTGAGGAAACCTAGCGGTAGGTTTACGATCTGGAGGTGGCCTGGCCGAGGTGATCGCAAGCTGAAGGCCGCGGGGTTCTTCGAGGTCCGGTCAGGGAGAGGCAGCCATCTTTTGCCGAAGCACCCCACGACCGGCAAGGAAGTGTGGGTGGCGGTTCACACCAAGAAAGATGCGGGACGGCTCGGTAATCGCATCCTGCGTGAGGCAGGTATCGAATGATAATGCTCTATCCGATTGTCCTTGAAACCGAAGAGAGCGGGGCGGTAAGCGCCTACGTGCCGGGGCTGCCCGTTTATGCGGCGGCCGACACCCATGCGAAGGCGGAGCGCGCCATTCGCGTTGTGCTGACAGCGTATCTGAACGCACACCCCGACAGCCAGCCAGATGCACGTGTCCGCGTCGCACGCTTCTCCAACAAAGGGCAGCGAAAGGTCGATATCGTTGGCGTCGCGGCGTTGGTGGGGGCCCATCGAAGCACGACGAAGGCACGCGCCTCGCGCGCCAATGGTCGGCTTGGTGGCCGACCTCGCAAGACCGAGGCGGCACGATCCCGCACGAAGGTGTCCCGCTAGCCTGGGCGACGGAGGACAGAAGCCCTTGCCTTTGAGTACGATGAGCGCCAAAAAACAGCCCGAGCCATACGCCACGGACAAATCGCGCAATATTTAGGACGCAGGGACGGCCGCCCAACACGCGCCGTCTTGGGCCGCGCACCGAAGTTCGTCCACGTGTCCGAGCCAGGAAAGCAGGCCGATCACGACCCAATACGCTACTTCTCCTTGTCCTTGCCCCTGTCGTGCGGGACGATGCAGGTGGCCGTCCCCGTTACCGTATTGTCGGCCAGGTCCTGCGCCGTGACCGTCAGCTGATATACGCGGCCTGACTTGCTGCCACCCGACCGCTCGGCACGCAGCTCGACGACCAGTCCGCCGTCTTCGTCCTCGGTGACGGCCACGTCGCTCGGGGCCATCGGCTCGTTGCTGGTTGCGTTCACGTGGAAGGAGCCGCGGGCGATGCCAGACACGGCGTCGCTGGCGCGCACCACCGCGACCCGTTGGAGCTCGTGGTTCGCGGGCCAGAGCGTGCACCCCTCCGCAGGCAGCCCACTCAGGACCGGAGGCGCACCATCGATCTTGACGTCGAGCGTGCGCGGCGTCTCCTCGTTGCCCGCGGCGTCGGTCGCGAAGTAACTGACCCTCGTGACGCCCGCCGGGGCGACTCCGAACGAAGCGGAGTGTCCGGACACGACCGTCTCAGCGCCCGTTTGCGCACCGGCCAGCGAGTACCGGAGCAGATCGACCCATCCGGCCGGGGTGTCATTCAGACCGCTCGCAAGGTCGGTCGCTTCGAGGCTCACGCTGACGGCGGTCTGGTTCCAGCCGTTCGCGTTCGGCGGCGGGTTGACTGTGGCCGTGGTGACCGGGTCGACGGCGTCCGAGTATACGGCGAAGTTGCTCGCCTCCAGGCGCGGCGGGTTTTCGGCGGGCATGTTCACGAGCTTCCGCACGTGCGTCACGGGATCTTCGACCGCCATTGTGGTGGAGCCGCCGCCGTCCAGGTTGAGGGCGTTCCAGACGCCGTAGTCGTTCTTGAGCAGGTCGGCTACCTCGCCCACCTGCATGCCATGGCCGCCGTTGGTGCCGTCGACCGTGAACAGCACCAGCGTCCGGCCGTCCTCGGTCACGCCGATGACCGTGCGCGCGTTGCTCAGGTCGTACCAGTGCCGCCCGGCCCGCGTGTACGTGAGCGGCAGCGGGCCGAGCGGAGGCACCGGGCCGGGGGTGAGGAGCTCGTCGGGGTGTGTGGCGTCCGTGTACTCCGGGATCGTCTTGACGCCGTTCGTGAGGATCTGGCCGGATCCGGCAAGGGTGTTCCACAGCTCCACGTCCTCGAGGACGTCCATCCCATCGACGGAGTCGGGATCACGATGGACGATGCTGGCGTTGTTGGACCTGTCGATGTTGAGGCCGGGGGAGTTCGTGACGATCGCGTAGCTCTGGACGGGCGACTCGAAGCCCGAGTAGACCTTCCCGCGCGAGGCGGCGAGGCCGATCACGTACGCATACGCGCCCTGAGTCGACCCGCCGGGCACCGGGAACGGCGCGAAGAAGTGGACGTTGATCGCCGCCTGCGCGTGCGAGCTGTCGAGGAAGTCGAGGGTTCCCTGCCGGACGACCTCGAAGGGGACGGTCGGCCAATTCGGTGTGGTAGAGCCAGGCGCCACCGGCGGCAGGTTTTCTCCGGGCGGCGTCAGCTTGAAGTGGATCTCGGGCGCCGTCAGGTCGACGAGCAGGATGTTCATCTGCGCCAGGCGCGGGCTCGGGGTCGGCGCGGGGCACCCGGGACACTGGAACGGCGGGTACTGCTCCGTTCGCTTGATGTGCGTGATGCCGGGAAACAGCGGAGTGACGACGGTCTGCGCCTCCACTCCAGTCGAGCCCCAGAGGGCCAAACCCGAAGCGACGATCAAACGGGCAGCTCGGTAGGACATCACCACTTCCTTCGGCCATCGAATGCGCCTGTTCTCAATCGACTGGGCCGGACGCACGGAGACGGACGACGTCGTGCCGGCATCGCAGCCGATCGCGGCCTTGGCGATCCTACATCGGCGCGGCTGAGCGGTGACTCACGGTTAATCTCACAAGCGCCCGCGCGCCCCACCCGGTATTTGCACAGTCGCGCGGCGGTGCGACAGGAGATATCGACATGCGGCGTTGGACGATACGCGTTGTCGTCGGTCTGTGTAGCCTAATCATCGTTACTGCGCTCACGGGTGCCACGTACCAATGGCTTGCGACTCGAAAAGACCTGGCGGCTACTCAGCCTCCCGGACATCTCGTCGACATCGGAGGGTATAGGCTGCATCTGTGGTGCACCGGGAACGGCGCGCCTGCCGTGATCCTCGACACGGGTCTCGGCGGCTCGACTGCTGACTGGGGCTTTGTCCAACCTGATGTTGCTCAATTTACGCGTGTCTGCTCGTACGACCGCGCAGGTATGGGCTACAGCGATCCCGGCCCATCGCCCCGGACCGCACGCCGCATCGCGAGCGAGCTCGCCGAACTCTTCGTGCGCAGCGGGATTGGCGAACCTGTAGTGCTCGTCGGGGCCTCAATCGCGGGTTTCGACGTCCGTGTGTTCTCTTCCGATCACCCTGACCGCGCCGCAGGTCTCGTGCTCGTGGATGCCACCCACGAAGACCAGCCACATGAAGTGCCGCCCATGGCACGATTCGTTCCTCTGCTGTCGGCGTCTTCCGACTGTTCGGCATCTCGTTCGGACAAAGAATCGAATCGCTGCCTCCTCAGTGCGGCAATTCGCACGGGCGACGAGCTTCCGCGCCGCCGGATACCAGGCGGCGGCTGACGAGATTATTCACATTCGGGAGAGCGCGTCGGAAGTCAGGAGTTCGTCACCATCCGTGTCCTCGTCGTCACCAGTGGCCGAGGAGCTGACGAGAACTGACGACAGTTGCAGCGAGATCAAGTCTCGTTGTCAGACCGAGGATGTCTGATCGTGGCGCAAGAATCCGGTCACGTCGTGGCGGTCGAGCAACCGAAGATCGTTGTGGACGCGATCCGGAGCGTCGTCGACATAGTCAGAGGCCAGAATGTCCCGCCTTGCGCCATCCCTGCTGCGAACGTTGAGCGAGACCTACCACGGCAATGATTCCGCGCCTCAGGCAAGCGACTGACCGGAGCCTCTTCTGCTCGGTCTACGCAACCTGTTGCAGCCCTTGGAGCCGGAGCAGCACGGTCATGACATGATTCCAACTGGCGAACGTTGGACTCACCAATACATCTTCAATCGCATCAACGCCGTCATCGGACTACTCCTCGTCAGCCTGTTCTGAACGGCCGTGTGGCACTCGTGTGGCACCGGTACGGGAATCGTCGCCTCGCGCGCGGTTTGGCTTTTTCGAATCGACACGCTGCTCGAGCAGGCTCAGCGCCCGCTCCAGCCGTAGCGTTGACGAGCGCAGGTAACGGGACGTGGTCGTGATGTTCGCGTGACCGAGAAAATACCGAACGTCGTGCAGGTCCGCACGCGATTCGAGCAGCCTGCAGGCGAATTCCCTGCGCAGGTCGTGGAAGTGTTAGATCTTCGATTCCCCCTTCGCGCGCGCGGCGCTTCACCTCCTCCCAATCACTCTAAGGAGTTCTCAGGTCGATCGTCATGGTCGCGGGGGCGGAACGGTTACCGGCCTCGTCGAGGGCGTACACCTCGATGGTGTTCACGATGCCGAGCGTCAGGTACATAGTGAACTGGTGCGGGTAAGGGTCGACGGTCGCGCCGTCGAACTGCGCGTTCACGTACAGGTAGTACCGGATGTGCTCCTGCGGGGTCACATTGTCTTGGGAGTTGCCCCAGAAGACCATCGCCTCCGTCGCGCCGTCGATGACCCCGCCCCATAAGCCTGGGGCATCGTCGGCGGCTCGTGGTCGTTCGCGTCGGCCGCCGGCGTGGTCACTGCGAGCGGGTCGCTCAACTCCGACCAGTTACCCGCCGAGTCCCGCGCCCTCACCCTGAAGGTATATGTCCTGCTCGGGCTGAGGAACACAATTGTCTTCGACGTCCCTGCGACCTGCCCGTGCCATAGCTGGCCGTTCAGGTAGATGTCGAAACGAGGATTGGGATCGATGTCGGCGTAGGACCAAGTGCGAACAGTGTTGGTGTTCACGTCGGCTGCCGCGACGAAGAAGAAGCGGCGTTCAACGACGCAAATGGTCAGCGCCCGGTGGGGCGCTTTGTAGGCGGGATGTAACACAGAAGAGCGGCAAAGGCGGCCTTATCCCACGGATTCCACATCTGCGAGTACCAGGCGTCAATGAGCGTGCGATTGCCGTTATCCATCACAGGTACGAGAGCACGCGATTTCGACTGCGTGCACGAATGCGTCCATACCACTTACACGCGGGATAACAGGATGCGACAACGAAGATGCAAATACACCAGATCGGAATCAGGCCTACGCCGAATCCACGGGGGCGGCCTGTGATTGCCCCGCCAGTCGGGAACTCGCGAAACCACCACCGCCAGTCGTTTCCAGTGCTGACAGCGAACACGACCGCCAGGAAGTGAATGAACGCGATGTGCAGGAGGAAGTAGAAGAAAGGAACCCTTCCGTAGACTTCTAACACGCTGCGCATCCGCTTGACCAGGCCGTGCGATTCCGCGAATTCGATCCAAGCCATTACGAGCGACGCCAGTCCCAACATTGCCAGGAGGAACAGTAGCGAGGGCGGGTACTTCTGCACGTTCAGGAACGAGAGCAGAGTACGCCACTCTTCCGCTTGTCGTGCCCACGGCAGTGGATCTCCGTAGACATTGAGCCACCTTAGGAGGAGGAACGCGGCAAGCATCGTCACGCCGGCAACGCCCGCAAAGAATGTCCGCTTCTCGTGTGCCTTCAGCAGGACGGATCCGAATGCATAGCCAATCGCCATGACGCCAATCCACGGCAACACTGGATACCCGACGATGACGATTGGCGGAGAGGTTGGCGGCCCTGTCATCAGGCCAGGTACGTGGAGCAAGCGCCAGAGCCAGTCGAGCGGTGCAACGTCTTGCGGCGCGACGCGGTCGAATGCATTGTGGCTGAGGATCAGCGCCGCACCGAAGAGCAGATTTGCACCGACGCCCGCGTGCACCATCAGCGCCATGACCATCATTGCGGCCCCGATCGCCCAGATCACCTGCAACAGTTGCACATTCCATTGCCAATTGAAGTTGAACACCAGGTGAACAAGCGTGAGCTCGGCAACGATGAGCCAGCCGCCTCGCGTCAACAGAAGTACGGTGAGCTTGCGGTTGTTCTTCGACTGCTGCTGAAGAAAGATGGATGTTCCCGCAAGGAAGACGAAGGCCGGGGCGCATATGTGTGTGACCCAACGCGTCATGTAGAGAGCGAAGTATGTTCGCTGCGGGTCCAGAGGATTCCCCGCGTAGTTGGTAAAGAACTCGCGCGTGTGGTCGAGCGCCATGATGACCATGACGAGCCCGCGAAGGACGTCCACAGCGCTCACGCGCGTTCGCATCGAGGCGGACGTAGCCGCATCGGAACTCATCAACCTCGTGCTCATTACTGCGTCGCTAGCGATCATCGAGTCCAGACCTCGATGGTAGGCTTGCAGAGGGTGCAAAGGGCATAGCCAGTTTGCACCGATTTCGACGGACCAATTGCAAGCACCCCGGCAGGCATCAGTGCGCAGCACCATTTCACGGCGACGTCCCACACTCGCCGTGGGCTTCAACAGAGTCATCGAACTGTCGAAGAATTGCTTCAAATGAGATCAAATCAGTCCTGCATGTCACGTATGGACATTCGCGAAAGTTACGATTCCGCGGCCGAAGCGTACGCCGAACATCTGGCCTCTGAGCTCGTACGGAAGCCGCTCGATCGGCACCTGCTGAATCGGTTCGCTGAGGAGACTCAAGGCCGTGGCCTGGTCGCCGATCTAGGATGTGGCCCAGGGCACGTCGCAGGTTATCTGCACAATCAAGGCGTTGCCGTTATCGGCATCGACTGCGCGCCGCGGATGGTTGAGTGCGCTCGACGCCTCAATCCTGATGTCGAGTTCAGCGTGGGCGACATGAGCCAACTACCACTGGCGCCGGCGAGCCTCGCCGGCGTTGTGGCCTTCTACTCGATTGTGCATTTCGAAACGAAAGAGCTAGCGCCGGTCGTCACCGAGATGCGCCGAGTCCTGGTCGACGGCGGGCTCGTATTAATCGCGTTTCACGTCGGCGACGAGGTGGTTCACGTGGACGAATTGTTCGGCGCGCCAGTCTCGCTCGATTTTCGGTTCCAGCGCCCAAGCGACGTCGTGGCGGCTCTCCGGTCTGCGCGCTTTGAGGTCATTGAGCACGTGGAACGTGAACCATACGCAGACGCCGAGTACCCAAGCCGTCGCTGTTACCTTTTAGCGCGAGCGATCTGACCGGTGCAGTCGCGGCCCGTTTTTCAACTGGACTGGTCATGCAGTCTCGAATTGGCTCTGGCATTAGTCCTCTCGGCCTTTCTATCCTGTTCACTATTCGGAAGTGCAGGTCGCGGTGGTTCAGGAACCTTGGGATCCTTTCGGAACGATCCGGCAGGCATTGTGGATTGGCGGCGGGCAGTGGGCCGGCAAGTCAACCGTCGCACGGATACTCGCGACCCGACATGGCTTGACCGCCTACCACTACGACTATCACGACGGACGCGCTCACGCGGACCGGCGCATAGCGCAAAGGGCGCGACGCGGCGAGCCGCTTACGGCCTCGAGTCCGGAGCGCGATTGGGTATTACCGTCCCCTGAAGAGATGGCCACAGAGGCGCTCGGCAGGTTTCGCGAGCGCTTTGAGTGGGTACTCGACGATCTCCGGGCGCTGGTATCCGGGCATCCGATCATTGCGGAGGGCTGGGGACTCCGGCCCGAACTGGTGGCGCCTTTGCTCAATTCACCGGATCGAATGGTCGTCATGGTGCCATCGGAGGACTTCCGTCTACGCCAGCTCCGAGAGATCCCTCGTGCATCGAGCTTCCCGTTCGCCGTGAGCGATCCCGCACGCGCACAGCGAAATCGAACTGCACGCGATGTCCTGCTGTCGGACGACGTCATTCGATCCGCGCGGCATCATGGAATCAGGGTAATTGTGGTGGACGGGTCGACCGATGCCGTCGGCGTAGCGGATCTCTTAGAGCAAATCTTCGCTCGCTTTCTTCGACCCGCACAGCACCGGATGGCGTCACCGGATCGGCCCGAGATCATTCGTGACGCGGTCAGCCGGTATGACACGCAACCGGCGGCCGATGCCGTGGCGGAGGCAGCGTCATTACCTGTGCCGAACCGATGAAAACCCATCAGCGACTTTCACGACGTGAATTCCTCGAACTAGCAGCCGCGCTCGCCGCGGTACCAGTGCTCGGATGTCGCGCGAGTACCACAGCGACCTGGCGCGAACGACGTGATCTCTTTCCCGAGGGTGTTGCGTCGGGCGACCCGGATCCAGCCAGCGTGATGGTGTGGACGCGTCGCCCCTGGTCGGACGGGCGCACCGAGGCGCGACTGACCGTCGAGGTCTCTGACGACCAAACGTTTCGGAACATCGTGGCGTCCGCCACGGCGAGTGTGCTCGCGGAGTCGGACTGGACGTGTCGCGCGTTAATAGGTGGCCTGAAACCGGCGCAGGTGTACTGGTATCGATTCATCGACGAGAGCGGCAATGGAAGTCGAATCGGCCGGACGATTACCGCGCCCCTAGAAGGGGATGACCGACCAGTGAAGTTTGCGTTCGTGAGCTGCCAGAACGTCAATCAAGGATCGCAGCATGCCTATCGCCGGATGATCTTCGAGGACGAGCGCGCTTCGGAATCCGAACGAATCGACTTCGTGCTGCACCTCGGCGACTTCATTTACGAGGTTGTCTGGTATCCCGAGGATCGCCCACAGGGCTATTACGATCGCCGACTGCGCGACATCGTTCGCTACCGGAATGGCGAGAAGATCGCGGACTATCACGTGCCGACAACGGTCGATGACTACCGGGCCGTTTATCAGGCCTATCTTCAGGATCCGGACATTCAGGATGCTCGAGCGCGCTGGCCGTTCGTCTCGATGTGGGACAACCACGAGTTCAGCATGCTCGGATGGCAAACGTTCCAGAAGTTCGGGGATACGACGCGAGCTGCGCAATCGCGCAAGGTCGCCGCCAATCAAGCGTGGTTCGAGTACATACCCGCGCGCGTCGTGAAGCCGACTGGGTCGTCGCTCGATCGATTCCAGCCGCCGGCGGTCGTCGATGCGCCAATCACAAAGTTCGATGATCGAGGCTTGGGGCAGGAACCCAACAATCTGAGAGCGATCGAGAGTCTGCGTGCGTATCGTGCGATGCGCTTCGGACGGAACATCGACTTGATCATCACCGATCAGCACAGCTACCGATCCGAGGAGCCGAGCGACCGCGACGAAGCCAAGCCCCTATGGAACTCGGAACTCGAATGCATTCCGCAGGAGACGCTCGAAATTCTGGACGCCGGCCGTGCGTACCGAAACGGGCGGCCGCCGTCGACGATTCGATTCGGCGACGTCGAAGTGCCGAACTTCCGAAAGTCGGATCCGCCCCAGACGATTCTCGGTGCGGAGCAGAAGACGTGGTTCCTCGATCGACTGCGACACTCAAAGGCGACATGGAAGATCTGGGGTTGCTCGCTTGGCACACTTGATTGGCGCGTCGACCCGCAGAACCTTCCTCCGGGTCTGACGAAGCCCTGGCCGGCCGGTTACGCCGGGCTTGGCGGCGGCGACCACAGCGCCGCATACATGGAGCGGTCGGAGATCTATGATGTGATCCGCGAGACCGGCATCACGGGGTTCGCCACTGTCGCCGGCGACCGTCACAGCTTCTGGGCCGGCCTCGCGGCAAAGTCTCTGCCGCCGGAGCCATTCGAGCCTGTTGGAATCGCCTTCATTACCGGATCGATTTCCTCACCAGGACTCGTCGAAGCCAAAGAGTATCGTGCTCGCAAAGACGATCCTCTTCGCGCGCTGTTTCTCGTCGATGCAGCCGACGGCCAGAAGCCACACGCGACGGTTAACCTGCTGCTTCGTCACGGTGTGAGGTCCTGTCTAGAGTTCCACAAGACGAAAGACAAGAAGCGCGCCGTGGCGGCCTCGAATCCGTCGCTGGCGCCGCAC
This sequence comes from Acidobacteriota bacterium, assembly GCA_046726375.1. Lineage (GTDB taxonomy): Bacteria > Acidobacteriota > Vicinamibacteria > Vicinamibacterales > UBA2999 > DASPWV01. The sequence continues at coordinate 16,128 of JBKPAJ010000154.1, forward strand.
TTGTCATTCGTGGATATGGGCGGTCATGGCTACTCGACGGTTCGTGTCACGAGTGACATCTTCGAGACCGATTTCGTCTGTATTCCACGGCCTATCGAGCGTAGCGATGGCGCCGACGGTGGGCCATTGAGATACCGCATTCGCCACCGCGCGCGTCTCTGGAAAAATGGCGAACGCCCTCAGCTCGAGCAGCTCGTGATCGAGGGCGATCCGGATCTTTCGGCATTGTGATCGAGGACGTTCCCGATGCGCGTTCATTCGCCTCGGCTCTACTTGAAATCACCCGCCGTATACGCCTCCTCATAGAGACCTGGACTTGACGATTCGACCAGCAGTTGCATCTTGCCCATATGCTCCTTGAAGGCATCGAGTTGGAGAATTTCGTGTTGCGCGGCGAGCGATTCGAACTGACTCACCAGGACGACGGACGTGCCATCAAGACTTCTGTACATACGGCCGCCGATGAGACCTTGTGATTGCTTCATCAACGCGGCGCCAAAGCGCCGCTGGGCGTCGATGAACTCGTCCATCCTTCCGGCTTTGACTGACAGGCGGTTGATGATCGTGACCGGCTTCATGAAATCCTATTGAAGTGGGCCACCAAGGCTCCTCGCCGGGCTCGCCGAACTCGGTCTCGACCTGGAGGAAGACGTCAACGCGCCGTGAATGATTCTTGTTGAGTTTGAGACCTGCTTCAGAATCGCGGAGCAAAGAGATTGCGGCGCAGAGGAACTACACTCACTCCGTCTTCCTAGCGCGGCGCAATAACTTGCTGCTGACCGCGGATGCGGATTTCAGCCCGCTCGGCTCCGGAGACTCTGTCTGGGGCTTCCTGCGGGTTTGGGACGTGATGAATCCGGCTGCCCCTGTGGAGGTCGGACAATTCCAAACACCGAACTCTCTTTCGGGTCATCCGGATGACGGCGAGTTCAGCATCCACAACCCCTTCGTGCGTGGTTCGACCGTCTATCGCTGGTGGTACAGCGACGGGGTGCGGGTCGCAGACATCTCGCAGCCGAGCGCGCCTCGGGAAATCGCCTTCTTTGTGCCCCCCGGCTTTCCGCACCCATTCGGGATCCTCCTGCCCGCTGCCGAGGTGTGGGGCGTGTAGGTTGATCGTGATTTGATGTTGTTGAGCGACATAAATGCTGGTTCTCTACGTGCTGAAGCACGTGCCCTAGTACGTGTGCTCTACCGCCTTGAGCGGGTAGCATGATTTTTTGCGGAGCACAGCCGGTGAGGCCGGCTCTGTCACGGAGGTTTCCTGTTCCCTGTGGGAAACGGATGGAGGATAGCCAGTCGCCGTCCCGTCCGACGACAGGACCGACACCGTCAAAGGCGTGGGACGCGGTTCATCACACGAGGAGCATCGCGCTCCAGTGCCAGATGTTGCGCAACCGCAGCGAGGGCATCTCATCGGCAGAAGATCCGCGCAGTAAACCCCGAGAATCAGTCGGTACCGGAGATTATGGCTCGCCGGGCGCAAATCTCAAGGAACCAAATCACGCTTGCCCGTACGTTGGCCCAGGTGTCCCGAACCGTTCACGGCGTCCGGCCTTCGCCAGGGTGGGTTGGCGCAGTGGTGCGTTCAATCGTGACGGTCGGCACGATGCTGCTGGTGTGGCCGCGAACTGTCAGTGCCCAGTGGTACGTGGCCGGCTACCTGGGCACGAATCACACCATGCCCGCGTCAGTCTCGATCGAGCAGCCATCGATCGGCACATCGCTCGAGTTCAGCGACGTGACGTTCAACGCCCGGCCATTTCAGTCGCCGCAGTACTACGGTCTCCGTGTTGGCTGCCTGTTCGGCGAACGCAGGCGCTGGGGCGTTGAGTTCGAGTGGGTGCATCCAAAACTGTATGCGGACACCTCACGGACCGTGCAGGTCGCGGGGCGTAGCGGCGGCGCAGTGGTCGATACGACGATCGCCATGGACGCATTCGTACAGCGGTACGCCATGTCGCACGGCATGAACTTCGCGCTCGTGAACCTTCTGACTCGGGTGCCGATCGCTCACGCTTCACGCGGCTTGCCATCGCGCATCGCGCTGACTGCGCGGGCAGGCGCCGGACTGATGCTGCCGCACGCGGAAAGCACGGTTGGTGGCCAGTCCAGGGAGCAGTACGAGCGCGGAGGTTTCGGCTTTCAGCTCGCAGGTGGCATCGACCTGCGCCTGGTCGGGCGGCTGTCGGCAACACTCGACTACAAGTTCGGTCATGCGCGGCCGGAGATCACCATCGTCGACGGAACGGCTCGCACTTCTGCGAACGTCCACCAGGTCGCCTTCGGCCTTGCCTTCGGTCTCGCCCGATGACTGCGGGGCCCTAAAATCACGGGCTAACGATACAACGACTGGGCGCGGGTAACGGCATCTTCCTTGTTTTTTTGTGGGCTCGGGCGCACAACGAGAGCCCGTGGCACGAGCGGGCAGCGTGAGCCTCTTCTGGTGGCCATTGCAGGAATGAACTCACCCGAGTGCACCTCATAATCCGATGAACGGTACTTCCCAAATGCGATGGTGCCCACCGAGCCAGGAATGATGTCGAGCGAGTTGATGGCGAGTGACACTCGAGTTTGATGTTCGCCCGTTTCACGTTCGCCAAGCTAGTCGTTACCGATCTATTCACTTCTCGCCGAATTGCGGCGACGACACGCGAACTACGCCGCTTCGCTTTTCCTGCGGCTCTCCTCCTGAGCAATCCAGCCCGCCACAGCAAGGCCGATGGTGTCCGGATGGTCCTCCTGTAAGTAGTGACGACCACTTCCCAGCCGAACGATCGTGCAGTTCTGTAGTGTTCGAGCGAAGGCCTCAGCAAAGGCCGGCGAGACAAGTGCGCCGGGATCTCCGACGAACAGCAGCTTGGGATATCGCGACGCTTTCAGCGCCTCGTGAGCGCGTTCGAGAATCTGATGCACGTCTGCCGGCTTTCCCTCAATTGGCAGTTCGTTTGGCAAACGCCAGATCGGGCGGCGCGACTGCGCGGTCGGGAACGGCGTCCTGTAAACTGTCATCTCCTCATCGCTGAGCGGGCGTACGACTGAGCCTGGCACGACGCGCTCGACGAACACGTTCTCCTCGAGAATCAGCCGCTCGCCGACGCCCGGCGTCCGGAATTTCTGAAAGAGATCCCGGGCCGCGTCGCTCTGATGGAAGTCAGCCCACGTTGGCATCGGCCGGATGAACTCCATGAACGCCAGTCCCTTCACGAATTCGGGCCTGCGTGCCGCGAGCTGAAATGCCAACGCTGTTCCCCAGTCCTGCGCCACGAGGTAAGCCCCTGTGATCCCCGAGACCGCAATGAATTCGTCGAGATACCGAACGTGATCCGTGAAGCGATATTCAATATCGGGTTTGCCGGACTGGCCGAAGCCAATGAGGTCGGGGGCAATGCAGTGCGCGACGGGCGACACACGAGGGAGGATGTTTCGCCAGATGTACGACGACGTCGGATTACCGTGCAGAAACAGTGCGACGGGACCGGCGGGACTTCCGACCCCGCGATACGCCATGCTCGAGCCGAGCACTTTGCGATGCGGAAGTGTGATGTCGTTGTTGGTGCTCAATGTTGTTCTCCCTGAAAATAGTGTGAAAGACGATCGTTCTGAAACGCTCAAGAGCCGCCGGGTCGCGGTCGATTTTCATTCGCAAAATCGCACCTTCCCACGACGCAAGAAGAAAGTCCGCCAGCTCCACTGGATCGAAGCTGGAGGAAACCAGTCCAGTCGCTTGCGCTTCGGCGATGCACGCTGCGAAGGCGGTGCGCCACTCCGCAAAGATCACGCTGAGTCGGCTGCGGAGCAGCTCGCTCGATTGTGCCTCCAGGCTAAAGTCCCCGATGAGACAGCCACGAGCGAAGCCGTCGCGTTCAAGACGTTCTGTAATCAGATCGAGATATCGCTCGAATCGCTCGCGCGGCGTGCCCTCGCGATCCTCGAGAGTCTGGCGGATCAAATCCTTCACGTGCTCGAAGTAGTGGTCGAGCACGGCGGCAGCGAAGGCTTCCTTCGATCGGAAGTGGTTTGTGAACGACCCCTGCGGTACCCGGGCCTCAGCGACGATGTCGCGGACGCCGGCGCCGACGTAGCCCTTGCGCAGCATGACGCGCAATCCGGCGGCGACGATCTGATCGCGAACAGACGGTCTTGGCATATCCAATAATACGCACGTACGTATTGAACCGTCAAGCGAGCCTGCTTATATTGCTGTTATGAACTGCCGACTCACCCTAATCGGAGCACCGACGAGCGCGGGAGCGTACGCGCCCGGCCAGGAGAAGGCGCCCGCAGCCTTTCGTGCGCGCGGGATCGTGCAGGCGATTCGGCGCGCTGGATGGGAAGTTCGCGATGCCGGCGATGTCACGGGATTGCGCTGGCGACCTGACCCGCTGCGTCCGAAGACGATGAATTTGGAGGCGGTTGTCAGCGTCGCGCAGGGCGTTGCCGATCGTGTCGCGGAGGCATTACATGCGGGCGAGATGGCACTGATTCTTGGCGGTGACTGCACGATCGAGGTCGGCTCCGTCGCTGGGGCCCAGAGAGAGCGCGGGGCCGTCGGATTGATTTACATCGATCTCGACACGGACCTGAATCCTCCCGCCGCCAGCGACGGTGCCCTCGATTGGACCGGCGTCGCACACCTGCTCGATGTCACGGGGGCTGCCCGCGAGCTTAGCTCGATAGGTCCGCGACGTCCGATGTTGTCTGATGACGACATCCTGTATCTTGGCGTCGACCCGATCACCCAGACGCCAACTGAAAAGGCAACGGTCGCGTCGCGTCAACTGCGGCTCATCGAGCTGGAGGAAGTCCATGGCAACCCCCAGGCAGCGATCCGGCGCGCGGTCGAGTGGGGTCAGTCATTCGAACGCCTGGCGATCCATCTGGATGTCGATGTCCTGTCGTTCTCGGCCTTTCCGATCGCCGAGAACGTTCGACGGCAGGACGGTCTCACGCTTCCAGAGCTTGCAACAATCCTCCGTGGACTCTTCGCGGCGCCAAATCTCGCAACGCTGACGATCACAGAGGTCAATCCGGACCACGCTCCTGATCAGGAGGAAACGTTCGCCACGCTGATCTCGACCCTGGCGAACGCAATGGTGCGTCACGAGCAACTCTGACCTCGGTCGCATGCTTGGCCCACCCAGGTCAACTCACGACGCTGCTCGACTACAGCAAATGTTGCGGTAATGGCGATGCCCTTCAGTTTGAATCGCAACTGTGCCCCCACGGAAACACCGGAAGGCAAGCGTACGTCACTAAACGCGGGATTGAAATGAACGTCCGGCCACGCTCCGGCGTTGGCGTACTCCCTGGATTGACACGATCGAGCTCGACGAGAAAACTGCATGGCTCCTCCTTCAATGCCAAGCGTCGCTGCTGAACGTTGGGCCGATT
>JBKPAJ010000155.1:0-31712 GCA_046726375.1 Acidobacteriota bacterium
CGATGACTTCGCACACTTCGCCGTCAATCGTGACGTGGCCGCGTGTGACGGCCACGGTGGTACCGGGGAAATTCGACACCGTCGCGTAGCGGCCGGTGAGCCGCCCGAATATCACGCTCTTGCCGACGTTCGCATTGCCGACCAACAGCACGCGTTTGGGATGCGATCGAAGACGGAGAATTGCCGGTGCTTCAACCTGGGGGGACCGTGCTGGACACGCCATACGGCCTGCGGGCAAAATGGATACCAGCTGAAGCGCGCGGATCTTGAGATTGCCTTGCAAGATTGACGCGCCCAAACGGCGCCGCTGCCGGCTTTTCGGCAATCATCCCCGAAACCCGGGAGCCTGACCCGCGAGCGACCGGGCTCTACGCCGCGTCGACCTTCACGGGACGCCACTCCTCGAGCCAGGCGCCCCAACCATCGATCCCTTCCCCGGTCTTTGCGGAGATCCACAGGACCGCCGGTGCCGGCATGACACGCGTGAGGTTTTCCTCGATGAGCTCGATATCGATCTCGAGGTGTGGCGCGAGATCAACCTTCGTGAGCAAGACCAGGTCCGCCTTGTGGAACATCGTCGGGTACTTCAGCGGTTTGTCTTCGCCTTCGTGAATCGCGAGGGCCACGACGTTCGCGGCCTGTCGCAGATCGTAGACCGCAGGGCACACCAGGTTGCCGACGTTTTCAATGAACAGATAATCGAGCTTCGACCACGGGAAATGATGGAGCGCGTGGTGCACCATCTCGGCATCGAGATGGCATGCTGAACCTGTCGTGATCGATAGCGCGGGAACCCTTACGGCCTTCAAGCGATTGGCGTCGTTATCGGTCGCCAGATCTCCCGTCAGCGCGCCGATGCGCCGCACGCGTGTCAAGCCGCGTGCGGTTGCTTCGAGCACGGCGGTCTTGCCGGCGCCGGGAGAACCCATCAAGTTGATCGCCAGAACGCCCGCATGCTGAAAGTGTTCACGGTTGTGCGCCGCTCGACGTTCGTTGCCCGCCAGAATTCGGTCGTGCACATCAATCGACACCGACTTGTCTCCACATCCACAGACGTCGCACATCACAGTACCTCCAGCTCGATGCGATCGAGCATGATTTCATCGCCGGTTACCAGTCGCACCGGAACACCACACGCCGGACACATCAGCCGTGCGCCCGGCGCAGGCGCCGAGTGACAGCGCGCGCATGCCCATTGCACAGGAACTTTTTCGACGCGGAGAGGCGCGTCGGCGCAAATCGTTCCTTTGCGGAGGATGTTGTACGCCGTCTCGAGCAGCTCCACCTCGACGCCGGCCGCCTCGCCGATACTCACGCCTACACTCAGCACTTTGCCGGCGTACCGCCGTGTGGCCTCGGCCTCAACCCGTTCCATCAGCGACGAAACGATCGAAAACTCGTGCATCGCGCTAGCGCCCTTCGAACACTGCCTGTCTCTTTTCCAGGAACGCGCCGAGCGCGGTGCGGAAATCGCTGGTGTCGGCGCTCCGCGCAAGCTCGTCGATCTCGATGTCGAGATGCACGTCGAGCCGATCTGCCTGCAGGCTTTGATTGATCAACCGTTTCGTCGCCGCGTATGCGGCGGTCGGACCTGCGGCTAGCCGCGCCGCGACGGCTTCCACTTGTTCCTCGAAGCCAGCCTCCGGAAACACTGCGGTGATGAGTCCCGCCGCAACAAGCCGGAGTTCGCGAAAGCGCCTGGATGTAGTGGGACACGGCCAGGAGATTCACTTCAGGCGACAGTCGCGAGCGTTTCCACGACAACTTGGGTGCCATCGACCAGTTGTTCAAAAGACATGAAAGAATAGACACACGGCGATCGTGATGCGCGCGCGTTGCCGGAAATCCGCCGCTCTGAGAGGTGCCTGATGATCGCGCTCAAATCCGTGCTGGTGCCAACCGACTTCAGCGAAACGTCCGATGTGGCGCTGCGATACGGCAAAGCGCTCGCGACCGCCTTTGGCGCGTCCCTGCACGTGCTGCACGTCGTGCAGGAGCCGTTTGCGCAGCCGTGGGCGGTCGAGGCCTACGGCTTCTCGCTCGCGACCTTGCAGGAGGAATGGGTGCGCGACGCCAAGACGCGGATCGAGACGACGCTCACGCCTGACGAACGCACGAAATACACGGCAGCGGTCGCCACCGTGCTCGGTCACCCGGTCGTCGAGATCCTCAAGTACGCGGACGATCACGCAATCGATTTGATCGTGATCGGAACGCACGGCCGCGGCCCGCTCGGGCACATGGTGATGGGCAGCGTCGCCGAACGCGTGGTGCGAAAAGCGCCCTGCCCGGTGTTGACTGTGCATCATCCCGAGCGCGAGTTCGTCGTCCCCGACAGTGAGTGACACCGTCCGCCTGGATATCTGGCTCGATGTCGCCTGCCTGTTCAAAACGCGATCCGAGGCGCAACGAGCGTGCAAAGGCGGCAAAGTAGTGGTCAACGGCGGTCCTGCGAAACCTCATCGCGACGTGCGCGTCGGTGACGAGCTCGTGATTACGCGCCCGTTGGGGCGGCGGCAAACCGTGGTCGTGCGCGCGCTCGCCGACAGGCATTTGCCCAGGGCGGAAGCACGAATGCTTTACCACGACCGGACGCCGCCGCCGTCACCGGAGGAGGTGGAAATGCGCCGGCTCGAGCGGCTCTTCAAGGCGACGACGGCAGCCAAATCGCGTCCCGATCGGCGCCACCGCCACGACCTCAGACGAATGCGCGGGAAAGACTAGAATCTCAGTGTGCGGCTGCGTTCGCTGCTCATCCTCGCGTTCGTCGCGCTCTTCTTCGTGCTGCCGTCGACGACGACGCTCGCCACAGACTGGTTGTGGTTTGGCGAGGTTGGCTATCGGCCAGTCTTCCTGCGAACGATTTCGGCGCAGTGGGGGGTGGGCCTGGTCGCGTTTGTACTCGCCTTCGCGTGGCTGGGGGGACACCTTCGCTACGCGTTGAAGGCGGCAAGCAGCGCGCCGGCATCGTTCACGACCCGCGAAGGGTTCACTATCGTCTTGCCGACACGCGATCAGCTGCGGCCGCTTGCCACCCTCGCGGCGGCGATCGCCGCGCTCCTGGTTGCGTTGTTTGCGAGCTCGCAGTGGCTGAAGGTGCTGACGTGGTGGTACCAGCAGCCGTTTGCAGTCTCGGACCCTCTGCTGGGGCGCAACGCCGCCTTTTACGTGTTCACGCTCCCCCTGCTCGATCTCGTACGGGGCATCGCCCTGGCGTTGGTGGTGCTGGCGGCGGCAGGATCAGCGGCACTCTATACGTTTGCTCGCGAGCTCGCCCTCACACCGTTTGGCGTCCGCATGGGGCCGAGCGTGCGGCGGCATGGAGCGGTGCTGGCAGGATGCGCGTTTCTGGTGCTCGCGCTCGGCGCCTGGCTCGATCAGTCACGGCAGTTGATCGCGCCGTCGGGCATTATCCAGGGCGCCAGCTACACCGACGTCCACGCCCGCATGCCGGCGGCGCTCATCGTCGCGGGGGCCGCGATCCTGAGTGCCGTCCTCGCATTCGTCTACGCATTCGCTCGCGTGCGCCTGGCCTTTGCGGCGGCCGTGGCAATCTACGCGCTGGCGGCGATCGGCGGCGGCATCTATGCGACCGTGCTCCAGCGCTTCTTCGTCGCGCCCAACGAGCAGGTGCGCGAGGCGCCTTACATCGCGCACAACATTGCGTTTACGCGCCAGGGGTTTGCGCTCGACCGCATCGAAGAGCGCGAGCTCACCGGCGACGCGGCGCTCACCCGCGCCGACGTCGAGCGCAACCGCGAGACATTGGACAACGTGCGGTTGTGGGATCACCAACCGCTGCTCGACACGTTTGGACAGATTCAGGAAATCCGCACGTACTACGATTTCAAGAACGTCGACAATGATCGCTATGAGATTGGCGGGCGCATTCGCCAAGTCATGCTTTCGGTCCGCGAATTGAATCCAGCAGCGTTGCCAAGCCGTAACTGGATCAACGAACGGCTGGTCTTTACCCACGGCCATGGGCTCACGCTGGGGCCGGTCAACCAGGTCACCGAAGAGGGTCTGCCCGTCCTCTTTATCCGCGATCTGCCGCCGGTGTCTTCGGTCGACATTTCGATCGTGCAGCCGAGCATCTACTTCGGCGAACTCTCGAATGAATACGCGATTGTCCGCACCCGCGCCCGAGAGTTCCATTATCCGAAGGGCGATGACAACGTCTACGCCGACTACGACGGTCAAGGTGGCATTCAGCTCAACTCGTTTCTGAAAAAAGTGCTGTTCGCGCTGCAGTTCAGGGCGTATCAGATTGTGCTGAGCGACGACGTCACACCCGAGAGCCGGATCATGTTCGACCGCGAGATCCGCACGCGCACGGCGAAGATTGCACCGTTCCTGACGTATGACGAAGACCCGTATCCAGTCATCGACGATGGACGATTGTTCTGGATTCTCGATGCGTATACGACTTCATCCGGGTTCCCGTACTCGACAGCCTCGACGAACAACATCAACTACATCCGAAACTCGGTGAAAGTCGTGGTCGACGCGTATCACGGTGCGGTGACCTACTATCTCGCCGAGCCCACCGACCCTATTGCGCAGACGTTGACGCACGTGTTTCCGACGCTTCTTCGTCCGTTGTCGGAGATGCCCGAAGGGTTGCGGCGCCACGTGCGCTACCCCGAAGGCATCTTCCGCCTGCAAGCGGCGGTGTATTCGACCTACCACATGACGAACCCGAGCGTGTTTTACAACAAAGAGGATCAGTGGGAGGTGCCGAGCATCGATCGTGGTGCTGATACCGTGCGGATGGAGCCGTACTACACGATTATGAAGTTGCCAGGCGAGCAGCGCGCGGAATTCATTCAAATGCTGCCTTTCGTCCCGCGGAACCGTGACAATCTCGCATCGTGGATGGTGGCGCGCAGCGACGGCGATCGCTACGGGCAACTCATGGTGTTTCAGTTCCCCAAGCAGAAACTCGTCTTTGGTCCGCGGCAAGTCGTTGCGCGGATCAACCAGGACCAGGTGATCTCACCGCAGATTACGCTCTGGAACCAGCAGGGATCCGAAGTGATCCAGGGAACGCTGATGGTGATTCCGATCGAGGAGTCGCTGCTCTACGTGCGCCCGCTCTATCTGCGTGCGCAAGCGGGCCGCATCCCGGAGCTCACGCGCGTCATCGTGGCCTACCAGAATCAAATCGTCATGGAGCGCACGCTCGACGCCGGCCTCACCCGCCTGTTTGGTGGACCAACAGCGGCACCCAGCGCAGCGCAAGTAGCCGCGGCGCCTGAGCAGGGCCCGGCACCTGCCGCGCCTGGCGCACCTGCGGCGCCTGTCGCACCTGGTACAAGCGAAGGCAATCTGCAGCAGCTCGCCGCCGATGCACAAGCGACCTACGAGCGCGCGCTCGCCGCGCAACGCGCCGGCGACTGGGCCAAGTATGGCGAAGAGATCCGACGCCTGGGCGACTTGCTGCAGAAGATGCGAAAACCTGGTTAGGTCATCCAAGTTTAAGGATTTGTGATTGCAGATTGCAGATTGCAGATTGTTGCGCACGTCCCACATCCCAGATCCCAATCCCAAATCCAACAATCCAATCTGCAATCAGCAATCAGAAATCGTAAATCTCATTGATGCAGACCCTTGTCATCGGCGCGGGTGCCTTTGGGGCATGGATCGCGTGGTTTCTCAGCGAAGCGGGTCACCGCGTCACGCTCGTCGACGCTTACGGACCGGCAAACGCTCGCGCGAGCTCGGCAGATCACTCGCGCGTGGTCCGATGCGGGTACGGCGCCGATGCGATCTACTCACAATGGGCATCCGCGGCGCTCGACGACTGGCACTGGCTGTCGCGCGAGGCGGGTCGCGAGCTCGTGGTCACCTCCGGCGCCCTCTTCATGGGCGCCGCTGGCGACGGCTATATCCACGCGACACATCGCACACTGTCGCAGCTCGGCATCGCTAACGAGCAGCTCGATGCGGATGCCGTTCGCCGCCGCTTCCCACAGATCGATCCCCGCGGCATCGAGCTGGCCCTATTCGAGCCAAACGCCGGCGTCATTCGCGCGCGGACAGCGCTGCAAGCGCTCGTTGACCTGATGCGTTGTCGCGCGTCGATCAAGTACCGCGTTGCCCGCGTCGTTCCGCCCGACGAGCGGCAAACAGCGCCGCAGTGGCGATTGTTCAGCGGCGAGCCGCTCTCAGCCGACGTTGTCGTCTGCGCGTGCGGTCCGTGGCTACCCCGCTTTCTTCCATCCGCGGTTGGCGCGCGTATCCGCCCGACGCGACAAGAAGTGCTGCACTACGGCGTGCCTGCCGACGATCACGCGTTCTCGCTCGCGGCGCTGCCGGTCTGGATCGATTTTCAAGCAGGCGTCTACGGAATTCCCGACTTCGATGGGCGCGGCTTCAAGATCGGCATCGACCGGCATGGAGCGGCGATCGATCCTGATACGCACGATCGTATGGTCGACCATGCGCTCGTCGAGCGCACGCGCGCGTGGGTGGGCACGCGTTTCCCGAGACTGCGCGACGCGCCCTTTGTGGACGGTCACATCTGCCAATACGAGAACACGTCGAGCGGCGACTTCATCGTCGATCGACATCCCGCGTGGCCAAACGTGTGGATAGCAGGTGGCGGTTCGGGACACGGCTTCAAACACGGGCCGGCGGTTGGACGCCATGTTGCGGGGCTGGTGAGTGGCGACTGCGCGGTCGACCCGCGCTTCGCGCTCACACACAAGACAACGCACGCTGCGCGCGCCGTGTATTAACCGCATAGCTCACTTGAATTCGGAGCGCAACGGCGCGAAACGCTCGAACAATGTCGGTTTCGGCCCGAGCGTTGGAATCGGCTCGATGCCACGATTGCGAACACAAGTGAATTGAGGGGCTAGAAGGAGAAGCGGGAGCCGAGCTCGACGCGACGCGCTGCTTGCGCCGAACTGGGCAGACCGAACATCGGCGACGTCAGCACTCCGACGTACGAACCGTAGTTGACCCGATTGAAGACGTTGATCACGAACAAATACATCTCGAGCCGTTTGCTCGGTTCGCGCTGAGCACCGGGTCCGCCGGGCCCTCGTCCTCCTGGTCCACCAGGCCCGCGAGGCGGCCCGCCTCCCGGACCACGCTGGCCAAAGAACCCCCGCTGCCCACTCACCGTCCGACCGGTGATCGTCCACCCAAGCCGAATGTCGGCCTGCGCGATCGGCGCTCCACGACGGCCGTTGCGGTCCTCACCCGGAGGCCGATCGTTGAAGATCGCGTCGAAGTTTTCATCTCGGCCCGTTGTCACGTTATACGGCGTCCCCGACGTCCAGCGGCCGTAAATCGAGGCGCTGAGTCCCCACGCCGATGGTCCGACGGGTCCCCCGATGTTGCCGTTGACGCGATGCGGCGAGTCGCCGCGCGACGCCCCCCATTCCGTGTCGAAGGTGCCAAGCGGCGGCGCCGTGAGTGCATCGTCGGCATCGTTCATGACGCGCGAGTAGCTGTAGCGGACGTTGCCGAACATGCCACGCCGCGGAGACAACGACAGGTCGACATTGACGCCCGCAAACGTGGAACGGCCGATCGATTGCACCAGCAGGATACGACCGAACTCCACATTCGGGCGCGCACCGTCGATGGGCGCGTTCACGTCGATCGAACGAAATTCATTGCTGGCGTGCTGATAGAACGACTCGAAACCGACGCGCCAACCCTGGCGAATCTGATGATCGATCCCGATCGATACGCGTTGAAACCGCGGCAATTCGGCAGTGTCGGCGAGCATGAGCCGTGTCGGCGGATCACGCCGCGTCGACGGCGTCCCCTGACCGTACGCGTCCGGATAACCCGGATCGCGAATGATGATTTCCTGTTCGGTTGATCCTTGCGCCAGCCGGATGGTTTCCTCTTCGATGCGCGTCGGCATCCAGCCATAAAACCACCCGTATCCTGCGCGAAAATTCGTTTGGCCGCGGCGGAATTGCCGCGTCAGGCCGACGCGCGGCGCCAAGGCGCCACGGTCATCGATTCCCGTCTGCCATTCGTAGCGCAGCCCTGCACCGAACGACCATCGCGATCGCGTGGTCATCTCGACTTGGGCAAAGGCGGCGCCCTGCCCCACCCAGAACGCGAGCGGTTGAGCGCCGACGCGCTGTGTAAACGTCGCGGGACGGCCCGCCACATAGGTATCGAGGTCGGTAAACGTGAAGCTCCCTAGCGCGTTATTGAGCTGCCCCTGCTCGGCGTAGTTCCATTGCGTCTGGGCGCCCACGCGAAGCGTGTACGGCCGCGTCATGAGCGTAAACATGTTGTCGCTCATCAGCACGCGCGAGCGATTCGATCCCTGTACGGTGGCGCCGCCGCCGCGAAACGCGTTCTGTACGATGACGGCCGGCGCGAAGGTATCCGGCGTGGACGTCGTGCGGGTCTGCTCGTACTGGAAGCGCACGTGAAACGGCCGGCGCTGCCCGCCTTCGAGCGATAAGCGTCCGGAATACTCGACTTCTTCGCGCCGGTATCCACGCTCCGGCAGATCGAGCTCCAAGATGCCTTGATTGTTGCGTTGATTGCTGCCGCGCTCGAGCGACGCGCGAAACAGCGTGCGCGGCGTGATGAGCCCTTCGGTGCGGAACGTGACCTCGAGATTGTCGGACGGCTGCGGCAGCGCTGCGACAAAGAATCCGCCGGGAGTAAGCGCGGAGATCCCACGCGTGTCCTCGGAGGAAGCGCCCTGTACCTCGGCGACAAACGACACGCGATTGCGAACCACAGGTCCCGCAAGGTATGCGTTCATGCGCGTCAGCGTGCCGGCCTTTGACGTGCGTGCGAGCGCGTTGTGCGCCGACAAGCCGCTGGGCCTGACAAGTATTCCCGCGTTGCCGCGCCAGCGATCGACCCCCGGCCGCGTTGCGATCTCAACGCGACCCTGACCCACTTGATGGAACTCCGCTGAGTACGCGTCGCGACGGATGACGACGCGCGCGATCTGATCGCGGGGCGGAAGACGATCCGATGTGAACCCGTCGACGCGAATCACGGCGCCCGGTCCGGCGATGTCTTCGAGCATCCGCAACAGCTCGTCGGGCGCGTCGGGCAATTGATCGATTTCGGCCTGGCTCAGCGTCTGCGTGAGGCCGCCCGTTTCCTCCTGCGTCGCTGACACGCTGACGTCGGTCTCAATCGTCGCGATCTCGAGGCGAACCGTGATTTGCTGCGGCGGCCGCGCCCCGATCAGCTGCGCCTGTTCGGCTGTGGCAAATCCTGGGGCAGACACGACCAGCTGGATCTCTTTGGCCGCCCCGAGCTTCACGAGCGCCAGACCCTTCATGTCCGCGACGTAATCGCCGAGGACGTCCGACCCGGAAAAGACGATGATTTGCGCGCCTGGGATGGTCGCTCCCGATGGGTCCTCGACCCTCACCCATACCTGGCGATCCTGCGCAAAAGCGGAGCCGGCGACGAAAACACAAAGCGCGACCCAGCCCGTTAGGCGCATCATTGCAGTTACGAATGGATCAGCCGGTCAATTTACCTGCGGGCGCCAACGCGCGAAAATAGACAAATGGCCACGCTCGCCGACGTGCTCGGCGCCAAGACCCGCGAGGGAGATGTCTACGATCGACTCGACCGCGACTGGGTGCGCTGTCACGCCTGCGGCCACGACTGCCCGATTCCGCCCGGCGCGGTTGGTGTGTGCAAGGTTCGCTACAACGAGGGGGGCTCGTTGCGCGTGCCGTGGGGATACGTCGCCGGGGTGCAGTGCGATCCGATCGAAAAGAAACCGTTCTTTCATGCGTGGCCCGGCGCGCTCGCCTACAGCTTCGGCATGCTCGGTTGCGATTTGCATTGCGCCTATTGCCAGAACTGGGTCACCTCGCAAGCGCTGCGCGACCCGGCCGCGGTTGCGCCGCCGCGTGATGTCGAACCAGACGACCTCGCGTCAGACGCGGTACGGCAAGGCGCGCGGGTCGTCGTCTCGACGTATAACGAACCGCTCATCACCGTCGAGTGGGGCGTTGCGGTATTCAAAGCCGCGCGTGCACGCGGGCTCGCGACCGGATTCGTGTCGAACGGTAACGCGACGCCGCAGGTGCTCGAGTATCTTGCGCCGTGGATCGATCTCTACAAAGTCGATCTGAAAAGCTTCGACGACAAGCAATACCGCAAGCTTGGCGGCCGCCTTCAGCCGATTCTCGACACGATCCGTGCGTTGCACGCGCGCGGCTTGTGGGTGGAGCTCGTGACGTTGCTCGTGCCTGGCTTCAACGATTCCGAAGGCGAGCTTACGAGCATGACGGAATTCATCGCGTCGGTTTCACCGGAGATCCCGTGGCACGTGACAGCGTTTCATCAGGACTATCGCATGACCGATCCGATGGACACGACGCCGGCACAATTGATCGCTGCGGCTGCTCTGGGCAGACGCGCCGGCCTGAAGTACGTCTACGCCGGCAATCTGCCCGGCATGGTCGGCGGTCTGGAGCACACTCGTTGCGTGAGCTGCGACGCCATGCTGATCGAGCGATTCGGGTACTACATCAGGGCGTATCACGTAACCGCGAATGGCACGTGTCCGTCTTGTGGAACGTCCCTGCCCGGCCGGTGGGATCAGGCGTTCGGCGGGCAGATCACATCACACCCGTTTCTTCCCCACGACCGGATGCGATTGCGCATGTTCTAGCCCCTCAATTCACTTAAGTTGCGAATCCCGGGCATCGAAGTGATCCGACTGTATGTGCGAAACGGGCGGCCTTTGCGCGGCTCGCGCCGTTGCGCTATCCCTTGACTACGCTCCGGGTTCGGTGTAATAGGTCCAGCGCCCGAAAGGCCCTCGAGACACAATCAGAACGCTCGATGCACATGATGATTCGACAGTTTCGCGCGGCGCCGAGTGACCGTCCTGTTCAATCGGTCCACGAGGATCGTCACGGTACTGCTCCGTAATGTGACACTCGCCGTCGATCGGGCGCCCCCCACCAACTCGTCGCTCTTCGTTGCAAGAGTCCATCCCCCGACCGTCAAGAGCTTGCAGCGATTGCATGAATTGGCACCTCTGCTGGTACACCGTTGCTCACCCGTCGGGCATGGCGTCGAATCCTCCAACCAAGGAGTTGGTCATGTACTTCTTCCGGCGTCCTACGGCGTCCGTTGTACTGGCCGTCCTAGTGACTTTTAGTTTCGGTAGTAGTAGCACCGCCGGCCAGGGCAACGGCAACGGCCAGGGACCGGGTCAGACCATGCCTCCGCAGCAGCTCGTGATCGCGGCGGCTGAGGTTTCCGCTGATGGAAGCACGGTGCACGTGTCAGGCGTGAAACTTCGGCAACAACCCTGTGGCCTCTCTCGGAGGATCGCTGTTGACCAACCTACAGGTCAACGCGGCCGGCACGCAGTTCATCACGCCGATGCCACAGTTCCCTCCGGGCAGCTATCTGCTTCACGTCTCGACCGGTGTGGGCACGCCGTGCTCGAGTGCGTTCGTGGTCGCGGTCGGCGCGATCGGACCCAAGGGCGACAAAGGGAATCAAGGCGACAAGGGCGATAAAGGCGATCCTGGTCTCCCGGGCGCGAAGGGCGATAAAGGCGATCCCGGCGCCCCCGGGCGCGAAGGCTGACACGGGTGATCCCGGTCGCAAGGGCGATCCCGGCCCCAAAGGCGAGACGGGTGCGGCCGGCGCGCCCGGTGCCCCCGGCGCGCAGGGCGATAAGGTGACAAGGGCGATCCAGGATCGCAAGGCCTCCCCGGCAATCTCGCAACGCAAATCTGTCCTGCGGGCCCGGACAATACGTGCGCGTGCGAACTCATCCCCCTCTGGTGTGCATTTCGAGGTGGGGATCCTTCTTCAGCGAGCTGATCGGAATCATGGACGACCGATCTCTCATCGCCAGGCGCGCTTCAGCCCCCCGATCTTGCCTGTTGCTCCAAGCCCGCGAAATCAACGCCGCCAACTCCGCGCTCGATGCGCCAGCGCGAAGCGGCCCGCGCAGATCGGTGCCGCGCGTCGCATAAAGACACAGGTACCACATCCCGTCAGCCGTCAAGCGGCTCCGATCGCACGCGCGGCAAAACGGATCCGTCGTCGATGAAATGATCCCCACAACGGTTCCGTCCGGCAGACGGAAGCGATCCGCCGGCGCTGACGACTGCTCGTCGATCGCCTCGACGCGGCCGTAGTGCGAGGCAAGTACGGCGAGCATCTCAGCGCGCGTTGTGACTTGATCCCAGCTCCAACGTGTGGCGCCGCCAACGTCCATGTACTCGATGAAGCGGACTTCGCCGCCACGCGCTTTCGCAAACTCGACCATCGGCACGATCTCGTCGTCATTGATGCCTTTGATCACGACCATGTCGATTTTGAATCCGGGAAAGACGTCGGCAGCGGCGTTGATGCCGGCAACGACGCGATCGCGCTCGTTTACGCGCGTGAGCCGCACAAATCGATCCGGCTGCAACGTGTCGAGGCTGACCGTCACCCGGTGAAGGCCGGCCCGCTTGAGATCCCGCGCCATCTGTGCGAAGAGCACGCCGTTGGTGGTCATGGCGAGATCGGCGATGCGATCCTTCGCCGCCAGTCGCTCGACCAGAACCGGCAGGTCCTTGCGCAGCAAAGGCTCTCCGCCCGTGAGGCGGACGCGATTGACGCCGAGATCGAGGAAGGCGTCAACGAGGCGATCGATCTCCTCGAAGTGAAGGATGTCTTCCTTCGGCAGCCACACGTACTCCTGCTCCGGCATGCAGTACTGACACCGCAAATTGCAACGATCGGTGACAGAGAGCCGAAGATTGGCGAGCGGCCTGCCGAGGGCGTCGTGAATCATTCTCGATGATGCTCGGCGATCATGCGCAGAACTGCCGGTACGCCTCTTCCAGCCGCTGAGCGATCGCCTGCGCCGGCTGGCTCTCGATGTCGCGCCGCTCCATCATGTAAACGAGCTTGCCGTCCTTCAGCAGGGCGACAGATGGCGAAGAAGGCGGATACGGCGCCAGGTACGACCGGGCACGCTCGGTGGCCTCGACGTCGCCTCCGGCAAATACCGTCGTCAGATGATCCGGTCGCACCTGCCCGCCCAGCGATAGCGCAATGCCCGGCCGCGCCTTCCCTGCGGCGCAGCCGCAAATCGAATTGACGACCACGAGCGTCGTGCCGGGCCGCTTGACGGCTTGATCGACCGCTTCCACGGTGCGAAGTTCCTCGAAGCCGACGCGCGTGAGCTCCTCGCGCATCGGGGCAATGAACGAGTCGGGATAGCGTTGCGTCAGCATCTGTCGATCATACCAACTCAGAGGAGGCGGGCGATTTCGAGGCGTACCCGCTCGAATTCGCGCCGTTTGGCAGTGAGGAACGCCGGCGCCTGAGCGAACGCGCCGCTCCGACCTGCCGCTTCGAGCGCGCGGCAGCAGGCTTGCAGCGCACTGGCGCCGATATTTCCAGCGGCGCCTTTCAAGCTGTGCGCCGCACGCTGCAGCGCGGGCCCGTCGCGACGTTCGGCGGCCTCCGCGATCGCCGTCATACGCGTCGGCGCGTCACTCAAAAACAGCGTGAGCACCTGCCGAACGACGTCGGGCTCGCCGTCCTGATTGAGCTGTCGGAGGCTGTCGATAACCCAGGATCGAGTGCCGGGGTTCTCACGTTGGGCGGTCGTTCTGCCTGGCCTCGGCCTCCTCGAGCTGCGGCTTGACGTAGCGTTCGTAGCAGTCGGGGCAGAAGCCATGAGAAAACTGCACGCCGGAGTGTTCGCTGAGGTAGCTTTCGACGCGACGCCAGTAGTTCTGGTCGTCGCGGATGCTCTTGCAATACGAACAGATCGGCAGCAGACCCTGCAATTGTTTGATGTTTGAGAGCGCCTCCTCGAGGCACCGTACGCGATCGGCCAGTGCCTGTTGCAGCTTGACGACGCGGACGCCGACGCTGACGCGCGCGAGAAGCTCATCCTCTTTCGGAGGTTTGGTCACGTAATCATCGGCGCCGGCCTCGAGCCCCGCCACGACATCGGCCGGCGCGTCGCGGGATGTCAACAAAATCACGTAAGTGGGCGTTTGCGTCGCCAGCGTTCGCAATCGGCGGCAAATCTCGGGGCCGTCGAGGCCCGGCATCATCCAGTCGATGACCGCAAGAGGAGGCGGCTTCGTCGTCTGCAAGACGTTCCACGCCTCGGCGCCGTCCGACGCCATGCGCACCGCGTATCCGCCTCGGCGCAAGATCGCGGCCACCACGGTGCGCGACACCGGATCGTCATCGGCGACGAGGACGGCCAGGGCGGACATCGGCGCTGATGTTACCCCATGTTCTCTGATACTCTTTGGCGCCATGAAACACCGAGCGCAAATCGTGGTTTCGATCGTCTCCGGCTTGATCCTCATCACGGCCATGTCCGCCGCTGCACAGACGACGGCGCTGGTTGGTGCGCGGGTGATCGATGGCGCCGGTCGCGTGATCGACGGCGGCACCGTGATCGTGCGTGACGGCAAAATTGCGCAAGTCGGGCCCGCGGCCACTGTGCCGGTGCCGCAAGGCGCCGAGCGCGTCGATCTCACGGGCATGACGCTCATGCCCGGCATGATCAACGCACACGGCCATCTCACCAACGTGATCGGCATGCGCACCGACCCCAACGGCGGGACGCGCGAGAACGTGCTGCGACAAGCGAAAACATATGCCCAGTACGGCGTCACCTCGGTGTTCAGCCTCGGTGACGAGCCCGACCCCGCGTTTCAACTGCGCGACGAGCAGAGCTCCGGCACCCTCGATCGCGCGCGCATCTTCCTGGCCGGTCCGGTGATCAACGGCGATTCACCCGAGGCCGCACGCGCGATGACCGACAAGGTCGCGGCGATGCATCCGGATCTGTTGAAGATTCGTGTCGACGACAACCTTGGCAGCTCGCGCAAGATGCCCGAGGCGGTATGGCGCGCAACGATCGCCCGCGCGCAGGAACTGAAAATGCCGATCGCCACACACATCTTCTACCTCGCTGACGCGAAGGCAGTGCTCGCCGCGGGCTCGAACTTCATTGCGCACAGCGTGCGCGACGTTCCCGTCGACGCGGAATTCATTTCGATGCTCAAAGCGCGGAACGCGTGTTACTCGCCCACGCTGATGCGCGAAGTCTCGACCTTCGTTTACGGCTCGACGCCGGCGTGGGCGAACGATCCGTTCTTTGCGCGCGGACTTGGCGCCGAGGCCGACGCCATCAAGAAGCAGATCACCGACCCGCAGCGTCAGGCCGAAGTGCAGGCCAGCAGTGGTTACAAACAGGGCCTGCGTTACAAGGAAGCGCTCGAGACCGCGAAGAAGAACCTGAAGACGCTGTCGGATCAAGGCGTGCGCATCGCCATGGGCACCGACACGGGACCGCCCGGGCGCTTTCAGGGGTTCTTCGAGCATCTCGAACTCGAGATGATGGTGGACGCAGGTCTCACGCCGATGCAGGCGATCGTGTCGGCGACCGGAACCGCGGCGCAATGCCACGGCAAGGCTGGTCAGATCGGCACGATTGTTCCAGGCGCTGCGGCGGACTTCATCGTCCTCAAAGAGAACCCGCTGCAGGACATTCGCGCAACGCGGTCGATTCAGGCAGTGTGGATAGCAGGAAGGCCACTTCGCTGAATTTTGAGAGCTTGAGAGTTGGAGATGTGGAGTAAATCTGGAGATCCCTCGATTTGAAAATCTCCACATTTGAAAATCTCGCGATCTGAGCAAGAAAATCGACCCGAATGCGTTAACACGTGGCATTTGCCTTTGTTCCGGCCAATCGACGGCCAATTCCGGCGACGCTCTTTTCCGAACGCGAATATGCGAAACAACCTCAAAGGACCGTTCGATACCGTGATGACCGGCCTTCGCTGCGGTGAGGTCTCGCGGGCTGGATTCAGCACGTGCTTCAGACGGTTGACGCCTATGTCGCAATCGACGATCTGTCGGCGATCGACGCGATGCGGCTGCTCGCGGCGGGCGCAGGCGGTGATCCGCGCATCAAGGCTGGTGCATCCGGCGCTGCCGCGCTCGGCGGCCTCATCGCGATCATGCGGGACCCGGCGCTGTCGAACGTCAAGCAGCATCTCGGGCTCGGTCTGGCCTCGCGGGCCCTCGTCGTGGTGACTGAGGGCGTAACTGATCCAGAGCTGTTCGCTGCGGCGGTGGGCAATCCCAAAAACGAACACCGTGGGCCAAAAACGGCGGAACCTTAGCAGGTTAACTCTCGTTTTATCAAGGTGTTGCCTGATATCCTCGTCATGGCACAGCCTTTGGAGTGCAAGGCTGGCATCCTTTAGCGCTTAACCAACGTCTAAGAACGGGAACTTACGAATGGACATTCAACGACCCGCGTCGGTGGCGCGCCAGAAAAAGCTGCGCCGGATCTCTTTCGCCGTCGCCGGCGTCCTGGTGATTGGCCTGGTGTCGGTGGTGCTGGCGCGCCTGAAACCGGCGGCGCCGACCGTTGAGCGCGCAACCGTGTGGGTGGATACGGTCAAGCGCGGGTCGATGCTGCGACAAGTCCGCGGTCTCGGCACGCTGCTTCCAGTCGACGAGGCGCGGCGCTGGGTTCCCGCCGCAACGCAGGGACGTGTCGAGCGCATCGTCATTCGGCCAGGCGCCATTGTGACGCCCGACACCGTGATTCTCGAACTTTCCGACCCGCAGTTGCAGCAGCAGCTCATCGATGCCGAAAACCAGCTGCGCGCCGCAGAAGCGGACTTGAATAGTCTGCAGGCGCGCCTGATGACCGACCGGCTCACGCAACGCTCGGTTGCGGCGACCGTCGCAGCCGATTACGAAGCCGCGAAGCTGGATAAAGAAGTCAACGAGAACCTCGCCAAAGACGGTCTCGTGTCCAACCTCACATTGAAGCAGTCCACAGTCCGAGCCGAATCGCTCGCGACGCGCAACAAAATCGAACAGGATCGCCTGCAGGTCGCGGAACAGAATTTCAAGGCACAGCTGCAGTCGCAGCAGGCGCGCATCGATCAATTGCGCTCCCTTTACAATCTGCGGTCGCAGCAAGTGAACCAATTGCGTGTGCGCGCCGGCATGAACGGCGTGCTCGAGCAAGTGCCCGTCGAAGTGGGTCAGCAGATTGCGCCAGGCGCGAACCTCGCACGCGTGGCGGATCCAACCCGTCTCAAGGCGGAGCTGCGCATCGCCGAAACGCAGGCACGCGACCTCACCATCGGACAACGCGCGCAAGTCGACACGCGCAACGGCATCATCGACGGCAAAGTGATCCGCATCGATCCGGCGGCGCAGCAAGGCACCGTCACGGTTGATGTGGCGCTCGAAGGCGAGCTGCCGCGCGGCGCGCGCCCCGACCTCAGCGTGGACGGCACGATCGAAATCGAGCGTCTCGACAACGTGCTGTCCGTCGGCCGTCCGGCATTTGGTCAGGAACAGAGCACCGTCGGCCTCTTCAAGGTCGATCCAGCCACCGGAGAGGGCTCGCGGGTCCAGGTGCAGCTCGGTAAGAGCTCGGTGAACACCATCGAGGTCGTCAAGGGACTCGGCGAAGGAGATCAGGTCATCCTGTCCGACATGTCGACGTGGGATGCGTTCGAACGAATTCGTTTGCGCTAGGGGTGAAGGTGTAAGCGGGGGCTTTGCCCCGCGGAATGTAGTGGCGGGCGTTTTAGGCCCGCCTTCAAGGAGTAACGATGAACGCAACGCAGCCGCTGATCAAGCTCGAAGGCATCAAGAAGGTGTTCTACACCGACGAAGTGGAGACGCACGCCCTTGCAGGGATTCACCTCGAGATTGCACAGGGCGAATACGTCGCGATCGCCGGCCCGTCGGGCTGCGGCAAGTCGACGCTTCTCGCAATTCTTGGACTGCTCGACACGCCAACCGAAGGCAACTATCTCTTGAACGGCAATCACGTCGCGAACCTCTCGCTCTCGGAGCGCGCGCGGGTGCGCAACCGTGAGATCGGGTTCATCTTCCAGAGCTTCAACCTGATTGGTGACCTGACCGTGTTCGAGAACGTGGAGCTTCCGCTGATTTATCGCGGCATGAAGTCGGCCGAGCGGCGTGAGCGCGCCAATGCGGCGCTCGAACGCGTGGGCATGGCCCATCGCGCCAAGCACCTGCCGTCGCAGCTCTCGGGCGGTCAGCAGCAGCGTGTGGCGGTCGCGCGTGCCGTTGGCGGTCAGCCGTCGATCCTGCTGGCGGACGAGCCGACTGGCAACCTCGACTCGAAAAACGGCGAAGCGGTGATGGACCTGTTGCGCGAACTGCACCGGCAGGGCGCGACGATCTGCATGGTCACGCACGACCCGCGGTATGCCGCCCACGCCGATCGCAGCGTGCATCTGTTTGACGGCCGCGTTGTCGAAGAAAGCGCCGCGGTCGTTTAAGCGGCACTGGCGGTGAGCGTGGGTCAGGCCTTCCGCTATGCCTTCAGGTCGCTGGTGCGGGCGCCTGGATTCACAGTCGTTGCGCTCATCACACTCGCACTTGGAATTGGAGGGACGACGGCGATCTTTTCCGTCGTGGATGGGATTCTGCTTCGTCCCTTGCCTTATCCCCAACCCGAAACCATCGTCCGCGTCTCACGCTCCTCACCCAACTTCGAATCTGATCTCGCGTTTTCGCCGGCCGACTATCTCGATTACAAAAACCAGAGTCGCTCGCTCCAGGCTATGGCCGCCTACCGCGAGCAACCGGTCGACTTGACGGGCCGCGGCGATCCCGTCCGCCTGACCGCCCTTGAAGCGACCCGCGCGTTCTTCGACATCTTCGGCGTCCCCCCGCTCGCCGGCCGCGTCTTCAGCGAAGCGGTGGATCGTCCTGGCGGCACGAGAGTCGCTGTGATTTCGGAGCGGCTGTGGGAACGGCAGTTCGGCCGCGCGACCGACATCGTCGGGCAGACGGTTCGGCTCAACGGCACGGTCACGACCCTTCTGGGCGTGATGCCCGCAACCTTCGTGCATCCGACCAGAGTGGATTTGTGGATGCTGGCACCACTCGAGGTCCCGACAGTGCCGGTCGCGATCGAAGGCGACCTGCTCACCGAGCGCGAGGTGCAGTACTTCAATGCAATTGGACGACTGCGATCGGGTGTATCCCTGCCGCAAGCGCGCGCAGAAGTGCGCGCCATTGGCGAGCAACTCGCGAAGCAGTATCCCGAGACCAATGCGGGCGAAGCGGCAACGGTCGTGCCGTTGCAGGAATCGATCGTCGGCGACGTACGCAAAGGACTCTTGATCCTTCTGGGCGCAGTTGGCTTCGTGCTGCTGATCGCGTGCGCGAATGTGGCGAGCCTGCTGCTCGCGCGCGGTTCCGGTCGCCGGCGTGAGCTGGCCGTGAGAAGCGCGCTCGGCGCGAGCCGCAGGCGGCTGCTGTTCCAGTTGCTGACTGAAAGCCTCGTGCTGGCGGCTATGGGCGGTGTCCTGGGCCTGCTCGTCGCGTACTGGGGCGTTGATCTCCTGCTGGCAGTCGCGCCGGAGTCGATCCCTCGCATTCGCGAAGTTGGTGTAGATCCGCGCGTTGCGGCCTTCACCGTTGTGACGACAGCGTGTGTCGGGGTACTGTTCGGGTTGATTCCGGCGATGCAGTCGGCTCGCGCGCAAGTCGTGGACGCGCTGAAGGATGGCGGCCGTACCGGCACGGCTCGCACCAGCCTCCGCAGTGCGCTGGTCGTCACCGAGATCGCGCTCTCGCTCGTGTTGCTGATTGGCGCGGGACTGATGCTTACGAGCTTTGCGCGATTGCGCGGGGTCAATCCGGGGATCGCAGTGCAAGACCTCGTGCTGGTGAGCGTGCCGTTGCCGCAAGCCAAGTACGACAACGCCGCCCGGGCACGGTTTTACGAGCAGTTATACGAGCGCGTCAAAGCCCATGGCGTGACGCGACGCGCGGCGCTCGTTTTTCCTTCCCCGTTTGGCGGATCGAACGCCGTCGGTGGGTATCAGGTGGAAGGCGCCCCGCCGCGCTCGCGCGCCGATCGCAGCGTGGCGGAGCTCAACTCCGTATCGCCGGGGTATTTCGAGACGGTCGGCCTGGCGCTGCTCAAAGGTCGCGACCTGTCGTTCTCCGACACGCGCGAGCGGCCGGGCTACATCGTCATCAATCGAACCATGGCCGAACGTGAGTGGCCGGGGCAGGACCCCATCGGCAAACGAATTGCCCTCGGGGGGCGAACGGACGATCCGAACGCGTGGTTGACGGTTGTGGGGGTCGTCGCCGATTCGAAACGCAGCGATCTGGAAGCCAGTGTCGGACCCGCCCTCTATCTGTCGCTGTCGCAGTTCACGCTGCCGTTCATGTCCGTCGTTGCTCGCAGCAATGCAGGCGAAGCCGCTGTCGCCAGCGCCGTACGAGAAGCGGTGAAATCACTCGACCCCGAGTTGCCGATCGACGAGGTCAGCACGATCGAGCGCGTGCTCGACAACGTGACGGGCCAGCCGCGATTCCGCGCGGTTCTGGTGGCGGCGTTTGCCGCGGCTGCGCTGCTGCTTGCCGCGGTAGGGCTGTACGGGCTGATCAGCTACACGGTGACGCAACGCGTCCCGGAGATCGGAATCCGGATCGCGCTCGGCGCGACGCCGTTGCAGGTGGCGCGCGTCATCGTCTCGCGTGGCCTCCGGCTGGCGGTCATCGGCGTGGTCATAGGCATTGCCGGGGCGCTCGCGGTCGCCCGCCTCATTCAAGGGTTGCTCTTCTCGATCAGCGCGACAGATCCCGCGGTGTACGTCTCGCTCGCGGTGATGCTTCTCGTCATCACCGCGCTCGCCTGCTACGTGCCGGCCCGGCGCGCGATGCATGTCGATCCGATCACCGCCCTGCGCGCGGAGTGAATGCGGCATACTGACTGGTCATGATCAAACTGAGAAACGTCGAGAAGAGCTATCGTCACGGCTTGTCGCAGACGTGGGTGCTGCGCCGCGTCAATGCTGACATCCAGCAGGGCGAGTTCGTGTCCATCATGGGACCGTCCGGCGCCGGGAAGAGCACGCTCCTGCACATTCTCGGCATGCATGACAGTGCGTGGACAGGCGAGTACTGGCTCTTCGAAGACCCCATGCACCAGTTATCGGCGAAGGATCGCATGCGACTGCAGAAGCAGCATGTCGGCTTCGTCTTTCAGAGCTACCACTTGCTCGACAACCTCACGGTATACGAGAACATCGACCTGCCGCTCTCCTATCGCGACGTCAAGAAGTCCGAGCGGCAAGGCATGGTCGCCGACATCCTCGATCGGTTCAACATCGTCGGGAAGAAGGACCTGTACCCGAATCAGTTGTCCGGCGGTCAGCAGCAGCTCGTGGCCATTGCACGCGCGGTCGTGGCAAAGCCGACGCTGATTCTCGCCGACGAGCCCACGGGCAACCTGCACACCGACCAGGGCCGCGAAATCATGGAGCTGTTCAAACGGCTCAACGAAGCAGGTACGACGATCGTGCAGGTCACCCACTCGGAACTGAACGCGTCGTATGGGCGGCGGATCATCAAGTTGAAAGACGGTTGGATCGTGGATGACTAATGAAGAGTTCAACGTTCAAAGTTCAAAGCTCAAAGTGAAATTCCATACTATCCAACTCAACTTTGAACTTTGAACTTTGAACGTTGAACTGGACACCCTCATGGACTCGGTTCTCAACGACTTCAAATACGCCTGGCGCTCCCTGCGCCATTCACCAGGCTTCGCGCTCTCGGCAATCCTGACGCTCGCCCTCGGCGTCGGGGCCAACAGCGTCATCTTCACGGGCGTTTACCGACTGCTGTTCGATCCGATGCCGTTTCTGAAGGATCCGGACCGGCTGATGTCGGTGTTCGAGGTTGCGCCTGCCGGTCGTAACGATCACAACGAATTCTCGCTGGCCAATTTCACGGATCTCCGCAACACGTCGCACAGCTTCGAATCGCTCGCGGCGCATGCCTGGCTGACGATCAATCTCACGGGCGGCGATCGCCCGGAGCGCGTCCAAGGAATGCGTGTTACCGCCAATTTCTTCGACACGCTGGGGGCAGCTCCACTGCTGGGGAGAACCTTCGTCGCCGGCGCAGACCAGCCGGGACGTGACGATGTCGTCGTGCTGAGTCATGGATTGTGGGTGCGGCGATTTGGCGGAGATGCATCGATCCTCAACCAGCGCATCAGCGTCAACGGCGTTAAGCGCACGGTGGTCGGCGTCATGCCGGAAGGCGTCCGGTATCCAGCGCCGGCGGAAATGTGGATGCCGTTTGCTTACACGCAGCAGCAGTGGACGACGAGCCGCCGAAGCCATTTCCTGCTCGTCACAGGCCGGTTGAAAACCGGTGTCGATCGCAGCGAGGCGGTGGCTGAAGTGCGAACCATCACCGCGCGGCTTTCTTCGAGCTTTCCGGACACCAATGCGGGATGGAGCGGCAACGTGCAGCCGCTAGTGGCCGACGCGAACCGCACGATTCGTCCGATGTTGATGGTGCTGTTCGCCGCAGTGGCACTGGTCCTGTTAATCGCGTGTGTCAATGTCGCCAATTTGCTGCTCGCGCGCGGCTCGGCACGCCAGCGAGAGCTCGCCGTGCGCGCCGCGCTAGGCGCGGCTCGCGGCCGCTTGCGTCAGCAGCTCTTTGTCGAAAGCCTCGTAGCCGCGGGCGCGGGCGGCCTGCTTGCGCTGCTGTTGTGCGTGTGGGGCGTCGGCGCGCTGGCTGCGCTCGTTCCCGCCGCGCAGCAGCGTTTCATCGTCGGGTTCGATCGGCTTGGCGTCGACGGAACGGTGGTGACGTTTACTGCGAGTCTCTCGCTTCTGACCGCGCTGCTATTCGGTGTGCTGCCGGCGGTGAAGGCGGCAGGCCGCAATCTTCTACCCGCGCTGCAGGAGCGTGCGCGTGGATCGTCGGGAGAGCGCCATCGCAGGCGCCAGGCGCTCGTCGCTGTGGAAGTTGCCTTCGCCGTCATCCTCTTGATCGGCGCAGGATTGACGCTCCGTTCCTTCCGTTACGCGCTGTCCGCCGATCTCGGTTTCAACCCTGAGAACGTCGCAACGGCGAGTCTCGTGATTCCAGCCGCCAAGTATCCGACCGCGGATCACGTGGCGCGCTTTTACGATCTGCTTGTGACGAATGTCGCGGCGCTGCCGGGTGTGAAGGGCGCTGCGGCCGTGAACATCACGCCGTTGTGTCAGTGCAACGAGACGACGTCATTTCAAATCGAAGGGCGGCCGCCCTTTGCACGCGAGCAGCAGCCGGATGTCGGGTATCGAACGATCACTCCGGATTATTTCGCGGTGATGGCGATTCCGATGCGCGCGGGCCGCGCGTTCGCCGCGCGTGACACGCGTGAACAGCCGCCGGTCATCATCATCAACGAGACCGTGGCCAAAACATACTTCTCCGGTCAGAACCCAATCGCCCAGCGGCTGCGGGTCGGAGGTCCGAACACCGTCGCGGAGATCGTCGGGGTCGTAGCCGATGTGCGGCACAACGGTCCGGCGCAGCCGGCGCAGGGTGAGGTGTATTTCCCGGAAGCGCAGCAAGCGTCACAATCAATGACACTGGTGACCAAAACCGGCGGCGATCCATCGGTTGTTGCCGCTGTCCGTGCGGCGGTTGCGGCGATCGACCCGGACCAGCCTGTGTACGACCAACGGACAATGCGCACGGTCGTCAGCCTGGCAATGGGCCCCTTCAACTTCGCGCGCCAGTTGCTGGCGGCGATGGCGCTCATCGCCTTGTTTCTCGCCGCCGTTGGCATCTACGGCGTCATGGCGCACATCGTTGGCGAACGTTCACGCGAGATCGGAATTCGACTAGCGCTGGGCGGTACGCGTCGCGATGTGGTGCGCGCTGTCGTCGTGAGCGCGATTCAGCCGGCGCTGTGGGGACTCGCGGCGGGCCTTGCCGGAGCGGCCGGGCTCTCGAACGCGCTCTCAGCCGCGCTCATCGGTGTAAAACCGATCGATCCGGTGACGTTCGCGGGCACGGTCGGGCTGCTCGTCGTGGTCGTATTGCTGGCGGGTTATCTGCCTGCCCGCCGGGCCGCGCGCGTCGATCCGGTGGTCACACTACGCTCGGAATAAGGCAATGCTGGCTGACACTTCTGCACAACGAAGCGGATCGCACCGGGCTGAACCGGCGCCACGCGTCCTCATCGCCGACGACCAGCCGGACGTGCTCGAGGCGCTGCGGCTGCTGCTCAAGCCCGAGGGCTACATCATCGACACCGCATCCTCTCCTCAGCAAATGATGCGGGCGCTCGAGCTGAGGGACTACGACGTGGTCCTGATGGACTTGAACTACACGCGGGACACCACGTCGGGCGAAGAAGGTCTCGATCTACTCCAGCGTATTCACGTCGCCGACGAGTCGCTGCCGGTGGTCGTCATGACGGCCTGGGGATCGGTGCACGTCGCGGTCGAGGCGATGCGGCGCGGTGCGCGGGACTTCATCCAGAAGCCCTGGGAAAACGAACGGCTGGTCTCGATCGTCCGCACGCAAACGGAGTTGGGCCGGGCGATCAGGCGCGGTCGTCAGCTCGAAGCCGCCAATCAGGCGTTGATGGCGGACGGTCATTCGCCGCTGCTCGCCGAGTCGGCTGCGATGCGGCCGGTGCTCGACATCATTGCGCGTGTCGGCCCGTCGGACGCCAACGTGCTGATCACCGGCGAAAACGGCACTGGCAAGAGTCTCGTCGCGCAGGCGATGCACGCGGTCTCGCCTCGCGCCAACCGGCCGATCGTGACCGTCAATGCGGGCGGGATGGCGGAAGGCGTCTTCGAGTCGGAGCTCTTCGGTCACATGAAAGGCGCCTTTACCGACGCAAAGTCGGATCGCGTCGGCCGTTTCGAGCTCGCGGAAGGAAGCACGTTGTTCCTCGACGAAATCGCGAACGTGCCGTTGAACCAGCAGCAGAAGTTGCTGCGGGTGATTGAGACGGGCGAATTCGAGCGCCTCGGTTCGTCGAAGACCCGCAAGGCGAACGTGCGCCTCATCTCCGCCACCAACGCCGATCTCAACGCGGAGGTCGCAGCCAGCCGCTTCCGTCAGGATCTCCTCTTCCGTCTCAATACGATCGAAGTGCACCTGCCGGCGTTACGCGACCGCCGGGAGGACATTCCGCTGCTGGCGCGTCATTTCCTGCGGCAACATGCGCAACGTTACCGAAAGAACGTCGCCGGCTTCGATCCGGCGGCGATGCAGATGCTGCTCGAGCACCGCTGGCCGGGCAACGTTCGCGAGCTCGATCATGCAGTCGAACGAGCCGTGTTGATGTCGCAAGGCAACACCATTCGCTCCAGTGATCTGGGCCTGAAGAGCGACGGGACCAGCACCGCACGGCTCGAAGACATGAGCCTCGAGGACGTCGAGGCGTTTCTCATCAAGAAAGCCATGGCCCGCTACGGTAACGTGAGTCAGGCGGCACGTGCGCTCGGCCTCTCCCGCAGCGCGCTCTATCGCCGTCTGGAGCGATATAAGCTTTAGTCGCGTGCCTCGAAGGCTCACCCACGATCAGCAGATCTTCGGATACGCCCTGCTCGGAGCCCTGCCGGGCGCGCTCACGTCTCTCATCATCCTCTGGAGTGGCGACTACACCCCGAAAGTCCAGTGGACCCTGACCGTCATCATCGTTGGGTTCATGCTCGGTTTCGCCGGCTCGCTCCGCAGTCGCGTGGTGCTGCCGCTGCAGACGCTCGCGAATCTGCTCGCCGCCATGCGCGAGGACGACTTTTCGATTCGCGGACGCACCACCGATCCCGATGATCCCCTCGACGCGGTCTTGCTCGAAGTCAACGAGCTTGCCGAAACGCTGCACGAGCAGCGGCTCGGCGCGGTGGAGGCAACGGCGCTTCTTCGCACCGTCATGGAGCAGATCGATGTCGCCGTGTTGGCGTTCGACTCCGAACATCGCTTGCGCATCGTCAACCGCACGGGCGAACGGCTCATGGGCCGGAGCATGGAGCAAATGCTCGGTCGTACGGCGGATGAATTGGGTGTGAGCGAATGGTTCGGCGATGCGCCGCGCGTGGTGGACATCTCACTGCCCGGCGGCAGCGCGGGACGCTGGGAAGTACGCTTGACGACCTTCCGCCTTGGCGGGCTGCGACACGACCTCCTCGTGCTGTCGGATGTCAGCCGTCCGCTGCGCGAGCAGGAGCGCCTCGCCTGGCAGCGACTGATCCGCGTCATTGGTCACGAGCTCGGAAATTCACTCGGCCCAATCAAATCGATTGCGGGCAGCCTCGAAACGCTATTGCAGCGAAATCCGCCGC
This sequence comes from Acidobacteriota bacterium, assembly GCA_046726375.1. GTDB lineage: Bacteria > Acidobacteriota > Vicinamibacteria > Vicinamibacterales > UBA2999 > DASPWV01. The sequence goes on from JBKPAJ010000155.1 coordinate 26,142, forward strand.
CCGAAGACTGGCGCGACGACATGCAACGCGGGCTGCAGGTGATCGCGTCGCGCACTGAATCGCTGAGCCGCTTCACCGCCGCCTATTCGCGGTTGGCGCGACTGCCCGCGCCGCGACTCAGCCCCGTGGTTCTCAAGCCGCTGCTTGTCCGCATCGCCGGGCTCGAAACGCGCGTGCCGGTCAACGTACGGCCGGGACCCGATCTCACCGTGTCTGTTGACACCGATCAGATCGAGCAGCTGTTCATCAACCTCATTCGCAACGCCGCAGATGCCTGCCTCGAAGTCGGCGGAGGCTCGGTGACGGTCGGATGGCGCCGCACACGTCAACGCGTGGACATTTGGGTGGACGACGAGGGACCGGGACTGTCGAATACGGCAAACCTCTTCGTGCCGTTTTTCACCACCAAACCTGGCGGCTCGGGAATTGGTCTCGTGCTGTGCCGGCAAATCGCCGAAGCGCATCACGGCTCGCTGAAACTGGAAAACCGCACCGACGCCCGCGGCGCGCGCGCGATGTTCACGCTGCCGTTATAGACGCAGATGACACGCAGATGACACGCAGATGAACGCAGATGAGACGCAGATGAACGCAGATAAAGAGCGCCGCAGATGAAGCACAGTTAACGGCAGCTGCTGGTTTGGGATCTTGCCGTTTTCGATCTTGCCGTGAGCTCGTCCACTGCAGATCGCCCACGCGCCGAGTCACATGTTTCGGTTCGCCACGATCCTTCGGCAACCCCCTTCTTATCTGCGTTCCATCCGCGTTCTATCTGCGTCTATCTGTGTTTCATCTGCGTTTCTATCTGCGCTCCATCTGCGTTTCCATCTGCATTTCATCTGCGTTTCTATCTGCGCTCCATCTGCGTTTCCATCTGCGTTCATCTGCGTTTCTATCTGCGTTCCATCTGCGTTACGTCCGCACAGCGATCGCGAAGCCATCGTACCCCTTGACACCGACCGTCTGAATGGCGGTCGCGATCACGCCCGGCTCCGCGGCCAGCGTCTCCATGAAGCGGCGCATACCCTGCACGTCGGCATCTGCGGACTTGCCGTCGGCAAGCGCGCCTTTGCGCACCACATTGTCAACGACAATGACACTCCCGGTGCGAGTCAGCGCCATCGCCCGCTTAAAATACGCCGCAGTGTTCGGCTTGTCGGCGTCGATAAACACAAAATCGAATGGCTTTGGCGCCTCCGCTGCGAGCGACCGCAAGGTTTCGAGCGCCGCACCGATGCGGATGTCGACGACCGCCGCAAGCCCGGCGCGCGCGATGTTCGTTTTCGCGACCTGCGCGTGTGTCGGACTGACTTCGAGCGTCACCAGTTGTCCATCCGCCGGCAACGCCCGCGCCAGCCAGATTGTGCTGTAACCGCCCAGCGTGCCGATTTCGAGAATACGCCGCGCCCCTTGGATGCGCGCCAACAACATGAGCAGCTTGCCCTGGTTGGGAGCGACGTTGATCGTTGGCAACCCCGCGGCGTGGCTCGCCTGCAGAGCTGAATCGAGCACGTCGTCGTGCGGCAACAATTGCTTCGAGATATACCGATCGACAGCGTTCCAGGTGTTCTCGGCCATGACTGCTAGCTTACGGTAGACTCTCCTGCATCTGTTCACGGAGGCTTCGCATGTCCCGTCGCGTCTCAATGTTGGTGCTCGTCTTGTTGGCGCTGATGGCAGTTGCTCAGAGCGGGATCGTCGCACAAAGCGCGCCTGCCTCGAGCCGCGTCGAGCGGTCTGCCGCGCGCGTAGGCGAGGCGCGTCCGCCGATCGACAACTACATCGGTCCTGGTTACCCGTACGAGCTGGTCGCGGCGAAAAAAGCCGACCGCATTGCGTGGCTGGCGTACGAACGTGGGATGCGGAACATCTACACCGCGGCACCGCCGGCGTTTGCGCCGGTGCGACTGACGCGCTTCCTTGACGACGACGGCGTCGATCTCACGAACCTGCGCGTGTCTGACGATGGTTCGACGATCGTCTTTGTCCGCGGTCACGAGCGCAATCGCGCTGGATGGGTCGCGAATCCCATATCAAATCCAAGTGGCGCGGATCGCACCATTTGGGCCGCGCGCACTGCGGGTGGCGCGGCATGGAAAGTGGCCGAGGGCGACGAGCCGTTCCTGTCACCGGATGCACGCTTTGTGCTCTACGTGAAAGAAGGGCAGGTTTATCGTGCAGCGATCAGCGACACCGCGCCGGCGGCGAACGGGCGGAGCGACAAGCCGTTCATCACCGCATGGGGACAGAACAGTGAGCCGCGTTGGTCACCCGACGGAACCCGCATCGCATTTCTCAGCGACCGCGGCGATCACACGCTGATCGGGATTTACGACGTGCAGAAGCGCTCCGTGTCGTACGTATCGCCGAGCGTCGATCACGACAGCAGCCCAACATGGTCGCCCGACGGAAAGCAGATCGCCTTCATTCGTCGTCCGGGCACTCCATTCGGCTTGCAGGCGCAGCAGGGCGGCACCGGCATTGGCAATCCTCCGGGGCCCGCGGTCGGCCGTGCCGGGTTGGGTCGTGGAGGACGCGGTGGCCAGGGTCGTGGCGCACCGCCCGATGCGCCGCAATCGTCCATCCCCGGCATGACACGTGCCACGTTCAAAGGTGGTTACACGCTGTCGTTTTGGGTCGCCGACGTGCCGGCGGGCCTGTCGCGCGAAGACGGGTCGATCGAAACGCCGGCGCGGGAGTTCTGGCACGCTCCGGCGAACAACGCGCCCGCAAGCTCAGGGTCAATGCGCGCTTCATCGGTCGCTGACGACCCGTTCGATCGTGTGAACAGGATCGAGTGGGCCGACAGACACGTCGTGTTCCTGGCAGAGCCTGAAGAGTGGATTCGGGTATATTCCGCGCCCGTGTCGGGCAACGGCAGTGCCGCGCCGCAAGCACTCACGCCCGGGCACGGCATGGTCGAGAACATTTCGCTGTCGAGCGACGGCAAAACGTTGTTTTACGCCACCAACGCCGGCGACATCGATCGGCGTCACCTCTGGAAGGTTTCGACGGCAGGCGGGCAGGCAACGCAAGTAACGATGGGCGAAGCGATCGAGACCTACCCCGCCGCGCTCGCCTCAGGCAAGACGGTTGCCGTGTTGAGCGCCGCGGCCGATCGTCCGCAATCCGTTGCGACTGTTTCGGCGGATGGCGGCACACCCACGGTCATCTTCCCGAAACTCGCAGCGACCTTTCCCGCCGCGGATCATGTCGTCCCGGAAAACGTGACGTTGAAGGCGGACGACGGAGTGGAATTCCACAATCAGCTCTTTATTCCTAAAGGGTTACGCGCGGGTGAGAAGCGGGCCGCAATCGTGTTCGTGCATGGTGGCCCGTCGCGTCAAATGCTGCTCGGCTACCACTACATGCACTTCTACCACATGGCGTACGCGGTCAATCAGTGGCTCGCACGTCAGGGCTACGTTGTGATGTCAGTGAACTATCGAAGCGGCATCGGTTACGGCCGTTCGTTCCGCACAGCGCCGAACACAGGCCGACGCGGGAACGCGGAATACAAGGACGTGCTCGCTGCCGGACAGTACCTGCAAACGCGGAGCGACGTCGATCGCGATCGTATCGGCATCTGGGGCCTCTCGTACGGCGGCGTGCTCACCGCGCAGGCGCTCGCCCGCAACTCCGACATCTTCAAAGTTGGCGTCGATCTCGCCGGTGTCCATCTCTGGGGCAGCTCAATCGATCCTGAAAGCGTCTCTTTTCAGTCGTCGGCAATCGGCGCTATTGGATCATGGAAGTCGCCTGTGCTGCTGCTCCACGGAGACGACGATCGCAACGTCGCCTTCGCGCAAACGACAGGGCTTGTGCAACTGCTGCGCGCACACGACGTCTACCACGAGCTGATCGTGTTTCCAGACGATGTGCACGACTCGCTGCTCTACAAGCGCTGGCTTTACACATTCGATCGCACGGCGGAGTTCCTGACGCGCTACATCGGCGACGGACAAAAAAAGACGACGTTCTGAATTTCGCGTTTCGCTTTCAGGTCGTGTCGGTTTGCTGGCAACCGGTCAGGGCCGGCGAATGCCGTAGATGTGCGCTTCGACGCCGCTCACGAGCTGCGTCTTTTCCAGCCGCTCGCCGATTTTCTGTGCCACCCGGATCGACGCCACGTTGTCGGCCTGAATGATGCTGATGATCTGATCGACGTTGAGATGGCGCCATGCCCAGTCGAGCGATGCGTGCGCGGCTTCCGTGGCAAAGCCGTGGCCCCACCTGGAATGGCGGATAATCCAGCCGAGCTCGACGCCTGGCCATCCCTCCGGATTCCAGAGACCGACACGGCCGATCACTTCATCCGACGCTTTCTCGACCACCGTCCATTGGCCATAGCCACGCAGTTGCCAGTGGCCAAGCATCATCGCCACACTCGACCACGCACCGCTGATCCCGCGACGCATCGAATTGCTGACGACGTACTTGATCACATCTGGATGTTCGTGGATGTCGAGCAGCGGTTGCGCATCCGCCGCGTCTGGCAGGCGAAGGAAAAGCCGAGATGTGTCGATCGGGCGCATGCGGGGGAACGTGTTCGGAATGGTCAACGCCTGCGCGTCTTGCGCGCTCGCCTGGCTTTCGCCGCTTTGGTACGCGTGACAGGTTTCTTCCGTCGTACGGGTTTCTGCCGCTTGACTCGTTCCGGGAGCCTGCGTCCGCCAGTTTCGCGATTCCATTCCTCGTACGTTTCTGGAGAGATTTCCCCTTTGACAAGAAGCTGGGCAAACTTACGCCGCTGCGCCTGGCTTTTGAAAGGCATCAGCACTGTCCGTCAGCGAGGCAACGAGTACTCGAAATCGTACAAGTGCTGGCCACCGTCTATCTTGATCGTCATCTTTCCGTCGAGCCCGACGAGGTCTCCTGTACCGGAGTCGGGCACGACGATAACGGTCAGATTCTGAGCGCCCCGCGCCATGACGCCATGGTGTTGCAGCATGAAGGTGCCGCGACGGCCGCCGAGCGTTCCGGTGACACGCTCAATGGCAACATAGCCCGCTGACTCTTTGACGCCGGTCATCCCCGTCAACATCTCGCCCCTGCTGGTGCCTTCGAGATCGCCCTTGAATTGTTTGTCGATGGTCATGCGCCCGAGTGAGCCGCCTGACGGACCCTCGTCCTGCGCCTGCGGCGTGAGTTTGACGTCAAACGTTCCGCCGGCACGCATCATGGGTCCCTCCCGCTGGGCGATCGCTGATGACCATGCAAGTGAGCAAAACAGGAAGGTGATCGACGGAAAGGATTTCCAGTAATTCATCTCGGCAATTATCGCGCATCGCGGGCTGAGGGCCTGCCCCGAGCGAGCGAAGCGAGTCGAAGGGCGCGGCGGGTCGCGCCCTCCGGACCTCAACGCTTCCGCGATTTGCGCGCCGACGATTTGCGCGATCCGCTGGCACTCTTGCGGCTCTTGCTGGCCGCCCCACGCTTGCGCGGCACCTTTGCGCCGGCGCGCCGGGCTTCCGAAAGACCGATTGCGATCGCCTGCTTGCGGCTGCGCACGCGTTTGCCCGATCGTCCGCTCTTGAGCGTGCCACGCTTGCGCTCGTGCATCGCGCGCTC
>JBKPAJ010000156.1:0-37678 GCA_046726375.1 Acidobacteriota bacterium
AGATCGAGGAGTTGATGAACGTCAAGGGGATCGGCGAGAAGAGTTTTCTGAAACTGAAGGCGCTGGTCACCGTGCAGGCGCCGCAACGCGCGGGAGACCGTTGACCACATGGGCGCACCTGGAACACGAGGTGCCGCCCTGATCGACGTCGTGTTTACTGCGGGCCTGGTGGCGGTGCTCTCGGGCATCGCCATTCCGTTGTGGCACTCCGCGCGTCAGCACAGCGCCGCCCGTGCCGGTATGCGCTACGTTGCCGCGCGCCTGCAGCACGCCCGCGTCGAAGCGATCAAACGGAACGTTCATGTTGCCCTCCGCATCGACCCCAACACGCTGGATCGCGTCGGCATGTACGCCGACGGCGACGGTGATGGCGTGTTGCAAAGCGACATCGATGGCGGCATCGATCTGCCGATCGCGCAGGATGAGCGCTGGTCCGATTATCTCGGCGCGTTTGCGCTCCGTATTAACCAGAACGTTTCCGAACCCGACACCGGCACGACGCTGCCCGCGGGTTCCGATCCACTGCGCATCGGGCACACGGCACTGGTGTCGTTCAGTCCACTGGGAAGCACAACGAGCGGCACGCTCTATTTCGCGGGTCCCACTGGCCCGCAAATGGCGGTGCGCCTGCTCGGTGCAACCGGACGCCTGCGAGTTTTGCGATTCGACGCGGCCGGCCGGCAGTGGCGGGACGAGTAAACGCAACCGACCGGCGGCATGCCGTGCGAGTGCCGCCGGAAGTGACGCCATGGCATCCGATTGCGCTCCTACGGCCTGGGCAGGAAGTCACGCTCATCAACGTGAGTTGCGGCGGCGCGTTGCTCGAATCCGGCAGCCGTATCAAACCTGGCGCGCGAACGGCGTTGCAGTTGTCCGGTCCGTCACGTCGTTGCATCGCGGCCCGTGTCGATCGCTGCCGGGTCATGTCGCTCGAACCGCTACGCTACCAAGCCGCGATCGTGTTCGAGCAGCCAATGGATTGGAACGATTCGCGCTCGGGTAGCGGGTAGGAACTTCCCATGACGATCGGACCGCACGGGTAGCAACTACCCCGCGACCGGAAAACGAGGCTTGAATCATGGCAACACGATCCGCCAAATGGGCAGCGCCAGTCGCATCGGATTTGGCATCGAGCTTGGTATCTCGCTCGGCACATCGACTCGGGAGTAGCCACATGGATCTCATGCCTGCCGACCGCGTGATGATCTGCAACCGCCGTGCGGACCGCCGCAGTGGTGTCCACGAGGTCGTGCGCGAGGTGACCAAAGACTGGTTGGTTACGCAGGGACGTGGCGACCTGCAAACCGCGCTGCTCGAGCGGTTGCGGCGAGTGCTGACGCCAGGCAGCGTGCGGTTCAACGAGCTCAGCAACACTTCGTCGCTGCGGCCGGGACAGCCGATCAAGACACGGGATTACATCGCATATCCCATTCCTCTGTCGGATCCGACGCGACGGGTTGTCCTGGAGGCGTCGCTGCCGTCCGATCGGACCCTGGACGAGTGGACGTGCCAGCTGCTGGAAACGTCGGCGAGTTTCGCCGCGCTGCTGTTCGACACCGAGCGGCTCGCCAAGCTGCAGTACGGCCCCGACCGCGACTATCGCGACGAAGCGGCGCCGCTCATCGGATCGAGCGCGGTCATGCACGCGCTGCGAGAGCGGATCGAACGCGTAGCGACGACCGACTTCACCGTGCTCGTGGAGGGCGAGAGCGGGACCGGAAAAGAACTGGTGGCGCGTCAGATTCACAGTCTGAGCCGCCGTTGCCAGGGACCCTTTGTCGCCATCAATTGTGCGGCGCTGGTTGAAACGCTGATTGAGGCGGAGCTGTTTGGCATCGAGGAACGCACCGCGACGGGTGTGCGTGGGCGCCGCGGCAAGTTCGAATACGCCGACAACGGCACGCTGTTTTTGGACGAGGTGTCGGAGCTTTCGCTCGCCGCGCAGGCCAAGCTACTGCGCGCGATCCAGGATCTCACTGTCGAGCGCGTGGGCGGGCACAGCCGCCGCCGCGTCAACACGCGCATCGTTGCTGCCAGCAACCGTCCGCTCTCGGCGCTCGTCGAGCGCGGCCTGTTTCGCGCCGACCTGTTTTACCGTCTCGGTGGTGTCGACGTGTCCGTCCCGCCGCTGCGCAAGCGAAAGGAGGACATTCTCGAACTCGCCCATCACTTTCTGTCGCAGCACGGTGGACGGGGGCGCCTCACGATGACGCCCGCGGCGATCGACGCGCTCATGACCTACGACTGGCCGGGAAACGTGCGCGAGCTCGAACGCATGATCGAAGGCGCGATTGCGATCTGCGAAATGGGCGAAATCGGGCTGGACCACCTCCCGGTGAGCTTGCGCGGGGCGTACAGCGAAGTGCTGATGCCGTCCGTGCACGACAGCGACACCATGCGGGCGTGGGGGAGCCGCTATGCGCGTCTGATCCACGAACGCTGCGGCCGCAATAAGCGCGAAGCGTGCAAGGTGTTGGGGATCTCGTACCACACGCTCAATAACTACCTGAAGTACCGACCGCCCGAGCGGCGGGCGGCGGAATGGGCCGGGGCCACCGGCTGAAATCGCGGCGAGGCGGGGTGGAGGTCCCGAGGTCACACGCCGCTCCAGCGCCGGCATCGACAGCGATGCCGGATTGGAGGAGGCGGTTATGAACAGTGGGTCGATATGCGCTCGTCGAGCGCGGGTGGCTATCGCGACGGCGCTCGCGATATCCGCGGGTGTCAAGGCCTCATCGCAGGCGGCAATCGCACAAGGCGAAAACCCGGATACGGAAGTGTTTAGCGCAGACGTTGTCATCGAGCGTAGCGTCGTAGACGAGGGCGGGCGCGTGATTCGCGCGATGCCGGCGGTGCATTATCGAGTGACGCGTGCGACGGTTGGAGGAAAGCCGCGAACGACGGTGGTCTACCAAACCCAAGTCAACGCGGCGTTGTCGGGGGTAACCCCGGATCCGCACGAGGGCATGCGCGTCGAGTTCGACGAGGATGGATCACCGCTGCGCATTCTCAACAAAGACGGACAGTTGATCCGCGTCGGTGAAGGCGCCGCTAATGCTGCATGGTTGCCTCCCGCGGAGTTGCGAGCGGCTGCGGCAAGCCGCGGCGTCGTTCTGCGCGACAGTGTTGCGGATCGCAACGAGCGCCTGCGCCGCGATTTGGGGCCGCCAAAGGGACAGTTTCGCGGCTTCGAGAAGTACGTGACGCCGTTCGGTGACGCGATGCAGGAAGTTCTCGTCGCACGCGACACGGCCACTCCGGTCGAAATCAATGTGGTCCGCAACGGCGTGCTCGAAAGCCATTCGACCTATCAGTACGAACGCCTCAGCGACGGCAGTCTTTTGCAGCGCGTCTGGCGCGACGAATCACGAGTGCCGGGCCATTCTTCGCAGCGGTTCGTAATGCAGATGACGGTTTCCAACGTTGTCGCCGGGAAGGAGCGATGATCATGACTCGCAATCGCATCCTCTCCGCGCTGCTCGTCGTTGCCACGGTGATTCATGAATCCACCGCGGCGGCACAGGATCGTCCGGTCGTGTTGGTGCACGGCTTTCTCGGCGACGCCGGCACCTGGGCCGAGGCGGCCGCTCGACTGCAAGCGCGGCTGGCGATTCAACCGTACAACCCCAGTCTGCCGTGGATTGAAACGTTTGAGACGCAAGCAAGTGCCATCCAACACCAGGGTGGTTACATGCTGCCGCCGAACACTATCGCGGTTGGACACAGCAACGGCGGCATCGTCTCGCGGGAATGGAGCAAGTCGCATCCTCTTGCGGGCATTCTCACCCTGGGCACGCCGCACGCGGGCGCGTTGTTTATGCAGCGTGGCACGGATGCCGCGAGATTCAGCTACAACCTTTACAACGCGCTCGGCCTGTTGTGGTCATACGAGGTCTCGCAGAACGAGTTCACGTGGATCTTCGGGGTCATTTCCGCAGCGCGGGCCGCGGCTGCTGCCGTCAACTCGGCGACACTTTGGACCTTACTGTCGACAGCGGGTATCGGCTACGCCGCACCTGTAGCGGGACAAATGGTGCCGCCGTCCGGCTATCTTGCAACACTCAATTCCGGCGGAAATCTGGTACGCGAGTCGGTCACGATCCCTCACCGTGTCGGTCTTGTGTTCGTGGCCAACGATTATCGCCGAGCGGGATTTGCAGTGGGACTCTTTCCCGATCAGCGCGAATGGGCCTACGCCGGGATGGTCAGCGCGGTGCTGGCCTTTGAGTGGGCGGGGACTTACATCTCGCAGAACTATCCGCCGTGGAATGCGGCCGCGCAATCGGTTGCGGGCGAGCTGTTCAGAGCGGCGGCCTGGATTCGCGAACTCGATCCGCTCTGGTGTTGGGTGATTACCGACGATCGAACGTGCAGTACATCGCACGACGGCATTGTCGCGACCGGCGCTCAGTTCTATCCCGGCGCGAGGAACTACGGGTTCATAGGACCCGCCCATAAGCAGGAAGCAAAGTGGTCGGACGATTTGATTGCCGGCGTGCTCACTAACATCATGGGCGTGCGCATGCGCGCCGGTCCCGAAGTCACCCCGCCGCCCTCGGGCGGTAATCCTGGTGGGCCGGGCACGATGACGGCGGGCGAACGCCTTTACGCCGACCGGCAGATCGCATCCCCGAACGGCCGATTCGTCTTGCGCTACCAGTCAGATGGCAACCTCGTGCTCTACGACGCGTGGAGCGGACCGCGATGGGCGAGTGGAACAGCCGGACTGCCTGCGGGTTGGGCCGAATTGCAGGTCGACGGCAATTTTGTCGTCTATGGCGGCGGCGCCGCATTGTGGGCGAGCGGCACCGATGGGAATCCCGGCGCGTATCTTCAAGTGCACGATAACGGCGAGGTCGTGATTCACGATGGGCAGACAGCCATCGGACTGTGGTGGACAGGCACGGGAGGCGTATGAAGCAGACGCTTCCGGCGTTACTCGGTGTTTCGGTCGCGCTTACGTCGGCTGCGCCTGCATTTCAGGGGCAGCCGACGGCCCCAACGGCACTTTGGCGCGTCGAGGGTGAAGGCCGCGGTGTGCCGGCGGTGGACGAACAGACGGCGTACTTTCTCGGCAAGCGCCACGATGTCATAGCCATTAGCCGCGATACAGGAAAAGTCCGGTGGCGTGCGCGCACAGGCGAGCCCGGTGAATCCACGGTCGGTGACGCCGTCGTGGTCACGAACGGTGTAGTCGTCGTCGGCGACTACAACCTGATGGCATTTAACGCGGAGGATGGCGGACTGCGATGGCGTTTCTTGCCGGATGACGGTTACGCGGCCGGAGTCTTTCTTGGAGGTGTGGCTGACGGCATCGTGTTCACCGGATCGCCGGCGGGCCGTGTCTACGCGCTCGACGCCGCGAGCGGTGCCCTGAGGTGGTCCACCGCCATCTCCGACCGCAGCGAGACGACGGTCTACGAGCCGATTGTGAGTGGGCAGCAGTTATTCGCCGGGTTTACGAACTTTCATATCCCAGAGACAGGCGGGGTTGTGGCGCTCGATCGCGCAACCGGTCGCGTTCGCTGGAAGTCGGATTTTCCGGAGACCGGCAATGTGCTGTCGCAGACCAACTGGGCGGGCGGATTGGTGCTCGAAGATGGACTCGTGATCGCATCGGCGGGCGATGGCAACATCTACGCGTTCGATCGCGACACGGGCGAGCGGAAATGGACCATCCCGAAAGTATCCGGTGAGATCAAATCAATCGTGCCCCCCTCGGACGTCGATCACCGCGTGCTGGCCCTGGGGCGGCACGTGCTCGTGGCGGGCTCGCTCACCGGCTATGTCATTGCGTACGACACGTCAACGCAGGAGGAGCGGTGGCGGCACGCTGGTGGATTCGACGGTTCCACCTCGTTCATCTTTGCCAACGACGCGCACACGGTTTACGTGCCGTACGTGTCGGGCATGCTGGTCGCGCTCGACATCGAGACCGGGAAGGAAAAGTGGCGCATGGGCGATTACCAAATCGGCTTCATGTGGCCTCCGCTGGTCGTCGGCGACGCGATGTACATCGCGGCCACGCGCACCGGCTTTCATGCGTTTCCGACGCGCTGATCACACAAGGAGGGCTCATGCGTCGTCCGTGCCTTGCGATCCTTTTTGCCGCCGCGCCTCTCCTTGGGTGCGGCGATAAGTCGCCGACCGGCCCTAGTCAAACTCCCAACGTCATCTCACGGACGTGGACAGGTAGCCTCAACGACGACGCCAACGGATCGGGTACGGTGAGGGTTGAAGGTTCAGGACGCGGCGCAGCGCTGCTGGGCACGTGGACGGCGCAATTTCAGAGCGGAATCAAAAGCGGCGAAGCGCTGATCAACCTGGTGGCGCTCACCAATGGGTCGGCCACGTTCATCCTGAACCCGGCGGCGCGACCAACCTGCAACACGGATCCGCTGCTCGGAGCGCTCGCCGGCAGTTTCCTGCTGCAACTCACGGGCACCGAGGACAGACTGTCGGGCACGACGATTTACTACGATTGTGGTCGAGCGTACACAGGCCGCGCCGAGCTCACCCGGCAATAGTGTTCGCGCGGGTTGACCGCGCGCGGAGCGGCATAGTACCGTGAGACGTCTGTCCGGTTCGCTGCGGGCCTGCAGGGCGGCACAGCGCGTTTCTCACCTCCATGACCGACACCGCCGGCGCCTCTCTGAAGAAAACTGCGCTCCACGCCAACCATGTCGCTCTCGGCGCCCGCATGGTGCCGTTTGCCGGTTGGGACATGCCGGTTGAATACTCCGGCATCGTCAACGAGCACAACACGGTGCGCTCGGCCGCTGGGCTCTTCGACGTCTCGCACATGGGCCAGATCGAGATTGCAGGGAAAGACGCCGTGGCCGCCGTGCAGCACATCACGAGCAACGACGCGTCCAAGCTGCAGATCAACCAGGCCCAGTACTCGGGCTTGATGACGCCCAAAGGCACGTTTGTCGACGACCTGCTCGTCTATCGTTTCGCCCAGAGCCACTTCCTGCTCGTCGTCAACGCCAGCAACATCGATAAGGATTACGCCTACATCGCGGAGCACGCGAAGGAAGCGGGCGACGCCGCCATCGTGAATTCGAGCGATCGCTACGCCCTAATCGCGGTGCAGGGGCCAAGGGCGAGAACGATCCTTCAGAGTCTCACCGGCGTGGAGCTGGCGGGCATCAAGTACTACTGGTTCGCGCACGGCGAAGTCGCCGGCGTGCGCGCTACGATTTCGCGCACCGGCTACACCGGCGAAGACGGCTTCGAGGTGTTCGTACACCCGAACATGGCCTCGCGTGTGTGGGATGCGCTGCTCGACGCGGGCAAAGGCGACCGGGTGATTCCGTGCGGGCTCGGCGCGCGCGACACGCTGCGCCTCGAAGCCTCGATGCGTCTTTACGGCAACGATATCGACGAGACGACAACGGCGCTCGAGGCAGACCTTGGATGGATCGTCGGGTGGACCAAAACGGAATTCATCGGTCATGAGCTGCTGCGGCGCGAGAAGGCCGCCGGTCTCAAGCGTAAGCTCGTGGGCTTTGCGATGATCGACCGTGCCATCGCACGGCACGGGTACGTGGTGATGCGCGACAACGATCAAGTGGGCTACGTCACGAGCGGCACGCAGACGCCGTTTTTGAAGAAGGCCATCGGTATGGCGTACGTGCCGGCGAGCATGACCGAGCTCGGCACCGAGCTCGAGATCGACATCCGCGGCCGTCGCGCCCGCGCGATCGTGGTGCAGATGCCGTTTTACAAGAGGTCGCGCTCGTGACACCCCATTAGGGCTCCAGCCGCGCCGTGGGCCGGATTCCGTGGGAGGCTTCGCCGCGCAGGGCAGCACAGCGTAGTGGGGCGGGTTTGGCCCGCCTAGGGATCAATCTATGTACCCAGCAGATCTGAAGTACACAAAAGACCACGAGTGGATTCGCATCGACGGCAATACCGGCGTCGTGGGTATCACCGACTTCGCACAGCAACAGCTCGGCGACGTTGTGTATGTGGAGCTGCCCGAAGTGGGTACCAAGCTCACCGCAGGGCAGCCGTTCGGCACGATCGAATCGGTCAAGGCCGTGTCCGAGCTTTTCGCGCCGGTGTCCGGCGAGGTCACCGAGGTGAACAGCGACTTGAAAAACAAGCCGGAACAGGTCAACGCCAAGCCGCACGAGGCGTGGATGATCAAGATTCGCCTGGCGGACGCTGGTGAAGGCGCGTCGCTGCTCGACTCCGCCGCGTATCAGTCACTCACCGGAGAATAGCGCACGAGAATGAACCTAGAGCCTTTAGATCACTTCGCGCCACGGCACATCGGTCCCCGTTCTGACGATCTCAAATCCATGCTCGACCAGGTTGGGGCATCCTCGCTGGAGGCGCTGATCGACGAAGCGATCCCGGCGAGCATCCGCCTCACGAAGCCGCTCGAACTGCCGCCGGCCGAAAGCGAATCTCAGTACCTCGCGCGGCTCAAAGGCATTGCGCGCAAGAACAGGGTGTTTCGCAGCTTCATCGGGCTCGGCTACTTCGACACGTTGACGCCGAGCGTCATTCGCCGCTGCCTGTTCGAAAACCCGGGGTGGTACACACCGTATACGCCCTACCAGGCGGAGATTGCACAAGGCCGCCTCGAGTCGCTGCTCAACTTCCAAACGATGGTCAGCGATTTGACCGGGATGGCGGTCGCGAACGCGTCGCTGCTGGACGAGGGCACGGCGGCAGGCGAGGCGATGGCGCTGTTGCACCGCGTGCAGACCAGAAAGTTGAGCGGCACGACGGGCGTGTTTCTCGTTTCGGACCGTTGCTTTCCGCAGACCATCGAGGTGCTGCGCGGCCGGGCGGAACCGCTCCGCGTCGAGCTTCGTGTCGGGCCCGCGGATCGGATGTCGTTTGGCCCGGACGTGTTCGGCGCGCTGGTGCAGTATCCCGACGAGGCCGGACGGGTGGACGACTTGCGGCCGTTTATCGCGCGCGCCCGTGAGGCCGGCGTGCTGGTGGCAGTCGCGACTGACTTGCTCGCGCTGGCGCTCATCACGCCGCCAGGGGAAATGGGCGCCGACGTTGTATTCGGCAACTCGCAGCGGTTTGGTGTGCCGCTCGGCTTCGGCGGGCCGCATGCGGCGTTCTTCGCCGCGAAAGAAGATCACGTGCGGCATCTTCCCGGCCGCATCATCGGGGTATCGATCGACGCTCACGGCAAGTCGGCATATCGCATGTCGCTGCAAACGCGCGAGCAGCACATCCGGCGGGAGAGGGCGACGTCGAACATCTGCACCGCGCAGGCGCTGCTCGCGAACATGGCGGCGATGTATGCCGTGTATCACGGGCCCCGCGGGATTCGCGCGATTGCCGCGCGTGTCCACGGGCTGGCGCGTCTGCTCGACCGCTCTTTGCGTGCGCTCGGCTTCACGCAGCAGAACAACGCCTACTTCGACACCTTGCGCGTGAGTGGGCCGGCTTCGGCCGTCACGGCCGTGCGCGCAAACGCGGAAGCGGCAGGAATTAATTTCCGCTATATCGGTGAAACGGCTGTCGGCATTTCGCTCGACGAGACGGCAACGCTTGAAGACATCAGTGCAATCGCCCGGGTGTTCGCGGCAGCGGCAGGGAGGGACCCAACCTCGATCGACCCGGAGTCGTTGGGCGAGGAGCCGGCCGTGCCGCCGGTGCTGCGTCGAACGAGCGCGTATCTGACGCATCCGGTGTTCAACTCGCATCATTCGGAGACCGAGATGATGCGCTACATCCGATCGCTCGAGCGCAAGGACATCGGCCTCGATACGTCGATGATCCCGCTCGGCTCGTGCACGATGAAGCTCAATGCCGCGAGCGAGATGTATCCCGTGTCATGGCAAGAGTTCGCGCGCATCCACCCGTTCGCGCCCGCCGATCAGACCCAGGGCTACGAGCAGATCTGCCGTGAGCTGGAGCAGGCGCTTTGCGCCATCACCGGGTTAGCTGCCACCTCGCTGCAGCCGAACTCGGGCGCGCAGGGCGAGTTTGCGGGCCTCGCCGTCATTCGGGCGTATCACCAGAACAGGGGTCAAGGCGATCGCGATGTCGTGTTGATCCCTGCATCCGCGCACGGAACCAACCCGGCGAGCGCGGTGATGGCGGGGTATCGCGTGGTGGTGATTGCGACCGATCCGCATGGCAACGTCGACGTTGCCGACCTCGAGGCGAAAGCGGGGCAGCACCGCGACAAGCTCGCGGCGCTGATGATCACGTATCCATCCACTCACGGTGTATTCGAAGACGCGATTCAGGACATCTGCGCCATCGTCCACGATCACGGCGGCCAGGTGTACATGGACGGCGCCAACATGAACGCGCAAGTAGGGCTCACGAGCCCTGCGGCGATCGGGGCGGACGTGTGCCACATCAATCTGCACAAGACGTTCGCGATCCCGCACGGCGGCGGCGGACCCGGCATGGGACCGATCTCCGTGGCGAAGCATCTGGCGCCCTACCTCTCCGGTCATCCGTTCCGCCGCGTCGGCGGCACACAGCCGATTGCACCCGTTGCCGCGGCGCCGTGGGGCAGCGCCAGCATCCTGCTGATCTCGTACGGCTACATCCGCATGCTCGGCGCTCAGGGTGTGACCGAGGCGACGAAGTACGCCATTCTCAACGCCAACTACATCAAGTCGCGCCTCGAGAAGCACTACGACGTGCTTTACACCCGCAAAGGTGGACGTGTGGCGCACGAGATGATTTTCGACCTGCGCAAGTTCAAGGCGAAGGGCATCGAGGAAGGCGATGTCGCCAAGCGGCTGATGGACTACGGCTTCCATGCGCCAACGGTGTCGTTCCCGGTGCCCGGCACGCTGATGGTGGAGCCGACCGAGAGCGAATCGAAAGGGGAGCTCGATCGCTTCTGCGAGGCGCTGATCGCGATCCGTCAGGAAATTGAGGACGTGATCACCGGCAGGGCGGATGTGAAGGACAACGTCCTGAAAAACGCGCCGCACGCGGCAACGGTGGTGGCAGCGGATGAATGGCCGTATCCGTACTCGCGCGAGAAGGCGGCGTTCCCGCTGCCATGGGTGCGATCGCACAAATTCTGGCCGCCCGTCGGGAGGATTGACAATCCTTACGGCGACCGCAATTTGATGTGTGTGTGCCCGCCGATGGAGACCTATGCGTGATCGGCTGGCCTTCAGGCCGGCCAGTCATGCCTTCCGCTAAAGTTAGCTCGTTCGCGCTTCTTCGGAATTCAGCCAGCAACTTCTTGGTGATCGCGCCGGGCAGGCCGGCGCCGATCTTCCGCTCGTCCACCTGCACGATTGACATCAGTTCTTGGTGGTGCTCGTGAAAAACGCGTCGTCCGGGTTGAAGAGATCGTTTTTCAGCAGCGTCTCTTCGACCTTCACGCTGACCGCCGAACCCAGCTCGAAGACAACGTCGCGCGTGATGCCCGCCAGGAGAGCCGCTTCGAGGGCGGGCGTGCGTACCACGCCGTCCTTTACCACGAACAGATTTGACTGCGAACATTCGCACAGCTCACCGCGGTAGTTGCGGAATCCGCCTTCGACGTCGCCTTTGCGCAGCGCCTGCTGAGCGTATCCCGTGTGCTAGACTCGCTGCAAGATCAGCCGCGCACACGCCGAATGCGAATCCTGACCGCCGATCAAATGCGCGAAGCCGATCGCCGCACGATCGAAGACATCGGCATTCCCTCACTCGTGTTAATGGAAAACGCCGGCCGGCAGGTCGTGGCCGCGATGGAATCGATGTTTCAGGATCTCGCCGAGCGCCGCGTCGCCGTGCTGAGCGGCAAAGGCAACAACGGCGGCGACGGGTTCGTTGTAGCGCGTACGCTGCTTCAGCGCGGCATCGACGTCTCGGTGTTCCTCGTTGGCCAGGTCGCCGAGGTCAGAGGCGACCCGCGCATCAATCTGGAGATCCTCGGCCGTCTCGGTCTCGCGGTGGTCGAGATCTCGGACGAAGGACAGTGGGAGCTGCACTTTTCGGAGATCTCCGAGCACACGCTGATTGTGGACGCCCTGTTCGGCACCGGCCTCAAATCCGCGCTCTCCGGCATCTACGAAACGATCATCGCCGACGTCAACGGCTCAGGCATCGCGGTGGTGGCGATCGACTTGCCGTCGGGCATGTCGGCCGACACTCCGGATCTGATCGGCGACTGCATCGAAGCGACGATGACGGTCACGCTGGGCGCACCAAAGCTGCCGCTGGTACTGCCGCCAGCGGAGCAGAAGGCCGGCGAAGTCGTGATCGCGGACATCGGCATCCCGATCGACGTCATCGAAGCAGTCGAAGGACAGCGCGTCGAGCTGATGACGCGCGATCACATGCGCGCGCTGATCGGCCCGCGCGCCGCCGATGCGCACAAGGGCGACTTCGGACGCGTGCTCATCGTCGCCGGATCCCGCGGTAAGACGGGCGCCGCGGTGCTTTCCGCTCAAGGCGCGCTACGCTCCGGCGCCGGGCTCGTCACGGTGGCCACCCCCAAATCGTGCGTGCCGATTCTCGCCGCGCAAGTGCCCGACTTCATGACCGAAGCGCTCGAGGAAACCATTGACGGCACCATCGACTTTGCCGCCGCCGAGTACGTGCTGGCGCTGCGCGCCGATGTCCTCGCGATCGGCCCGGGCCTTGGCCGCGGCGAGGGCGTCACGACATTCATGCGCGAGCTGGTCGAAAGGAGCGAGATCCCGCTCGTGTGTGACGCCGATGCGCTCAACGCCTTCGCCGACGAACCCGCGTCGCTCGTCGGCCGTGAAGGGCGCGATCTCATCATCACGCCGCATCCGGGCGAGATGGCGCGCTTGGTCGGCTGCACCATCGAGGACGTGCAGGCGGATCGCATGGGCATCGCCCGCGACTTCGCGTCCTCGCACAAGCTCTACGTCGTGCTCAAAGGGTATCGCACGCTCGTCGCGACACCCGACGGCAAGGTATTCATCAACCCCACCGGTTCGCCGGGAATGGCAACCGGGGGGACCGGCGATGTGTTGACGGGAATGCTCGCCGCGTGGCTGGCACAGCTCCTCGACGCCGAAGCGGCATGCAAGCTGGCGACCTATCTGCACGGTGCAGCAGGGGAGCTGGCAGACGCGGATGAGGGAGAGGTGTCGATGACGGCCAGCGATTTAGCCAGTCATATCGGGGACGCCGTCCTGGAGCTCACCGCGCGGCGGCGCGTCGTGCAGAAAAACGACGAATCCCATTGACGGTGTGGCGCGCACCTTCCCCGCCCCGAGCGATTCATGTCAGAGTCTGAGTCGAAGGCAGATCCGCGGTGCGATGACGCGCGAATTCATCACCAATTCCGAGCAGGAAACGTTTCAGCTCGCGGCGCGGCTCGCGAGCGACCTCGGACCAGGTGCGATTCTGCTGCTGTCCGGCGATCTCGGAGCGGGAAAGACGACCTACGTGCGTGGGCTGGCAGCCGGACTGGGAATTGATCCCGACGAAGTCACGAGCCCGACGTTCACCCTCGTGCACGAATACAAGGGCGGCCGCCTGCCGCTCGTACACGTCGATCTGTACCGGCTCGATTGCGCCGACTTGGATGAAATTGGGATTGATCAGGATGTGGCGACTGAGGGCATCGTTGCGGTGGAATGGGCCGAGCGCCTGACACGCGATCTGTCCGAGGCGATCCGGGTCAGCATCGAAGACGCGGGTGACAACAGCCGCACCATCCGCTATTCCATTCGGTAATTCGGTGCCTCTTTCGTGATGGTCACGTCGTGCACGTGCGATTCACGATGTCCCGCGTTGGTAATCCGGATCAACTGTGCATCTCGCTGCAGATCGCTGATGGTCGGCGCTCCGCAGTAGCCCATGCCGGCTCGCAGCCCGCCCATCAACTGATGCACCACCATGGCGATGCTACCCTTGTGCGGGACGCGGCCCTCGATGCCTTCCGGCACGAGCTTCTCAACCCCCTTGCCGGCGGGGCTGGTGCCGCTTTCGAGCTCGAACTCGTCCTGGAAATACCGATCGCGACTCCCGGTGCGCATCGCGCCGATCGATCCCATCCCGCGGTACTCCTTGAAAGTGCGGCCCTGATACAGGATCAGCTCGCCGGGGCTTTCGTCCGTACCGGCGAAGAGGTTTCCGATCATGACGGCGCTGGCGCCGACGGCGAGCGCCTTCACGATGTCGCCGGAAAACCGGATGCCGCCGTCAGCAATGACCGGGACGTCGCGCCGGGCGGCCGCCTGCGCGCACTCATGCACGGCCGAGATCATCGGTACTCCGATGCCGGCCACGACGCGCGTCGTGCAGATCGAGCCCGCCCCGATGCCAATCTTGACGGCATCGACGCCAAGATCAATCAACGCCTCGGTCGCATCTGCCGTGGCGACGTTTCCCGCAATCAGGTCGATGTCCTTGAACGTGCGCCGCAGGCGCTGCAAGATGTCCATCACGCCTTGCGAGTGCCCGTGCGCGGTGTCGACCACGAGCACGTCCACATGCGCTGCAATCAGCGCTTCGGCGCGTTCGAGCGTGTCCCTCGCGATGCCGATGGCGGCGCCCACGCGAAGCCGTCCGAGGGAATCCTTGGCGGCGTGCGGATACTTAATGGCTTTTTGAATGTCCTTGACGGTGATGAGGCCCTTGAGCCGGAAGTCGCGATCGACGACGAGGAGCTTTTCGACTTTTTTCTGGTGGAGAATCTCGCGCGCTTCGTCGAGAGTTGTGCCCACCGGTACCGTGATGAGATTGCTCTTGGTCATCACGTCGCTGACCGGTCGATCGACGCTGGTCTCGAAGCGAAGGTCGCGGTTGGTGAGAATACCGACCAGACGCCCTTCCTTGCTCCCGTCTTCGGTGATCGGCACGCCCGAGATGCGATACCGCCGCATCAACTCGAGCGCTTCACTGATTCTGGCACGCGGCCCGAGCGTGATCGGGTTCACGATCATCCCGCTCTCGGAGCGCTTCACGCGATCCACTTCTGACGCTTGTTGATCGATCGACAGGTTCTTGTGGATGATGCCGATGCCGCCGTGCTGCGCCATCGCAATCGCCATTTCAGACTCGGTCACCGTGTCCATGGCGGCGCTGAGCAGCGGCACGTTGAGGCGAATGTTGCGGCTAAGTCGAGTGCTGACGTCGACCTGCGCCGGCAGCACCGTCGAGTGCCGGGGCACCAGGAGCACATCGTCGAAGGTCAGCGCGGTGCGAAGACCAACTTCGATGGAAGGTGGAGCGGGAGCTTCGAATTTGGTCTGAGCCATTTGGAATTATATGTCGGGGCGCGCAGGCGAACCTAAACCCCGAGTTCGCCCGAGTTCACTTGAGTGGATAGCGCCAACGGCGCCAACCGCGCGAAAGCGGCCCGTTCTGCGTTCATACGGTCGGATCACTTCGATGCCACGCTTCGCAAGTGAATTGAGGGGTTAAAGCCACCCCAACCCGCAAAGTCGCCGTGTGGGCGACCCCGGAAGGTCGGCCGCTACATGATGTCGTTCACGCACCATGGCATTTCTTGTATTTCTTCCCGGAGCCGCACCAGCACGGATCGTTCCGGCCGATCTTCGGTTCTTCGCGGCGAACCGTCTTGACCGGTGCGTCGTCTCCACCCACGCGCGCCGGCGTGCGCTCGGCGCCGGGGGCAGCGCCCATCGGCGGTAAACCCGCGCTGCCGCTGCGTGCCGCTGTCGTGGCCGCCCCCCCGCCGCGCCGAGAACTGGGATCGTTGTAACTGAGCTGCGGCGGCCGGCGAGGGGGTGTTCGTGGCGTGCGGACCGGAGGCCTGGACTCGCCGTCCTCGCCTTCGACAATCGGACGGAGCCACCAGAGATAGCGGACGATTTCCTCTTCGATGCGCGCCCGCATGTCCTGAAACAGCCCGAAGCTTTCTTTCTTGTACTCCACCAGCGGATCGCGCTGACCGTAGCCACGTAGACCAATGCCTTCTTTCAAGTGGTCGAGCGAATACAGGTGATCCTTCCACTGCGCATCGACGATCTGCAGCATGAGATCGCGCTCGACACGGCGCATCAACTCGGCGGGAACGACTTTTTCTTTTTCGGCGTACTTTGCCTCGATGCGCTGCCAAAGACCGTCGCGGAGCTCCGCCGAGCTCTTATTCTCCATCCCGACGGTCGTGTAATCGGATTCCGTGAGCGCAAACAACTGCGACAGGTCGCGCTTGAGCGCTTCGAGGTCCCAATCGTCGATGTCGACATCTTTGCCGATGTACTGATCGATCTTGTCGTCGAAGAGCTCCTCAGCCGTCGCCACGACATAGCCGCGGGTGTCAGCGAGGTCTTCCTCGGACAGGTGGATCTTGCCTTCGAGAATCTCGCGACGCAGCGTGTAAACACTCTCACGCTGCTTGTTCATCACGTCGTCGTACTCGAGGAGGTGCTTGCGGACGGAGAAGTTCTGCGCCTCGACCTGTCGCTGCGCGCGCTCGATGGCGCGCGTCACCATGCCATGCTCGATCGGCACGTTCTCTTCCATCCCGAGCTTCTGCATGAGACCCGAGATGCGATCCGAGCCGAAGATGCGCATGAGATCATCTTCGAGCGAGAGATAGAAACGCGACGAGCCCGGGTCGCCCTGACGGCCGGCCCGGCCGCGCAGCTGATTGTCGATGCGGCGCGCTTCGTGACGTTCCGTGCCGATGATATGCAGGCCGCCGAGCGAGACCACGTCTTCGTGTTCCGCCTCCGTTTCGCGGCGGAAATGACTGAAGATGCGCTCCCAGTCGCCCCGTTTCACGCGGTAAAACGTGTCGACCATGAAGAAGTACACGAACTCTTCATCGTCAACGAATTTCTCTTCGCCTTTCGGCAGTTTTTCGGCCACACCTTCGGCGATGGCCTGCTGCCGCGCTATGTGTTCGGCGTTGCCGCCGAGGAGAATGTCGGTGCCGCGGCCGGCCATGTTCGTGGCGATCGTGATGCCGCCGTGGCGGCCGGCCTGGGCGACGATCTCGGCTTCCTGCGCGTGGTACTTCGCGTTGAGCACGACGTGCTTGACGCCGCGCCGTTTGAGCATCCCTGACAGCCGCTCCGACTTTTCGATCGAGACCGTGCCGACGAGCGCCGGACGGCCTGCCTGCTGCTTGTCGATGATGTCTTCGACGATCGCGTTCCACTTCTCGCCTTCGGTGCGATAGACGAGATCCGGCTCCTCGACGCGGCGCAGCGGTTTGTTGGTCGGAATGACCATGACGTCGAGGTTGTAAATCTTGGCGAACTCCGCCGCTTCGGTTTCCGCCGTGCCGGTCATGCCCGACAGCTTCTTGTACTTGCGGAAATAATTCTGGAAGGTGATGGTGGCAAGCGTCTGGTTCTCACGCTCGATCTTGACGCCCTCTTTCGCTTCAACGGCTTGATGTAAGCCGTCGCTCCAGCGGCGCCCCGGCATCAAGCGGCCGGTGAACTCGTCCACGATCACGACCTGACCTTCCTTGACCATGTACTCGACGTCGCGGCGATAGTGCACATGTGCGCGGAGTGCCTGGTTCAAGTGGTGAAGCAGCGGCATATTCGCCGGATCGTACAGACCACCCGACTCGATGCGATGCGAGAGCAGTTGCTCCGCTTTGGCGATGCCAGCTTCGGTGAGCGTGACGGTTTTGTGTTTCTCGTCGACGACGTAGTCGCCCGATGCCTCGAGGCGATCGCGATCCTCGGTCTTCACCTGGCCCTGATGGACTTCGCCCTTTTTCAGCTTCGGGATGACCTTGTCGACTTCGTAATACAGGTCGGTTGATTCCTCGGCGGGACCCGAGATGATCAGCGGCGTTCGCGCTTCGTCGATCAGGATCGAGTCCACTTCGTCCACGATGGCGAAGTGGTGGCCGCGCTGCACCATACTCGTCAGCTCGAACTTCATGTTGTCGCGCAGGTAGTCGAAGCCGAACTCGTTGTTCGTTCCATAGGTGATGTCGGCGCCGTACGCCACCTGCCGTTGCTGATCGTTGAGCTCGTGCTGAATCACGCCGACGGACATGCCAAGGAAGCGATACACGCGGCCCATCCACTCCGAGTCGCGGCGGGCCAGGTAGTCGTTGACAGTGACGACGTGAACGCCTTTGCCTGCGAGCGCGTTGAGATACGCAGGCAGCGTGGCGACGAGCGTTTTGCCTTCGCCCGTCTTCATCTCGGCGATCTTTCCGGAGTGGAGCACGGCGCCGCCGATAAGCTGTACGTCGTAGTGCCGCATCTTGAGCACGCGCTTGCCCGCCTCGCGGACAACGGCAAACGCCTCGGGCATGAGGTCGTCGAGCGTTTCGCCATCTGCGAGCCGTTGCTTGAACTCCACGGTCTTCGCGCGCAGCCCCTCGTCCGACAGGGCCTGCATGGACGGCTCGAGTTCGTTGACGCGCTCGACGAGCGGCCGAAGCCGCTTCAATTCGCGATCGTTCTGGGTGCCAAAGACCTTGGCGAGGAGCTGGCCAACCATTAGGAAGAACGGGACCGGAGTATCTATCGATTATATAGGACTGTCGGTCCGCAGGGGCGCTCGCGCGTCGCGCGAGCTGCAGGTGCGCCGGCCGGCCTTCTGCCGGCTGGCACGCATTCAACTGGAGGACACAGGGACACGCCGCTCCTTGGCAACGCCGCGCGGCCCTGCTTACCTGCGATTTGCAGATTCAGCGGCGGCCGTTGAGAAGGAGCTGCAGAGGATTCAGGAGGCGTCCGTTCACGCGAACTTCGTAATGCAGATGCGAGCCCGTCGATCGCCCTGTCGATCCGACCAGCCCCACGAGATCGCCTCGCTTGACTTGGTCACCAATGTGGACGCGGTAGGCGGAAAGATGTCCGTAGCGCGTTTCGAGGCCGTAGCCGTGATTGATCACGATCAAGTTGCCGTACGCGCCTTCGTACGATGACTGAGTGACTTTGCCGTCCGCGGTCGCGAATACCTTGCTGCCGCGATCAGCGGCGATATCGAGTCCTTCGTGAAAGTCACGCTGACCAGTGATCGGATCGCGCCGCTGGCCAACGGCGGACGTGAGCCACCCGTGCGCCGGCCAGATCGACGGCGTCGCCGCCGCCAGCGCGTTGCGCTTATCAACGTCGGTCTGCATGCTGCGCAGCCGCATTTCGAGCCCTTCGAGCAACTCGCGCAGCAGGCCAAACGTGTCTTCCGGCGAGCGAAGGCCCGGCGTCACCGGTCCGACTGCTTCCGGAGTCGCCGCGCCACCTATCGCGCGTGCCTTGACCACCGAGGGCAACTTGTCCATCGCCGACTGCAATGACGGATCGAGCGCGGCCTTGGCACCGAGCTCGGTAATCGCGGACTGCAGTGCCTGAATCTGCCCGGCGAGTTCGAGCGTAGTTTCCTTGAAGCTCTGATTCTCGAGTTGCAGCTCAGAGGCCGTCACGTATAACCCGGCGACGTCACTCTTTGCTTTGGCCGCCGCACCGAGGCCGATGAGAATCGGCAAGGCCAGCGCGAACGTCACGGCGCCAAGCGCCGGGAACAGCGCAATGGTGAAACGGCGCACCACTCCGGTGAAGCGGTTCGCTATGACGATGGTGTATCTCGGTGAGCGCATGAAAAGCCGCATGAGAATACCACGAGTGTTGCCAAACACTGGCGCTGTGAAACGCTCAGGTTCTCGCAGGTATTCGCCTTTTGTTCGGTCGATCGATTGCCGCGACCCGCACAGATCTGCAAGCTCGATTTCACTCTACGAGCCGGTATTGCAGCGCCTCGGCGAGATGTTCGCTGGCAATCGACTCCCTGCCTGCGAGGTCCGCAATCGTGCGCGCGACTTTCTGAACCCGATGAAAGCCGCGCGCCGAGAGGTGCAAC
The DNA here is from genome assembly GCA_046726375.1 of Acidobacteriota bacterium. Taxonomy (GTDB): domain Bacteria; phylum Acidobacteriota; class Vicinamibacteria; order Vicinamibacterales; family UBA2999; genus DASPWV01. The sequence goes on from JBKPAJ010000156.1 coordinate 19,726, forward strand.
TTTTCGGCAGAGCGTTCAAGCAGGCGCCGTCCCGCTCCGTCGAGTGCACACACGTGATCCAGCACCTTGCCGTGAAGTTGTGCATTGACTCTCGCATGCCTGATGCCGCGGGCCTGTTGACATTCGCGCGCCGCCAGCACACGCGCCCGCACCATGGCTGACGATTCACCGAGCGCACCGGTCGTCATGTCGGTGATCGCGACCGGCTGTACCTCGACGATGAGATCGATCCGATCGCGGAGAGGGCCGGACAGCTTGCCGCGGTATTTCGTCACCTGCACGGGCGTACAGCGGCACGCGCGTCGCGGGTCGCCGTGGTATCCACACGGGCACGGATTCATCGCTGCCACCAAGACGAAGCGAGCGGGGAACGCAATGGTACGCGCCGCACGCGCCACGGTGATGCGTCCTTCCTCGAGCGGCTGGCGCAGCACGTCGAGCACATGTCGACTGAACTCCGGCGTTTCGTCGAGAAAGAGGACGCCGTGATGCGCCAGACTGATCTCGCCAGGGCGTGGGATAGTGCCGCCGCCGACCAACGCCACGTCCGAGATGGTGTGGTGGGGCGCTCGAAACGGGCGCTCGGTGAGAAGGCCCACACCAGCCGGCAATGTGCCGGCGACTGAATGAATCGCCGTGCACTCGAGCGCTTCGTCGAACGACAGGTCGGGCAGCACGCCAGCGAGCCGCCGCGCGAGCATGGTCTTGCCGGACCCGGGCGGCCCGATCATCAAGAGATTGTGACCGCCCGCAGCCGCGACTTCGAGCGCACGGCGCGCAACGGCCTGCCCGCGCAGGTCCGCGAGATCGAGCCCGCCCTCGCTCGCACGGCCCTGGCGCGCCGCCGCGCTCAGCGAAGAAACCTGCGCAGGCGGGGGCCACTTATCCGGCGGACGATTCAACACGTCCACGGCTTCCGCCAGCGTATGCACGGGTAGCAGTCGCAGGCCATCAACAATCGACGCTTCGGGTGCGTTGGCTGCGGGCAAGAGCAGCGCCGCCGCACCGCGCTTCCGCGCGGCCGCCGCGATTGGCAGCACGCCGCGCGCGGAGTGGATGGTGCCGTCGAGCGACAGCTCTCCGACGATCACGATCGATGTCAAGTCGCGCGAGTGCAGTATCTCTTCGGCCGCAAGCACGCCAAGCGCGATCGGCAAATCGAACGCGGAGCCGGCCTTGCGCACGTCGGCTGGTGCCAGGTTGATGGTCATCCGGTGCGAGGGCCAGTCGAAACCGGAATTGCGAATGGCAGCGCGAACGCGATCGCGGCTCTCGCGCACGCTCGCATCCGGCAGTCCCACCATTCGGAAAAACGGCAGGCCGAAGCTCACGTCCACTTCGACGTGCACGGGATACGCCTCCACACCAAAGACCGCCGCGCTCTCGAGACGTGCCAGCATCGGTAGCGAGGAGGTGCAAACGGATCGCCGGGACATCGAAACCGCTAAGTCCTTTATTTGCAGCGTGCGGTGACGACCACGGGCGCGTGGGTTCGCAGAAGTCGCAACACGACGACGCCTACCAGTGCGCAGTTTTTTCGATCCGATAAACAGACCTGGACGCGGGCAGGTCGAGCGGTTCGCGGGTTGGGCAGGTCGGGCGATTACACAGATTCGAGCCGCGGAACGCGGTCATCAGCCTTACCAGCCCCCCGGCCCTTCAGCCCACGGAGACACCCCATGCTCGACTCATTCAAGAACTCGCAGGCGGCGGCAAAGGCTCAACGCGGTCGACGTGGTCGAAAAGTGCATCGCGCGCGGGCGAATTAAGGTTCGCCCTTCGACTCGCTTCGCTCGCTCACGGCTGGGCGGGCCGGTACCCGCGGCTTCGCCGCGCTTGCAGATTTGCAGGACGCGGTCCTGAAGACCCGTGCTACACGAGTATGCGTCATGGCGGAGCTTCCGCCCTCACGGTCACGGCGAAGCAAGTACGCGGGTCCGTACACCAGATTGATCGAAACGCGCCGGAAGACCCGGCGGCGCTCCTGCCAGCGAACCTGCGAACTTACTGTTGTTGCGTGTTCGCTGTGCGGGTGATCTGAACGACCAACCGGCTGCCGGCCTTGAGCGCTGACGAGCGCAGATTATTGAGCGATTTCAGACTGTCGACCGTGGTTCCGTAACGCTTGGCGATGGCGGAGAGCGAATCGCCCAAGCGGACGCGGTAGGTGATGCGCGTGACTTCGTCGTCCGCGTCGTTGTCGGCCGCGGCAATCTCGGCCTGCGCGGCCGCCTCGATCGGCTCGCCTGACGCGGCGCGCGCCAGGAGCGCGGCCGACGGCATGCGCGGGATGAGAAGCTTGCGGCCCGCCTGCACCGGCGACGCCACTCTCAAATAATTCGCTTCGGCCAGATCGGTGCGGTTGACGCGCAACTTGCGGGCAATGGTCGTCAGCGTCTCGCCCCGCTTCACCGCGTACCACTGCAGCGCGTTGAGCTCGTTCGGGTTTGCCACGGTGAGGCGCGCGCGCACCAGTTCGGCCGTGCCGGCGGGCATGTTCAGCTGATACCCTTCGCCGCGAATCGGCGTCGTCCAGCGGCGCAGCTCCGGGTTGAGCGCCTGGATGTCGTAGGCCGACACGCCAGCCCACTCCGCGATACGCCGTAAATCGACTGCCGGAGGCACCATCACGGTTTCGGTCACCGCAGTGGTCGCCGGAATCACGTCAAAGCCGTATTTGGACGGGTTCTTCGCGATGATCACGGCCGCCAGAATCATCGGCACGTACTGGCGGGTTTCGTTCGGCAGGAAGCGCGTTGAGTCCGACAAGCTCCAGAATTCTTCGAGTCCGCTGCGCTTGATGGCGCGCTGCACACGACCGGGGCCGCCGTTGTACGACGCCATCGCCAGATGCCAGTCTTCGAAGGTGTTATAGAGCGACTTGAGGTACTTCGCGGCGGCGATCGTGGCCTTTTCCGGATCCGACCGTTCGTCGATATACCAATCCCGCTTGAGGCCGTTTTCCGACGCCGTTGGCGCCATGAACTGCCACACGCCTTTGGCGTTTGCGCGCGAAAGCGCCGTGGTCTTGAACGCGCTTTCGACCAGCGGGATGTAGGCCAAATCGAGCGGCAGACCTTCCGCCCGGAACACGTTCTGAATCATCGGCAGATACTGCGCCCCGCGCGACAGGCCCTCGCCAAGGAATTCCCGCAGCCGACCCTGGAACAGCTCCACGTAGCGCAGCACGCGATCGTTCAACGGAATCGGAATGTCGTGTGATGTTTCCTGAAGGTCGGCTTCGACATTGGAGGTGGTCTGCGCCGTGGGTGGCGTGGTATCGAATGTCGTAATGGCAAGGAGTTCGTCGATCGAAGCGGGTTCGTAGGGATGCTCGGTGAATCCGTCGCCAGTGGCGAGGGCACTCAACTCGAGCGCCGCAATTCGATCCACGAGTCGATCGAAATGTTCGCGCACTCGCGCCTCGCTCCTGGCGCCAATGGCAGATTCGAGCAGCACCTCGAGCGCTTTGTTGAACTCCGCTTTCGCGGTGGCGAGATGGCCGAGCGTTAATTCGTGGCGGCCGCTCTCAAAATGTTTGTCGGCGATTTTGAGAAGTTCAGCGACAGGATCGACGGGCGCCGGGAGAGTCGCGGATTGAGAGGTTTGGGCCGCGACCGGTTGATCGGGAGCGACACGCGTGGCGACCGCGCCCGAACCGGACGCACACGCGACACTCACAGAACAGGCCGCGACGACAACATAACGAACCCCAAATTGTCGAAGCATCGTCCCTGAATTAGGAACAGTCCGGCAGAGTAACACGCTCGTAGAGGAGCGTCAATTGCTTGAATTGGAACACATTAAGTCAATTTTGTGATCGTCGCCTTTTACAAGGGCCATGCCTGCCAAGTAAACACTCTTGCCGCTTCACCGGCGTCGCGCGCGGCCGGCGTGATGATGGTTTTTTCCCCAACAAGAATCTTCTGGCCCGTCTTCACAGCATTGCGCACATCGTCTTCGCAGACGAATTGGACTGGTTGAGCAGGCAGGGCAGATGAGGCGGGTAGGACAGGTGCATTCGTCGGAACGCGACCGCCTGCGATCCCGCGCGCCGCAAGAAATTCATCAATGCGACGGGTCAATGACTCTGCAGCGATTGGTTCGGGAGCAGGTTTGGGCGCGACTTGAGGTAATGCCGCTGGACTGCTGGTGCTTTCTTTACCACCCCTACCAGCCTCACCAGCCCTACCAACCCCGGTCACGGGTTTCGTCTCATACGCCAGCCGCTTGATATTCAGCAAATGCTTCGGCGAGATGTTGTCCGACGTGATGTTGCCGCCGAAGCCACCGCACCCGAGAGTCATCGACGGATCGAGACCAGTTGTGTACCCGATCGCGCCGAGCGTCGCGGGCGTATTGACGCAAATACGATACGCCGGCTTGTGGAGGCCAAACTCCAGAATCACGTGCTCGTTGCGCGAGTGGATCGACATGGTGTGGCCCATGCCGCCGTATCGAAGAATCTCTTTGCAGCGCTCGCACCCCTCGCGCCAATCGTTGACGACGTAATAGGAGAGAACCGGGCAGAGCTTTTCGATCGAAAGCGGGTGATCCCGTCCAACGCCCTTGAGCTCCGCGAGCAACGCACGGGTGCCCTCGGGAATCCTGATCCCGACCTTGTCCGCGATGTACGCGGCCGATTTTCCGACGAGCGCAGGATTGGGCAAGCGCTGCGGCGTGATGAGTGCCTTCGTCAGCGCATCTGTTTCGGTGGGCGACAGGAAGTATCCGCCTTGTGTTTGGAACTGGCGGCGTACCTCTCCTTCAACAGATCTGTCGACTACGACGGAATTCGGCGCCGAACAGAGCACACCGTAGTCGAAGCACTTGCCATACAAGATGTCGGCGGCCGCCTTCGCCAGATCGGCGCTTTGCTCGATGTAACACGGAGCGTTGCCGGGACCGACGCCGTAGGCAGGCTTACCCGCGCTGTAGGCCGCGCGTACGAGCCCCATGCCCCCGGTCGCGAGGATCACGGAAACCTCACGCGCTTTCATCAGCTCCTGTGTGCCTTCGAGCGTTACCGTTTTCATCCAGCCGATCGCGCCAGCGGGAAGCCCGGCGCGGCATCCGGCCTCGTCCATGATCTCGGCGACACGCGTAATGCAGCGCACCGCGGAAGGGTGTGGGCTCACGACGATTGCGCATCGCGCTTTGATCGCGATGAGAATTTTGTAGATCGCCGTGGACGTCGGATTGGTTGACGGCACGATCGCGGCGACCACGCCAAACGGCTCGGCGATTTCGACGACCTTTTTTTCTTCGATTCGATTGACGACGCCGACCGTTTTCATCGGCCGGATGAACGCGTAAACGTCCTTGGAGCCGAACAGATTCTTTTGAATTTTGTCGGGAACATTTCCAAAGCTGGTTTCCTCGACCGCGAGCCGTGCCAGCGGCTCGGCGTTCGCCGTGGCCGCCGCTGCCATGGCGTCGACGATACCGTCGATTTTTTCTTGAGAGAATTCCGCCAGGACCAGCTGCGCCTCACGCGCACGCCGGGCAAGATTCCGCGCTTCTGCGATGGAGGTGAGGTCTTTGTCGCTTGGAGGAGCCGCAGCAGGAACCGCCATGAATTCCGTTAATCTCTTCCCGAATTCCGAAAGCTGTCAGCGGCAAACGCCCAGTCGACCGCCGACCCGAAGTTAGGCCCCTTTAGGCAGCACTCTTTCGACTTCCGCATGCGGTCGAGGGATCACATGCACGGAGATGAGCTCGCCGACGCGCCGCGCGGCAGCGGCGCCCGCATCAGTCGCCGCCTTGACAGCGCCGACGTCGCCTCGGACCAGAACCGTTACGTAGCCGGCTCCTATATATTCGGATCCAATCAGGCTGACGTTTGCCGCCTTGACCATGGCGTCGGCCGCCTCGACCGAGCCAATGAACCCGCGGGTTTCGACCATGCCGAGCGCGTCGCGTGTGCCTTCCATCTTATTGACCGGGATGATATTATGCTTCTTTACCGCATGCAACGAAGGGTCTCGAGTACTCCGCTGCTCGGCAGCGCGAGTATCGCGATGGTGCTCTGCGTGGCCGCCTCATGCACGACGCGGAGCGACACCAGCCCAGCGGTTGGATCGGTCGAGGTAACCCTTTCCAAGCCGAAGGCGGCGCTCGGCAGTCCAATAGAAGTAACGTATCGCTTTCGCCTGGCGAACGATGCGCAACCCCTTGGTAACCGCAGAGTCTTCGTACACTTCGTCGACGCCGACGAAGAAATGATGTGGACGGACGATCATCAACCGCCCACACCGACGACCGAGTGGAAACCGGGACAAACGGTCGAATACACTCGCACGGTTTTCGTGCCGATTTATCCATACGTCGGGCGGGCCAAAGTGCTGGCCGGGCTCTATGACACCTCGAGCAACGAACGGCTCAGGCTGAGCAATCCAGATCGGGGGGATCGTTCCTATCAGGTCGCCGAATTCGAGCTGCTGCCGCAGACCGAAAACGTGTTCCTGATTTTCAAGGACGGATGGCATCCGGCCGAGGTGGCGCCGGACAACCCGTCGATCGAATGGCAGTGGACCAAGAAGGAAGCAACGCTCGTCTTCCGCAATCCAAAGCGCGATTCGATCTTGTTTTTGCAGCTCGATAACCCGGGACGCAGTTCCCTGGGAGTGGCATCGCACGTCGAGCTGCAGATCGGCGATCAAACGATCGCCACCGTGCCGGTCGAACCTACTGACGCACCGGTGCGCAAGGTTCCGCTGTCGGCGGCCCAGCTGGGTTCAGCCGACATGGTGGAAATCAGGCTCGTGGCGGACAAGACCTTTGTGCCCGCTCTCGATCCTGCGGCAAAGAGCGCCGATACGCGCGACCTCGGCGTGCGAGTGTTTCACGCGTTCGTGCAACCCTCGTGAACTGTGAATTTTGAGATGCGCTGATCTGGAGACTTGGAGAAAATCTGGAGATTAATCTCCAAGTTTCCAAATCACCCATTCGGCATCTTCGGAGGTACAGATGAGCCAGGCACGTACCAGAAGGCTGTTGTTGTGCCTTTTGATGTCGGCCTTCGCATTGGGATCGGTGACGCGCGTGACGGCGGAACAGATTTTTTTCGCCAACGGCCGGTCGATGTCGGTGAAGGATTACCGGATCGATGGCGACATCATCACCGTGACGCTGCGGCAGGGTGGTGAAGCGAGTTTCGACAAGAGTCTCGTGACAGCGATTCGCGCCGACGAGATGCCCGCGGTAGACGACGCGGCGCCTGCAGCGGCGGTCGTCGCGCCGGCGGTGACCGCGCCGCAACAGTCGGCAAAAGCGGTGCATGCCCCGCTCGACTCGCGTCCGTTCGCAGATCTTATCGAAACGGTCTCGCTCAAGCATGGCATCGATCCCGAGTTGGTACATGCCCTGGTCATGGCGGAGTCGAATTATCAGCCGCGCGCGAAATCCGGCGCGGGCGCACGCGGGTTGATGCAGGTGATGCCGGAAACGGCGGAAGACTTCGGGATCAAGGGTCTCTATGATCCGCAGAACAATCTCGAAGCCGGCGTGCAATACCTCAAGTTTCTGTTGACGCGCTTCGATCTGAAGCGGGCCATTGCCGCGTACAACGCTGGCCCGGAGAATGTCCGGAAGTACAACGGTATTCCACCGTTCGAAGAGACCCGCGACTACGTCAAGAGGGTCTACGGGACCTACACGGAGATGATCAGACAGACGACGGCAAAGCGGTAAAGACCTTACCTGGCTCCCTGAACTTCCTGAACTCCCTGTCCTCCCTAATCCAAAACCGGGCCACCCTGAATTTGAGGCGACCCGGTTTTGTTTTTTGGCGTCTAAACCGATAATCTGCAACAGGATAACTGTCTAGATGGAGTTCAGCTGCCGCCTGGGCACGCCGTCGGGGGAGATTGTCGAGGGGATTTACATCGCCCAGACCGAGGCGCACCTCCGCCGCGAGCTCGAAGAAAAGGGGCTGCACGTTCTCGCACTCCGTCCCAAGGGCAGTCTCGGCCTCGGGCGGGTCTCGTTCGGTCAGCGGAAACCGCACGTCCCGCGATATGAATTCCTCGTCTTCAACCAAGAGCTGGCAACGCTGCTCAAAGCCGGTATGCCGCTCGTGCAATCGCTCGACATTCTGCGCTCGCGTCTGGCCAATCCGGTCTTCAAAGCCGTCCTTGACGATGTGCACGAGAAGGTGCGCGCCGGCACGGCGCTGTCGGATGCGTTTCAGGCGCACGCCGATCTCTTTCCGGCTGTTTACACCGCGTCATTGATGGCGGGTGAGCGGGCCGGCAACCTCGACGCCGTGCTGCGCCGTTTCGTTGCGTACGCGAAGGTCGTGGATACGGTTCGAAAGAAAACGATCTCCGCGCTGATTTACCCTGCGATCCTGATCGGCCTTGCGGTGGTGCTCGTCGGCATCATCGTGTTCAAGGTGGTCCCGACGTTCTCGGATTTTTACAGCAGTTTCGGCGCCGAGCTGCCACTCTCGACGCGCATCATCGTTGCCACTGCGAACGCGCTGCGCAGCAACCTGCTGCTGTTTGCGCTCGCGGTTGGCGGCGCAGGCGCGGCGTTCTATACCTGGATCAAGCAGCCCGGCCAGCGCGCCCGCTTCGATCGCATGCTGCTCAAGCTCCCGGTCATTGGCGCGGCGATGCACAAGTTCTCCACGTCGCAGCTGGCGCGCACGTTGGCGACGCTTCTGGGCGGTGGCATCCCGCTGGTGAACGCGCTCGAGATCTCGTCGCGATCGACCGGCAATCGGCACCTGGCCCGCGAGATGGAGATCGTCGCGCAGCGCGTGCGCGAAGGTCAGAGTTTCGCGGGCACCTTGCTCGATCGCAAGGTGGTGCCCGACGTGGCGATCAAGATGATCGAGGTGGGCGAGTCGACCGGCGCGCTGCAGGAAATGCTCAACAGCCTCGCCGACTTTTACGACGAGGAAATCGAGACCGAAGTGGGCCGCTTTGTCACCATGATCGAGCCGGCGTTGCTCATCATCATGGGCGTCGTTATTGCGGCGATCGTCCTGGCGTTGTATTTGCCGCTGTTCAACCTGACATCTGTTGTTTCACGTTAAGCCATGGCCCAACCACATACTCAGGCGGAAGACCTCGATCCCACGGCGCTCGAAGTCAGCGCCGGGGACCTCGCGCGTGAAGCGACGCCGGAGGAGCGCAGCGCCGAAGAAGCGCATGCGCGTCGTCTGGCGGAGCGCTATCGGCTCGACTTCCTCGACATGAATCAGTTCCGGATCGATCAGGAGCTGTTCCGATCGATTCCGGCGGATCTCATGCTGCGTTACGGCTTCGTGCCGTTCCGCCGCGACGGCAAGGCGCTCGTGATCGTCGTATCGGATCCGACGGATCTGCCGATGATCGACGAGCTCTCGGTGCTGCTCGGCACGCGCGTGCGGGTCATGGTTGGCGCGCGCTCGGCCATCGAATCGATCCTCAAGAAAAGCGAAAGCTCGCAGCGCGTCCTCGACGAAGCGACCGAAGAGTTTCAAATTCAACTCCTCAAGGACGAAGAGGTCAGCGAGGAAAACCTCACCGTCGAGCGGCTGACGAGCGACATCAGTCCGATCATCCGGCTGGTGGACTCGATGATTTTCACCGCCATCCAGCGCCGCGCCAGCGACATCCACGTCGAGACGCAGGACGACGCGGTGCACGTGAAGTACCGGATCGACGGCGTCCTGCAGCCGGCGATGCGGCCGATCGCAAAGCGCTTTCACAGCGCCATCATCTCGCGCATCAAGGTGATGGCGGAGCTCGACATCGCCGAAAAACGCGTCCCGCAGGACGGCCGCTTCAAGCTCCGCGTGCCAGGCAAAACGATCGACTTCCGCGTGTCGGTGATGCCAAGCGTGCACGGCGAAGACTCGGTCATCCGTATTCTCGACAAGCAGTCCATCAGCGAAAAGTTCACTGAGCTGCGGCTCGACATCCTCGGGTTTCCCGAACAGGAATTGCGGCGCTTCCGCAAGTACATTCGCGAGCCTTATGGCATGGTGCTCGTCACCGGGCCAACGGGCAGCGGCAAGACGACCTCGCTCTATGCCGCGCTGGCCGAGATCAAATCGATCGAGGACAAGATCATCACCATTGAGGATCCGGTCGAGTACCAGTTGAAGGGCATCACGCAAATTCCGATCAACGAGAAGAAGGGGTTGACGTTTGCGCGCGGGCTACGGTCGATCCTGCGCCACGACCCGGACAAGATCATGGTCGGCGAAATCCGCGACCCGGAAACAGCGCAGATTGCCATCCAGTCCGCGCTCACCGGTCACCTGGTGTTCACGACCGTCCATGCCAACAACGTTTTTGACGTGCTCGGACGCTTCCTCAACATGGGCGTCGAGGCGTATCAGTTCATCTCGGCGCTCAACTGCGTGATGGCGCAGCGCCTCGTGCGGCGCATTTGCGATTCATGCAAGCGCCCGGCGACGATCACGGCGCAGGCGCTCAGCGAAGCGGCCATGGATCCGCATCTGGAAAAGACCCACACGTTCTACGAAGGTGCCGGTTGCATGGACTGCGCCGGCACGGGCTACAAAGGGCGAATGGCCATCTGCGAACTGCTCGATCTCACGGATCACATCCGCGAGATGATTCTGGACCGTCGGCCGATCTCGGAAATAAAGCGGGCGGCACGCGAACAAGGGATGCGCTTTTTGCGTGAGTCGGCAGTGGAGCGGGTGCTCGACGGCTCGACCACGCTGCGCGAAGTCAACAAGGTCACATTCGTCGAATGATTCCCGACGTCGCCATCGAAATCGATGCTGATCACGTGGCCGCGGCGCGGCTGACGTTCAAGGGCGCTGACGCCACCGTTGCCGCGCATACGATCGAGGCGCTGCCTGCCGGACTCGTGGTTCCGGCGCTCGCTGCTAATAACATCGCCGATGTTGCTCGCGTCGGCCGCGCCATTGCGCACACGCTGGCGCAAGTCGGTGGACGCTCCCGTCGCGTCGCGCTGGTGCTGCCCGACACCGTTGCCAAGGTGTCGCTTGTACGATTCGAGAAGGTGCCGCCGCGAATCGAAGATCTGAGCGAGCTCGTGCGCTGGCAAATCAAGAAGACGGCGCCCTTCCCGATCGAAGACGGAGTGGTTTCGTTTACTCCGGCCACTCGTCTGGCCGACGGCGGGCAGGAATTCGTCGTCGCCGTGGCACGCCGCGATGTCATCGAGCAGTACGAGCAGGCCTGTTTGAACGCCGGCGCGCATGCCGGCCTGGTCGATCTGGCAACGTTCAGCATCCTCAACGGCGTGCTGGCGGGTGCCGTTGCAACGCGTGGCGACTGGCTGCTCGTTCATGTGACACCGGCCTACACGACGCTCGCGGTCACCCGTGACGACAATCTGATTTTCTTCCGCAATCGCGCCGACGACGCGGAAGGGACGCTCGCGGATCTGGTTCACCAGACGGCGATGTACTACGAGGATCGCCTGCAAGGCGCCGGCTTCGCGCGCGTCGTCCTCGCCGGCGGCGCTGTGGTTCGGGGAGGCGCCGAAGCGCTGCGGCGCAACCTGGAGGAGCGCCTTGGTCTCAAGGTCGAAGCCGTCGATCCTCGCACTGCGGCCGCGTTGATCGACCGCATCAACGCGGCGCCCGAACTGCTCGATGCCCTGGCGCCGCTTGTCGGCATCCTGCTTCGCGAACGGAAGGCCGCCTGATCGATGCTGCGAACCAACCTTTCAACGCGTCCCTTCTACAACGAGCGGGCGGTCCGCGCTGTGATTGGCGTGCTCGTGCTGCTGACCGCCGCGCTCACGGCCTTCAATGCCGCGGAGCTTCTGACGCTCAACAGCCGCAACAGCGAGTTCGTCGGCCGCGCCGAAGCATCGGAAGCGAAGGCGGCGGAACTGCGAGAGCAGGCCCGCCAAACGCAGCAGTCATTGAACCGTGCGGAAGTCGAAGCCGTGCAGGCCGCGGCGCGGGAAGCCAATATGTTGATCGAGCGCCGCGCGTTCTCGTGGACCGATTTGTTCAATCGTTTCGAGGAGACACTGCCTCCCGATGTCCGTATCGTCGCGGTCACGCCGCAGATGGACAACCACGGCCGCATGCTCGTGGCCGTGACCATCATCTCCCGCAAGGCAGGCGACTTCGAAACGTTCATCGATCGACTGCAGGCCACCGGCGCGTTTGCCGCCGTGCTCGAGCGGCAGGGCGAAACACTGGAAGACGGGACCTTGCGATCCGTGCTGCAGGGCTATTACACGCAATCGCGACATCCCGAAGCGGCCGTTTCGTCGCCGCCAGCGTCTGATTCAAGCACAGCCCCGGGTAATCAGTCCCCCGGGAAGGCCACGCCCCCCGCTCCATCGACAGGAGAGGGCCGATGAGGGGGCTGCAGTCGGGCGCGACGCCTATTCCCTGGTCGCGCGTCGTTCGCGAACACCGCCGGGCGCTCGTGCCGCTGGCGCTGGTCCTTGTGATCAATCTGATTGTGCTGCTGGTCGTGGTGTTGCCGATGTGGACTCGCGTCTCCGCGAACGGACAGCGCGCCAACCGCGCCGCGGCGGCGGAACGAGCGGCGGCGGGGGAATTTCAGCAGGCGGAAGCCGTGCGCGAAGCCAAAAGCCGGGCGATGGCCGATCTCGACACGTTCTACAAGCAGGTGTTACCGCCCAGCGTAGACGCGGCGCGCCGCACCGTGCAGACCAACACGCTGAAACTGGCCGACGCGCATGAGGTGCAGTACGAACGGGGATCATCGGACACCGAAGAAGTCCGCGAATCGCCACTCGAGCGGTTTACCTACTCACTGATCCTCTCGGGAACCTACGATGATATTCGCGCGTTCATCTATGAACGGGAGACGTCGCCGGACTTTGTCGTGATCGACAACATTCTTCTCGCCGAAGGACTGGACACCAACGCGCCGCTGTCGCTGTCGGTGGAGCTGTCGACGTATTACCGCGCGGCCCCGGTCAAAGCGAACCCGCAGGCAGCAAAGAATGGCCGTTAATCGCCGCGCCACCGCACTCGCCGCCGCCGGCGCGATCATTCTCGTGGTCATCACCGTGGTGTGGACGAGTGGGCGGTCGACAAATACCCCGGCAGTGTCGACGCCGCCACGCGCGTCCGCGCCCGCGGCGCAGGGGCGTGGTTCGGCGCCGGACCCACCGCCACACGTCAACCTCGAGGCGCTCAAGTTGCCGCGTGGGGAACCGGCGGACGCCAGCCGCAACCCGTTTCGGTTCGAGGCGGCACGGACGGCTGCGGCGCCGCCCGGGAGCGGCGACTCGCTGCCACCCCCGAAGCCGGTCAATGAAACACCGGCGACGGTCGTGCCACCGGTGCCCGTGGTGCCACCCCCGCCGCCGATTCCGCTCAAGTTCATCGGGATCGTGACGCAAGGACCGAAACGGCTGGCCGTGCTCTCGGATGGACGGTCGACGCCGCAGAGTGGGGAAGAGGGCGCTATCATTCTTGGCCAGTACCGCATCCTCAAGATCGGCACCGAGTCGATTGAGATGGCGTACGTGGATGGGCGGGGAAGGCAGACGATTCGCCTGACCGGCCAGTAGTGGCGGGTCTGGCATCCGCCGCAGGGAGACGACTTTGCGCCGTGTGAATCAGATCCTGATCATCGTGCTTGCCGTCGTGCTCAGTGCGTGCGCGGCAAGCCGCGCCTTTAGTCGGGGCGAGCGCGCGGCACGGGCAGGAGACTGGGATGCCGCCGTCGAATACTTCCGCACCGCGGTGCAGGAGAATCCCGATCGCGCCGAGTACAAGATTTCGCTCGAGCGTGCCACGTTTGTCGCGGCCTCCACGCACGCCGATCGCGGCCGCAAGGCGGAAGAGGAAGGGCGCACCGAGGACGCGCTACGTGAGTACCGGCGCACCGCGGAGCTCGATCCGAGCAACCGCCAGGTCGCGTCGAAAGCCGCCGACCTCGAACGGACGATCCGCGAGCGCATCGAAGCGTCGCGGCCGCGGCCTGAGATCGACCGTCTACGTGAGCAAGCCCGTCGTTTGTCGCCCGAGCCGGTGTTGAGTCCGACGCAGCCACTCGGCCCGGTGCGCTTCAACAACGCCAACATTCGCGACGTTCTCACCTTCATGGGTGAACAGACCGGCATCAACGTCACGTTCGACCGCGATTTTCAGGACCGGCAGATCAGCATCAATCTCGAAGGCGTCACGCTCGAGCAGGCGCTGCAGCAGATCATGCTGACCAATCAGCTGTTCTACAAGGTGCTGAACGAGCGCACGATTGTCGTCGCGCAGGACACGACGCAAAAGCGCAATCAATACGAAGAGCAGGTGGTGCGCACGTTCTTTCTGTCGCACACCGATGCCACCGAGATGGCGCAGATTCTCAACGTGATGCGCGTGGCCGGCATGGCCATTCAGCCACAGATCGTCCCGAACAAAACCACCAACACGATCGTGGTGCGGGCATCGGCCTCCGTCATGGGCATCATCGAGCGCCTGGTCGAAGCCAACGACAAACCGCGCGCCGAAATCGTGATCGACGTCGAAATTCTGGAAGTCAGCCGTGAACGCGTCAAGCAGTACGGCCTCAATTTGTCGGCGTATCAGATCGGCGCCGTGTTCTCGCCGGAAGCGAGGCCAGGCGACGACACGCCGCCGTTCAACCTGAACACGATTACGAGCGGCATCAGCGCGGCCGATTTCTACATGACCGTGCCCGCCGCGATCATCAAATTCCTCGAGAGCGACTCGAGTACCAAGATTCTGGCCAAGCCGCAGTTGCGGGGTGCCGAGGGCCAGAAGATGTCGTTGAACCTGGGTGAAGAGGTGCCGGTGCCGAGCACGACGTTTACGCCGATCGCAACCGGCGGCGCCGCCACCAACCCGCTGACCTCGTACGGATACCGCGCCATCGGCATCATCGTCGACGTCACACCGCGCGTGACCTACAGCGGCGACATCATTCTCGATTTGTCACTGGAAAACTCCGCGCGCGGCCAGGACACCAACATCGCGGGCCAGAACCTGCCGGCGTTCAACTCGCGCAAGGCGATCACGCGGTTGCGGCTGCGCGACGGCGAATCGAACCTGCTCGCGGGTTTGTTGCGCGAAGACGAACGGCGATCGCTGACCGGCTTTCCCGGCATTCTTCGCATGCCGATTCTCCAGCAACTGTTCGCCGCCAACGACACGACCATTCGCCAAACCGATATCGTCATGCTGCTGACGCCGCGCATCGTGCGTTCGCACGACCTCACCGCGCGCGACCTCGGCAATATCTACATCGGCACGCAGCAGAACATGGCGCTCGGCGGTCCGCCGCCGATCATTGCGCCGCCTCCTGAGCCCGAACCGCCGCCGGCGGCTGCGCAGCCGCCCGCGCCGCAGTTGCAGATTCCGCCGGGCAGCTCTCCGATTCCGGGTCTCACCAGTCTGCCACCGGCAGCACCGCCAGCGCCGCCGGCGACCGCGCCAACACCGGTTCCGATTCCGACGCCGGCACAGCCACCGGGTCAGGTTGCCGCGCCCGGCACGCCGACAGCTCCCGTGCCACAGCCGACACCGGCGGAGCCGGCGCCCACGCCGGCGCAACCCGCGCCTACCGCGCCGCCGACAACCGCGCAGGTGACGCTGTCGTTACCGGCGACGATGCAGGTGGGAAGCGGTCCGTATACGGTGCCAGTGTCGATCACCGGCGCATCGCGGCTCACGACGCTCACGACGTCGATTACTTACAACCCGGCCGTGTTGCGTGTGCGCAGCGTGCAGGAGGGATCGTTCATGCGGCAGGGCGGGATCAATGCTGCCTTTACGCAACAAGTGGATCCGGCGTCCGGCCGGATCGACATCGTGATCACGCGACCCGCCGATCAAGTGGGTGCAACAGGAACGGGCCTGCTTGCGGCGGTCCTGTTTGAACCGGTCGCTGCCGGGACCGCAACGCTCAACGTGAGTGGCGTCGGCACGATCATCGGCGGCGGCTCCGCGCCGCTGGCCTTTACGCCGGCGACCGTAACGGTGAAGTAGCGGCGCGGTTCGAGCCGTGCCCCCAGGTGGTGGCGCAGTTTTAGCTGCGCCGATTGCGGCCTTAGCCGCACGGCCATGACAATGCGAACTTTACTTCGGCGCGCAAAAGACACTCGCGGCTACACCTTCATCGAGCTGATCGTGGTGACGACGATCATCTTGATCCTTGCCTCCGCGGTGCAGCCGCTGGCCAAGGTCGCCGTCCAGCGCCAAAAAGAAACGGAGCTCCGCCGCGTGTTGCGCGAAATGCGCAACGCCATCGACAAGTTCAAAGACGCCGCCGATGCGCAGATGATTCCAGCCACCGAGCTCAAGCCAAACAGCGAAGGATATCCACCGGACCTCGAAACCCTTATCGAGGGCGTCAGCGTGGCGAACGACGCCACTGGCCGCAAGCTCAAATTCCTGCGGCGCATTCCGCTCGATCCGATGACGGGCACGACCGAGTGGGGGATGCGGTCGTATCAGGACAAGCCGGACGCGACACGCTGGGGCGGCCAGAACGTCTACGACGTGTTTACGACGTCCGAGGGCACCGGGCTCGATGGCACCAAATATCGGGATTGGTGATCATGAGCAGCCTTTCCCAGCGCCTGACGCGTCGCCTGAATCTCACCAGCGGCTTCACGCTCATCGAGGTTTTGATCGTGATCGTGCTCGTGATCGTGCTCGCGAGCCTCGGGCTCGCCACCTATACGAACAGCGTGCACCGCGCGCGCGAGGCGGTGTTGAAGGAGAATCTCTTCCAGATGCGCGAGGCGATCGATAAGTACTATGCCGACAAGAACAAGTATCCTGCGACGCTACAGGATCTCGTGTCCGACGGCTACATGCGCGCGATTCCGAAAGATCCGATCACCGATTCGACGGACACGTGGCAGACGGAGAACGCCGAACCTGACCCGAATAATGTGAGCGCAGAGCTGGGCATCGTCAATGTGAAGAGCGGGTCGGAGGAGATGTCGATGGAAGGCACTAAGTATTCGGAGTGGTAGGGTGTTAACCGACAGTGTCAACTGTCGATTGCCACTCCGGGCCACATCGCTGAACTATTCGATCACTCTGATCGTCCGCGTCCCGAACCCTTGCTGCCCGTTGGAGGCGCGCACCGTCACCGTTGCGGTATACGTTCCCGTCATCCTGTAGCGGTGGTTCGTCGTGTTGCCGGTTGTCGTCGTACTGCTCCCATCGCCGAAATCCCAGATGTACGTCAAGCCACCTGTGGCGCCGCTGACCGTGGCGGTGAAGTCCACGATCCCTGACGCCGTGCTGAGGCTGACGGTATTATTCGGCGCTGATGGCGCTGATAGCGTGACTGTGAGCGGCGACGCCGGGTTCACGTTGATGACGATCGAGTTTTGATTAGTGAACCCCTGAGAGTCCGTAACGGTCGCCGTCACGCGATACTGACCAGGCGAGCGATAAGTATGCGCAACTGGCGTGGCACCAGCAGCAATTGCGCCAAGGTTCTCTTGTGAACCATCGCCGAAATCGATCACGACGCTGCGAATGGGATTGCTTCCGGTGCCGGTTCCTGTCGATGGCGTCACGGTGAAGTTGGTGGCAAGACCTGCTTCAGGCGACGTCGTCGTGACGGCGATCGTGACCGACGGCAGCGCAATCGCGCGCACAGTCACTGTGGCGTTCTTCGCTCCCACCGCGGCGCGGACGACGGTGTCGCGATTGGTCTCCAGCGAGACCCGCGCTTCGCCGTTACTGTCGGTCACCGAGGAGTTGGCACTCAGGATCCCGTTGTCGGCGCTGAACACGACCGGCGCTCCCGCGAGAGGATTGCCGCTCGCGTCGACGATCGAGGCCACGATTCGCACTGTCCCGCCTGTCACCGGCACCGTTGCTGGTTCAGCACGCACCACAACCTGATCCGCCGCCGCTCCGCCGATTTTGATCTCGATCGGTTCGGCCACAGCGGCCCCCGAGACGGCGCCAATCGACGCAGTTCCCGACTCACCGTTTGAGCGAAATGTCGTGACCGCGTGCCCGTTCTGGGTCGGC
>JBKPAJ010000157.1:0-43827 GCA_046726375.1 Acidobacteriota bacterium
AGCGATCGGGCAAGGCCATGGAGTCCGCGCGACGACTCCGGCTCAATCGCGAGCGCATCGCGCCACGTGGCCTCGGCATCGTCAAACTGTCCGGCCGCCCAGAGTGCGTCGCCAAAGGATGTCAGCGCTTCCGGATTCTTCGGCGCCAGCGTGCGAAGCTCACGCGCATCGCGCTGCGCGTCCTGGAACTGACCGACGCGCAGTTGCGACGTGACCAGGCCGATGCGCGCGCGGAGTTGATCGCCGGCGTCCTCGGTCTTCAACGCGTGACGATACTCGTCGATCGCCTCGTGATAGCGCGTTTCCTCGAATAAAAGATTGGCGAGTTGCAGATGGAGATCGGCATTGTCGGGGCCACTGGCAAGCGGGACAGCCAACAGACCCGCGCAAGCGACGGCGGCAAATCCTAAGCGCCGGGGGATCGACATCATAGCCCTCACGAATGAGCGAGGTGGCGCAACCTCGCGGTGGTAGGTTCGTAGGATCGCAAGCGTGCAGGTTCGCAGGGGCGACGGAAGTGCGGGCCGTCGCGATAGCGTCCAAGTGGATTTGAACGCTAAAACCGCGGCGTCCCCGATCAGTCCGCCGCTGTCCCTCCTAACTTGCTACTTGCGAAGCTGCACGCTTGCGAACCTCGCGCAGGTTATATCACTTTTGGTAGTGTTTCGCGTTGATGTCGATATAGCTCTTCCACTTGTCGGGGACTTCGTCGAGCGCGAAAATCGCTTCCACCGGGCACGCCGGCACACACGCGCCGCAATCGATGCACTCATCCGGGTGGATGTACAACTGCGTCGCGGACTCGAAATCCGATTCGTCTTTTCGCGGATGGATGCAGTCTACGGGGCACACATCCACGCACGCCGAGTCCTTTACGCCAATACACGGTTCCGTAATGATGTAGGCCAACTCCGCCCTCCTATTAAGCCGTCAAAATCTCACTCGGCGGCAAGTACCCGAGCCGCATCGAGATACGGCGCGCCAGGTCCCACGCGCCCTTGTGATGTTCCGTGAGAATGGGCCGGTCGTCGGGCCCATGCCCAAAAAAGCCGACGCGAGCGACCTCGTTGCCCGTGTAATCCCTGACAGGC
Organism: Acidobacteriota bacterium; assembly: GCA_046726375.1. Lineage (GTDB taxonomy): Bacteria > Acidobacteriota > Vicinamibacteria > Vicinamibacterales > UBA2999 > DASPWV01. The sequence continues at coordinate 1,092 of JBKPAJ010000157.1, forward strand.
GCGCATGTGCAGTAAAGCCGCTGCAGGGCATCAGGTTCCACCGGCGGCGGCCCCAGTCGCACCATCGTGGAATCCGCGCTTATTAGGTCGTCTGCCTTGACCAACCGAAGACAACTCAGACGGCGGGTCGCCTGGCGAGGTGAGAAGTACAAGGCGCAGTGGTTCGGCATTTCTTTGCCGTACACGGTGTGCATCGCGACTTCGTCCGGCCCCGTCGGCCACAAATACGTCACCTCGCCGGACGCCGGAATCGCGATAAAACCGCGGTGCGAAGTCCGCAAAACGTACTCCCGCATGAGCGGATAGGCATGTAGCCGCAACTCCGATCGGCCGAGAGATCTAAAGCTGAGATCGAGCATCTTCAGCGTTAGGCAATACCTCTGGGTGTCGTCATCCTGGCGGACGAAGCCGCGACGACGGAGGACGGCGAGCAGCCGGTGGACGCTGGATGGAGGTTGCCGCAGGGCGCGCGCGAGGTCCGACAGGCTCACGCCGCGGGGACTCGCGCTGAGCACCTCGCAGATCTCCAGCGCTTTGTCGATGGAGGTCGTTCCCAAGCTGTTCTTTTCCATTATATGGAATACCGTTTCAACTACATGAATTTAGCTACGGTTTCGCCGGGTGTCAAGAAGCGGTAGGAGACCGCCTTGGGCCTGCTGCAGATCGGACAAACGCTGTCGCACTACCGCATGTCGCGCTACTCGAATGCATTCGAGCACGCGGCGCAGGCGCTGACGGACCTCGCGACGCGGTTTCCGAGGAATGCGACGGATGCGTGGTGGCGATTAGGCGAGCTGTACGAGCGCAAGCTGAAAGATCTCGGCAAGGCTCGCGAAGCATAGGAGAAGGTGCCGTCGAGCTCACCGCGTTACCGCGATGCGCAAAGAAAGGTGAAACGTTAAATTTGGAGATCTCGAGATCTGGAGATTTGGAGAAAATTTAGAGATCTCGAGATTCATTGACACACTACGGACTTCGAATCTCTATCTTTCCCGTGACCACGTCCAGTGAAATCACCGGCTCCCCTTTCCCTAGCGTCGCCTCGCCCCACCGCGGTCCCCACGTGTCCTTCATCGTCAAGGGGATCGCCGACTCGATCGTCCCGTTGAGCGCGAGCGCCATGACCCGAGCATCGGGTGGCCGCTCGGCGAGCAGGAGTCTCACATCCCCATTGAAGGCGCGCAGCCGCAGCAGACCATCTGGGCTCAACTTCGCGCGCTCCACGGTAATGTCGCCGATCCCCGTTTCCAGCCGGATCGTGCCCGATATGTCAGTTGCACTAATGGCTCCGCGGCGCACGTCAGCGTTGATTGCGCCCTGCAGGTTGCTGAGTCTCAATCGACCCTCGAGGACGCGCACTGACCCTATACGGGCGGAGAGCGGGACCCGCAAGGTGATGTCAGTGCGAAACGCGGGATCGGTGCCGCCGTCGGTTTGGCGCCCGCGCACGCGAATATCGTTCGCGGTTTCTTCTATCTCGATCGGGATGCGCTGGAGCGCTTCGTCGTTCGGCGCGTGCCGGACGATCTCGATTGCCGCGTCAGTACGTGGCGACCCTTCGATTTCGACGTTGCCGATCGTGATCTCGATGTGGAGAGTGCCAGTCGGAGGGAGTGCAAGCAGACGGGTTTGCCGATCGGTCGCGGCGGCAGCAAACTGCGGCAGGGCGAGTGCGACGATCAGCGCCGACGCGCGCACCGCGATCAGACGATTTTCATGCGGCCCCGGAATCCTCCATCGTAGTCGTGGAAGTGCGAGACCGTTTCCTCGGGATAACACCAGCAGTAGTATCCCTGGCCGTTGTCGAAGTCCACGAGCCAAAGGCCTTTTGCCTCCAGTCCCATCGCTTCGATGGCGCGGGCCCAGTCGCGGACGGCAGTCTCGATCGTCGATTCGAGGTCCGCTCGCCTGGTATGCGGGTCGGAAATCTGCTGCAGGTCGGCCGTGAGGCGGTCGACCTGCCGGACGGCGTCGGCCGTGACCGCCTTGACCCGCGGCAGCAGGGCGCGCGCCTCGGTCAGCGAGAAGATCCGGCGCCCGGGCTGCTGCGATTCCACGTGAGGATTATACTGGCCACGGGCCGTGCGCCTCGGCTCATCCGGCTACACCTGTGCGCACCATTGTTTTTTGTGCATTCCTAGGCGTCACGGCGACCGCCGACGCGCAAAGCCTCCCCTCGGAGCCCATCGCGCTTGGCGGCGGCCGCGTGGTCATCGGTGGCGAGGTCACCGCGACGGCTGGGCCCGAGGACCCTGGCTTTTTCAATTACACGGATTACGAGTACAACGCGCTGCGCAATCTCCGGCTGGGGGTGACCACGGAGGTTCGTGCCCACGCCCGGCTGCAATTCCTCAGCGAAATCCACATCGACCGCGGTGACCCGTTCAACGCGTTTGCTCTATATGCGCGCATTCGGCCGTGGCCGTCGCGCCGGCTCGATATCCAGGTCGGGCGCGTGCCGCCGACCTTCGGCGCCTTCGGCCGTGGCGCCTACAGCAACGGGAACATCCTGATCGGCTATCCGCTGGGCTATCAGTACTTAACGTCGTTGCGATCTGACGCGATGCCGGCCACCGCCGAGGATTTGTGGCGCATGCGCGGGCGGGGCTGGCGGTCGAGTTTCGAACTCGGCAATCCCACGCCTGGGCCGGGCCTGCCGCTGGTCAACGCGTTTCATTGGGATATCGGCGTTCAGGTGCACGGGATCAACGGCCCCATCGAGTGGACCGGTGCCGTGACCACAGGTTCGTTGTCCAACCCCGGTCTCGACGACCACAACGGAAGCCAGCAGATTGCCGGACGGGTAGTGCTGCATGCCACACCCGGCCTGGCTATCGGATTCTCCGGCGCGCGTGGGGCCTTTTTAAGTCGAAATTTGCAGCCATCGCTGACGCCCGGCGCTGACGTCAGCGACGGAGTGCAGCGTGGCCTCGGCGTCGACGCGGAATACTCCGCGGGACGGTTCCTTGGGCGCGGTGAGGTCGTGTGGTCGCGGTGGACGTTACCGTTGCCGTTTACCGCCGGCTCACTTCATGCCACGGCGCTACGCGGCGAAGCGCGCTATCGCGTCGTACCTGGCGTCCATCTCGCCGGACGCATCGAACATCTTGGGTTCAACAAACTGACGTCGGGTTCGCGGATCGAACGCTGGGAAGCGCCGGTTACCCGCTCCGAACTCGGCGCCGGATGGTCGATCGTGCGCAACCTGATGCTCAAAGGATCGTGGCAGCGCAATCTTCGCGACGCCGGACGCGTGCGGCACGATTCGCTCGGCGCCGTGCAAGTCGTGTATTGGTTTTGATGAAGACCCTGATTTTTGCCGCGATGGTGACGGCGGGGGTGCACGCGGCCGTCTCCTCGGTGGACGCGGGCGTCGAGCAGACGCGTGGCGCGATTCAGGGGCGCCTCGACATTCGCCGCGTTGCCAAGGCCGCCGAGAGGCGACCCGACGTGGCGGAGCCTGGCGCGCCCGGTCCTCGCGACATGCCCGACCTGCGCCGCGGCATCGTGTATCTCGAGTCGGCCCCGCAGGGCGCGTTTGAAGAACGCGAATTGCCGCGCGCAGTTATGGATCAGCGCAACGAAACGTTCGTCCCGCACGTCCTCGCCGTGATGACCGGGACGCGAGTGGACTTTCCCAACACCGACAAGACCTATCACAATGTCTTCTCGCTCTCGAAAACCAGGCGTTTCGACCTCGGACGCTACGCGGCGGGTCATTCCAAGGCGATCCGCTTCGATCGGCCTGGCGTCGTGCGCGTGTTTTGTGACATCCACTCACACATGAACGCGTTCATCGTGGTCTTCAACCATCCGTTTTTCGACGTGACCGATCCGGAAGGGCGGTTTCGTATCGGCAACGTGCCGCCGGGCACCTACACAGTTGTCGGCTGGTACGAAGGTGAACCGCGCATCTCGCGGCCGGTCACGCTGTCGGCAGGCGGCGTGGTGGATCTGGAGCTTGTCATCCCATGAGGCGCGCACTCGGTTCGCTGACGAACCGCATTTTCCTGGCCAGTACTCTGCTGGCAACCGTGTCGATCGGCGCCGGTGTGTACTTTGTCAGCAATCGTTTGCGGTCTGAAGCGGAAGCGGAGCTGGAACGCGATCTAAGGGAAGCGGCAAACCTTGTCGAGCAGCAGCGCGCGTCACTCGTTGAAAGTTTTACACTCACAGCACGGCTCATCGCGGACCTGCCGACACTCAAAGCGGCCATGGGCACGCGCGACGCGCCCACAGTGCAACCGATTGCGGACGAATACCGGCGGCAGGCGCGGTCCGACGCGTTCCTTGTCACCGATCGCACCGGCGCTGTTTTGGCCACGTTCGGCGGCGACGAGGCGCTCGATGAGGACATGCCGCGCGCGACGAGCGTCCAAAAGGCCCTGGGCGGCCGTCTCGCGTTGGCGCACGTGCCGCATCCGCGCGGTGTTATGCAGGTCGTCAGTGTTCCGGTGACGGTCGGTTCGGAACTTCTTGGATCGCTTACCGTCGGCTATCTGCTCGACAACATGCGCGCGGAACAATTCAAAGCCTTGACCGGCGCCGACATCGCGTTTGCCGTCGATGGTCAGGTACGTGCCTCCACGCTTGGGCCTGAGTTCAACGGGTTGCTCTCCTCACTGCTCAGCAGTGGCCGCGTCCCGCGTGTAGAGATCGCGTCGGTGGAATACACGGCTCTCGTCAAGCCGTTGCCATTGCCGGCAAGCATGTTGATCGAGGCCGCCGTCGCCGGCGAGGTGCCGAAAGCCCTCGTGCTGCGGTCGCGCACCGAGCGGATGCGAGTGCTATCCGCCATTCAGAAGGGATTGGGCGTCGTTGCCGTTGTGACCGTGCTGATGGCCGTGCTGGTCAGCTACGGCGTGGCTCGCACGATCACGCGCCCGCTCGCCACCATTACGCACCACATGCGTGATCTGGCACAAACCGGTGATCTCACGCAGAAGGTTCCGATTGCGGGGACGCGGGGGTGGCACGACGAGGACGCGCGGCTGCTGGCGACGACCTTCAATACGCTGATTGACTCGATCGGGCGATTTCAGCGCGAAGCCGCGCAGCGCGAGCGTCTGTCGTCGCTCGGCCGCATGTCAACTGTGATCGCTCATGAGATTCGCAATCCGCTCATGATCATCAAGGGCGCCCTGCGGCAGGCGACGCAGGAAACCGCAACCTCGGATGACATCCGTGAGTCCGCGGCCGACATCGACGGCGAGATCGAGCGGTTGAATCACGTCGTCAACGAGGTGCTCGACTTCGCCAGGCCGATTCGCTTCGATCTGTCCTCCACCGACATCAATGCGCTCTGTCGCTCGGCCGTCAACGCAGTAGAAGCCGCGCAGCCGGAACCGCGCGTCGATGTCCGAGTCGATCCCTCCGTTCCGGCGCTGCAGACGGACAGCGAACGCCTGCGCACGGTGCTCGTCAATCTGCTCACCAACGCCCGCCAGGCGGTAGCAGCACGCAACGGCGACGTCACGCCGTCCGTGGCGCTCGGCACCGAGCGCATCGCGGATCGACGCGTGGCGATCTCGATCGAAGACAACGGCGTGGGCATCGCGCCCGATGATCTCCCGCGCATCTTCGATCCATACTTCACCACCAGACGCGGCGGCACCGGGCTGGGTCTTCCCATCGCCAAGAACATCATCGATGGTCTGGGCGGCACCATCGCCGTCCACAGCACACCGGCGCGCGGGACGACGATTCGCATCGAGCTCGGCGACAGCTACCGCGCTCCTCGGAACAATTGATGCCTTCCGGAAACATTCTGCTCGCCGACGACGAGGAAAAAATCCTCAAGACGATCGGCCGGGCGCTCCGCGACGAAGGACACGACGTGGTCACGACGCCGCGCGCGCTCGAAGCGCAGCGGCTGTTGATGGAGCGCTCATTCGATCTGCTCGTAATTGACTACCTGATGCCCGAGCGAACCGGATTGGAAGTGATCCGCGAGCTGGTGGCCTCGACACCTGACGGCGAGCGGCCGGCCATCGTGATGATGACCGCGCACGGAACCGTCGAAAGCGCCGTCGAGGCGATGAAGCTCGGCGCCCGCGATTACCTGCAAAAACCCTTCGAGGTGGACGAACTAATCGTCACCGTGCGACGGCTTCTCGAGGAGCAGCGCACGCGCACCGGCCTGCGTTATCTGCTGAGCGAACGCGATGCCGAGTTCAATCACTATGGTCTCGTCGGTCGCAGTCGCACCGTGCTCGAAGTCATCAAGCGAGCCGAGCTCGTGGCGCAATCGCGCAGCACGGTGCTGCTGACCGGTGAAACCGGAACCGGCAAGGAATTGGTCGCGCGCGCTATTCACGCGCGCAGCGCACAGCGTGACATGCCGTTGATCAAGGTCAACTGCGCCGCTATTCCGGAAACGCTGCTCGAATCCGAGTTGTTCGGACACGTGCGCGGCGCGTTTACAGGCGCCACGTTCACGAAAAAAGGACGCTTTGCGCTCGCCGATGGCGGCACGATCTTTCTCGACGAAATCGCCACCATCAGCACCGCCGTCCAGGCCAAGCTGCTGCGCGTGCTGCAGGACCGCGAATTCGAGCCGCTCGGCTCGGAACGCACGCAAAAAGTGGATTTGCGGGTGATCGCGGCAACCAATCGCGATCTCCGGCAACTCGTGGGCGGCGGAAAATTCCAGGAGGACTTGTATTACCGCTTGAACGTGATTCCCATCACGATCCCGCCGCTCCGCGAGCGGCGCGAGGACATCCCGCTGCTGGTGGAACATTTCCTGCGCCACTACGCGCAGGACAGCGGCAAGCACATCGACGACGTCGATGCGTCCTTGATGAACGAGCTCGAACACTACGATTGGCCGGGAAACGTCCGTGAGCTGGAGAACACCATCGAGCGTGCCGTGGTGCTCGCGACCGGGCCGCGTCTGACCCGAGAAACGATCTGGCTGATGGGGGCCGTCACACCCGCGGCCACAGGTCTCCCGTCAGCAAGACTGCACGCCAATCTCGAGTGGGCCGAGCGGGAGACGATTCGCCGCGCGCTGTCGCAGTCGGGTGGTGTCAAGAAGGACGCCGCGGAGTTGATGGGCATCAGCCAGCGCGCGTTGAGTCACTACTTGCAGAAATACAAGTTCGAGAAAGAAAACTGAGAGACTCGAATTTGGAGATTTGGTGAGTTGGAGATTTGGAGCAGATTTGGAGATTTGAAGATCTCTAGATTTGGCAATCTCCAGATCTTCTCCAAATTTCCAGAATTCCAAATCTCCAGATTCGGGTCTCACTTACGCTCTCCGTAAGCGGTTACAGGCGCCGTAACCAGATGCGCGGCGCCTTCGGTAGAACGGCCCGTTTTTGTCCGGTTGCAAACGGCACCTGCCTTGCTCATTTACTCTCACGACACATGTATATGCGCGTTCGTCAGGTCATGTTTGCGGCGGCCGTGGCGGGGACGGCGCACTTGCTCGGGCCGGTGTTGATGTCGGCCGAGCAGGCCCCCGCCACGGACTCCGCGCCCCGCATCATAGAAGTTGTGGCGCGAAAGTTCGAGTTCGAGCCGTCGCGCATCGAGGTTACCGAAGGCGAGCACGTGCGGCTGGTCGTCCGCTCGGGCGACGGTGTGCACGGGATTGAAATCAAGAAGTTCAACGTCAACAAGGTCGTCCCGCGGGGCGGCGAACCCGTGACCATCGATTTCGTCGCGTCCGCACCCGGCACCTTCCCCATCGTCTGTTCGGAGGAATGCGGTGATGGACACGAGGATATGAAGGGATCGCTGGTGGTGCGGGCCAAGGCAAAATAGCGACCTCACCCAAGGAGACACGAAGGATGCGATTAGCCAATGTGTTGGCTGTGTCGATGCTCGTCGCGGCGGCAGCTGGCTGTGATGAAAAACTGAGTGACGTAACCGGACCGACACCGGACCTGGAAGTTTCGTTTGCGAGTATTCAGCAGGAAATTTTCAACACGGCTGATTCGAGCGGGCGCGCCTCCTGCATCCAGTGCCATACCGCGCAGGGACGCAACCCGGCCGGCGGGTTGAACCTCACGGAGGGTAATTCGTACGCCGCTCTGGTCAGCGTCGCGAGCAGCGCCAGACCCGCAGAAATTCGGGTGATTCCGGGCAATCCTAATGCAAGTTACCTCGTCCGCAAGCTCGAAGGCGGGCCAAACATCGCCGGCGAGCGGATGCCACGCACCGGTGGGCCGTATTTGACCGAAGGGCAGATGCGCGTCATTCGGCGCTGGATCGAACTCGGCGCCGAGAACAACTAGCCAAAGGGGGATACGTGACATCGAAGCACTGGACGTTGGCCGCGCTGCTGACGCTCGCGGTTTCAGCCGCGGCCCACGCGCAGGCAACTGAAACCGAGCCCGCGCCGGAAGAACCCAAGAAGAACGAGGCAGCCACTGCGACGACGCAGGAGGACGACCCCGATCGCGACATCAATTTCGCACAACCCGATTTCACGCTCGCCGCTCTGCCGACAACGCTCAGGATGCCGCGGCACCGCAGCTCGTTCCGTGTCACGCATCGCTTCGGACGGCCGCTCGGGGAGGGGGATTTTGGCGATCTGCTCGAGGATCTCTTCGGCCTCGACGGCGGCGCGCTGATCGGCCTCGAGTACCGCTTCGGCTTGTTCCGCGCCACGCAGATCGGCATCCACCGCACCTCGAACAGGACAATCGAGTTCTTCGCGCAGCGGCAGATCGTCGGCCAGGACGACTTCCCATTCAGCATCGACGCGCTCGGCACGATCGAAGGAACCAACAACTTCAAAGACAGCTACTCGCCGGCGTTAGGCGCGCTGATCTCGCGTGAAGTCGGCCAGCACGCAGCGTTTTACGTCGAACCGATCTGGATCAACAACTCGAACCTGGAACCCAAGGAGCTGGTGGACGACAACGACACCTTCATAATTGGTCTCGGCACGCGCGTGCGCATCAGGCCGACGGTCTATCTCCTGTTGGAAGCGGCGCCGAGGGTGGCTGGATTCGATCCGGACGTGACGCATATCAGTTTCGGCGTCGAAAAACGCGCCGGCGGACACATGTTCCAGCTGAATTTCTCGAACAGCTTCGGGACGACGCTCGGCCAAATCGCGCGCGGCGGCGCCTCGAATGACGACTGGTATCTCGGGTTCAACATCTCGCGGAAGTTTTTCTGACCAGACCACGCAACGGCGAGACAAGTCTGTCTGCCTCGCCGTCCAAAGACGGGTGGAGTTGTTTCATGCGCGCAGTTGCAATTCTTGTTCGATTCTCCGCGGCGCTCATGGTCGTCGCGTCATTGGCGGCCGGCTGTGGCGGCAGCTCGCCGACGAGCCCGAGCAACAGCGGCGGTAGTGGCGGTGGCGGCACCGGCGGTGGCGGCACCGGTGGAGGCGGCGGCGGGAGCGTCCAGACGACCACGATCACCATCAACTCGAGCGGCGTCGTCACGCCCAACGACATCACCGTGGCACCCGGAAGCCGTGTCACGTTCGTGAACAATCACAATCGGAATCATGAGATGCATTCCGATCCGCACCCACAGCACGGAGATTGTCCCGGTATCAACGATGTCGGATTCATCACACCAGGTCAGTCAAAGCTGACCGGAAACCTAACGGAGATACGAGTGTGCGGCTTTCACGATCACATGGAGCCGAGTAATCAGAACCTGATCGGGCGGATTCGGGTGCAGTAGGAAGGGACCGAGAACACTCTCGATGTCGCGATTTGGCGATGTGGTGATGTGGTGATGTGATGTGGCGATGTGGCGATGTGTCCGTCGATGTGGCGATGTGATGTAGCGATGTTGGCGCTGGGGCGCACGTGGCTTTACATCAACACATCGTGGCTTTACATCAACACATCGTGAGACCCATCGTCACATCGTGACATCGATACATCAGATCGTCACATCACCACATCACCACATCGCCACATCGCCACATCGCCACATCGCGAGATGTGGATACATCCCATCGCCCCGTCACCACGTCGCGACATAACAGGACGCTCGCGGATCCACTGCGTCTCCCACGTCACTGCCCTTTGAACCGCGGCGTCCGCTTCTCCAGATGCGCGCTGATTCCCTCCCGCGCGTCTTCGCTCTCGAACAGCCGCTGCTGCAGCTCGCGTTCGAGCGCCAGACCGTCGGCGATGCTCATCTCGATGCCCGACTGAACGGCCCGCTTGATGTGCCCGACCGCCCGGCTCGCACGGTTCGGCGGCGTGAACTGCCGTGCGTAGTCGAGCGCGGCGGCGCGAAACGTGCGTCCTTTCAGGTCCACATCGCTCCAGACCTGGTTGACGATCCCAAGCGCGTGCGCTTCGTCGAACGTCATCAGCGTAGCGGTCGCCATCAGTTCAATGGCTTTGGTCTTGCCCACCAGTCGCGCCAGACGCTGCGTGCCTCCCGTGCCGGGAAGCACCCCTAATGTGACTTCGGGCAAGCCGACCTTGCCCGCACCCTGCAGCGCAACGCGGAGATCCGCGGCCAATGCCACTTCGAGCCCACCACCCACCGTGTGACCGTTGAGCGCCGCGACCACCAGCTTGGGCGTCTGTTCGAGCCGGGTCATGGTTTCGTTCGCGTGCAGGCAAAAGTAATACTTGAAGGCGGGCGACGCCTCTTTCAGCATGTTGATGTTGGCGCCGGCGCAGAAGAATTTGTCGCCCGCGCCGGTCAACACGATCACGTGGACGGCGTCATCCATGCGCGCGGATAGAACGGCATCGTCTATCTCGCGCATCATTTCGTAGGAATACGCATTCGCCGGTGGCTCGTTCAGCTCGATAACGGCGATGCCGTCGGCCACGTTGTAGTCGATTTTGGTGTAACTCATCCGACGCGCCGAAACCGGTCGAGAATCGCGGGCCTGAAGGCCCGCGCTACGCAGCTGACGATTTGGTTCTTCGTTCTTCGTTCTTCGTTCCGGCGCTACTCTTCCGTGCGCACATACTCGAATTCGATCGGCTGGCGATTGATCCCGCGCTGCGGCGGCGCAATATAGTTGGCGAACTGCCCGGGCTTGAACACCGGCTTCACTTGCAAGCTGCGCAGGTACTCTTTGTCGGCCCGCGTCGGCAGCCACTCGTCCCTTTGGCGCTGCCACTCGTCGTCGCTCAGCCGATTGCCCCAGGGATCGAAGCGCCGGCCGGCGTAAATCCCGATGTTGCGATTGAACTTCCGCGACGGCAGGAAGATGCGATCGGACAGACCGTGCGTTTCGAGGACGCGCTTGTTCCAGCGATCAACGCCGGCTTGGCAGTCTGCCACGTACCAATCGCGCAGGACTTCGTTGAGCGCGTTGCGCATCGGCACTTCCTGGCGCATGATACGGCCGCTCTCATCGAGCATGTCGAGCAGATAAATGCTGCCATCGAGCACGTGGTCGTCGCCGAACTTGTCCTCCTCGGCGCGGCCCTTCAGGCCGTTCGCGAAGTAGTTGGCGGCGTTGCTCGACACTTCCCCCCCGTGCAAATCGAGACTCTGGCTGAACCAGAAGTTGACGAACTTCTGGATCAGTGGAATGTCGATGCCGCCCATCCTGCGGACGTCGCCGGAGTAGCCGGCGTCTTTCATCAGCTCGCATGTGCGCTCGAGGATGCGCGCGATGCCGGTCTCGCCGACGAACATGTGATGCGCTTCTTCCGTGAGCATGAACCGCGTGGTGCGCGACAGCGGGTCGAGCGAACTTTCGGAGAGCGACAGCAGCTGCGACTTGCCGTCGCGATCGGTGAACATCGTGAACGCGAAGAAATCGAGCCAGGTGTCGATCGGCTCGTTGAACGCTTCGAGCATGCGCGGCGAATCGCTGTTGCCGCTGCGTCGCTCGAGCAGGGCCTCCGCCTCTTCTCGCCCATCGCGGCCAAAGTACGAATGCAGCAGGTACACCATGGCCCAGAGGTGGCGCCCTTCCTCAACGTTGACCTGAAACAGATTGCGTAAATCGTAGAGACTCGGGCAATGCGCGCCGAGCATCCGCTGCTGCTCGACGCTCGCCGGCTCGGTATCGCCCTGCAGCACAATCAGACGACGGAGCTGATTGCGGAACTCGCCGGGCACTTCCTGCCACACCGGCTGGCCCTTGAAGTCGCCGAAGCCAATGCGTCGATCGTGCGTGGGCTCGGCAAGAAAGATCCCCCAGCGGTATTCCGGCAGTCGGACGTAATCGAAGTGCGCCCACCCGGCCGCGTCAACGCTGACGGCGGTGCGCAGATAGACCTGATGGTGCTCCTGGAACCCCTGCGGTCCCATGTCGCGCCACCAGTCCAGATAGCGCGGCTGCCAGTGCTCGAGCGCGCGCTGCAGGCGCTTGTTGCCGTTGAGGCCAATGTTGTTGGGAATCTTGTCGCTAGAGATCATGGCGAACCCCGGCTTAGGTGCGTTTGAAGTCGAATTGCGGACGGCCTTCGCGGCCATACACGGTCAGGGCACCGCGCTCACCCACTGCATTCGGCCGCTGGAAGATCCAGTTCTGCCACGCAGTGAGTCGCCCGAAGATCTTTGTTTCGAGTGTTTCGGGCCCGGCAAACCGCAGGTTGGCTTCCATGCCGGTGAGCGCGTCGGGAGAAAACGTTGTGCGCTCTTCGATCGCGAGGCGGACTTCGTCTTCCCAGTCGATGTCGTCCGGCGCAAACGAGACCAGGCCGGCCGCGAGCGCTTCCTGCGCGTCGAACGGACCGTCGTGATCGAGTACTTCCTGCACGCGGGCCGGCTCGCCGAGAAAACGCGTCTGCAATCGCGTCAAGCCCGTGCTCATCGGATATGCTCCGGCGTTCATCGTCGAGAGCTGGATCGTGTTTCGTTCATCGGGATGATCGAGCATGTAAATCCGATCGCACGCGAGCGCAAAGTCGAACAACGTGCCCGCAAAGGCGCTACCCGGTTCGACCAGCGCGAAGAAGCTGCGCGACGTGAGATCGAGCCGTTTCAAGGTGCGACGGATCTGCCCAATGATTTCGCGGACGAGCCAGTGCTCGCGATTGGCGTCCAGCGCGGCATCGACGTCGAGGACGGCTTGCGGATTGCCGGTCGCGCGGACGATGACCGTTCCGATCTCAGGCTCGTTCAACCGGAGCCGCAGCAGCGCGTCGTCGAGCTCGCGGAACGCGCGCAGGGCCCATGCCTGATCGCCCGCGGCGAGGAACTGCTCGGGCGTTGCCGGCTGCGACGAGCCGGGCGCGGCAATGGTCAGCTCGCAAGTGCGTTTGGCTCGGTCGATGGAGCCGCGTAGGTACTGGTAGTGGATGACGTCACCGTCGATTGTGGGATTGAGCGCGCCGAGCGTGATGCCCTCAGCGGCGGCGGGCCGGTCTGATTGCGCGGCGAGATCCGCAGCACGCTTCGCGACAATCTCTTTGAATTGGCTCGATGGCGACACCTGGTCCACCAGCCGCCATTCCACCGCACGCTTGCCGCGAACGCCCTCCGCCAGCGTGCTGAAGACGTCGGCGAGATCGCGGCGTACTTTTCGTTTGTCGACGACACGCGTCAGCCCCCCAGTCCCGGGCAGCACTCCGAGCAGTGGCGTTTCAGGTAACGCCACCGACGCGGAGCCGTCGTCCACCAGGTGAATCTCGTCGCACGCGAGCGCCAGCTCGTAGCCGCCCCCGGCGCAAATACCGTTGAGCGCCGCGAGGAACTTCACGCCGCTGTGCGCGCTCATGTCTTCCATGCCGAGCCGCGTCTCGTTGGTGAACTTGCAGAAGTTGACCTTGAACGCATGCGACGAGCTGCCGAGCATGAAAATGTTGGCGCCGGCGCAGAAAATTCGCGGTTTCAGACTCGCAAGGACGACGGTACGGACTTGGGGATGCTCGAACCGGATGCGCTGCAGCGCATCGGCCAGCTCGATGTCCACGCCGAGGTCGTACGAGTTGAGTTTGAGCTTGTAGTCGCTGGGGCGGAGCCCGCCGTCCTCTTTGACGTCCATCGCGAGCGTCGCGATCGGGCCGTCGAACGTGAGCTTCCAGTGCTTGTACTGATCCGGCGACGTCTCGAAGGAAATCGCCGAACTCTCGGCGGGCAGTGTGCGTTCCATGGCCTAGTATGTGTACAGTACACCAGTTTAGAACAAGCGTTCAAAGCGTGGTATAACTCAACCAAAGTGGCCAAACTGCAGCCGACAAGCGATCGGCGGACCGAGATTCTGAAAAGCGCCGCGGCGGCGTTCCGTCATCGCGGCTATCACGGCGCCAGCGTCGACGAAATCGCGTCGGCGCTCGAGATGACGAAGGGAAACCTCTATTACTACTTCCGCAACAAGGAAGAAATCCTGTTCGCGTGCCACGACTACTCGCTCGACGTACTGCTGACGCTCCTCGATGAAGTGCAAGCCGAGGCCAGCCGTCCCGAGGAAAAGCTGCGTAAGCTCGTGCTCGCCTTCATCCACGTGATTCTCGACGAACTGCGCGGCACGGCGCTGACGCTGGATCTGCAGGCGCTGTCGCAGCCGCTCCTGAAACGCGTCATCACCAAACGCGACCGACTCGATCACGGCATGCGCGAGATCATCCAGCAGGGGATCGATCAGGGAATCTTCCGCGACGGCGACCCGAAGATGATCGCGTTTGCGATCATGGGCGCGGTCAACTGGCTGCCGAAGTGGTTCGATCCGAGCGGCCCGGCGACGTCACAGCAAATCGCGGAATCGTTCGCCGACTACCTGGTTGGCGGGCTGCTGAAGTCGCGATCTTAACGCGCCGCGCGCTGTTCGTAGGCGTCGGCTTGTTCGTGGGCGTGGTACGAGCTCCGCACGAGCGGTCCCGCCTCGACATGCACGAAGCCGAGTCCAAGCGCGATCCGCTTCAACTCCTGGAATTCGTCAGGATGATAGTAGCGGGTCATCACGGCATGATCCGGCGATGGTCTTAGGTACTGCCCGATGGTGAGGATCGACACGCCGACACCACGCAGGTCGTTCAATACTTGCGCGAGTTCCTCGATCTCCTCACCTAAACCCACCATCAATCCTGTCTTGGTCGGCGTCGTCGGCGCGTAGCGTCTGGCGCGGTCGAGCAGTTCGAGCGTGCGTGTGTACTTTCCGCCTGAGCGCGCCATGCGATACAACCGCGGCACCGTCTCGGTGTTGTGGTTGAGGACGTCTGGACTGGCATCCAACACCGCTTCGAGCGGCGCGCGTTCACCTTTAAAGTCAGGAATCAGCACTTCGACCCGCGTTTCTGGCACCAGGCGCCGAATCTCGCGAATCGTCTCCGCGAAGATGCCGGCACCGCCGTCAGCAAGATCATCGCGATCGACGGAGGTAATGACCGTGTATTTCAGCCCCATCGCCTTGACGGCTTCGGCGACGCGCCGCGGTTCATCGATGTCGAGCGCCCCTGGCTTCCCGTGCGCCACCGCGCAATACGCACACGCGCGCGTGCAAATGTCGCCGAGGATCATGAAGGTAGCGGTGCCGTGGTGCCAGCACTCGCCGATGTTGGGACAATGCGCGTCCTCACAAACTGTATTGAGCTTCAGCCCGCGCATGATTTCCCGCAGGCGCAGGTAATTCACCGAGCCCGGCGCGCGCACCTTCAGCCACTCGGGCTTGGGCTCACGTGGGCGCACGAACTGGAGAGGCGATTCTGTCACTGGATCTCAGTCTATCCGAATCTGGCGATCTCGCGATTTGGCGATGTCGCGATGTGATGTGTTGGTTGCGATGTCGCGATGTATCTGTCGATGTAACGATGTCGGTCACATCACATCGCCACATCGCCAGACACATCGCAACATCATCACATCGTGAGATAACATCGCCACATCGACACATCGAGAGATAGCCACATGCAGAACTTAACCATCACCTGGCTCGGCCACGCCGCGTTCTCACTCAAAACACCCGGCGGCAAGACGCTGCTGACGGACCCGTGGTACACGGGAAACCCATCGTTTCCGGAAAACGCCAAACCCAAGCAGGCGGATGTGATTCTCGTCTCGCACGGCCACAGCGATCACATCACCGACGCGGCCGCAATGGCGAGAACCACTGGCGCCACCGTTGTCGGCATCTTTGAAGTCACGTCGTGGCTCGGGACCAAGGGCGTGCAGAACCTCGAACCGATGAACAAAGGGGGTACGATCGAGGTCAAAGGGCTGCGCGTGACCATGACCGACGCGCTGCACAGCAGCAGCTTCGATGAGAACGGCATCGTCTATCTCGGTGAGCCTGCCGGCTACGTGGTGCGGCTGGAAAACGACCAGTCGTTTTATTTCGCCGGCGACACGGCGCTCTTCAGCGACATGAAGCTGATTGGCGAGCTTTATAAGCCGGACATTGCGTTTCTCCCAATCGGCGATCGATTCACGATGGGACCCGACACCGCGGCGATGGCGGCGCGGTGGCTAGGCGTGCGCCAGGTGGTGCCGATGCACTACGGCACGTTCCCGCTGCTCACGGGCACGCCCGCGAAATTCAAGGAGCACCTCGCGGGCTCGGATATTCAGGTGCTTGAATTGCAGCCTGGAGAAACGGCGCAATGAATTGTCACTGGTGATCGGCCGGTCTAAAGACCGGCCGCCACAGGGG
Source organism: Acidobacteriota bacterium (assembly GCA_046726375.1). Taxonomy (GTDB): domain Bacteria; phylum Acidobacteriota; class Vicinamibacteria; order Vicinamibacterales; family UBA2999; genus DASPWV01. The sequence continues at coordinate 17,587 of JBKPAJ010000157.1, forward strand.
ACTCGAATCCCGTAATCCCGTCCTGCCCTACCTGCCCTACCCGCCGCCCTGCGAGCTCGACACCGCGGATTTCCTCCGCGGCTTATACACGTGCGTTGCCGTGCCGAAGAACATTTCCGCCGCTTCCATCAACGTCTCCGAAAGCGTTGGATGCGCATGAATCGAGAGTTTCACGTCCGACGCCGTCGCTCCCATTTCGATGGCGAGCACGCCTTCGGCGATTAATTCGCCCGCGCCCGACCCGACAATGCCCACACCGAGTATCCGCTCGGTTGCCTGGTCGATCAGCAGTTTGGTCATCCCGTCGACACGGTCGATCGCGATCGCGCGACCCGATGCCGGCCAGGGGAACCGTACGACGTCGACCGTGCGGCCTTCGTTTTCGGCTTGCGTCTCCGTGAGGCCCGCCCACGCGACCTCGGGATCGGTAAAGACCACAGCGGGGATCGCCAGCGGTTCGAAGACGGCCTTGTGCCCTGCGATCGCCTCGATGGCCACGCGCGCTTCGTGCGACGCCTTGTGTGCCAGCATCGGCTCGCCCGCAACGTCGCCGATGGCAAAGATCGTCGGCTCCTCGGTCCGCCGTTGCATGTCGGTTTGTATGAACCCGCGCTTGTTGATCTGCGCGTGCGTCTTGTCGAGACCCTCGATTGGAGGCGTCGGCCGCCGGCCGATGGACACGAGCACGTAGTCATACGTGGTCTCGCCCGGGGCGCCCTCGCCCTCGAACGTTACCTTGACACCATGATCCATGCCCCGCAGCGAGGTCACTTTGGTTGAGAGCAGAACCTTCTCGAACGTTTTCTCGACGCGCTGCGCAAGGTAACGCACGAGATCGCGATCCGCTCCGGGCAGGAGCCCGTCCGTCATTTCGACGACCGACACTGTCGTGCCCAGCGCCGCGTAAACCGACCCGAGCTCGAGGCCGATGTAGCCCCCGCCAACGACGAGCAGCGAGTTCGCGATCTCGGGTAGATCGAGCGCCCCGGTGGAATCCAGCACGCGGCGTGTATCGAGTGCAAGCGGTCCCACCCGCGTTGGCTGCGACCCGGTCGCGAGCACGATGAAGTCGGCGGTCACGTTCTCGGTGCCGCCATCCTTCCGCGCCACGCGCAGCGACGTCGGACTCGTGAGCGACGCCCAGCCCTGCAGGTAATGGATCTTGCGAAGCTTCGCAACCTGACCGGTGCCGCTGGTGAGCTTGTCGACGACGCGATTTTTGAAGTCGCGCACGCCGTTCACATCGATCTTCGGCTTGCCGAACTCGATGCCCCAGTCGCGCGCGTGGTGCGCCTCCTCTATCACTTTCGCAACATGAAGGAGCGCCTTCGAAGGAATGCAGCCGCGATAGAGGCAAACGCCGCCCGGATTTTTTTCAGGATCGATGAGCGTCACCTGCATGCCGAGATCGGCGGCGTAAAACGCCGCCGCATACCCGCCAGGGCCTGCTCCGACGACAGCGACCCGGATAGCCATCAGCCGCGGAGCGCGAGCGTAAAGGGCTGCTCGACCGCATCAACCACGAACCGCAGAAAGCGGATGGCGTCGGCGCCATCGATGACGCGATGGTCGTAGCTCAACGACAACGGCAACATCTGCCGTGGCTCAATCTTGCCGTCGTGAAACACGGCCTCCACCGATCCGCGCGAGATCCCGAGGATGGCCACTTCCGGCCAGTTGACGATGGGCGTAAACGCCGTGCCGCCGATACCGCCGAGATTGCTGATCGACATCGATCCGCCGGACATCTCGTCAATCGAGAGCTTGCGCGCCCGCGCCTTTTCGGCGAGCTCCTGGATGTCCACCGCGATCTGAACGATGTTCTTCTGATCGCAATTCCGCACGACGGGCACGAGCAGCCCGTTCTCGGTGTCCACGGCAATGCCGATGTGGACGTACTTCTTGTAGATGATCGACTCTGAGGCGAGATCGATCGACGCGTTGAACTGCGGGAACTTCTTCAGCGCTGTGGCGACAATCTTCGCCACGACCGCTGTGACCGTCAGCTTGCCGCCTGCCTTCTCGGCTTCGGCGGCGTACTTCGGCCGGATCTGCTCCAGGTTCGTCATGTCCGCCTTGTCGAACTGTGTGACGTGCGGAATGGCGTTCCAAGCATGGCTCAAATGCTCCGCCGTCTTGCGCCGGATTCCCGACATCGGGTTGCGCTCGACCTCGCCCCACTTGCTGAAGTCGGGCAGTGCAGGGCCGGTCGCGGGCAACTTGCCCACGGACGGGGCGATGGCGCCGCCGCCGACGCTGCTCATGACGCGGCGCGCAAACTCTTTGACGTCGGCTTCGGTGATGCGACCGCCGGGGCCGGAGCCGCTCAGCTGTGCGATGTCGACGCCAATTTCGCGTGCCAGCCGCCGTACCGATGGCGCCGCGGGCGCGATCGGACCTGCCGGCGCCGTTTGTGTGAGCACCGGCGCTTGCGCTGCCGCCTGCGCGGGTTGCCGTCCGCGGATGTCGACGACCGCTGCGCGCCGATCCTCGCGTGGCTTTGGCGGCTCTTGATCGCCACCATCGGCCGGAGGTTGTTCTTGCTTTTCGCTCGGCGTCGACGATCCGCCCTTCTCAGGCGTAGGTGGTTGGGAGGGGGCGGGTGACGCCGCGGCTTCCGTCTCCGCTGAAGCTTTGGCGGACGAGGAAGCCGCGCCACTATCGGCCTGCTGGGCAGCCGGCTGGGCAGCTGTACCCGCGCCTTCACCATCCACGATAAGGACGACCTGGCCCGGTTTGACCTTGTCGCCCTGCTTGATTTTCAGTTCTTTGACAACGCCTTCAACTGACGAAGGTACTTCGACCGTTGCCTTGTCGGTCTCGAGTTCCAGAACCGGTTGGTCTTGCTTGATGCGGTCGCCCGGTTTGACGAGGACGCGAAGGACGTCACCCTTTTCGACGCCTTCACCCAGGTTAGGTAGCTTGAACTCTTGCAAGAGGAATCTCCGAAGTTGTCAGCCGTCAGCTATCAGTTGTCAGCTATCAGTTTTATCAGCTATCAGTTATCAGCAACTCTCAGCTTTAGCAGTTTCAGCTGTCAGCGCATCGAGCTGAGCGCCGAGAGCTGACGGCTGAGAGCTAACTGATCGCCGGGTCTGCCTTTTCCTGATCGATGTCGAGATCACGGATCGCCTGCTGCACCTGCTCGGGCTCCAGTTGTTTATCTTTCATCAACGCGTTGAGCGTGCCGAGGGTAATGAAACGCGCGTCCACTTCGAAGAAATCGCGCAGCGCCGCGCGCGTGTCGGATCGACCAAAGCCGTCGGTGCCGAGCGACACGAGCCGGCGCGGTAACCAGCGGTCGATCGAATCCGGCAGCACCTTGCAGTAGTCGGAGGCTGAGATGAACGGACCCGGCGCGTCCGCGGTCGCCTGCGTCACATACGGCACCCGCGGCTTGTCCGAGGGGTGCAAACGATTCCATCGCTCGCACGCGTGCCCGTCGCGATAGAGATTCAGATAGCTCGTCACGCTCCACACGTCCGCGCCGACGCCGTATCTCTCTTCGAGGATCTTCTGCGCTTTGAGGGCCTCGCCAACGATGGTGCCGCTGCCGAAGATCTGTGCGCGCAGCTTGCTGTCGCCTAATCCGGTGGGCCGCAGCAGATACATGCCCTTGAGGATGCCGTCGCGCGCGTCGGCGGGCATCGCTGGATGCTCGTACTGCTCGTTCATCAGTGTCAGGTAGTAGAAGATGTTCTCCTGATCGCCGTACATCCGTTTGATGCCGTCTTCGACGATCACCGCGATCTCGTGTGCATAGGCGGGATCGTACGCCTGGCAAGTCGGATAGGGCATGGCGTAGACGTGACTGTTGCCGTCTTCGTGCTGGAGGCCTTCGCCATTGAGCGTCGTACGGCCCGCAGTGCCACCAAGCACGAACCCGCGCATGCGCTGATCGGCGCCAGCCCAGATCAAGTCGCCGATCCGCTGGAAGCCGAACATCGAGTAGAAGATGAAGAACGGAATCGTGTTGATCCCGTGCGTCGCGTAGGCGGTGCCGGCGGCGATGAACGACGACATCGATCCCGCTTCGTTGATCCCCTCTTCGAGAATCTGCCCGTCCTCCGCTTCCTTGTAATAGAGCAGCGTGTCCATGTCGACCGGTTCATAGAGCTGGCCGCTGTGCGAGTAGATACCGACCTGGCGGAAGAGGGCCTCCATACCGAACGTGCGCGCTTCGTCCGGCACGATGGGCACCACGAGGCGTCCGATTTGCTCGTCGCGCAGCAGCTTCGACAGCATGCGCACGAACACCATCGTCGTGCTCGCCTTACGTCCCTCAGTTCCCTTGTGGAATTCGGTAAAGACGTCGCTCAGATCCGGGCGCATCGGCTCGCTGCGTACCTTGCGCGACGGCACCGGACCGCCAAGGGCCTTACGGCGTTCCAGCATGTATTTGATTTCGACGCTGTCTTGTGGGGGGCGGTAGAACGGGGCTTTGGCAACCTCTTCGTCTGAAATCGGAATGCCAAACCGGGTGCGGAACGCCGTCACCTCATCGTCGTTGAGCTTCTTCTGCTGATGGGTGACGTTTTTGCCTTCGCCGGATTCCCCAACGCCGTAGCCCTTGATCGTGCGCGCGAGAATCACGGTGGGCATCCCCTTGGTTTCGTGCGCGCGGTTATATGCGTTGTAGACCTTGACGGGGTCGTGACCACCAAGGGTGAGACGTTTGAGCTGCTCATCGGACAGATGTTTCACCATGTCGAGCAGCCGCGGATCGTTGCCCCAGAAATGCTTGCGGATGTATCCACCCGATTCGACCGCATATTTCTGATACTCGCCGTCCACCACTTCGCCCATGCGCTTGACGAGCAGTCCTTCGTGATCCTTCTCGAGCAGGTCGTCCCACTCGGAGCCCCAAATCACTTTGATCACATTCCATCCGGCGCCGCGGAAGATCGCTTCGAGCTCCTGAATGATTTGGCCGTTGCCGCGCACCGGGCCGTCGAGGCGCTGCAGGTTGCAGTTGATGACGAACAGCAGGTTGTCGAGTTTTTCGCGCGAGGCCAACGTGATCGCGCCGAGGGTTTCAGGTTCGTCGGTTTCGCCGTCGCCGAGAAACGCCCACACCCTCGAGTCCGATTTGGCCTTTAGGCCGCGATCCTCGAGGTAGCGATTGAAGCGCGCCTGATAGATCGCCATGATCGGCCCGAGCCCCATCGAAACAGTCGGGAACTCCCAGAAATCAGGCATCAGCCACGGATGCGGATACGACGACAATCCGCCGCCCGGCCTGAGCTCGCGGCGGAAGTTCTCGAGCTGCTCGACGCTTAGACGGCCTTCGACAAACGCGCGCGCGTAAATTCCCGGGGAGGCGTGACCCTGAAAATAAATGCTGTCGGCGTCTTCGCGCTCACGACCTCGGAAAAAATGGTTGAAGGCAACCTCGTAGAGCGTCGCCGACGACGCGTAGGTGGAAATGTGGCCGCCGATGCCGTCCTCGACGCGGTTGGCGCGGACGACCATGGCCATGGCGTTCCAGCGCACCAGGCTCTTGATGCGGCGCTCGATCTCGCGGCTTCCCGGATAGGGCACTTCTTCCGACGGGTGGAGCGTGTTGATATAGGGAGTGTTGGCGGTAAACGGCAACTTGACGCCGTTCTGCTGCGCGTGGATGCCGAGCTCGCGCAGCAACCGGCCGACACGCGCGGGACCACCGTGCTGCAGCACGTAGTCGAGCGAGTCGAGCCACTCACGGGTCTCGAGCGCCTCGAGTTCGCGGGCGTCGGTTGGGGCAGTACTTCTCATGGCCGTCACTGACCTTTCGTCTGATCTTTAGACAACCTTACTATTGTAGTCCTGCTTGCAACCCCGACTCATCTCCGTTCGGAATGCCATCGTTGACTGCGAGCGATGCACACGCCTGCGGAGCTACTGTGCACGTGTGGCGCAAGAGAAGCGCGCCGCGTATCGCGACGAGCTCTACTGGGGCAGGCCAGTGCCGGGCTTCGGCGATCCCCGCGCGCGTGTGCTCATCCTCGGCCTTGCGCCGGCGGCACACGGCGCCAATCGGACGGGCCGTGTGTTCACCGGCGACGGTATCGGCGGGTCCGGAGATTTTTTGATGGCCGCACTGCATCGCGCCGGCTTTGCCAACATCGCCACATCACACCGTGCAGACGATGGTCTTCGGTTGCGCGACGTTTACATTGCGGCTGCTGTGCGCTGCGCGCCACCGGACAACAAACCGTTACCCGACGAAATTGCGGCATGTGCGGATCACCTCGATCGGGAGGTCGCGGCGCTTCCGCGATTGAAGGTGGTCGTGGCGCTCGGAAAGATCGCGTGGGACGTGTGGTTGGGTCACCTCACGCGCCAGGGACACGCGATCCACCCGCGACCGTCTTTCGCTCACGGCGCAGTCTTCGAGGTGCCTAAGGTGCCTGAGGTGCCTAGGGCGCGTGCGGTGCCTCCGGTACTGATCGGATGCTTTCACCCGTCGAGACAGAACACGAACACAGGGAAGGTGACGGCGGAAATGTATGACGAGGTGTTCGGCGCGATCCTGAACGACCGCCTGCGGCGGTCGGACTGACTGCGCCGGCCTAAGCCGCCCCGATGATCCACCGCAACTTGGCGGCATCGAGGTTGCCGCCGGACATCACGACGACGACGGGTCGTCCGGCGAGCGCGGCGCGCAACTTCAGCGCCGCGGCAATAGCCGCCGCGCCGGCGCCTTCAGCCAGATTGTGCGTGGTCGCCAACGCCACGCGAACACCTTCAGCCAGTTCCTCCTCGGTGAGCGTCACGATGTCGTCGAGTTCGCGCTGCAGAATTCCGAAGGTGAGATCGAAGGTCACGCGCGTAGCCATCCCTTCGGCGAACGTGCCGGCGCTCTCCCCTACCACCCGCGTTTTGCCACGCCACGAACGCGCGAACGCGTCGGCCTTTTCGGCTTGCACACCGATCACCCGCGCCTTGGATCCCAGGCCGGTCCGCACCACACAGAGACCGGAGGCGCCGCTGCCGCCGCCAATCGGCACGAGAATCGTGTCGACGGCAGGCATCGCCTCGAAGATCTCGAGGGCGTAGGTGCCGACGCCGGCAATGAGCAGCGGCTCGTTCGCGGAGTGCACGTAGCGGGCTCCCGTTTCGGCGGCAACACGCTCGCAGCGCTCACGCGCGTCGTCGAAATCGCGTCCGCCTTCTTCGACCGTCGCGCCAAACGCCCGCATCGCGGCGTTTTTCTCGGGGTTGTTGCCGTCGGGGACAAACACGGTGCACTTCACGCCTTCGAGGCGCGAGGCGTACGCGATCGACTGTCCGTGATTTCCGGTGCTCGCGGTCACCAGCCCGCGGCGCCGCTCGTCGTTCGACAACGAGCGCACCAGATTCAAGCCACCGCGGACCTTGAACGCCGTCGTTGGATTGTGGTTTTCGTGCTTCACATGAATGTCGAGGCCGGTCCGCTCGGCCAGCAACGGGTGTTTCAACAGCGGCGTCCGTCGCACCACGTCCGCGATCCGCGCGCGCGCGGCGTACATGTCACTTAGCGTCATGAGGGGCATCCAACCATTCTTTGCGGGCGGCGAGCGCCTGATCGGGACGGTCCGAGATGATGCCGTCCACCCCCCAGTCGAGCAAGCGCTTGACATCGTGTGGACTATCGATCACCCAGACTTGAACGGTTGCACCGTCGGCATGGACCTGCCGAATGAAGGCGGGCGATATCACGCGCAGACGGCCGGCGCGTTCAGGCACTTGAAACGCGATGTACGGCTTACGGCCGAGGGACGGGCACCGCACCCACGATCGATATAGCGTCCACCGCGCTTCCGGTTCGGACGCGCTGGTGGCAATCTCCGGCGCCTCAGCCCGCATCACGTCGACCGCCGCGGTGTGGAACGATCCCACGCACACTCGTCCGACCGCGCCGGTGCGGCGGATCACGTCGATCACTGCACGGGGCAGCGCCGGATCGCCCGTCTTCAGCTCGATGATCGTCCGCGTCGGGTGCTTCCGCAGGAGGGATTCGAGCGTCGGGACGCCAATGCCCCGGCCTCGAAAGGGAAACTCGCCATTGGTGGCAAATCGATAGCCGGCATCGACCGTGGCCAGCTCCGCTGCCGTCAGCGCGCCCACCCAGCCAGTGGCGTTGGTCGTCCGATCGAGCGTGGCGTCGTGAATCACCACGGGCACACCGTCGCGCGACAGGTGAACGTCGCATTCCACGCCATCCGCGCCGCAGGTCAAACCGCGATCGAAGGCCGCCATCGTGTTTTCGGGTGCCAGCTTGGCGCCGCCGCGATGAGCAAACACCAGTCGCTGCGAGGGAGGAAAAATCATCGAAGAACCGCGCGCGGCCCCCACGGCGTCATAATAGCGGCATGCGGTCTCAGTCCAAGCCAAGCACTCTCAAAGAGCTCAAAGACGCCGTCGCACGCGGCGAGGTTCGCCGGCGCAGCGTCAAAGACGAGGTCCGCGAGAATCTCATCGCCAAGCTGCGCGCGAACGAACCAATTTTTCCCGGCATCATCGGATACGACGACACCGTCATTCCGCAGATCGTCAACGCTATTCTCTCGCGCCACAATTTCATTCTGCTCGGCCTGCGCGGCCAGGCAAAAACACGGATTCTCCGCGCCATCACGTCGCTGCTCGACGACTTCATTGCGGCAATCCCTGGAAGTGAGATCAACGACGATCCGCTCGCGCCGTTATCGGCGTACGGCCGTCAACGGGTCGCGGCTGAGGGCGACAGCCTGCCGATCGTGTGGCTGCCGCGCGAAGCCCGCTACGTCGAGAAGCTCGCCACGCCCGACGTGACCATTGCCGACATGATCGGTGACATCGATCCGATCAAAGCGGCCAAAGGAGGGCTGCAGCTCGGCAGTGAGCTGGCGATGCACTTCGGGCTGCTGCCACGCGCCAACCGGGGCCTCTTCGCCATCAACGAGTTGCCCGACCTTGCCGGCAAGATCCAGGTCGGCTTGTTCAACATCCTTCAGGAAGGCGACGTTCAGATCAAAGGGTATCCCGTGCGGCTGCCGCTCGACGTAATGATGCTCTTCACCGCCAACCCGGAGGATTACACGGCGCGCGGCAAGATCATCACGCCGCTCAAGGACCGCATCGGCTCCGAGATTCGCACGCACTACATGACCAGCCGCCCGCAGGCGATGGACATTACCTCGCAGGAGGCCTGGGTAGAGCGCGGCGCCGACGTGCAGATCCCGACGTTCATCCGCGAGATCGTCGAGGAAGTCGCCTTTCAGGCGCGCAGCGAGCGCAAAATCGACAAGCGATCGGGCGTGAGCCAGCGCATGCCGATCAGCGTGCTCGAAAGCGTGGTCTCCAACGCCGAGCGCCGGGCGTTTCTCCACGGCGAGTCACCGGTCTCGGCGCGTGTAATCGACCTGTATGCGGCGCTGCCGTCGATGACGGGCAAGTTCGAACTGGAATACGAAGGCGAGCTCAAAGGTGCCGACTTCATCGCGCGCGAGCTGATTCGCGCGGCGGTGTCGAGCGTGTTCGATGGCTACTTCCCGGACGTGGATATGCGCGCCGTGGTGGAGTGGTTCGACCTCGGCGGCACGCTCAATCTCGGCGACGCGGTGTCGTCGCGTGAGCTCATGGAACAGGCGCGCCGGGTGCAGGGCCTCGTGGAACTCGCGCACCGCGCGGGCATTGCGCCGGACGCGCCGGCGCCTCTACTCGCATCTGGAATCGATTTCGTGCTCGAAGGGTTGTATTCGCAGAAGAAGATCGGCCGGACGGACGAGGGCGGTTATCACGGCACGGAGCCGGGACGCCGGAGGGAGTCGCAGCCACGAACACCCGTGTTGACGCCGGATGATGATGATGTGGATGCGGCGCAGGGGCGGAAGAAGAAGCGGTATTACAACTAGGTATCAGGTATCAGGACCTGTGAAATATAAGTACTCCAAATACACGCCGTCGCTTCTCGACGAGCTCGACATGGACGAACTCATGTCGAAGTTGTCCGACTTGATGTTGTCGAGCGGCTACGGCAACCCCTGGGGCGATCCGACGGACGACTACGACCGCACCATGCAGGCGCTCCACGACGCCATCCTCGAAGCGTTGTTCAGCGGGGGCGTGCTGCCACCCGACCTGCTCGAAAGGCTTTTTGGCGATCCTGCCGACGGCGACCAGGAGCAAATGCGACAGCAGCTCGAAGAGCTCATTCAACAGATCATCGAGCGCATGAAAGACTCCGGCTACATCACGCAGTCGCCGGATCTCGAAGAGGAGCGCCAGCGTCGCGCGCAGGGCGGCGGCTACGGCGAAGAGAGCGAGCGCGTGAAGTTCGAGGTCACCGACAAGGCGCTCGATTTTCTCGGCTACCGGGCGCTGCGCGATCTGCTGGGCTCGCTTGGCCACAGCAGCGCGGGCCGTCACGACACGCGCGATCTCGCCACCGGCATCGAAGCCAGCGGCGCGCCGAAGCAGTACGAATTCGGCGACACCATGAACCTCGACGCCACCGCGACGATTCTGCATGCGGTGCAGCGGCAAGCCGAAGAAGGCAAACCCACGTCAGATCTCGACATCTCGTACGAAGATCTGATGGTGGCGCAGGGCGAGTACCAGAGCTCGTGCGCCACTGTGCTGATGCTCGACTGCAGCCACAGCATGATTCTTTACGGGGAGGACCGCTTCACGCCCGCCAAACGCGTCGCCATGGCGCTCGCGCACCTGCTGCGCACGCAATATCCGGGCGACACCATGCACGCCGTGCTCTTTCATGACTCGGCGGAAGAAATTCCGCTCCGTGAACTTGGCCGCGTGCGCGTGGGTCCGTACTACACCAACACGCGCGAGGGACTGAAGCTCGCCCGCCGCATTCTCGAGAAGCAGCGCAAGGACATGCGGCAGATCGTGATGATCACGGACGGCAAGCCGTCCGCGCTGACGCAGCCCGACGGCCGCATCTACAAGAACGCGTTCGGGCTCGACCCGTTCGTGATCGCCGAGACCCTGGCCGAAGTGTCGGCCTGCGCCAGGGCGGGCATCATGATCAACACCTTCATGCTCGCACGCGACTACGATCTGGTGGCATTCGTGCGGCGTGTGGCCGCGATGTGCCGCGGCAAGGCGTACTTCACCACGCCCTACACGCTCGGCGAATACGTGCTGATGGATTACATGGACAAGAAGACGAGGACCATACATTGAAGTGTGGCGATGTGGCGTCGTGGCGATCTGATGTGCCGAGGTGATGATCTTTTGACGTGTCTGTCGATGTCGCGATGTGATGTAAGGATGTAACGCGACAGCGCCACATGACAGCGCCACATCACATCGCCACATCACATCGCCACTTCGCCACATCACATCTCCACATCACCAAACACATCGCCACATCGAACGATCATGCGATAACATCGCCACATCACCACGTCGCGACATCGCCAGATGCTGCCCTCCATCATCCCCCTCTTTCCCCTCCCCAACGTCGTCCTGTTCCCGAACGTCTTCCTGCCGCTGCACGTTTTCGAGCCGCGCTACCGGCAGATGGTGCATCAGGCGCTCGCCGGCGATCGGCTGATCGGCATGGTGCTGCTCAAGCCGGGCTACGAGCCCGAGTACGAGCGCACGCCCGCGGTCTACGATGTCGGCTGCGCCGGCACCATCACGCACGTCGAACGGCTGCCCGACGGCCGCTTCAACATCGTGCTCAAAGGCGTTGCCAAGTTTCGCGTCCAGCGCGAGCAGGCGCCGAGCGATGCCGTGCTGTATCGCGAAGCGCAGATCGTCGGCATCGCCGAAGAGGTCACCGACGAGGACCGCGCTGTGCTCCAGCGGCAGCGCGTGGAGCTCGAACAGCGGCTGCATCCGCTGTTCAACGCCGCACGCGCCGCCAGCAGACTGCCGGAGATCATGTCGGATGAAGATCTCGTCAACGCCCTGGCGCAATACCTTGCGCTCGAGCCCGTCGAGAAACAGGCCCTCCTCGAATTGCCTGGTCCCGTGACGCGCGCGCGGGCACTACTCGAGTTGCTGGAGATGAAGACGCTAGCTGAAAGGGGACTGGCGGATGGGGGGCAAGTTCACTGAATTTGGAGATCTCGAGATCTGGAGATTTGGAGCAAATCTGGAGATTTGGAGATTTGGAGATTTAGAGATTTAGAGATTTGGAGATTTAGAGATTTGGAGATTTGGAGATTTGAAAATCTGGAGATCTCTAAAGTTGCTCCAGATCTCGAGATCTCGAGATCACCAAGTTCGGACCTCGTCAGTGGGTCATCGAGTACAGCAGGACGTTGATGCCAACAGCGTAGCCATTGGGCGAGAAACTGTAGAAGTACTGCGGGTCTTCACCTTCGCGCTCCCAGGCATCGGAGATGTCGGTGTTGTGGGTCATCAACACCATCAGGCGCCCGTCGCGATCGCTGATGCCGCGCACCACCACTTGATCGCTGTCGGGCCCGCGTTCGGAGGTGCCGCCGCCACTCCGTCGCCAGTGGCTGATCGAGGGGATTTGCGGCATCTCCGCGACTTGGAACATGGTGCTGAAGACCGGGTGCTCCGGCGTGATGTCGCGAATCGGGTAATCGCTCGCCGGCAGCACGCGCCCAATCTGCGCTTCCCAGTTGGCGAGCGCAAACGATCCCCACGAGTCGTCCGCCCAGACAAAACCGCCTTTCAACAGGTAACGACGCAGGTGCGCCACTTCTTCGTCTGTAAACTGCGCCGTGCCGACGTCCTCCATGTGAAGCTGCGGACATTGGAACAGCCAGTCGGTCGTCAGCGGAATTACCAGATGATTCGGATCGCCGGTGGGCTGCCTGCCCACTCGCACCTTGGTCAATTCCGAAAGACGGATTGAGAAGTTCACGTCGGCATCCGGATAGTCCGTATTCCAGCCGGAGCCGCTCGGCTCGCGGAAGCCGCTGGTATACATGCCGCGGCAAAAGCTGAAGGCGCCGTCGTAGCTGTCCGCTTTCGGAAAGCGCGGCGGCACGCGGTTGTAGCCGCGGCCGTAGCCGCGATAGAACTCCGGCTGCGCCGCGGCGGCCGCCGCGACGAGCAGAAGAGCGATTGCGACACCGTGAACGCGCTTCATCTCAGTGCGTCAATCCGTACAAGACCGCGTTGATCGCCACGGCGTAACCGTCCGGCGAGAAGCTGTAGAAGTAGCGTGGATCCTCACCCTCGCGCTCCCACGCATCGGAGATGTCGGTGTTGTGCGTCATCAACACCATCAGGTTGTCGTGTGCGTCGGTGATTCCGCGGATGTGCGGCTCGGAGCTCTCGGCGCCGCGCTCCGACGTCAATCCGCCGCTCACCCGCCAGAACTGAATCGAGGGAATCTGCGGCAACTTGGCGATCTCGAACATCGATCGAAAGATTGGATGCTCCGGCGGAAGATCCTTGATCGGATACTCGGTCGGCGGCAGCACACGGCCGATGTTTTGTTCCCACTCGGCCCAGGCCCACGGGCCCCAGAAGTCGTCGACCCACAGGAAGCCGCCTTTGAGCAGGTACTTGCGCAGCGCCTGGACCTCGTCGGCATTGAGCTCCATCGTCCCCACATCCGACATCAGCAGGAACGGGCAATCGAACAGGTACTCGTCGGTAAGCTGCACCACGAGGTGGTTGGGATCGCCGGAGCGCTGCTTGCCGACGCGTGTTTTGGTGAGCTCGGAAAAGCGAATCGAGAAATTGACATCAGCGTCGGGATAGTCCGTACTCCATCCCTGGCCGCCCGCTTCGCGCCGCGCCGATGTGTACATGCCGCGGCAAAAGCTGAACGCGCCATCGTAACTGTCGGCTTTGGGAAAGCGCGGCGGCACGCGATTGTAGCCGCGTCCGTATCCGCGGAAAAAATCCTGCGCGCCGGCGGCCGCGGCGATCAGCACAAACACGATCAGCAATGCGCGCGTGCGGCTCATGTCAGTGCGAGAGCGCGTAGAGCGCGACGTTGAGGCCGAGGGCGTAGCCGTCGGGCGAGAAGCTGTAGAAGAATCGCGGGTCTTCGCCTTCGCGCTCCCAGGAATCCGAGATGTCCGTGTTGTGCGACATCAATACCATGATGCGATCGCGCGCGTCGAAGATCGCGGCCATGTGTGCGCGCGCGCTGTCGGCGCCCATCTCCGAGGTCTGCCCGCCCGATTGCCACCAGAACTGGATGGACGGCACCTGCGGCACCTTCTTGACGTCGAACATCATGCGAAAGAGCGGATGGTCCGGCGGCAACTCGCGAATCGGATATTGCGCGGCCGGCAGCACCTTACCGATCTCGTTGGCGAAATCGTCCCACGCCCATGGCCCCCAGTAGTCGTCCGCCCACAAGAATCCGCCTTTCAGCAGATAGCGGCGCAGGCCTTCGGCGTCGGCCTGGCTGAAACCGGCGCTGCCAGGGTCCGACATGATCACGATCGGACACAGATCGAGCCACTCGTCGGTCGGCCGGACCACGAAATGATTGGGCTCGCCGCCGGTTTTGCTGATGCGCGCCTTGGTGAGCTCGCCGAGGCGAATCGAGAAATTGATCTCGGCGTGCGGGTAATCGGTGCTCCAGCCGAGTCCGCGTTCGTGGCGGCGCACCTGGCGATACATCAGGCGGCAGAACGTGAAGGCGCCGTCGAAATCGTTGACGCGCGGAAATCGCGGCGGCTGTCCGGGGCCTTCGCCCATACCGCCGAAGCCGCGGAACCATGGGTCTTGCGCTGACGCCGTAGTGGCAGCCAACAGCACGATCGCTACGATAAGCCGACGTGGATGGACGCGGATGGGGAAAGCCGCAGATGAACGCAGATGGACGCAGATTCTATTGGACGCAGATGGACGCAGATGGGCGAGGATTTTATTGGACGCAGATGAACGCAGATAAACGCAGATTTTGTTGAACGCAGATAAAAGCGGATAAACATGGATGTTGTTTTCGATCGTGCTGCGGACCGTTCCGGTCACAACGCCAAGACGTCTTAGTCCATCGACTAAGCTCCGCACGATCCAGACTCCGTCATCCCCGTTCATGTGCTTTTCATCTGCGTTCACTATTTCTGTGGCTGCGCCTGTCCTTTCGACAACGACCGGTAGTACTCCTCGACCAGCTTCCTGAACTGCTGCGGCACTTCGTCGCCGCCGTTGAGCAGCGCACGGTCACTGTCTGTCCCCACCTTACGTCGCAGGTCGTATTCGAAGCGCTTCATGCCCTCGGCGATGAACGTCTGCAGCCGTTCGAATTCGGCGGCGTCGCGATAGTTGCGCGTGTCCTCGAGCTCGCGCAGCTTCCTCAGGATCTCTTCGAGCTGCTTGGTATCGAGATTCTGCTGCCGCAACATGTCGCGCAGCTGACGCGTTTCTGAACTCCACCGTGAGATCTCACCGCGGAACTGCCGCCAGTCTTCGTCGGACAACGACCAGTCGCCGGGACGGCGGTCGCCAACACCGCCGTAGGCGCCGTCACGGTACGGGCCGACAGTGTCGCCGTCGCCGGCGCGGCCATCGGCACCGCGATCGTTGCCTTGACCGCCTTGTCCTCGCTGCCCGGCCTGTCCTTGCTGCCCGGCCTGTCCTTGCTGCCCCTGCTGCCCTTGCTGGCCTTGCTGGCCCTGTCGGCGAGCCTGGCCCTGTTGTCCCTGCTGTCCTTGCTGGCCCTGCTTGCCGCGTTCGGTCGCGCGTTCCTGCATGCGGCGGCCAAGCGACTCCACGCCACGCGCGATCTCTCGCGCCTTATCCAGCGTTTCAGCACTACGATCGCCCCCGCCCGGTCCGAGCGCACGCTGCGCCTCACGCACCGTATCGCGCACCTTGCCCAGGTTCTTCTCGATGTCCTCTTCGACCTGCCGCATCAGATCCTGTGTGCCGTCCTGCGACATCAGACGGCGCGTGTAGCGCATGTTTTCCTTGATCTTGTCGTCGCGGATTTGCCCCGCGGCCTGCTGCATCTTGCGCGACGATTCGCGCGCTTCGCGCGCGATGTCGCTCGACGACCTGTCGAGACGCTTTTCGAGATCGCCCACCTTCTCCTCGAGCGCCTCCTTCCGCTCGCCTAGAAGCTGTGACTTGAACGAGCGCTCCGTTGTGCTGACTCCGGGCAGATTCTTCACGTCTTCCGCAATCTGGCGCTGCTCCTGGGCCGCTTCTTCTGCGGCGCGCAAGGCATCCTGGATTTCGCGTTCGGCACGCTGCCCCTGCGCGCCCTGCAACTGTCGCTGCGCTTCACGCAGACGCTCGGCGGCAGCGGCAGCCTGACCGGCGGCACTGGGATCGCCGTTTGCTGCCGCCCGGCGCATCGCGTCGGCGGCTTCCTGCATGCGGCGCGCGGCTTCGCGCAGGTCGGGCCGATTCTGCTCGCGCGACAGCCGTTCGAGTTGCCGGGCGGCTTCCTGCGCCTGCTCGGCGAGCGCGCGTTGCAGCTCCGGCGAGCCGGGCGATTGACCGGCGGCCATGCGGCGCTGGCGTTCGAGTTCCTGCTCTTGCCGTCGCGCAAGCTCCTTCAACTTTTCGGCGAGCTCGTCAACCTGGCGCTCAGCGTTCTCGGCGGTTGCGCGCTGGTTGGTCTCGTACTGGTTGGCCATGCGATCGAGCTCGAGCTTGAACAGATCCGCAAGATCCTCGGCGATCGATCCCGCGCCACCGCCGCCGCCGCCACCGCCAGCATTGCGCTGCGTTTGTACTTGCAGCTCGTACTCCTCCTCCGCTTGTTGCAGGAACTTGAGCGCCTTGTTCTCCGGCGGCAACGCGCCGTCGGGGCTCTGCGCTTGCAGCTTCTTTTCCGCCGCTTCCATCTCGGCCGCCGCCTGCGGCAACACTTCGGCGATCTTTTTGAACGCGGGATCAGGCGTGACGAGACGGCTGTTCATGCGTTCAACCAGCCCGTTCACCTGTTCCCGGAGACGGCTTTGCGACAACGCGAGGACGACCATCGCTTCGCGGCTCTTGTCCGCGCCCATCGACTTGCGATCGCGCTGCACCTTGAACGTGCCGGCAATGATCTGCCGCTGCTGCTGCGACAGCGCGCCGACTTCGGCGCCCGCTCCGCCGCCGCCCCCGCCGCCGCCCATGGACGTCGCGGGCTTGAACTCCTTGCCGAACGGCCGCACGCGCAGGAAATAGATGTCGCTGGTTGCGCGTTTCGGACCGTCAACCGTGTCGTTGTCCAGAGCGC
Source organism: Acidobacteriota bacterium (assembly GCA_046726375.1). GTDB lineage: Bacteria > Acidobacteriota > Vicinamibacteria > Vicinamibacterales > UBA2999 > DASPWV01. The sequence goes on from JBKPAJ010000157.1 coordinate 34,676, forward strand.
GCGCGAAGTACGAAACCGAATCGCCGGGTTCGACCCCAAGCTCCTCGAGATAGAACGTGTGACCGGCCGTGACCTCGGGAAGAGGCTTCTTGCCGTCGAACAGCCGAATCGTCTTCTCCTCGCCGCCGTTGATCGAGTACACCAGCTGCAGATCGCGCACGGCAAAATCGTCGTCCGCGCGCGCTTCGACGAAGAATTCTTCGACGGGCGTCGCGTTGGTGTCGCGTCCCGGCTTCGACAGCGTGACTGACGGCGCTTGATCGGACAGGAGATCGATCGTGTACTGCGGCGACGCCGCCACCTTGTCGCCGGCAGGCGCGTCGAGCTCGACGCGGTAAAAACTCTGCTTGCTCACCGCAACGTTGGCGCTGAGTGTGCCGTCCGCGTTCGCCGTCAACGGCGACGCCGAGCCATCGTCAAGCAGAATGCGTCCACCCTTCGCGGCCATGGTTGGCGTGACGCGCACGTTGACATTCGTGCCGCGCAGCGCGGCGATGTCGCCGCCATCTTCGACGAGCCGCGGCTCGAGTCCTGTGTAGGGCGGGAAGTGATACTCGAGATCCAGCCGCTTCACGTAGGGAAGATCGACGACCTTCAACTTGAACACCGGCGATCGGACACCGGCGGATTCGACGAAGTACTCGACCTCCTCCGCGAGATCGAACAACATGCCGTCGTACGCGCCGCTTTCGTTGCGCGCCATCGCTGCCCGCTCGTACGCGGCGGTCGGCGACTTCCGCAGCATGAGCGTCGCATCCTGCGACTGAAAGCCAGTGAGCTTGGCAGAAATCGTCTGATCCGCGCCGCGCGGCACGGTCGCGTTGCCGGGCGTCACGTCGATGTGATAGGGCGCCGCCGCTTGCACATCGCGCGAGATGATGAGGAGCGCGGACAGCGCGTGGCGGAGGTAGGCCGGACCGAAGGCAAAGATCGCCAGCGCCAGGATCGCGATGACACCGGCGGTGACGGCGTATCGCCGCAGCGGATCTCGCTCGACCCTTCGTCCGTGCTCGATTTCGTGACAGCGTTCGAGCGCGGCCTCGACCAGTCGGCGAGCGAGCGCCGGCGACATCTCGTGAGCGCGACCCGCTTGTTCCGCCTCCATCGCGGTGATGATCGTGGCTTCGAGCGTTGGCTCGTGCTCTTCGAGGTAGAGCGCAACCTGTTCGTCGCTGACCTTTTTCAGCAGCGGACGAACGATGAACCACGCGGCCGCGGCAAGCACGGCGAGGACGACCGTGACGCGGAACGCGAGGATGGCGGCAGGACTGAAGCGCAGCGATTCAAGCGCGTACCCCGACGCAATCAGCACGAGGGCCGTGGCCGCGAGAAACCGCGCGACGCCGCGCAGCGCCAGCTTCATCCGCCACCGTCGCCGGACGTCCCGGACGATTTCGATCAACGTCATGCCGTACCTCCGTGTGGCAAGGTCGACCGCGCCTTTGCGCGCTTCTGTTCTGGCAGCCCGTTGTGGCGGGGCTTCAGCTGCGCCTACAGCGGTTCGAGCCCCGCCTAAACGGCGTGAGCCGCGCCCACAGCGGCTTCAACCGCGCCGTTTCTTACGCGCTTCGCGACAGCCGATGTGCGACCAGGGATTCGCCTGTAAGAAGCAGAATACCCGCGAACAACAGGTACCACCAGAGACGTTGTGTGTGTTCCTGTGCCTCGTCCGGAAGGACAATCGGCTGTCCGGAACCGCCGGCCGCCCGCCCCCCGCTCGTCACAGACATCGCAATCTCTTTAGGATCTGCCGCGGTCACGTCCGATTCGATCAGCTCGACGTTGCTCGCCGCCACGGCTGTCGGGCTCCCGGCTCTCGCCTCGCGGATTTCGTAAAATCCCTGCTCGTCGAGCTCGAGCACACGACTTTGATCGCCTTCCAGGTCTTCGCGTTTCCCTGACGGCGTCAGCACGAGCCGGCCGGTCCGTGCCTGCGAGGTCGCGGGACCGGCGGGGGCGGCAAACTCTGTGAGATCGATCACCTGGCCAACAGACGCAAAGGATGGCCGCTCACGATACGAGCTGAGGTGGCGCACCACCTGGTGAACGAACGGCAAAAACACGGGCTTCAGTGCGAGATCGTTCCAATAAAGATCGAGGGTCGAGGTCCAGAACAAAACCCGGCCACGGCCGGTTTGCCGCTCGACAAGCGCCGGCGCGCCATCGTCGAATCGTGCGAGCACCTGTGCATCCTTCGCAGCGGTGACGGTTCGATATCCATAAAAACGTGCCGCCGAAAAGTCGCCGCTTCTTGGCGCTCGAAACGGCTCAAACACGGGGTGTCCGTAGGCCAGGCCACCAACGGTTCCCGCGGCGCCTCGCGTTCGATCAACCGGACCAGCGGCGGTCGCGGGAAGCAGTTCCGCGGCCGCGCCCGACCATGACGATTGCGGACCGCCGATGACGAAGATGCCGCCGCCGTTGTCGACAAAGCGCTTGAGCCGCGCAGCGGTCGCGTCGCTGGGGTTGATGTCGTCGAAAATGATCACGCGCGATTTGCTCAACACGTCCTCGGTGAGCGCGTCGGCCGTGCGTGTGGTCACCGTAAAACGCGGGTTCTCGCCGATGGCGAGCGCACGCGAAAGGTACAGCGCCGAACCGCGCGTACCGCGCGTCACGAGCGCCACTTCGATCGGCCTCGGTGGCGTGAGCACAAAGTAAAACGCGTTGTCCGCCGCCAAGCCGTCATCCGGAAGGCGAACGGCGGCGCGCGTGTTGTCTGCCGTAATCGTTACCGGCGCGAACGCGGCGGTCGCGGCCCCGTGCGGTTCCAGCGAAACGGGGACGGATTGCACGACACGGCCATCGATCTCGAGCGACAGGTTGAGATTTTTGATAGCCGTCGCGCTGCGGTTGATGGCGCCTCCAGTCACGATCACGCGTTCCTGACCGGCAAAGACTTCGCGCTGCACCGAGACGGGAGTAACGGCAACGTTGGTGACGTTGCCCGCATTCACGACGACGGGTGTGACCGTCGTCGCATCGGGCAATCGAAAGCCGTCTGACGCCGTCCAACCACTGCGCTGAAAGTCGCTGACGACAATCACCTCACGGCGCGGGAGATTTGATTCCGCGAGCAGGCTTCCGGCGAGCTTGAAGGCCGGACCCAATCGCGTCGCGCCCGCGCTTGGTGCGGCGGCATTGATTTCCGAGAGCAACCGCGCCCGCTCGTTCGTCGGGCGCACGGCAACCTCGGCGGAGGTCGAGAAGAATACGAGCGCTGCGCGATCGCCAGGCGTCAGGCTGTTCACGGCGTCGGCCGCGGCCCGCTGCGCGCGCTGCCACTGATCGCCGTGCCCCATGCTGTAAGAACGATCGAGAAGAATGACGACGTCGCGCGCGCCACCAGCCGACGCCGATACGCTCGTGCCGCGCAGGAATGGTCGCGCGAAGGCGGCGACAATCAGCGCAAGCGCGCCGAGCCGCATCGCGAGCAGCGCCCAGTTGTGAATGCGGCGGCGCCGCACCGACTCATACGGCACCCGCTTCAGAAACATCAGCGACGGGAACACGACCACGTTCTTCCGTTCCTTCTGAATCAGATGAATCAGAACGGGGATGGCCAGTGTGGCGAGGCCGGCGAAAAACAGTGGAGCGAGAAATGACATCTAGCGCACTCGCGTCAGTCGATCCCGGATCGAAAGATAGTTGAACAGCGCGTAATCGAGCGGCGTCGACGTGTTGAGCATCGCATAGTCCACGCGGTGCTCCGCCGCGCGCGCCGTCAGCGCGGCGATGTGCTCGCGCACGAGGGCGCGATATTGCGCGCCCAACGCGTCCGGCACGATCGGAATCTGCTCGCCGGTTTCGAGGTCCTCGAACGCGGACGGGTCGCCGAAGTCGAAGTCCACCTCGGCCTGATCGAGCACGTGAAAGATGATGACGTCATTGCCGCGAAAGCGGATCAACGACACGGCATCCATCACTGTCTCGGGATCCTCATAGAGGTCGGAGATGAGGACGACGATACCGCGACGCCCGAAATGCTCCGCGAGTCTCTTCAACGGCGGACCCAGGCGGCCCGGGCGCACGGCCTGCGCGCGGTCGAGCGTATGAAGGACGACGTCAAGGTGCTTGGCCGATGCAGGCACGAACTCCACGATCTCCTCGTCGAACGTCACCACGCCCACACGATCGCGTTGTTTGTGCACCAGGTACGTGAGGCACGCCGCTAACGTCTTTGCATAATCAAGCTTCGAGATGCGCGCGCCGAACGCCATGGACTTCGACGTATCGAGCACCACGGTGAAGTTTGCGTTCGAGTCGGCTTCGAACTCCTTGATGTAGTAACGATCGGTCCTGGCGAACACTTTCCAATCGACCCGGCGGATATCATCGCCAGCGACGTAGCCGCGATGCTCGGCGAAATCCACCGATGCGCCAAAGTAGGGCGTGCGGTGTAGGCCGTTGATCACGCCGTCGACCACGCTGCGCGCGACGAGATCGAGATTGCCGACCCGGGCAAGGACCGCGGGATCGACGAATCGCGCACCCGGAATTAAGGGAGCCTCGTGCATTACATCCCCGAGCGCGGCATCGGCACCGCTTCGAGCAGCCGATCCACGAGCGTATCGCTCGTAATCCCTTCCGATTGCGCGTGGAAGTTCGTCAGCACGCGATGGCGGAGCACCGGATGCGCGAGCGCGCGAATATCGTCGTAGGTCACGTGATAGCGCCCCATCGTCAACGCGCGCGCTTTGCCGCCGAGCACCAGGTACTGCGCGGCGCGGACGCTGGCGCCGAACGCAATCCACTTCTTGATTGATTCCGGTGTGCTTCCGGATTTTGGCCGGCTCGCGCGCACCACTGAGAGCGCATAGCGCATCACCGGCTCGGCCACGGGAACGCGGCGCACCAGACGTTGGAACGCGACCAGATCGGCGCCGCTGACCGGCTTTTCGAACGTCGGCTCCTGGATGGCCGTGGTCGTGCGCACAACGTTGTATTCCTCGTTTTCCGGCGGATGCTCGATCACGATGTGGAACATGAAGCGATCGAGCTGCGCTTCGGGCAGCGGATAGGTGCCTTCGAGCTCAATCGGGTTCTGCGTCGCGAACACGTAGAACGGCTCCTCGAGCTGATAGGTGCGCCCCTGAATGGTGACGCGGTGCTCCTGCATCGCTTCGAGCAGCGCGGACTGCGTTTTTGGCGGCGTGCGGTTGATTTCGTCCGCGAGCAGGATGTTGCAGAAGATCGGCCCTGGCGCGAACACCATCTGCCGCCGACCGGTCGCTTGATCTTCGTTGATGATGTCGGTGCCGGTGATATCCGACGGCATCAGGTCGGGCGTGAATTGGATGCGCGAGAACTTCAGATCGACAACTTTCGCGAGCGTGTGAATCAACAGCGTCTTGGCGAGACCGGGAACGCCGACGATGAGACTGTTGCCGCCGACGAACAGCGTGAGCAGCACCTGGCCCACGACATCGTCCTGGCCGATGATCACTTTGTGCAGCTCGGTGAGGATCTTGTCGCGACCAGCCTTCATTTTGTCCGCAAGGGCGATGTCGTCCGGCGAGTCGAGGTGGACGGTTTCAACAGTGTCACGCGTGAGTTCCACGAGAAGCTCCCTGTCGCGGACCTTTGGGTCCGCCTACTAATGAGTCATTGCATACACAATGTAATTCACACCAAACTTGTACGCTTCGTTGGATAAATCGATCGGGATGTATCCCTGATCCGAAAATTCCCAGTACTCTCCGATGTCGTTGTTGTAGTTCGCAATCAACATCAGCCGCTTCTGCGGATCGTTGTCTTCGAACATCCCGTAGAAGGTCGCCTTCAAACCGCGGTCGTACAACTGCACGAACTCGAGCGAGTTGATTTCGAAGAACGAATGGAAAATCGGATTGCTGGCATCGAGCTCCACCAGGCGTCCGTCAGGAATCACTCGCCGCATCTGCTGCTCGAAGTTGGACCAGTGCTCGCCGCGAAAGTCGTCGAAGATGACAAAGCCGCCCTTGCGCAGATAACTCCGCAGATTGGCCACCTCCTCGTCGTTCATCGTCCAGTAACCGGGCTCCGACATGTAGGCGATCGGATAGTTGAACAGCTCGGGATCGTCGAGGGTGAAGATGTTGCTTTCGTCGAGATGCAGATCGAGATACGTGATTTCCTTGAGGATGCGCATGAAGTGGCGTTCGGCGCGCGGGTAATCATGCGCCCACGGTGGTTCACGGCGATATCCGTCGAAGCCGCCAAAGCCGCCAAAGCCGCCGTACTGAAGCCGCACGAACGCGTAACGGCCGTCGTACTTCACGCGCGCGCCGGGATCGCTCGCCGCCAGCGCCGCGACGACAAATGCCGGCGCGGCGAACGCGAGCATCAGCGCGGCGAACGCCGCACCATTACGACAGACCCACCGCACGCCGATATCCCCATTCCGCACAGAGCAAACCGATCAGCAGCATCAGCACGATCGGCAAGTGCCATAAGTCTCGCTCCTCGACGCTCGTGACACCCCGCCCTGTGTATTTCAAATCCTCCGCGAGTCCTTGAATCGTCTCGGGAGTATAAAAACGCCCGCCGGTTTCGTCCGCGACACGTTTGAGCGTCGCCGCGTGCATGGTCGCATCGAAGTACTCGGCGTCACCCGGCGCGGCGCGGAGATGCGTGACGGCGGTGCCGATGGTTTTGCCGCCGCGCGTGGCGTCGATCTTGGCCTCGTACCACCCCTGGGCCGAGGTCGGCAGCGTGGCGCGATACTCGCCGCTGCGCTCGCCGCTCCACTGCATGGGGATATCGACGACGTTGCCGTCGGGACCGGTGACGTGCGCCGTCACCGCGGCGTCGTTCAACTCGACGAAGCTCGAATCGACGATATCGGCGCGCAGCGTCGCCGACTCGGAGGGTTCCACGCGATCGGCCGTTGGCTGCACTTCGACCGCATCGGGCACGCCGTCCACCAGCCACCGGAGGAGTTGCCGCCAGAAGTGCTCGTGCGCCATGTCGTCCTCGGAGATCGGCGCGGCCATCTGCCACTGCCACGAGTCCTGGAGCGTGAACGCCAACGATTTGCCGCGACCGTAGCGCTGAAACGCGAGCACTGGCCGTTCCCGACGCGAGTCGTCGATGCCGGCCAGCAGAGTCGTCGCACCTGGTTTGATCGTGTCGATCCGATTCACGGTGGTCACGCCAGGCTCCAGCCCGCGCCAAAAGTTCCACTTCTCGGCCGAGTCGGCTTCGTTGTCGGCAATCTGGCTGATCGCGTGGCTAATCCCGGCGCGCGTGGTCTGCACTTTGAGGTGGGCGAACGCGGGCGCCTGATCGCGCGCCGAGGGATCGAGCACCACCGGCAGCACGTCCGCGATCGATGTCCCCCCGTACCCGCCTTCTCCAAACGAGCGCGCGCCGCCGAGCATCAACAAGCCGCCGCCGCGCCGATCGACGAACTCGCTGATCATCTTCATCTGATCGCCGCTGAACGCGCCGGCTTCGATGCTGCCCAGAATCAGACCGCGGTAGGCGAAGAGCTCTTCACGCGTCTTGGGGAACGCGGCCGCGAGCTCGTCGCCGCTGTCGACGTTGAGACGCATGTACTTGTTTTCGGCGGTCCGCTGCAGCGCAACCACCATCAGGTTTTTGTCGTCGGTTACGGCGCGGCGCAGAAACTTCATCTCGGCGCGCGGCTCGCCTTCAAAGTAGAGAATTTTCTCGCGCCGGTCGCGAACGTCGATCAGCGACTCCCGTGCGTTGTTCTCGGTGACCAGCTCGCCCTCCTGCGGTGCCACGCGGAAGCGCAGCACGCGCGGTCCGGGCTCGGCTACGGTGAAGCGCACGCGCGCGGTAGCCGCCGAGCCATCGTCCGGCAGCTTCACCGACTGCGTGCCGGCCAGACGCCCCTCGTCGTCAACGTCGACATTCACCGTTTTGCCGGCATAGCCGGTTTGCGTGAGCACGACATCGACCAGGAGCGTCGTGCCTTTGAGCGCCGTCCGCGGCGTGCTCACGCGCCCGATTTGGATGTCGCGCTCGAGCGTCTCCCGCCCAACACCCACGGTAAAGACAGGTACGCCTTGCGATTTCAGCGCGAGCAGCGGCTCGGCAAGGCCGCCGTCAGTTGTGTCCGCGCCGTCGCTTACCAGCACCATGCCAGCAAGCGGGAGGCCGGCAAGTTCCTGCCGCGCGCCATCCAGGGCGGCGCCGAGATGAGTTTGCGCGCCGGCAAACGTCAGATCGTCCTCGTCCTCGACGCGCGACGCGAACGACGAGAAACGAAACGTTCTGACCAGGAATCGCTGCGACAGCGTGCCAAGCACTCCCCGATCAGGAGCGCCGAATTCCTGCCGCAGAAACGCGCCGCGCGGCTGCTTGTTCTGATCCGCAATCGTCATGCTGCGCGAATCGTCCAGCAGCACGGCGACGAAATTCTGTTGCGGAACGGCGGCCTTGACGATCAGCACCGGCCGGAATAAGCAGAAGACAACCAGGGCGAGCATGGCGACGCGCAACGCCGCCAGCACGGCGCGATCCCTCCGCCGCAGCTTTCGGCCAGTCGTCCGATAGGTCGCGAACGTGACCGCAACGGCGGCGACCGCCACGAGCGCCGCGACGTACGAGTCGCTCGACGCCGCGAACCGCAGCTCGCCCTGCGAGAAGACGACGGGGCGGTACTGGAAGAGCAGTTGAAACAGGCTGTCGAACACTGCTATGTGCCGGATTCTACTCGACTGAGACGCCAGCCGTCGCCGTCCGGCCGTCGAAATCGACGCTAGACTGGCGTCCGATGCGGTTTATCTCAGCATACGGCACAAAGCTCGTCAGCGTTGCAGCACTGACGGCGGCGGCGCTGCTTCCGGTGTTTGCCGGAGCCGACCGACAAAACACGACGCCTGAAGCCTCGTGGGTGATCGTCGGTGCTCAGGTGGCGGATGGAACCGGGCAGCCGCTGCGCGCGGCGAACGTCAGGATCCAGGGCGACACCATTCGCGAGGTTGGCGGCAACGCGCCCGGCGCAAACGAACGCGTCATCGACGGCTCTGGGCTGGTGCTCGCGCCGGGTTTCATCGACCCGCACAACCACTCTACCGACGGACTCGATACCGATCCGCTGGCGGTCTCGCAAATCTCGCAAGGCATCACGACTGTTCTCCTCGGCCAGGACGGCAGCTCCCCATTTCCGCTGCGGGACTACTTGGAGCGGCGGCGCAGCC
>JBKPAJ010000158.1:0-33440 GCA_046726375.1 Acidobacteriota bacterium
CGGGGAGGTGCTGCGCTCAGCCTCGTGTGGGCACGGCTTCCGTGGAATAGCGGGTCGCCACTAGACGACCGCGACGGCGGGAACCGGGACGCGCGGCAGATCGACCGTGAATACGCAACCCCTACCAGGAAGGTTGCGCGCGCCCGCGACGTGGCGCTCAAAGTGGCGGCGAAACGGTAACGTCGATCGCCGCGGCAACTTGGTTGACGCCGTCAAGTATTTTCGTCACGGCTGAGGTGGGGGGAAGGCGCTCGATCCGAACCCCTTCCCTGCCAAAACCCGGCTGGACTCAGGCGCGAGTGCTGGCGAAAAATGAACGTCGGACCACATTCGAATGCAGCTCGGAACCCCCATGCCACCCGGGTACAACCCCGGGATAACCCCCCACTGACGATGTGGTAAGAAGGGCGAACCATGGCAGGCACCCCTGGATACTCCGGTCGTCCCGCCATCGATCTTGAGACGCACCGCAAACGCGGGACCTACCGGCGCGACCGTCACGGCCATCTGAAAGAGGAACCGGCGGTGCCGCTGACGCGGGCCGCCCGGCGGCGCACCCTGCGCGGGCTCACCGGGGATGCGCGGGCGTCGGTGCTGTGCGTGCTCGACGAGTTCACCGGCTGGCATGCGCCCGCGCTCGTCATGCTCCGGCAGTGGGCGCTCGCGGTAATGCGGATTGACGCGCTCACGGCCCAAGGGGAGTACGACTGTGAGGAACTGGATCGCGAGCTCCGGATGGCGGTGGCGCTCTTTCGCGCGTTGAATTTGAAATGATCCGCCGCGTCCTCACGCCGTCCAGGCGCATGTTTAGCGACATCTCGATTGATGAACTTTTGGATTTTGCGGCCGGGATTCGCCTCCCGCGCGATGCCCGCACGGCGCACCAGTGGCACTCCTACCATGAGTTCATGACTGCCTACATGGCGGTGCGCGCAGAGTATCGACTGGCGTTTGGCGCCGACGAGGATTTCGCCGAACGGTTGTTTCAGGCCTGGCGCCACGCGCCGAAACGGATCGAGATTGCCGGTGCGGAACTGTATGCGCGGTGCTATGGCCCGCCCCGATCGCGCCACCGCGGATGAGGCCGATCTCGCCGCTCGCGTAGCGGCGCTCGAGCGAGACAACGCGGAGCTCAAAGCCAGGATGCTGGCACTCGAGGCGCAGCGTGGCGTCCGCGATGCGAATGATGAACGCCTCCTGCGCACGCTCGTGTCCGATGCGCCGTTCACGTGCGCGCAAGTGTTGCGCCATGCGCGTTTCGATGCCGTGCTGGCCGAGGCGCTCGTGGATGCCGACATCGATAACGCCAAGCAGCTCGGCAAACTGCTCGCTCGGCTCCGCGGTATCCCGGTGCCTGGCATCGCCGTGGCGCACGTGCGCCTAGTTCACGGCGTCGTGCACTGGGGGGTTTGGCGGGTGTGATGGCACCGCGGTGAACGGATGGCACACTGCCACGCCATGCGCAGCGAAGTGGATTTGTCAGATCGCACGAGGATGGCCGTACACGGGTACGAGGCGCGGAGCGTCAGCAAGTGGGTACAGGCTCTCTGCCTTCACCCGAATACGACGACGGCGCTGCTGTCGCTCGAGGCGGAGCGACGCAAAGATCCGTTTCTCGATCGCTATTGCAAAGCCGTCGTCGAGGCGATGACCACGGGCAATTCGGCGTTGCTCCTGGAGGTCAGCCGCGCGTTTTTGCAGCTCGTCGCGACGCGGTCGGTGCTCGGCGCTCTGGACACCCTGCGGGTGCCGCTCGGCGCCAGCGTGTTCGATGCGACGGACGTGGACGATGCGGACTTTGTCGCCGAAGGCCAGCCCGCCCCATTCCGCACCTTCAGTTTCAACCGCGCCGAGATCCCCCTGAGCGTGATCCGCTTCCTCGTGGCCTTCACCAAAGAGACGATCACGGATCAGGGCGAGGCCACCCTGAACTTTATCGAACAGCGCCTGGTGCGCCGGACCGCGCGCGCGCCGAAAATCGCCTGCTCCTGGACGACCAGCCGGCGGAGGCCGGCCGTCGACCAGCCGGCCTGCTCTACGGCAAAGTCGCGCTGCCGTTTACGTTGACGACGGCCGGGAGCGATATTGCCAACCTGGTGGCCAGCATCTCCGTCGAGGGCGGCCCGGATGCGCTCACGTTTGTGACGTCGGCGGCCGGCGCCGCGCTGCTCGCGTCGGTGCCTGATGTCGTGGAGAACGAGCGGATCGCCACGTTCCCGCTCGTCGTCACCAGTGCCGCCGGCGACCGCCTGATTGCGATTGACGGGTCACGCATCGCCACGAGCGACGGCGGCGTGATCGTGGAAAAAAGCGCCGCGAGCGCGTTACAGCTCTCCGACAGTCCGGTGTCGGGAACGCCCGCGGCGATGGCCTCGATGTTTCAAACCAATACCGTGGCTCTCCGCGTGCAGCGTTATGCGAGTTGGCTGCAACTCCGGGATGACGCCACCGGGTTTGTCGTCTTGCCGGTGGGCGGCGCGCTGCAGGTGGCGTGATGCCCGACTACACTGCGCGCCACCTCGAGGCGTTTCAGCGATTCAAAGCCGCGGGCTATGCGCTCCAGCGGTTGGATGAGACGGAGCTCTCGGCGCTCTGCGAGGATCCGCACTTTCGTTCGAGCGTGGAGAAGGAACGGACGCGGCGCCAGGCAACGAGATCGGTGGTCCACGAACGACCGCCGGCCGCGGGGGAGACCCTCGCCATGTGGACGCTGGACGCGCTCGCGGAGCAGCTCGCCCCGCTCTTCCAGCATTTTGACGATCGACATGCCGGGGCGATTGCCGCGCTCGAGGAGCGCGTACGCGAACTTGAGGCGGAGCTCGAGGCGCTGCGGGTGGCGGTGTGAGGATCGATCCGATCGACGAGGCCGCCATTGAACGCTGCTTGGCGACGGTGAATGCGAGCCTCCGCCACTACCGCGATACGGCCTTCGCCGTGTTGGTGCTCTGTGATGGCTACGATCACGAGGTGGCCGGCAAGGCGATCGGCGCGTTGCACGCGGAGCACGATCGCTTCCTGCACGTGCTCTACGAGGTGTTCATCGAGATCGCCCGCTGCCGCACGGACCGCGGTGAACACCGTTTCGGATCGGAAACGGCGCCACCGGCCCACTGGCTCCGTGAGCTCGATATCGAGGCGTGCGGCGCGCCCGATTTCGCGGCATGGAACACATGCGCGCGCGATCGCGAAAACTTCACGGTGAGCCATTGAGCGGCCCTGAGGGCGGCGAGCGTGCGGAGGGTTATCTCGGTATGGGTGGCGTGCCGATCGTTTGCCACGCACACGCCGGTGTGCTCTGGCGGGGCAAGAAACGGGCGTCTACGTGGAGGGTTGTCCGTGCCACGTCTCGAACATGCGTGTGGTCAGATAGAGCATCGGCCGTATTCCGTGCCACGTGTCCGTGCCACGTTTTTCCGCCGGGGCCATGCGTTTCGGTGCACCCGTATGCGGTGCCTCGACTCGGCACTCGGCGGAAATCCTCAGGAAATCGCGAAATGTGGCGCGCCCGGTACGATTCGAACGTACGACCCTCGGCTTAGAAGGCCGATGCTCTATCCACTGAGCTACGGGCGCGTGCGGAGTGCATTTCATTGTACCCGGCCGTGACGTCGCGAGACACGGAACGGTTCTCGCTCTCTTCCCTCGGCAACCGGCCGATCTGCCGCTTTTCCGGCAGCGTTCCCTACGGAGGTTATGCGTATGCGTCACATCGCTCTTCTCGCCACGCTCGCTGGCGTCTTCTTTCTAGCCTCGCCGGCGGCTGCGGATCAGGCCGCACCGTGCTGTAATCAGGCCGCCGCGTGCTGTAAACACACCTACAACGATGCGGTTTCGGTCCTGCTGTCGATGGACCCGGCCGCACCGGCTGCGCCCGTTCGCCAAAGCGCCGTCGTTCGCTTCTGGAATCCCGTTCTCGTCCGTGATCGCGTGCTGATGGGCAAATACATCATCGAGCACGACACCGGACGGATGGCGAACGGTCTGCCGTGCACGCACATTTACGACTTCCACACACGGAAACTCGTGCTGGCGTTTCACTGCACGCATTTGACGGGCCCGGAGACGAGCACGGCAACGGTCACGATCGTGCGGCAGGCCGATTTCATTCCGAAGATGACGGCATTCCAGTTCGCGAACGACCAGGATGCACACGGGGTTCCGGCGGCTCGCTAACACGGGCGGGGTTCCGAGGTTCCGGGTTCGGGGGTTCCGGGTCCCTTAGCTCGGTGAAGTACGGCGAGGACGGTTGTAACTCTTTGTTGGACGACACCGATCGTGACGGCGTGCATCGATACGCCGTCGCGGTCGGTGACCGAGTGTCGCCCGCAGTATTTGCAATCTGCCGGTATCGAGCGCGGTTTGACAAAAAGTGAAATGAGCCGACGAATATGTCGCGAACGAAGCGCAGTTCCTGGCCCGGTGGGTGGGGTTCGTCCAGACCGTTCGCTTCGCTCAGCAGGACCGCCAGGCGGTAGGACCGCCACGCGATAGGACGCTGTGCGATGGGACTGCTGCGCGGTGGGAGCGGCTCCGCCCGGTAGGCGATGGCGCGAGTAAAATGCGCGCCATGGCAACAACCACCCAGTCCTTCAAAAACCACGCGCGGACGATTCCGGGATACCACTATGTTGTCTTCGGCATCCTCATCGCGAACGTTGTGTGGACGGCCTATCGCGCGGTGACCGATTACTCAGCCGACCGGCTGATGGCCCTGCTCGTCGCCATTGCGCTGATGATTCTGGCGTTCTACGCCCGCGTTTTTGCGCTGACCGTGCAGGATCGCGTCATCCGCAACGAGATGCAGGCACGACTGCGCGAAGTGCTACCTCCCGCGATGCGGCCGCGGATCGACGACCTCACTGTCGGTCAGCTGGTGGCGCTGCGTTTCGCGTCAGACGCCGAGCTGCCGGAGCTGTGCACGAAGGTGCTCGACGACAAGATCAGCGACCGGAAAGCCATCAAGCAGATGATCAAGAACTGGCGGCCGGACCTTCTTCGCGCCTGACGATGATTCGGCGCTCATCGAAGCGCCGGGAACCAGCAGTGTGATTGCACGCGACTACCGCGCCGCTCCCAATATCGCAGCGTGACGCGATGCTCGCGTTGGCACGTCAGCTGCACCGCGACACCACGCCGTCGCCCGACGGTGCTCGGGACCGCGGGAGTGTGCCAATGAGAACCAAACTCACCGCGGCGGTCGTCATCTTCAACGTCGTCTTTGTCGCTATCCAAGTGATTGCCGGCATTACGCGCAGCAATCCCGCACCCTGCTCGACTACCGTGCTGCCCCCTCCCGAGATTCAACGCGTCCTGCAGCGCGCCTCTACGACTGCCATTCCAACGAAACCGAGTGGCCGGCGGTGAGCCGTGTGGCTCCTGCTGCCTGGGCGGTTGAGAGCCACGTCTACGGCGGACGATCCAAGATGAACTTTTCGAATTGGCCTGACGATCCGGACGGCCAGGCGGTGGCGCGCAAAAAGATTGCTGGGACGGAAGGATGCCGCTGCTGTCGTATCGCCTAGCGAACGCGCGCGGGCGGCTCACGCCGGCGGAACGTGAACTGTTGCAGGCGTGGGTCAACGAGCCAGTTGTCGCGTCGCCGATCAAGGACGCGGCGTTTCGCGGCGGAAGGGCAGCCGTGCAGCGATAACGGGCCACAGCGCCGCGACGGCTGCAAACGCGAGCAGCGTCGCGGCGATCGGTCGCGTCACCAGCACGCTCCAGTCACCCTCGGCGATCGCAAGCGCGCGGCGCAACTGTTGGTCTGCCGCGGGCCCCAGGATCACGCCAATCATGACGGGCGCAATCGGCATGTCCATCCGTCGCAGCGCGAAGCCGAGTACCCCGACCGCCGCGAGCAGCACGAGGTCGCCGCTCGATCGGTGCACGCTGTAGGCGCCGAGCGCGGCAACAACCAGAATGCCGGCATAGAGCTGCGGCTTCGGCACATCGAGCAGCGCGACCCACAGCTTCACGAGTGGGAGATTCAGCACGAGCAACATCACGTTGCCGATATAGAGACTGGCGATGACACCCCACACCAGATCCGGCTCGTGCTCGAAGAGCAGGGGTCCCGGCTGCAGTCCGAACTGCTGGAAGGCCGCGAGTAAGATGGCCGCCGTTGCCGACGTCGGCAACCCGAGCGTAAGGAGCGGCACAAGCGTGCCCGCCGCGGACGCGTTGTTGGCGGCCTCCGGCCCCGCGACGCCTTCGATGGCTCCGCGGCCAAATTCGTGCGCGTGCCGCGACAGCCGTTTCTCGACTGCGTAGGAGAGGAGCGTCGGCAGTTCAGCGCCACCCGCCGGCAGCGCGCCGAGCGGAAAGCCGATGATCGTGCCACGCAGCCACGGCCGCCACGATCGCGACCATTCCTCGCGTGTCATCGAAACGCGCCTTCCGACCGGCAGCACTTCAGCGTGCTCGTCCCGCTGAGCGAGCACGGTCAACGCTTCGCCCACCGCAAACAAACCCACGGCAACGATGACAACGTCGATACCATCGAGCAAGTAACTGATGCCAAACGTGAATCGCGGCTCGCCACTGAGTCCATCGATTCCTACAAACCCCATCACGAGTCCGATGAATAGGCTGGCAAGACCTTTCAAGAGCGACGGGCCGAGCAGCGTGCAGACCATCACAAACGCGAGGATCATCAAGGCGAAGTAGTCTGCCGGCCCAAACGCGAGCGCGAGGCGAACCAACTGCGGCGCCGCGATCGAGAGCGCAACCGTTGAAAGCGTGCCCGCGACAAACGACCCAATCGCAGCGGTGGAGAGCGCTGCGCCGCCGCGGCCGGATCGCGCCATCTGATGTCCTTCGATGGCCGTCACCATCGTGGCGCTTTCACCCGGCGTATTCAGCAGAATAGAAGTCGTCGAGCCGCCATACATCGCGCCGTAATAAATCCCCGCGAACATGATCAGCGCAGCCGTGGGTTCGAGATTGAAGGTCACGGGAAGGAGCAAGGCAACCGTCAGCGCCGGGCCAATGCCAGGTAAGACGCCAACGGCAGTCCCGAGCGTGGCACCAAGAAGGGCCCACCAGAGATTCACCGGTGAAAGTGCGACGCTAAATCCCTGCAGCAGTGCGTCCATTCAGCGATCGCGCATCAGCAACGCCCGGTAGCGGTCAGCGTCGTAGGCAGACGATGAGACCGCGCTAGTTGACGCGCCTCGCGCTGAATTTCTGCGCGCCTCGAGCGCCGAAGAGACCTTGATCACCCAAGGAACCGCCAGCCGCGACTTCGACGTCGCGCGTAAAGTTGATTTCGTCGCCACTACGCGTCGCCGTGAACGTGATCGTGCGATCAGCCGCAGGACTCTTCACTTTGAATGTCATCGTGTTTCCATCAACTTGTCCGTCCAACACTTGAGACGTCGCCCCCCGGCCTCCGTTGATCGTGCCGGTCAGGTTGCTCCCGTTGATCTTGAGATCCACTTTGATCGCCCCCTCAAAATCGGATTCCCAACTGCCGGCAAAGGCCGTGTTCTCAGGAGCAGTAATGACGAATACGACCGTAGGCACCGGAGGCGGCGCCTCCTGTCTGCGGGCCGCGGCCTCGCCCTCGGCAAGGAGTTGATCCAGCTTCTCTCGGTCCAGCAGACGGCCGTTCAGGACGACGGCATGGATCTTGGCCGTGTTGCGAACATCCGCGAGCGGATTCGCGTCGACCAATACAAGGTCTGCGCGCTTGTCTCGTTCCACCACTCCAGAGTCATCCACCGCGCGGTATTTCGCTGCGTTCAACGTTGCCGCTCGCAAAGCCTCCGCAGCCGTATGGCCGTGTTCGACGAAGAGCGCCAATTCGTCGTGAAGACTGAAGCCCGGCACGAGCCATGGCCGACGAATCGAGAGATCCGTGCCTGCGAGGAAGAGGTCTGACTGGCGCATGGCGCGTCGCGAGTCAGGAGCTGGGGCCTGATCAAGCGTCGGCAATTGCGGCGGCTGAGGGCCGCGCGCACCTGCGGCGGCGCGTAGCGTCGTCGCCGCTCTGGATCGACACCAGCTGGTCGCCAGAACACCACACTCGTCGGCACCAGCCACGTGCCATTGCGGCGGAGACGATCGGCCAGAGCTGCGCACCTGGCGCCGTCATACGCCAACCCAGACTTCTTGTCCGCACAAGCTTCTTGAATGCCTGTCATATGCTCGATGGTTTGCTGTCCCGCGTCAGACGCCTCGGCTGCAGTCACCGCGTATGGCACATGACCCGCGAACGGGATTCGTTGCTGTTTCGATTCCGCGGCGATGGCAAAGTAAGCATCCCGCGACAAATTCCAGTACACCTTGATAAAGCTCGCCCCGCCGGCTTTCAGCGAGCGGACGGCTGCCCTGGCCTCTTCGCCGTTCCGCACTACGAGTGAATGACGCCAGAATGGAGGCTCGCCGTCAACGACCTGACTGCTGACGATCACCTGCGGGCCGAGCAGTGTGCCGACCTGGATTTCGGTATTCCAGCGACGAGCCAACTGAATATCTTCTGCGTCGCTACCCATGTCGCGAATGCCAACCACGCCATTTGCGACCAAGAGCGGAAAGAAGTAGTCGCTGCTGTTGTCGCTCCCCGCGCTATCGGTGTTGAACAGGTGGACATGCATATCCCACAGACCTGGGATCAGGAACTTCCCGCGCCCGTCGACCGTCGAGACGTCGCGTGGCACGTCGACAGTACTGCTGTCTCCGACTGTGATGATGCGGTTGCCGCGGATGACAACAGTCTGATCGCCGCGAGCCGTTTCGTGCGAGACGTCGATCACCGTGACGTGCGTGATCGCGATCGACGCGCGTGAAGCCGGTGCCTGCGTCAACAACAAAGCGGGCACGAGCAGAACAAATAGGGCTCGCATGGCGGCCTCGCTGAGCTGATGCAGATGCGCATCAGGGCACGAGGAGTGTACTAGAATGCGCGATCCAATGTGTGAGCGGATCGTCAGGGAGATCGAGGCCAAGACCCCGTGTAAACGCACCGAAGAGGAGCGTTGCTGCCGCGGCGCCAATGATCGCGTCACGCACCGGTCTGGCGCTGCCAAAAAGCCGCGCGGCGACGACAAACAACGCGGCGCTTGCGGGGACGAAGCCGACAAGCGGCATTGCCAACGCGTACACCAGGAGAGCGGCGATAAGAATCGTCGGTGCGATGGTTAGAAACGGATCGCGCGCCGGTCGCGACGCGCGTCGCGCGACGATCGACGTGAGCAGCACCGCAAGCGCGCCGATCGTGATCCACGGCAGCGTCATCGGCGTCACGTGCAACGCCGAAGCGGGCGCGGTGTTGCCGGATGAAAGCGCGCGCAGCACCTGCTCGATTCTTCTTTGCTCTGAAAGAAGAAACTGGCGGAACGCCGCTCCCGTGAGCAGCAGATCCTCCCACCCGTTGCGTTCGAGCACCTGCTTCCACCCGCTGCTCGCGACGACTCGCTGCAGCCGATCCGTCAATCGATCGCGCTCGCCGTCGGTAAGGCCCGGCGGTGCCACAATGCCTCGCCAGTTGGCAAGATCCACCGCAATGCCCTGTTCGCGCAGCGTTGGCGCATCAATTCCGCCGATGCGCGCAGGGGCGGAGACCGCCAGCACCCGCAGCGTGCCGGCGTGAATCTGTGCGGCGAACTCACCGTAACCGCTGACGCCGGCGCTGACCTGACCGCCCATCACGGCCGCAAGCGCGGCACCGCCTCCTGGAAACGCGATGTAGTTCACCCGGCCTGGCGAGACCCCGATGTCGGACGCGATAAGCCGCACGAGGAGATCGTCAGTGCCACCGGCCGATCCGCCACCCCACGCCACGCTCGCCGGTGCGCTCCGGAACGCGTCCATCAGCTCGCGCAGAGTGCGCCACTTCGAGTCGACAGGCACCGCGATAACCTCGTATTCGCCCGTGAGTCGCGCAACCGGTGTCGTGTCGGCAAGCGTGACCGGCGAGTGATTGGTCACGATCGCGCTCACCATCACGAGGCCGGTGACGAGAAGCGCGTCGGGATTGCCGCGCTCGGTGCTGACGAAACGCGCGAGGCCGATCGTGCCCGCCGCACCCGGCACGTTTTCGACTTGCACGCTCGCGCCCGGTTCAACGCGCGCCCAGACCTGCTGCAGCACGCGCGCGGTCTGGTCCCACCCGCCACCCGGTGCGGCCGGAGCGACAATCGTCAGCATGAATCAGCAGGTCGGGCTCGCGAGGAGGCCGAGCAAGCCATCGAGCGGAATATCTACCCAATCGGGACGATTGCCAAGCTCATACGCGAGTTCGTAAAACGCCTTGTCGAGCACGAAGGCTTCCAGCAACGTGTCCCGCGCCGGGGCCACCGGAATCAGCGGCCCTTCGCCGATCTGTTTGAGGTACGAGGTGAGGAAAATTCGCGACGCCTCGCGTTCCCACGCCGCGATCCACGCGTCGAGGCTGCCGCCCGCATCCTGGCGATCGCGACGCCAGATGCGAAGGCCAGCGCGCGCCGCGTAGCCAAACGATCGCAGCATGCCGGCCACGTCACGCAGAGGCGACTGCAGGGCGCGACGCTCGGCGAGGGGACGCGCCGGCTCGCCTTCGAAATCGATGAAGTACACATCGCCGTCGGCCTCGAGCACCTGGCCGAGATGAAAATCTCCATGAGTGCGCATCCGCACGCCCGCATCTTCGAGCGCGGCGAGGCGGGCAAAACGATCGGCAATGTAGGGGCGCAGCGCGAGCAGATGCTTCGCTTTGGCCTGAACGTGCTCGGAGAGCTGTGTCTGCCGGTCGAGCAACCCCAACCCGCGATCGGCTTGCGTCGTCATGTCGTGCGCAAGCGATACGAGATCCGCCCGGGTGAGCGGGTGCACCCCGAAGTCCTGGCCCTGAATCGAGGACAGCGCGCGGTGGAGATCCGCTGTACGTCGCCCGATGCGTTCGAGCGAGACGCGATACGCGCCCATCGCGTCTTCCACTTCGCCAGCCGGCGGAGGCCCGGGCTCACGCTGGTGCGTCGAGGCCGCTTCACAAAAACCCTGCAGGTGATCGAGTGCAAGCTCCCACGCCGACCCGCGGCTCGCCACCTGCTGCTGCAACATCGCAATCGATGTCGGCATCGCGCCCTCGGCCTGGTACTCGGCCCAGGCGGCCAGCGCCGGGACCCGCGCTTCGGCGGCGCGCGCGCCAAGGTTGCGGCCGATCTCGATGTCGGGGTTCTCGCCCGGCTCGAGACGGCGAAACACTTTGAGCAGGAACTTGTCGCCGATGAGAACATTCGAATTGGTTTGTTCGAGCGCTGGAATGTGGGCGCGCAGCGCGGACGTATCCGACACCAGCAAGCTCGCCGCACCCTCCGCCTGCGCAATGCGCACCGCCCCTGAGCGGAACGCAATCGTCCCGCCGCGATGCAACCGTTCGAATACGCGATGGCTGATCGCGGGGTCGACCATACCGTCGTAGAGCACGCCGGCGCGCGCGCCCGAGAGGCGTGCGACGACAGACGAGTGGCGCTGGTTCAACACGGCTTTGGCGGCCTCGCCTGCCGCCGTTGCCAGCAAAAGCAAATAGCGTTCTGTTTCACCGCC
This sequence comes from Acidobacteriota bacterium, assembly GCA_046726375.1. Taxonomy (GTDB): domain Bacteria; phylum Acidobacteriota; class Vicinamibacteria; order Vicinamibacterales; family UBA2999; genus DASPWV01. Next base: position 11,527 of record JBKPAJ010000158.1, read on the forward strand.
GGTGAACTCCGTCTCGACGATGCAGAGATACGCGGCTGGAGTCGCGTCGAGGAGCGCCCAATCGACGAAACGGGCTCGAGCGAGCGTGCGCGCCTTGCCTCCGTACCAACGCTGGCGCTGAAGGAAGCCGGCCAGCGCATCACGCTCGAGGAGTACACGCGCGTGGCCGTCGAGCAGCGTATTCCACACGGCGCTCACGAGCAGCGTCGGCACCGGCTCATCACGTCCTGCCAGCTTCGGCCGCTGCAGGACGAGCGGCTTGGCGATCTTCGACAGTTGGAACCAGTAAAAACTGTGTGGGCCGAGCGTAACGAAATAGGGATCATCGCTCACCGCCGGCATTTCGGTGTTCCCGACAATCTCGACCGGGTGCATGCCCTTGAAACGCTGTAGATCGAGATGCACCGGTTGCGCGGTGCGTGCCATGTTCGCGACGATGAGCAACTGTTGTTGCTGGTCTTCGCGCATGTAGGCGAGCACACGCCGGTTGTCGGTGGCAATCGGCTCGAACGATCCGCGCCCAAACGTCGGGTATTGCCGCCGCAGCGCCAGCATCCGCCGCATCCAGTTGAGCAGCGACGACGGCGAGCGCTCCTGCGCTTCGACGTTGATCGCCTGATAGCCGCTGACCGGATCCATGATGGGCGGAAAGAACAGCTGCTGTGGATCGGCCCGCGAGAACCCGGCGTTGCGATCGCCGGTCCACTGCATCGGCGTGCGCACGCCGTTGCGATCGCCGAGAAACACGTTGTCGCCCATGCCGATCTCGTCGCCGTAGTAAATGATTGGCGAACCCGGCATCGACAGCAGCAGGCTGTTCATCAACTCGATGAGCGGACGGTTGTACTCGAGCAACGGCGCCAGCCGCCGACGGATGCCGACGTTCAGCCGCATCTGCGGGTCGGCGGCGTAGGCGTTGTACATATAGTCGCGCTCTTCGTCGGTGACCATCTCGAGTGTGAGCTCGTCGTGGTTGCGAAGAAACAACGCCCATTGGCAGTTGGCGGGAATATCCGGGGTTTGCCGCATGATCTCGATGATCGGGAGGGCGTCTTCCTGACGCACGGCCATGAAGATTCGCGGCATGAGAGGAAAGTGATAGGCGAGATGGCACTCGTCGCCGTCGCCGAAATACGGGCGCACGTCGGCAGGCCATTGGTTGGCTTCCGCGAGCAGCGCACGATCCGAATACCGTTGATCGAGTGCGGCGCGAAGCTGCCGCAAAATCACGTGCGTCTCGGGCAGGTTCTCGCAGTCGGTACCTTCACGCTCGATCAAATACGGCACCGCGTCGAGCCGCAAGCCGTCGACGCCCATGTCAAGCCAGAAATTCATGATGCGAATCACTGCCTTGAGCGTGTGCGGATTGTCGTAGTTCAAATCCGGCTGATGACTGAAGAAGCGGTGCCAGTAATACGCGCCGGCAACGGAATCCCATGTCCAGTTCGACTTCTCGGCGTCGGTGAAAATGATGCGGGCACCGGAGTATTCCTCACCGGTTCTGCTCCACACGTAATAGGCACGCTTTTGCGACCCTGCCGGCGCTCGCCGCGCGGCTTGAAACCAGGGATGCTGATCGGACGAGTGGTTGACGACGAGCTCGGTAAATACGCGCAAGCCGCGTGCGTGCGCTTCCTTCAGCAACTGTTTGAAATCGCGCAGCGTGCCGTAGGCGGGATGGACATCCTCGTAATTGGCGATGTCATAGCCGTCGTCGCGCAGCGGCGAGGGGTAGAAGGGAAGCAACCAGATCGTGTTGACGCCGAGATCCTGAATGTAATCGAGCTTTTCGATCAGCCCCTGAAAGTCGCCGATCCCGTCGGCGTTGGAATCGAAGAACGAACGGACGTGCAGTTCGTAAATGATCGCGTCCTTATACCAATGTGGATCGGTCGCGAAGGGGACGTGAAGGGTCATACCGGTGTCGATCGCTGGACATCAAACACGTGCGCTGGAAGTGCGGGAGCGAGCCGCACGTAGTTCCATCCTCCGCGCCAGCTGTAGGTTTGATCGGTCAGCAAATCCCGGACCGCATATGTCTCATCATCCCGAATGACATCATCCGGCAGCGACAGACATACGCTGCCTTCGCGCGGTGTGTGCGGATCGAGCGAGACCACGACGAGGATGCGACGCGGGTCGTCGGGGGCGGTTTTGCTGTAGGCGATGAGTTGGTCGCTGGTCGTGAGATGAAAGCGCAGACCGCTGTCGTATTGAAGGGCGGGTTGCGTTCTGCGAATGCGGTTGATTTGGGCGATCAAGCCGTTGAGGTTTCCTGGCTTGTCCCAGTTGCGTGGCTTGAACTGGTACTTCTCAGAATCGAAATACTCCTCAGAGCCCGGCTTGGCGGGCACGTCCTCGCACAGTTCGAAGCCGCTGTAGATCCCGTAGCTGGCGCCAAGCGTCGCGGCCAGGAGCAGGCGGATGCGAAACGCGGCGGGCCCGCCTTTCTGCAGGAACTCGTGAAGGATATCGGGCGTGTTGGCGAACAGATTCGGCCGAAAGTACTCCTTCATTTCCGTGGTCGTGAGTTCAGTGAAATATTCCTCGAGCTCGGCTTTCGTGGTACGCCACGTGAAATACGTATAGGACTGCGTGAACCCGAGTTTGGCGAGGCGACGCATCACCTTCGGACGCGTGAACGCTTCGGAAAGAAAGATGACGCCGGGATCGCGCGCCTGGATATCGGCAATGAGCCACTCCCAAAACGCGAACGGTTTCGTGTGTGGATTATCAACGCGAAAGATGCGCACACCCTGTGTGACCCAGAAGTTGACGATGTCTCGCGATTCGCTCCACAGCTCTCGCCACGCCTCCGACTCGAAATCAAACGGATAAATGTCCTGATATTTCTTGGGCGGATTCTCGGCGTACTTCAGCGTGCCGTCAGGCCGTTGCCGGAACCACTCCGGATGCTCGCTCGTGTACGGATGATCCGGCGACGCTTGATAGGCGACATCGAGCGCGATCTCGAGACCGGCTTTTTCGGCTTCCTCCCGAAACCAACAAAAGTCTGAGAGCGTACCGAGCCCGGGTTCGATCGCCATATGGCCGCCCTCGGCGGCGCCGATTGCCCAGGGGCTGCCAGGATCGCCGGGCTGCGCCTCGAGCGCGTTGCCGCGACCCTTCCGATTGGTGCGGCCGATTGGATGAATCGGCGGCAGATACAGCACGTCGAAACCGAGATCCGCAATGGTTCGCAGGCGCCCGGCGGCTTCGCGAAACGTGGCGCTCCGCGTGGGATCGGTCCCGGCGGAGCGGGGAAACATTTCGTACCACGTGCTGAAGCGCGCACGTTCGCGATCGACGATCACGCAGCGTAGCGGATCGGAGTCCGTGGCCAGCGTGCGATCAGGCAGTGCCGCCATGCGCTCGGCGAGCTCGTGGCGCAACGCCCATGCCGCGCGTTGGTCCGTCGGGTCAGACGACTCAATCGTTTGCGCCGCCTCGATGAGCCAGGCGCGATCCTCGTGCGTTGCAGCTCGCGCCGCCGCCGCGCGAATCATCATGGCGCCTTCGAGCAACTCCGATTGGATATCCTGGCCGGCGGCGAGGCGGACGTTGAGCGCGTGCTGCCAGGTGGCAAAGTGATCGACCCATCCCGTGATCACCAATTCGTGGCGGCCGATGCGCTCCGGCACGAATCTGCCGCGCCAACGATCGTTGACGAGCGGCAGCATGGGCGTGTCGAGCCACGGGCCGAACGTTCCGCGCGTGACGCAGCGATAGCGCAGCACGGCGGCGATCCGGTCGTGACCGTCGGCGAAAATATCGGCTTCCACGACCACCGGCTCGCCCGGCGTTCGCTTGACAGCAAAGCGGCCGTGGTCGCCGTCGGGCGTGATGTTCTCGATGATGACGCGGCGGCGACCCTCGCCTGGGAGGGGCACCGGAGAAGCGGAGCGCATGCGGGGCTCATTCAGAGTGGCACGAGCGCGTGCGACAATGCGAGCTGAGCCATGTGCCATTGCTGGTCCAGCTAGTGGCATGCTATCCGAATGGCCGACCGTCAGTTCTTTCAATACGACGTTTTTACGAGCAGACGTTTCGAAGGCAACCAGCTCGCCGTGTTCATGGACGGCCGCGGGCTCGACACCGCGACCATGCAGACGATCGCGCGGGAAATGAACTTTTCGGAGAGCACGTTCATCCTGCCGGCGGAGCGAGCGGACACCGACGTGCGGATGCGCATCTTCACACCGGGTAATGAATTACCGATGGCCGGGCACCCGACGATCGGCAGCACTTTCGCGCTCGCGCATGCTGGCTTGATTAACACAGCCCGTGATCGCTTTGTATTTGGATTGGGCGTGGGTCCTACGGTGGTCGAGTTGCAGTGGGAAGGTGACAAGCTGGCGTTTGCCGTCATGGATCAACAGCTGCCCGACCATCGGACCCCCGTCACGCCCTCGGAGGATCTCACGCGCGCCGTAGGCGTCGATCATGCGGCGTTCACAAAGACGGGTCTCCCGGCGGAAGAGATCTCGTGCGGCAACCCCTTCCTCTTCCTGCCACTTGCGTCGCGCGCCGCCGTTGACGGTGCCGAACCCGACGGCGCCGCGCTTCGCCGCGTGCGCAGCGCGTTTGGCGGCAGTCACATCGGCGTCTTCGTTTTTACAATGGAGGGCGGCACCGGCGACGAGACGGTTTACAGCCGGATGTTCGCGCCGGGGTTAGGCGTTGTCGAAGACCCGGCGACGGGGAGCGCAAGCGGTCCACTCGGCTGTTATCTCGTGAAGCACCGACTCGTCACGCGCGATCGAGCGAGTCGGATCGTCAGTTTACAGGGTGTGGCAATGGGGCGGCCGAGCCGGTTGCAGATCGCGATCGCGACGAACGATCGCAATGAGATCACGCGGGTGCAGGTGGGAGGCGAGGCGGTGTTGGTAGCGGAGGGGACGTTATATGTCTAGTCGACGGTCAACGGTCCACCGTCCACGATCCGCGGTCACCGGTCGCCGGTCGCGCCTCGCGAGTCATGCCCAACCCGTTATGGCGCCAGGCGCACGCGTCGCCATGAACCGTCGGCGTCCTTCGTGAACAGCAACCGATCGTGTAATCGCCGCGGGCGGCCTTGCCAGAACTCGAGGCGATCGGGCAGCACGCGATACCCGCCCCAATCTGGCGGCCGCGGCACCGCGCGACCGGCATATTTCTTTTCCATTTCCGAGTAGTGTCGTTCGAGCGTGACGCGATCGGGTAATTCGCTGCTTTGCGATGCCGCCCATGCGGCGATCTGACTGTCGCGCGGGCGTGAGGCGAAGTAAGCATCCGACTCCTCGCCCGCGACGCGCTCGATCGCACCAGTAATCCGCACTTGTCGTTCCAACTCGGCCCAGTACAGCAACAGGCTCGCAAACGGATGCGCGGCAAGGTCGTCGCCTTTGGGGCTGTTGTAGTGCGTGAAAAACACCATGCCGCTGGCGTCGATGTCTTTCAGCAGCACCGTGCGCGCCGCCGGCCGGCCATTGCGCGTCACGGTTGCCAACGTCATGGCATTGGCATCAAGAACCTCGGCCCGCAGCGCCTCTTCGAACCACACACGAAACTGCTGAATCGGATCGCGATCGACGGTGCTCTCGTCGAGCGCCCGGCTCGCGTACTCCCGACGCAGATCTTTTATCGAAAAAGGCCTATCGCTCATCACGGTCTTCGTTACGGCGCGGCGAGCGTTAGTTGGCCACGATCTCCACCCACGCGCCAAGAAACCGAGCATCATTCGACTGCGAGTATTGCCCCGGACTGAAGCCATCCTCCGGATGCACGTCAATGGTGACCACCCGCCGATTGGAATCGGGCAAGGTGATCTCCTGAGGTGTCTGCGGAACGAACTCCAGCGTCTGCTGCCACCCACGCATCGCAATCCGTACGCGATTGGGCTTGGGGCCGCTGTGCAGACGCAACGTGAGCGGCGCGTGATCGGTCGCGCGCACGATCGTGAGCTTCGCAGTTTCCCGCCCGAGCACCCAAAACCCTTTCGGCTCCGGCGCCGAGTTCTCATCGTGGAACATCGTCGTCGCCTCGCCGTATTGCCATGTGGCAAGCACGCTGGGCACGTTCGGGCGCGCGCTTTCGTTGATCACCGAAAGCGGCCGAATCGTCAATTGCCCGATCGCGCGCTCGACATCCGGGCCGCCGCGAAAGCCGACGAAGCTGGCATCGACCGGCAAGTCGAAATCGACGGCCCAATGCGCCCCGGACTGCGGCTGCACTTGCCATGTTCGCCACACCGGTTCGATGCGGCCGATCTGGAGCCCGATCGGCACGCTGCCTTCCACGGCGCTGACCCATTCGACATCCGCTCGATAATGCCCGGCCGGAAGCGAGAACCTCCCGTTGTGCAGCACACGCACCGGCTGCGGATCCGGCCGCGTGCCTGGCGACACCCCCACAACGGCGCGGGCAACGATCGCCTCGGCCGGCTCGAAATGAAAGGGATCGTAGCCAACGCCGATCGGCCGCGATGTGGTATCGAAGCTGTCCAGGAGTGCCAGACGCGATCGCGCCATCAGCGCGACTCCGCGCATTGCGGTATGATGCGGCAACCACGGGACGACCATCGACAGCACCATCAACGCGAATGCGAGCGTGATGATCGCCGCGAGCGCTGCGCCGCCGGCGGTCCGTGTCTGCCATCGCGACAGCGTCCATGCGCCGATCGCCGCGACTATGAGCCACACCAACAGGTGCAGCCACGCGATCCACGTGTCGCTCAGCACAAACGTTGGCACAACCGACCAGACGCTCCACCACGGCGACCAGTACTCGAGGAGCGTCGACGTTCCGTCGCCGCCGTTGCCGATCAGCAGGCCGTACTGCGCCACCACCAACGTCGCCGCGATGGCAACACTGATCCAGAGCAGCACATGGTGAGCCGCACGCCGGGCGCTGCCGGGCGGAGCGGATCGCGCGGCAACCGCTATCGGGAGTGACAGCAACAACAGGGCCGGCGCAAGCGCACTGCCAGGCGCGGCCGCGGTTCCCCACCAGGAGCGAAGCACACCAATGGTCACCAGCAGCGTGGCGAAGACGATCGCGACTTCAATGGCGCAGCGTCGCAGCTCGTCGCCGGCGCGCCACATCTGGATCAGACCGGCCACCGCAAGGATGTAAACCGGCGCGTACGCGAGCAGGCCAAACTCCTGATCGAACAGCAAACCCGCGACCCCTGTGCCCAGATTCCGGATGTCGGTTTGCGCCGCGACATCGGCCGGAGATGCCGGCAACGGCGTGCCCGACGAGACGTAGGAGAACGCGAGCCAGGCGGCAAGCGAAACGATGTATATGCCGGCGACCACTATCGCGGACGTGCTGTCGCGCCTGCGCAAGAGCCGAGCTGCACCGATTCCGACGAGCGCAGCGGAGATGAACGTGTACCGTGCGCTCACCCACGGCAACGCGGCGCACGCGGTGCCCACCGCCAACCAACGGCCGATACCGCCGGTTTGCGGCTCACGCGCCGTGATGAGACTAAATGCAATCGCCGCCGCGAGTGCCGCAAGGATTGCCGGGTGCAGCGTGAACGTGGCGAAAAGGAATGGAGTGGTCAACGCGACTGCCGCCCAGGCAAATGTCGCCGCCGCAGGCGAGTTAGTGGCGCGGACCACGGCGTGCCACGTGATCGCAGCCGCACAGCCGGCGCAAAGGATCAGCGCGATCACAGTCCCCCAGTATCCGGCGACACCGTGCACAGGTGGTGTGAGCGCGCGCAGCGCGATGGATTGACCATCGTTGTTTGCGCTTCCAAGAAACGCGAGTGTGCCGGAGAGACGCACGGCCGCTAGACCGGCCACGATTGCAGTCAGGATGCCGATCGCGCTCGCCGCCTGCAGCAGCGTCGCACGCGCCAGCCAGTCGGCGCGGACGATCCGCGTTTGCCACAGCGTCCAGCTGAGCAGGCCGCCCACCGTGAGCCACACGACCCATTTGAATGGCCCGGCAAGCATCTGCAGCGACGGCATCCAGTCCGACAGATACGGCAGATACGGGACGATGAGGAACGCGAGACCGAACACGGGCAGAATCAACGCACTGACGCGTTGCCGGACGGGAAGGCTCGTCACCGTCCTCGGCATCGCCTTCCGCGTCAACCAAGGCACTGCCGTCGCCGACATCGCGAAGAACGCCACCAGCACGGGCCAGGCCGGCAGTAGCGCCACTCGCATGGCCCCGCCGTCAGCACCGACTTGATCGAGGACGCCGTGAGAAAAATAGAGTGCAAACGCACAAACCAGAACTGCCGCGGCGGGCACAAGAACCCTCATCGGCTGTTCAGTTTACTGCCTGGCGTTGCGCCTGAAGGCCTCGCCATGCTAGCGTATTTCAACCGTGTCATTGACGCGTGTCATTCGACTCGTCCTTATTATCGGCGTCGGCCTACTTGGGCCGACGTCTACGAGCGGATGATGCTGCGCTGACACATACAAGGCGAGTTTTTCAGGGGGCCATCATCCGCAAGGGTGATGGCCCTTTTCATTTGGTGCGATAAAAGGCGAGGAACCGATCATGAACTCACGACCACAAACGACCACGAAGGAGACGACGCCCAAAACGCCTGTGCAGGCACGGCCGCTGGCGGAAACGTCGCGCGAAGGTGTGACCGTGCGCGTCTCGGTGCTGAACGATCGTCACGACGAAGAGGAAAAAGAAGCTGGTTACGGACACGGCGTGTAACCGCGCCATCGGGATCGATCCCGACGCCGTACGCTGCAGGTTGTTGGAATTGTGACGGCTCGCTCGCATCGTTTCGATAGCTCGATCTCCTAATCGCGCATTCCGACGGATCTAGCTCGGTTTCGCGGCCGCGTCTGCCGAACGTCGGAGACTTTTGCTGTTTCAGTGTTTCCGTGACCGTCGGACTCCGCGCCGTCTGCGTCATCCGCCGATCCCTTGCTCCGCGTCATTTCACGGGCTAGAGCAATTTACCGAGCGGCCCCAAATCCAGGTTCAAATCCTTCAATTCGAGGCCATTCTGCTCGGCGAGCTCCTTGATGGTGGCTTCGAGCTGCATCAATGCTTGGCCGATGCGCTCGATTTCGTCGGCGGTGAGCGTGCCGTTTTCCATCCGCCGGATGGCCTGGCGTTCGAGCAATTGCCGGATCAACTCGATGAGCGTGAGCACCAGTTGCATCACCGAGCGGCGGACGTCTTCCGGTTCCGCGTTCCAGCGGCCGGGAGCCGAACGTTTCTCGAGGCGCTCTTTGAGCTCGCGCGCCACGAGCTCGAGATCGTTCAGGTCGTCGCTCATGCAAACGCGTAGGCGGGAAGCGGTCCTGTGATCATCACGCGCAGGGTCTGGTGGGCGGCGGCTGCGCGTTCGATGGTAGTGCGATACTCCTCGGCACGCCCGCGCTCGATTAGATGATAAATGGACCCCAGGAAACCAGGTTGCTGTGCCCGTTCGATTCTCACGTCGCGCTGGAGTGCGCCGGCGGCTGACGCAAGCGCGGTCAACTCGGGCGGGCTGGCGTCGGCTTTGGCGCGCGCCTCGAGATAGGCCCGGCCCGTCGCCGCCTGGCCCGACGGTGAGGGCGGAGCGGCCGACTCGCCCGCGACCCGCACGATCATCTGTTCACATCCACGCACCGCCTCCAGGCGCTGCATGATCCCCGGGCGCGCGGTGATCGCTCCCGCCACACTTGCGAGGTCCGGGGCTGATGTGCCAAAACGCATCGGCAACAGCGCCGCTGAGTGCTCGTGCAGAACCCGCACGAGGGCGTCTTGCGCTTTCAACGTGGCCGCATCGATCGGCGGTAGCGCCGCCACTTCGCCGGCCACCGCCATAGCTGGACCGACAGGCACGAGCTCGAGGCGCTCGCCGCTGACGCCTCGGAGATCCGCGACACCGTTGAGATCCGCGGCGAGCGCGTAGATGTAGAGCATCACTTCTTGGGTGGGAGTACACGATCCGCGGCGACGAGCAGCACCGAGAGTCGCAGATAGATCAAATCGACATCTGCGAGGCCGAGCACCAGTTCGCCGTCGAGCACCACGCCTTTGTCGAGCAGACTATCGACGACATCCACCAGCGAAGTGTCGGGCGAATCGAGCAATGCCGTCACCGCGCGCTGTTCGATCGGCCGCGCAGGCGGATGCGGCGGATTGGCGCGAGGCGGTAGGTCAGCCACGACCGGGCCTCGATTCGAGCGCCACGGAACTATACGGCGGCCATGGCCCGGTGAGGCTGACGCGGCAGCCGCTCCGCAACAGTTCGCGCGCGCCGTTTTCGAGCGCGCGTTTGAACGTCGTGATTCGGCCTGACCGCACCAGAAATGCCGCGTCGAGCAGCAACCCGGTGGCCGGCTCGACCGAACGTTCGTTGGACCGGTCTGCGATTTCGTCGAGCTTGGTAAAGACCTCGCCCACGTTGCGCCGTATCCGCGCCGCCAGATCCGCCGCGGCCTGTTTGACGGCTGCTTTTTGGGCGAGGAACGATGTGCCGGATGTCGCCGGCGCGCCGGCCGGTGCGGCCTCACCGGAGGCGGCCAGCGCAGGATCCGGCTTCGTAATCCGCAGCACCCACTCCGTTTTGCCCTTCACCGTCTCGAGCGCGTCGTCAATCCGCTTTGCCGCGCGCGACAGCGTGGCCACGGCTTTCTTCTCGCTCGAGAACAGCGTGAACAGGCGGAACGGAACCACGGTGTACTTCGGCGCGAGCGCGTCGGCCACGCCGTGATGCGCGGCGCCACACCGCGCTACCCAGTCGAGGTCCTGCAGTCGCGACTCGATCGTTTCGGTCCGATACGTCGCCGCCGGGACGTCCGACGCAACCAGGGTGATGTCTTTGGTGAGAGAGACGGCGCGAGGCGCGTCGCCGTCGGGCATCGAGGGCAACCTGCCGAGATCACGCGGTGCGATGGAGCCGCGGACGGCGCAAAACACGTAAACGTGATCGCTCCGCCGATTCGCCCCCTTACGAACCATCGTCGTCGAAATTGACCTCTATCTTTTCAAAGCTGTTGGCGTCGGCAATGCCGCCCACCTGTTCGGTCGCCTTGAGCTCGCGAATGCGCGCCAGGAGATCGGCCTGCATCTCGGCCAACGTGTCCTCGTCGATGCGGCCTTCCTCGTAATCGAGCTGCGCCTCCAGCAACTGGTGATGCAGCGTTTCAGGATTATCGAGCTCCTGCTCGGCGACGGTGCGCACTTTGTCCAGCACGAAGCTGATGCCGTTGATCAGGAGGCTGTCGAGGATGAACATGTCAGTTCAAAATTCAAAGTTCACAGTTCAAAGTGAGCTTTCCGATGTTAAGTGGAAAGTTTATCGAGTGGCCACCTTCGCTGGCAAACTTTTAACTTAGAGGCCGTATCAAAACCGCGACGGCGTCATGGCACTTAGCAAGGCAATCGGTCGTCAGATCGGCGCCTTTTGGCCCACACGCTGCGGTTTGAGCCTTGTCACTCATCATGTGCCGCCAGCATCTGACCGGAGGCGACTTTCTGCTCGGCCGTCTGCCGCAGTGGTCGCGCTAGCAGCCGAATCGTTTTCTCCTACCAGAAGCCTCCCGAACCACCCGTACCTCATCACCGTGCCTGCCACCGCGCTCGTTATGGCTCTGGCCTCTACGGGACTCGCCCTTGGGTAGGTCCGGGATCATTGGAGGAGCGGCGGTCGGCCTCGTAAATGCCTGCCATTCGCGCTGCTGCGACAATTCGTCCATGCCGAGTACTCGCGAGTTCGCGACGGATACGGTTCCGTGTTGTCCGCTTTTCCAGTGCAGCCGCTCAGGGGAGATGTGTTTCCGTTGGGGCGAAGAATGCAGGGACCGGAGCTTGCAATGAACCACCGCCTTCGCCTTGCGGCAATCGCCGGAATGATTGCACCGCTCCTTTTTGTGGGGAACTTCACAATCGAGGGTTGGCTTCGGCCCGGCTATCGTGCCCGGGAGATGTTCGTCAGCGAGCTTTCACTTGGCCCGCGGGGCTGGATTCAGATCGTCAACTTCATGTTAACTGGCGTGCTGTTGCTCGTCTTCACGCGCGGCGTGGCGGTCGGGTTTCGAGACGCCGGACGAGCGTCGCGAGCCGGTCCGATACTCCTCGCGATCATCGGCATCGGGTTTCTCGCGTCCGGTCCATTCGTCATGGATCCGCCGTCCACACCTGCGGACCAGATGACGCTGCACAGCAAACTTCATTGGAATGTGTTCGGCGCGCTGGTGTTCTCCCTTTCACCTGTGAGCTGCTTCGTGTTCCTGCGCCGCTTTCGCGCGGACCCGGCGTGGCGGTCGCTGCAATGGCCGACGCTCGCGGCAGGAATCATCACGTTGGCGGCGGTCATCTTCATGGCGGTTGCGCCGACGCGCCCGCCGGAACCGCCAAACGGGTTCAATGCATGGAACGGCGCCGTGCAACGGGTGTTCATCATCACCTATCTCGCTTGGGTATTCATATTTGCGTGGCGACTTCGCACGCTACGGGATGGGACGCCTCTTCGAATGCGCTGATCTCTGACTTGATATTGGCTGGCCGATTGCTTGTCTACCCGGCTCTCGGCCGACAAGTTCACAGCGCCTGTTGCGCACGTATGCCGAGCCATCGAGGCATGAGGTCGCGAGGGCGTGGACCAAGTTATTCGTAGAATGAGCCAATGATGGGATACGAGATGAAGCTGTTCCCCCTCGGCCCCGTGTTAGCCCTGCAGGGCCGCTATGTGCGCCGCGTTACGCCGCGCCGATGTGAACCGTGAGTCCCCGGCAATTCGGAGCACGCCACGCATGCGTCTCAGGCAGTTGATCGGTGCGGGTGATCGGATCCTTGGTTTCACCTTGCCCTTCGCCGTGATCGGCGTGCCCGCCAACGTGACTTGGCCGTCCATTTTCAGAATGGGGCTCGGAGTGCCAGGCCGCGTCGCGGGCACCGTTGTGCTGGTGAGCGGTGTCGCGCTGTACCTCGCCTCGCTGATCCACGTTGTCGTGCACGTGCCGCGCGGCAGACTTATAACGAGCGGGCCTTATGCGGTGGTCCGGCATCCGCTCTACAACGCGGTGGCGCTCCTTGTGATCCCCGGCGTTGGCCTGCTGCTCGACTCTTGGCTCGGATGCGCGATCGGCACGGTGATGTACGTGGCCACTCGGATCTTCAGGGGTTATGAGGAAGCGCGGTTGCAACAGACGTTCGGGGAGGAGTACCGAGCGTATCGAGAGAAGGTTCTGCTGCCGTGGCTGTAAACCCGCTCGGCTCGAGAATCCGGCGGCAGTGAGTTGCTGAATGACTTGATGCGCTGAAGTTGGGCGTCGCCGTCTCGCCACGGACCGTCAGGCGGTAGATGCGCCGGACCGTCCCGGGGCGGCCGAGTGCATTGCCGCAGACGTTGGAGCACGTTTGTGCGGAATCACGCAACGGAAACACTAGCGTGCGACTTCGTCGCCGTGGTCACGGCCACATTCCGAGTACCTCGGGCTCGCTGGTGGTCGCGAGGAATGGTGCCCCCGCTTTGCCAGAATTGCGAACAGCGCGCGGCCTAAATCAAGCGCTTGCAGCCGGCGGCGGCCGACGCGATCATGAGCTGCCGCGGCTGAAGCGCGGACGTTAGGCAGCGCTCTTCCAGGGATCGCGGAAGATTCATCCGTGAAGATCTTCACCAAGGAAACTACGGGCGCGAATTCCCACAAGGCACTCCTTCGACGGCGGGAGGCGGCAACGCTGACGCGGCGCGGCCCGGCACTGATGCTGTTTGCGCGCGCAGCTTGTGCCGTGGGAGCGCAAGCCGTTGTCGCGGCCGTCTTCGCCCTGCGAGCGTCGCCGACTCCATGGCATGACGCTGAGCCATGGCTGCCCTTGTACGGGACATTAATCGACGCCGGATGTCTGGCGCTGCTGTGGCGGCTCACGCGCCGCGAGGGCATCGGCCTGTTCGATCTTGTCGGCTTCGAGCGGGCACGCCTCGTCCGCGATGCGATGCTGGGCTTTGCGCTTATCCCTGTGAGCCTCGTATTCATTCTCGGTGGCACCTATGCGGCAGGCTGGATCGTGTACGGGAGACTCAGGCCGCCGTACCTCTTGGGAGGCCTGCCATTGCCGGCTGCTCTCTACGGCGTGCTGGTGTGGCCATTCATTTGGGGCTGACTGAGCAGATGACCTATAACGGCTATCTGTTACCCCGCTTCCAGGTTCTTTGTCGGAGTACGAGCGTGGCGATCGCAGTGGTGGCGTTCGCCTGGTCCATGCAACATGTTTTCATGCCGTTGACTTTTGACGCGAAGTTCATGGCGTTTCGGCTGCTGGCGTCAGTGCCGTTCTCCGTCTTCGAAACGCTCTTGTATCTGCGACTTCGCCGGTTGGTTCCGCTCGCGATTGCGCACGCGCTGATGGATGGTGCGACCGTGCTGATCCCCGCGTTGAGCGGGCGATGATCTGCCAGTTGCCAGCAATCTTTCTCCAGATGTCTACGACCTAGAAATCGCAACTGCGATCGCGCCCGGCAAAAGTGGCCTTCTGGCTAAGGAGCAAACTCATGACCGCGAGATCGTTCGTAAGCTTGCGAGCGGCCTGGTGCCGTTCCTCGAAAGACTCCATTTTCTAGGCACGTGTCGCCTGGCAGAATCATCTACATTCCAGCCCGTGCGCTGAGTGACCGACGACAATTTCAAGCCCGTCAGGTCCGCCGACGCCGCCCACATCATAATGATCGGCATGATTCCCTGGGTCGCGATTCTGAAGCACGCCTCCACAATCCTCGCCGCGGCTGACGCGCTGCGCGCTCGAGTGAGCGCGAACAACGCCGGCGATCGCACGCGCGACGTCGATGCGCGGCTCGCCGAGTTGGAGGACGAGTCTCGCGCGTCCGCTCAACTGACGCAGGAGATGGCTCAGCAGATCAACGCGCTCACCCTCGCTCACGAGAGCGCGGCACGGACGGCACGCCGGGGTCTCGCGCTCGGCATCACCGCCCTCGTCCTGGCCATCGCTGGCGTCATCCTCGCGATCGTCCTGTAGGGCGCCATGCCTCTGCTCCTCGCGCTGCTGCTGATTCCGCTTCTCATCATCGTCCTGATCCCCGTGTCGCTGGTACAGCGCATCCGCCGCGGACGATGCGGCGGCAGGCGCGGGGCTGGGTGGTGACGACGAACACGATTGCCGTCACGCTCCCGACCGCGATGTTTCTGATTGGCGCGCTGATCACGAGTCGATGGCTGCCAGAACGGCTGCGGTACTCGCTCGGCGGGCTGGGCCTCGGCGCCGTGGCTCGGGCTCATCGGATTCGAGCCCACACGTTGGGAATCCAGCGGCGGGGTGGAGCACTACACGCCGAATCGCTGGCTCGTGCTGACAGTGACGATCTTCGTCACCGCGCGTATCTTCTATGGTCTGGCGCGTGTGGGCGGCGCGGTATGCCACCGCGGCGACGCCGAATCGGCTAATTCCCTCATCCAAGGTTGGCGCGCGAGCCGGCGGCCGGAGTCGGACGACGTCAAATGGATGCCTTATTCAGCGGACTTCATTTCAACTTGGTAACTCACTTTGAACTTTGAACTTTGAACTTTGAACTTGTAACTTTCACGCCCGCTCCAGCTTGAGCCGGATGTTGACAAAGTTATAGGGCGGCCACGGACCGGTGTAGCGGAACGTGAGCATGCCGTGCTTCGCGCCCAGCTCCTTGACGCGTGCGTCGAACGCGTCTTCCGCGTCGCGCGAGACGAGGAACGCGGCGTTGAGGATCATGCGATCGCCAATCGGCTTGTTCGAGCGCGCGGCCACCGAGACGGCGCGCAGCCGATCGAAGATTACCGCAACGTAACGCTCCGAGCGAGCCTGCAGCGCGGCGTCGATCAAACGGCCGTATTGCATGCGCGCGAAGTATGTCGATCCCTTCTGCGCCGCGATTTCGCTCTTGAGCCGGTGAATGTCCTCGTCTTCGTCCTCAATCTCGTGGATGACGGCGTCGCGATCCCACAGGACCTTGAGACCGAACTCGAGCTTGTTCTCCATCTTGTCGAGCACGTCGGAGAACGCGCGATAAGCCGATTTCAAAAACGCCGTCACGTCGTCTCGCGTCTTGAAGATCGTGCCGAACGACATGGGAAGTACCGTATGCTCGCGCATCACGGTCTCATTGACGCGCTGGTGGGCGAGCACGTTGTCGCGCGTCGGATCGAGCACGCCGAGCGGGGAGTCCGACACGACTGCCGAGAGATCGTCACAGCGCACGGTATAGACCGGGGCCGGCTCTTCGCCGATGCCGATCGGACCAAACGTCAGCGGTTGATCCGCACGGACGATGCAATACACGTAGCGGCCCTTGGCGGTCTGATCGGCTGTTGTGATCGGCAACTGAGCGGCGCCGTTGGTCTTTCGCGCGGGAGGTTTTTCGATGCGCGACTTCGATCTCGCCGGCGCGGCAACTGGCGGCGCCGCGCGCTTTGCGCTAGTACGCGAGGGCTTCGCTCGTCGTAGCGATGACGTCTTCTTGGCCATGTCCCGTTCCAAAATGTTATGCCGATCGGCGGCCCACTTCGGTAGCGGCGCCGATCTCCTGCGGCCGCAGATCGGAACGCTGCGTGCCGGGGCGCGTCCGGACACGCATCGGAATATCTACCGTAAAAGTCGAGCCCTCGCCGAGCGCGCTTTGCAGGCTGATGTCGCCGCCGAGCATGTGGGCGAGACGACGTGAAATCGCCAGACCAAGACCCGTGCCGCCCTGAGGCCGCGTGATGACGCGCTTGGCCTGTTGAAACGGCTCGAAGATGCGCAGGTGATCTTCCGACGCGATCCCCACGCCGCTGTCCTTGACTTTGAGAAGGACGCGCCGGCGCTCGGCTTGCGCCTCGGCGATGATGTCGACGCGGCCTTCCTTCGTGTATTTCAGGGCATTGCTCAACAGATTGACCAGAATCTGCTTCAGCTTCTGACGGTCGCTTTTGAGCTTCGGCACGTCTCTCGGCAGATCGACGTGGACCGACACAGGCGCCTGTGCGATCACGCCTTGTAATTCCTCCATGACTTCACGGATGACATCGTCGAGCGGGAACTGCGAAACCTGCAACGGCATGCGCCCGGCTTCGATGCGTTCGATGTCGAGCACGTCGTTGATCAGCGTGGCGAGGTGCTTGCTGTTGGCATCGATCCGCTGCACGGTCTTGAGTTGCTCTTCGCTGAGCTGCCCGTAGAAGCCGCCAATCAGCATCAAGGAGTAACCGAGAATGGCGTTGAGGGGTGTGCGGAATTCGTGCGAGACGTTGGCGAGGAATTGCGATTTCGCCGCTGAGGCCTGCTCCAGGGCGAGCGCCTGCCGGCGCAGCAGCTCGTTCTGATGCGCAAGTTCCGCGGTCGCCTCGCGCACACGCAGCTCGAGATGCGCCGACGCCTTCTGGAGCTCAGCGTACAAACCCTCGCGTTCGATCGCTTCAGTCTGGTCGTGCAGCACGGTGACGACGCCGCTCAGTTCGCTCGGACCGGACATCATGGTGCCGGCCACCGCTTCCATCGGCACCACACGCCCGGTTTCAGGGTCGGTCACGGTGATGCGCTCGCGCCACCGCTGATTCGTGCCGCTCTGCAGCAGCAACCCCGAGACAAACGACGAGAACTGCGCCACGTTCGCTTGTATGCGACTGGCAACTTGCTTGGCGGCGCCCTCCGCCGGAGTGAAAAATCGCTCGGCGGGAGAGTTCGTCATCAGGATGTCGCCCTCAGGACCGGTCACGATGATCGGGTCGGCAACCGAATCGACGAGGAGATCGAGACGATTGCGCTCGGTGCGCATCTGCATCTCGGCCTCGCTCAAGCGGCGATAGTTGTCCTCGAGCTCCTGGCGAGCACGCCACAAATCCGTGACGTTGCGCAGAACCGAAACGACCGCGCTGCTGTCGCGCTCGAGCGAGATCGACGAGGTGAGCAGCTCGAAGAGCAGGTCGGACCCGTCTTCGGGATCGACGAGCACGAGCTCGCGCGCCGACGGCGCATACTGCAAGTCCACGAGCCGTCCGGCGAGCGCCGACGAGAAAAACAGGTTGTTGATTTCAACCGCGCGGCGGCGGCCTTCGCTTTCGTCCGCGCGAATCGCGAACAGTTGCTCGGCGCGGGCGTTGCCGATGACCAGCTTGCCCGACGTGTCGGTCAAGAGAATGGGATCGGTGACGGCGTTGATGATGCTGTAGAGAAGATGGCGCTCGCGATCTATCCCGGGATCGGCCGTGACGTTGCGCAGGCGGAGCGCCTGAAACTTTTCGCCCAGCACCTCCGCAAACCAAAGGACGTCGGCGTCGACGTCGGCGTCTTCTCCCTCGAGCAGAAGAATACCGAGCGGCGGCAGCGATTGATCCGGGCGAAGCGGCACGGCATGAAACGGAACACCTTCGAGCGAGCTCTCAGGATGGGCTTTCCCCGACCGGAAATGCGCCGGCGTGCCGTTCCAGGCCACGGTGACGAGCGGATCGCGACGGTCTTCGAGATCGAGCACGAATTCTCCGGTGCGGGCGGGCGAGATGCCGAGCGCAGCAATTCCCCAGAGTCGATCGGGATCGCCCACTGCCGCGGCGAGCAGCGCCCTGCCAACGGCCGCGTTTGCGCCGAGCCACTCCAAACCCCGTTGGGCACAGACTGACGCGTCCACGTTGCTCAACAGGAATTCGACGAGCGCCAGCTTCGCCTCCGCCTGGATCATGTCGTGCTTGGTCGTTTACGTCTGCCACTTTTCGTCGTCGTTGTGGTGGTCGTGGTCGCGCGCGGCACACGCTCCCGCTCGATCAGCTCGGTCTCGACGCTGACGATCTCCGCCGGTCCCGCTTCGATCGCCGGCCGCGAGGCCGTGGACACCTGGCCGACGGCTTCGGCGTACTTCAAGTACGTGTCGATCGACGCCACCACGACGCGCGCCTCAACCGTGATCAGGTCGATACCGACGAGCGAGACGCGCACCCAGGCATCGATCACGATGCCTTTGTCGAGAACGCGATCGAGAACATCGACGAGACTCGTTCCGCCTGCTGCTCTTTCAACGGGCATTGTCTACTCCACCTGCGCGGCTGTCATCGTGACTCGCGTCGCCGTGCGCGCGGAGCTCCCTTGGGGATCTTCACGGGCGGCGCCGTCCTCGTGATCGGGCTGCTGGTGCCTACCTGTCGTTCGAGTGCTGCAATCCGTTGTTCGAGGCGATCCCGTTCGGCGGGACCGAGCCGCCCTGGCGACAGATGGCGGTCGTACATCCACCAATCGAGTCCGATCTCGCGCGCCTTGTCGAGCGAGCACACGATCAAGCGGATGCGAATCGTGAGCAGTTCGACTTCGGCCAACGAAATCTTGATGTCCCCGCCAACGAATAGGCCTTTGTCGAGGATGCGATCGAGGACTTCGACGAGCCCGGTCGATCGCGTTCGTCCAAATTCAATCTGATTCGATGCCATGTCAGCGCGACGAGCCGCTGGAGGTGGTTCGCGGACCCAGCAGGCGCGTGATTTCCGCGAGCAGATCCGGCGGCGCGCACGGCTTGGCCAGGAATCCGTCGCAGCCGGCGCGTTCGGTGCGCTGCCGTTCGCTTTGCAGCGCGTGCGCGGTGAGCGCCACGATGGGGATATGTTTGGTCGTCGCGTTGCGCTTCAGCTGTGCGGTAACTTCCCAGCCGTCGATCCCGGGGAGCGACATATCGAGAAGAATGAGGTCCGGCAGCCTGGCGTGCGCCAGCTCCAGCGCCTCCTCGCCTGTGCTGGCCTCGAGCGGCTCGTATCCCGACATCCGCAGAAAGTGGCCGTACATGACTCGCGCGTCTTCGTAGTCGTCAACGAGCAAAATCAGCGGGGGGTGAGGAGCGTCTGCGGCCATCTACAAGGTACGACTGGGGTTTGCTTCAAAACTCTAACATTATTTGTCGAGGCGGCGCGGTGCGAAAGAGTGCGCATCCAGCGCGCTCGAGCGTCCATAGCTGAGCTTTTGCGTCGGTTGGCGGATGCCGCTGTGCAACTCAGCGCCCCCGCCGGCCGGCTCTGCGCCCGAAGTTGCGAGACTAGCGATCATCTCCTGAGCCGGACAAACGTCGAGAGACCTTCGAGCGGCGCGGTCGCGGGTCCGTGCAGTACGGTGCCGTCCACGTCGTAGCGCGATCCGTGGCAGGGGCAGTCCCACGTTTGCTCGACATCGTTCCAGGCCACCTCACAACCCATGTGCGTGCACGTCGCCGAAATGACGTGGAGCACCCCGTTGCGATCGCGCGCCGCCGCGGCTTTCTCGGCCCCGATGCGCATCAAGCGGCCTTCGCCGGCTTTCAGATCGTCGGTGGATGTCGAGACGGGCAGCGGCAGCATGTCGGTCACGAGCGTCCACGCCGCCGGAAGATTCTGCGCCGCGTACTTCGCCCATTGCCGTGCGCCCAACGGACGGGTCGGAGAATACAACTCTGCGTACGGATTCACACGGCCTGCAATGATGTCTGCTGCCATTTGCGCGGCAACTGTCCCGAAGGTCAGTCCGTTGCCCGAATGACCTGTGCCGACAATCACGTGACTGTTCTCCTCACGGAGCCCGATGTACGGCAGGCCGTCCACTGGTTCCATGATCTGTCCAGACCATTGACAGACGACGTCCCGCACCAGAAAACGGTCGCGCGTATAACGCTCCAGCGCGGCAAATGCGTCCGCTCCCGCGTCGGTGCCGACGCGATGATCTTCGCCGCCAACGAGCACAATGAGTCCATGTGACGTCGTCGCGCTGCGGATGTAGTGATACGGCTCGTTGGTGTCCCAGAAAAGACCGTTGGGGATCGCGCGATCGTCCACGTGCACCGCCATGATGTACGAGCGGCTGGCGCGCAGCTTGGTGTCGAGCAGCGCGCCACGGGTAATCGGCGCATCGGTGACCGCGACGACGTACTCACACGTGATCGTGGCGCGATCGGTCCGTACGCGGCAGTCGCCGTTGGATTCGTCGATCGCGCGAACGTGCGTCATCTCGGAGATCGTTCCGCCGGCTTCGGCGTACAGGCGAATCAATCCGGCGATGTATTTGATCGGATGGAACTGCGCCTGATCTGGAACTTCCATTGCCGCGGCTGTCGCAAACGTCAGCGGCGCGCGATCGTGAATCTGGACCGCGATGCCGCAGTCCGTGCAGCACTTCGCTTCGTTTATCAGGTGTGAACGATCGCCTTCGTCTTCCGAGAAGAGATATCCGGGCACCCGTACGAAGTCGCACGGTACTTCCCGCGCGAGGCGCTCGATCTGGCCGATCGCCTCGCGCTTGGACTGGGCGACGGCGCGTGCGTGGTCGAGACCGAAATCGGAAACGAGCCGACTGAACCCGGCATCGGGGAATTCGGTGAGATGCGCCGAGGTCCGGCCCGTTTCCCCGTTGCCGAGATGCGATTGCTCGAGGATGGCGGTTCGATATCCCGCGCGCTGCAGCAGCAGTCCCGCGGTCAGTCCGGAAAGACCGCCGCCGATAATGACCACGTCGATATCGCCGAGTACATCGAGCGTGGGGAAATGCGGAAGAGCTACCTCGCTCATCCACACCGACTCCGTTCCATGCGAGCGCATGCCGGGCGACCAAGGTGCAAGTGAAGTGCCGTGCAGGACCCCGACGACGACAGAGTTGTCCCGACGGACGTTCCACACTATGTGAAGCGCGCTACCAGATTCCGTAAACCAGGCCCGCTCTCAGAATGAACGCGTCGGCGTTCAGCGTTCGGGACAGATCACCCGCGCTCGTTCGAATTGTGAGCTCGGGGCGCGAAAAGTTGTAAGACGACTCGACCATGAACGATACCCGGCGGTTGATGTCGTACCACCCCTTGACGCGCGGACTAACCGCGAAGCTGTTGTGGATGTCGGTGACGACGTCCGCGCCGGTCGCATTGATGACGCGATTGCGGAACACGGTGGCCGTGTCCAACCTGTTGATTGAGAGGCCGGCAGTTCCGCCGACGGCCCACGTCCACTTGCCGCGCGGCATCTTGTATTCGACCCCTACGAGCAGCGGCCGCA
>JBKPAJ010000159.1:0-37424 GCA_046726375.1 Acidobacteriota bacterium
CCTTTCCACTCATCCCGTCTTCGCGTACGCTCCGTTTGGGCCATGTCCGCCTCCGCGTTTGGTTGGTTTGGTCACCCCAAACTCTACGGAGACGGCTCCGTGGCCCGTTAATCCTTTTTGCAGAACGTTTGAAACACTACCTTCCGCGCGACACGAGGCCGCGGTATCGCGGGCGTCTCGCAAGCACGACATGTAGTGCGGGACTTTAGTCCCACGACGGATCTAATCCAATGCTGGAGTCGACGCAGGCGCGCGGCGATGGTGCGTCGCCTGTTCGTAGGCGTACGCAAGGCGAAGCAGCGTCGGCTCGCTCCAGGCCCTTCCGAGGAACTGCAGACCCGCCGGCAAGGTGTTGCGCATGGTGTAGCCCATTGGAACTGTGATTGCCGGAAATCCCGTTGAAGGCGCGAGCAGCTGGTTGTTGTCCCCATGCGGCGAGTTCAAATCGCCGATGAGCCGCGGCGAGTTGCTCCACGTGGGATACACGAGCGCGTCAAGCCGCTGATCGTCCAGCAGCCTCTGCAGAGCGGCGCGCAACTGATCGCGGAACTCCACACGGCGCCGGCAGCCCCCCGTTTCGCCTGGAATGTCATCGACGGCTTGCGAGGTCTCGAGGCGCATCTGAATTGTGGGATGGAACTGCCTCGATTTGACGATTTCTTCGAGCGAGTGCATCGGCGTTTTGTCGCCGAGACCCGCCAGATACCGATTGAGATCGAACTTGAACCGATTGCAACCGCCGAGTTCACGTTGATGATGACGCAACTCGTCGAGGTTTTCGATCACAACCGGATCAACAATGGTCGCCCCGCCGGCTCGTAGCTTATCGAGCGCCTTGCCAAACAATGCGGCGATGTCGGGTTCAGTTGTCGGCGTGTCGTACACTTGATGCCAAACGCCAAGGCGCGCGCCTCTGAGGCCCTGACGCGAAAGCGCGTCGGTGTAACTGCCCGGCACGCGCCCGTGACTGGCAGCCGTCGCAACGTCGTCCGGGTCCCCTCCTGCCAGCACCTGCAGCATCACCGCAAGATCTGCGACCGTGCGCGTGAGAGGGCCGGTCACATCCGAATCCATGAACACAGGCACTACTCCGCTCCTGCTCGTCAACCCCATCGTCGGTCGAAGCCCGACCAGTGCCTGGAACGACGCCGGTCCGCGGATCGACGCGCCCGTGTCCGTGCCGAGACCCACCAAGCCAAAGTTCGCGGCAACTGCCGCCGCCGTTCCGCCGCTCGAGCCCGCGGTGACGCGCAGCACGTCGTACGGGTTACGCGTGTAACCCGGCAGGATCGAACTCACCGTTTCGTACTGGCTGAACGCGAACTCGTGCATGTTCGCTTTGGCGAGCATGATTCCTCCCGCGTCGCGCAGCCGCTTCACGACGAACGCATCCTTGCCAGTCATCATCCCTTTGAGTGACAGCGACCCGGCAGTCGTCGGCATGTCGACGGTTTCGTAGTTGTCTTTGACAATGACAGGCACGCAGTGAAGCGGCCCGATTAAGCCTGATTGCGCGAACGCACGATCGAGGCGTTCCGCCGCAGCGACGGCGCCGTCGTTGATCAGAATGATCGAATTGATCGCCGGCCCGCGCTTGTCGAATTCGTCGATCCGACGCAGATAGCCGGCTACGATTTCACGGCACGTCGTTCGACCAGCACGTAATGCCGAGTGAAGATCCGCGATGGTGATTTCTTCCAACGGCATGGGCCGCGTTTGCGCGGCCGGCAACGTGATGAGGCTGGAAAGGACCAGTGCGAGGACCGCCGCGTATCGTGTCCGCTGGATGATGGACATCAATTCGAGCCGAATTTCGGCCTCGCTCTCTGTAGCTGCTCGATCGGCACGAAGTCGAGATCGAATCCGAAATGACGCGGCCCAAGCACCTCGATGCCGCGCGGCGTGCGCCACATCGGCGACGACGGAATGCCGACCATGACGACTTCGGTGTTCAGTTGGTAACCGCCCAGACCCGTACTGGTGACGGCATCTCCTGTTTTCGGATCCAGGTTGGAAATCAAATCAGGTGACATCGCATCGGACTTACCGTCGAGCCAGGCGATGATGTTCTCGTTCTTCACGAAAATCGTGTACGTGTGGTCAGCGTAGCGGCCTGTGCCCGCCAGCTCCACCTTCCACCACGTGAAGCCGCGATCACCGGTCATGTCGGCTTTGGTCACCGTCCCGCGAAATAGCTCGTAACCGTGCGAAACATCGAGAAGTGCCGCTATGGGATCGCGCCCGCGCTCACGCGCTTCGCGAACGGTGCGTCCATAGAGAATGGCCTCTGACACCGAACCGCGAATGACGCCGCGCTTGATCTGTGTGCCTGTCAGCGGGCTGTTGGCCATTTGCACGCTGCCGCCACTCGCTACGGCCGCGGCGCGGCCCAGATCCTCGACCCGGTAGTCATCGACCGCGCGATCGATGATCATCGTGTCGCCCCAGCGAGTGACCATCGCCGCCGGTGATGCAGAAATGCCATTGATGAATGGCACAGACTGCTGCATCTCCGGCACAGCGCGACCCGTCACACAGGCGTCCACGACAGGAACACCGAGCGCGCTGGCCATCAAGAATGCTGTGAGCGTCGAACCGGCGGCCTCAGTGCGTACAACAGCGTTGAACGGCTTACCGATATGCCGACTGAGCGCCTGGATGGCCTTGAGCATCGGCTCTTCAACCAACGGCAGCTTCTGCTTCTCAGTGCGTTCGCGGACATGCTCCCAGGCTCCACCGCCGCCGATGGCGCTCGGTATCACGACGGTCCAATCGTCTGGCAGATCCTCCACGGAAATCATCGTGAAACGTCGGCCCTGCGCGACGGCCTCGCGCACTCGCTTGATCAGCGTTTCGCTGTTGGAGCTGCGCGTCGCCTGGATGGAGGAGCCGACCATCATGTCGACCATCTCTTGCTCTGTCAGTGTTTGCACTCGTGGCGTCGGTCTTGATTGCGCCGACACACCGAGCGTGAGAGCGGCAACGAGGAGAGTCACTACGCGATTGATTCGCATGGTGTCGCGCGTCGCGGATGAGCGGGGGCGCGCCTCAGTTCGACGTGAAGCGCGGACGCGTTTTCACTGTCTGCTCGATCGGGACGAAATCGAAGTCGAAACCGAAATGCCGCGGCGAGAAGAGCTCGATGCCCTTCGGCGTCCGCCACATCGGCGACGCCGCCCTGCCCACAATCACCACTTCCATGCCGAGCGGATACCCGCCCATGCGCGGGCTGGTAATGGCATCGCCGGTTTTCGGATCGAGCGTGTAGATCAAGTCGGGTGGCAGCACGTCAGGTTTGCCGTCGAGCCACGAGATGATGTTCTCGTTCTTCACAAAGATCTTGTAGTTGTGACCCTTATACGGTCCGACGCCTTCGAGCTCTGCGTCTTCCCAGTTGAACCCACGCTCGCCGCGTGGTTCGGCTTTCTTGACCGTGCCCTGAAAGAGCTTGTACCCGTTTGCGACTTTGATCACAGCGTCGATCGGGTCCTTCCCGGCCGCACGTGCCTCGCGAACGGTCTTGCCGAACAACATTGCTTCGGACACCGCGCCACGGATCGTCCCTCGCTTCACCTCTTTGCCGGTCATCGGATTCCTGGCAATCGAGCTGCCGCCGCCACTCGACACGGCGACCGCACGCGCAAGGTCTTCGAGCCGATAGTCGTCCACCGTCTTGTCGAGGATCACGGTATCGCCCCATCGCGTCACCAGCGCCGCAGGTGATCCCGAGATGCCATTGATGAAGGAGACCTGCAGGTTCAGCTCGGGTTTTGCGCGACCCGCGAGACACGCGTCGACGACTGGCACGCCAAGCTCGATCGCAGATTGGAATGCGCCCATCATCGCCCCGGCCGCTTCATTGCGGATGATTGCATTCCACTTGACGCCGAGGTGCTTCGCCAGTGCTTCTGCCGACGCGAGGCGGGTGTTCTCCACCGGAGGCAGCTTCTGTTTCTCGATGCGCTCGGTGACGTACTCCCAGGCGCCGCCGCCACCCACGCCGCCGGCCGCCGCGACAATGTGCCAGTCGTCAGGCACATCGTCTACCGAGATCAACGTGAACTTCTTCCCCTGCGCCATCAGGGCCTGCGCCTGTTTGATCATCTGAGCGCTGTTGGAGTTTCTCGTGGACTGTATCGAAGATCCGACGATGATGTCGGCGACTTCCTGTTCGGTAAGCGTGCGGACTTTCGGCTGTTGGGTAAGGACCACAGACGGGACTGACAGCAAGGTGGCTGTGATCAGACAGAGAGCGGCGCGTTTCATGGATTCTCCCGCAAAACGTGTCCTGAAGTGTTGCCCTGTGCAACGAGCGTTGATTAGAAACCGAGCCGCATCCCGAGTTGCACCTCGCGCGGCGGGAAGAACGTGACCGGCTCCATCCAGCGCGGTCGCGGACTGCCCGGGATAGGTCCGTAATCGTTCGACACGGTGCGCACGTTCTCATCGTTTAGAACGTTGAAACCCTCGGCGTAGAACTGAAGACGTTTGTCACGCAGCAGTACGGTCCACGCGAACCGCAGATCCAGCGCTCGCTGACCCGAAATCCGGAAGGAGTTGCGGCCGAATCCGGGCGGCCGGTCCCCGGTGTTGCCGTCGCCGTTCAGATCGATGCCGGAAGCAACCGCCGTGATCGCCGTCCCGGTGCGAGCGCGATAAATCGCCGAGACTTGCATGGCCGACGCGATGTTGTACCAGCCGCTCACGACGCCGCGCACCGTTGGCGTATCCGCCTGCGGTCCCCACTCACTCATGATGCCCAATCGCTGATCCTGCGGACCCGAGTTGTAGTTGTTACCCGTATCGTACGCGCGTGCGAACGTGATGTTGCCGTTGTAGCCGAAACGTCCACCACGCTTGTTCAACTCGACAATCCCAGCGTAGTACTCGGCGCTTCCTCCAAACTGATACTGGTTGATCGCGCGGTAGTTTGGATCAGGCCTGAGCCAGCGCTGCGTCGCGTCGTCGAACACGAGGTTCGTGTCGAGCTGGTATTCCTTGTCCCAGGATTTCGTGTACACACCGCTCAGGCTGAGCACCACGTTGGACGTGAGCGCGCGTTCAAACGTCGCGACGATCTGTCCGCTCGCTGGCGTGCGGAGCTCGTCGGGCAGAATGTTCGTGTTGACGACGCTTCTCGGCAAATTGGCGGGGCGCGTCGCAAACACGTCGGGATATCGAGGAGCGCCTGGACTGGTCGGAGTCCACGTCGCCGAGACCGATTTCTCGTACCCCTTTACGCTCGTGTAAAAAGTCGTCAAGTTCTGGAACAGACGATCGTAGTAAATGCCTGTCGCGAGCTTGGCGAACGTAGTGCCGTGACCGGTCAAGTCGTACGACACTGCGAATCGAGGACCAATGTTGTTGTAGTCCTTGCCAAACCGGCGTCCACTCGGTTCGTGTTTCGGGTGCACTTCGACGTCATAGCGCACGCCGTAATTCATTGTCAGGCGACTGTTCACCAGCCACGAATCCTGTACGAACCCGGACAGATACTGATGCCATCGCGGGTTATGCGTATCCCCAAACGTCTGCGTGTACTGGCTGTACACGCCATTCGAGAAAGTCTGCAGACTCGTGAAGGTATAGGCGCCGGTGAGCGGTGAGTACAACGTGTAGTCGTAGTACGCCGCCATGTAGTCAGCACCGAACTTCCACGTGTGCTTGTCCGCGAAGAACGTGGTCGAGTAGAGCGCTTGGCCTGGGTATGTGTTGATCTTGTTGTTCAGGCTTGCGGATCCGAAGCTCGCCACGGACGAAATCGACACGCGTGGCGGCGAAGCGTTGGTCTGCGGTCCTTGATTGATCTGGCCATCGGGCACGAGCGGTGGACCGCCCTGACTGAGACCGTACACCTCGTAGAACCGCGGAAAGTACGAAGCCTTGAATTCGTGCAGCACATGGCCGTTGGACGTGATGCCGGTCCACTTGCCGAGGAGCAACCAATCAGGCGCGCGCAACCCGTACTGGCGCGACCTGGTCGCAAACGACTGCGGGGTAGAGACTGAATACTCCGTCCAGCGCGACAGCGCGACACTCCCTTGCAGGCGATGATTCGCGTTGATGTTGTGATCCCACTTGCCCATCGCGAAATTCAGGTAGTAATAGCGCGGCATGCTGCCGACGTCCTCTTGCGGGATGCCCAGGATCGCCGCGTCTTCAGCACGAATGCCGTTATCGAACGAGTAATCCTCTTTGATGCGCTCGTACGCACCAAAGAAGAAGCTCTTGTCGCGCTTAATCGGACCGCCGAAGGTGCCGCCCCATTGCTGCCGCGTGAACGGAGCTTTCGGCGCACCGCGCCGCGCCTCGCCAAAATCCTGTGCGTTGAGATTCGTGCCACGGTAGTAGCCGTACGCGCTGCCGTGAACCTCGTTGCCGCCGGATTTGGTAACAGCGTTGACAATACCTCCGATGGCGCGACCGTGTTCAGCGGAACCGCCGAAGCTGATGACCTGGAACTCCTGAATGGCATCCTGGCTGTGACGCTGCTTCGGCTTCGCAAATCCCTCGTCGAGGTTATAAAAGCCGTCGACGAGCAACGCTGCCTCTTTGCCGCGGGCACCGCCCACGTTCAGTCCTGCACCCTGTGCGAGCGTGCTCGTGTTCTCGACGGTTGCTGGCAGGAGCAGCGTGAAGTCGAGATATTGACGGCCTTTGCTCGGCAATGCTTCGAGCTGCTCACCGGTAATGACGTTGCTCAAGTCGGCGCGCGTGCTTTCGATGATCGGCGCCTCACCCGTGACGGTCACCGTTTCCTGAATCGTCGAGACGCTCATCGTCATGTTGACGTCGACCGCAGAGCCGACGTTGACCGTGACATCCGGCCGGAGCACCGTGGCAAACCCCTGAAGTTCCGCCTTGATGCTGTAGCGGCTTGGTTGCAGCGCCGTCACCTGGTACCGGCCCAGGTCGTTCGTCATCGTCGTGCGAGCCTGCTGCGTCGCGAGGTTCGTCACGGTCACTGTGACACCAGGCAGCGCACCGCCGCTTTCGTCGACGATTGCACCGGCCACACTGCCGGTATCAACCTGTGCGCGAGCAGCATGCGGCATCATCAGCACGAGCAGCGCGAACCCACTCGAAAGAACCGCTCGAGCGCCAGCACGCGATCGTCGGAGCGCCGTTGCCATAAACCCTCCTGCGTCCTGGAACAACAAAACTGCCCACTTGCCCCGGTCCCGCTGATCGCAAGCGCCCGATTGCGTGTCAGCGCCGCTGCGGGTCCGGCCATATTGCCCTGCGTTACCGCGTTCGAAACTTCGGCCGCGACCGCTGAATCTCTTCGAGAGGAACATAGTCGAAGTCGAAATCGTAGTGCCGCGGTCCGATCACTTCGATGCCCTTTGGCGTGCGCCATCCTTTATGCGCGGGCCGCGCCACCATCGCAACTTCCTGACCCACCGGGTAGCCGCCAAGCTCGCGGCTTGTCACGGCGTCGCCGCTTTTCGCGTCGAGATTGTAGAGATAGTCCGGGGAAATGACGTCGGGCTTCCCGTCAAGCCACGACACGATGTTCTCGTTCTTCACCCAGACGCGATAGGTGTGGCCGGCATATTCCTTCGTGCCCTCGATCTGCGCATCGGTGTAGGTATGGCCGCGGTCGCCTTTCGTGTCGGCCTTGCGAACGATGCCGTGAAAGACTTCGACGCAGCCGTCGCAGACGCCAATGAGCGCTGCCACGGGATCTTTGCCCTGCGCGGATGCCTCGCGCACGGTGCGGCCGAACAGAATGGCCTCGGACAGCGCGCCTGGAATCAAGTAGTTCTTGACGTCACGACCCGAGATCACGCCGCGTGCGTTTGAGATTCCACCGCCACTGGCAACGGCAAGCGCTCGTGCGAGATCTTCGTAGCGATAGTCGTCGACGGCCTTGTCGACGATCACGGTATCGCCCCAACGCGTGACGAGGGCGGCCGGCGTGATCAACAAGCCGTTGGCAAATGTCAGCGACTGCTGCACCTCCGGTTTCGCGCGACCCGCGGGACACGCGTCGACAACCGGCAGCGCGGCCGCGGTGGCCGTTTGAAATACGTTGAGCGTGGCGCCGGCGGCTTCATTGCGGACCAACGCATCGAACTTCTTGCCAATGTGCTTGCTCAACGCTTCCATCGCACGAAGGGTCCCGTTCGGCACGGTCGGCAGGTTTTGCCTTTTGATGCGCTCGGTCACGTACTCCCACGCGCCGCCTCCACCGATGCCGCCTGCCGCCTGCACGATCGTCCAATCGTCCGGCAGGTCCTCAACGCTGATGATCTGGAACTTCTTCCCCTCTGAGAGAAGCTTCTTGGCGTTGTCAATCATTCCCGCGCTGTTCGAGCTGCGAGTGCCTTGAATCGAACTGCCGACCATCATGTCGAAGACTTCCTGATCCGTCAGCGTGCGTATCTTGGGACGCGGCTGCGCGGACACGCTGACCAGAGCGGCCAGCAGAGCGATGGTGAACGGCAGTGCAGCGCGACGCATCGTGTCTCCTAGCGGGTTGAGGTCTCGGGAATTCGGGCAAGAACCGCCGCCACTGCTGCGAGCTGCTCGCGCGCCGACTGCCGGCGCGTCGGTGTTTGCCGAGGCACATCGATATCGAACGGCGACGAGCGGTCCGCGCCGCTCTCGAGGATTTGTGTTTCGAGAAGCTCTCGGGTCGTGCGCACGCGGCGGCCGTTCTCGTTCCTGTATGTTTCTTCAGCTTTCAAACTGAGATAGGTATCCCGCGCGATGTAGCGCACCGTCTCGCGCCATTCGAGCCAGGCCTGTGGCGGACCGACACTCTTCCAACGAAAGCGTACGCGTGCGGGATCGACTATGCGCACCGCGTAGACAGCCACTCCCGACGGAAGCTTCTCTTCGCGTAACGACACCATGATGCGCGGCAGCGGACTATCGCCTTCGGTTCTGGTTTCTACCGCAATCCGGTTGAACCGACGCTCCCCGCTGATGGGCTCGAAAATGTAGCCGCGATCGATGTAGGTCTCGAGTTTCTCGCGATTCTGAGCATCAAACGATCCCAGCGCCTCCACGAATTCGCGACGGCTCGGTTCGATGCTGAGGAGGCCGAGCGGCTCATTGGAAAAGCCCGGTGCGAAATAGACGCGCGGGCGCACCTCTCCGTCCTCCCGGAAGGTGGCGTATGCCAGGTAGACGCGCCCGTTGGCCTCATTGCGACCCGCAACCCGCGAGAAGTCCGCGCCGTCCATCCACTCGTTGCTGATCGATTCACGAGTGATCTCGCCCCCATCGGCTGCAGTGACGCGGTTGATCACTTTCCAGCGGCGATGCAGGATCTGACCCGGACGAACGAGCTGCCCCAGCGCTTTGTCGGCGCGACTCAAAATCTCTTCGGCCGATGCGGTAGGTATGCTCGCCAGCTGAGAACCGACGGTGAGCGCGATGGCGACGAGCAACCCCATCGCTGCGGCCTTTCGAAGAGGGACGGACACCGTCAACAGCCCGTCGACTCGCCGGCGTAATTCGGTCGTAAAACCGAAGCACGAAAGGCGCACCCCGCGTCCAAGCTGCTCAGAGGCATCGTCCATCGAAGCGGACGGAAGCTCGTCGCGCAACGCATCGATAAAACCATCTGGCGCGCGGAGCTCGACGCTGTTCAGCACACGCGCGAGAGCTGTCAGCTCGCCGAATTCGCGATCGTCCGCCGAGAAGGCGCGGAACTCGCTTTCCCTGCGGTGGACCACCAGACCATCTGCGTATTCAGCCAGTCGCTGCGCGCGTTGGCGCTCTGCTGTTCGTGTCACGGTGTGATACCCCGCTGTGCCAGCCGCTCACGCAGACGACGCAGTGAGCGCAGCAAGCGCATGCTCACGGCTCCTTCGCTGATGTCGAGGATCTGCGCAATCTCGCGATTGGTTCGTTGACCACTGAATTTGAGGCCCAATATCAAACGGTCATCACGATCCATGTCGTTCATCGCCGACAACACGGCGGCCGCCCGTTCCTTAGTCGCGTACTCGGCCTCGGGTGTCGGGGCTTCGCCCGCGAACTCGGCGACCTCGTCGATCGAGACGTTCACGGCCTCACGGCGTCCCTCGACGCGTCGGTAATCGATGAGAACCGTATGGGCGATGCGAAACAGCCAGATGAACGATTCCGGGCCTTCCGGCGCTTTGCTGCGATGTTTGTACGCCTTCAAGAAGATGCGGCTGGCCACCTCCTGCGCGGTTTGGACATTCGGCACCTGCGTACGCACAAATCCATACACGCGCGGAAACGCCGAGGCATAGAGGTGCTCAAAGCGCGCATCGAGCGCTTGTGCCTGGATCGAGGCGGACGCGTCAATATGCAGCGGCCGCGGCCTCGTAGCTGCGTGATCGTTCATCGAAGCGGCGCCCGCCGGCGAGCGCCAGAGTGTTTATGCCTTCAAGGAGTAATAACGAGACGTGTCGCTGAGTACAACGCCGCGCCGGCACGGGAGGGCACTGTTGTACCTTTCCTCGCGCGTCGTTAATCCACATAAGCCTGCTAGAGCGCAGCAGTCCGGGCTGCGACCGAGGTCCTCATGAGACGTCGACTTGCGCTCGCTACGTTGCTGACCTTCGTTCCGGCCCTTGCAGTTGCCCAGCAGCCGAAAATCCGCACTCTCACCGAGCAGGAAATGGTCGACATGATGCAGGGGTCGTCCATCCAGGCGAGCCGCGGCTCCAACACCGAGAACATGGTGAAGCGCGTGCGGGAAGCCTTTGCGCAAGGCCGCAAGTTCACGATGATTTCGCTGCAGGACCTGCCAGACGATTGGACGGTCGCCAATCTGGTCGGCGTTGGCGGCGGCGGCGCGTGGGAATACGTCATCGAGCGCACCAAGAAGCAGAACCTGCAGACGACACCGAACACACCGGCTCGTGCGGTAGAAGCACTGGGCAGGCATATCGGCAAGCCGATCGATGCCGTGATCCGGTTCGAGCCCGCCGGTCAGACGCTGAATACGTTTGTTGCGGCGGCGGAACTCGGCATTCCCGTGGTGGACGCCTGTTTTGCCGGTCGGGCCGTGCCCGAGCTCTCGATGCAGACGTCGTTTGCAAGCGGCGTCACGACAGGACCCGGTGCACTGGTCACGCGCTGGGGCGACACCGTGTTTCTGAACAAAGTCGTCGACGACTATCGCGTCGAGGATTTGGCCCGCGCGCTCGCGGTTGCCAGCGGCGGCGGCGCGTCGATGGCGTACAACCCGATGACCGGCCGCGATCTCAAGAACCTCGCCATTCCGGGTGATGTGTCGACGTCGATTCTGTACGGCCGTAACCTCCGCGAGGCGCGGCAGCGCGGGGAGGATCCGGTGAAGGCGCTCCTCCAGGCGAGCCACGGATTCAAGCTGTTTCAGGGCGTTGTCTCCAAGGCCGACGTGAAAGGCGAAGGCGGTTTCACGTGGTGGGACGTCGAGGTCAATGGCACCGGTCCCTACAGCGGCCATACCTACAAAGTCTTCGTGAAAAACGAAAACATCGTCGCTTGGTTGGATGGGACGCCCGATGCGATGGCGCCCGATTTGATCTGCAATCTCGATCCGAAGACCGGCGACACGATAGTCGGCCCCAGTCTAGGCGGGTACAACCTGAAACAGGAAATCGTCCTTATCTCGATTCCGGCGCACCGTCTCTGGAGAACTCCGAAGGGTCTGGAAATTCTCGGGCCGCGACACTTCGGTTTCGACTTCGACTACGTTCCGATCGAAACGTTGCAGAAGTCACGTCCATCGTTTGGAACTCAGTGACTGAGTACGGACGTCCGTCAATGCTTCGTAAGGAGACATCTTTGATCAGCATGCGGGTCGCCTCTACCGCAGTTCTGACAATGCTTGCTGTCGGCGCGCAGGTCAGCGCTTCGTTGAGGCCGCCGGTGCGGACGCTCACGCGGCAGGAGCTCGTCGACATGATGGTCGGCACGTCGATCCTCTGCACGCGTGGCGGCGACACAGAGGGAATGATCAAGCGCATCGAGGATGCGTTCGCACAGGGACGTCAGTTCACGCTCATCGCGCTCGAGGATGTTCCTGACGATTGGACCGCGTTCACCTCGTTTGGTGTTGGCGGCGGCGGCGCGTGGGAGTACGTCACGAAACGAATGGAGAAAGAAGGGTTCGTGCGCGGCCGCGCTCCCGACCCGAAGGCGCCAACGGCCATCGACGTTCTCGCCGCACACCTCGGCAAGAAATTCGACGTCACGTTCGAGGCGGAGGCAGGCGGTGCAACTGCAAGCGCGTTGATGACGGCGAATCGGATGAACATTCCGCTTGTCGACGGATGTCCATCCGGCCGCTGTCTTCCGGAAGTGCAAATGAGCCCGTTCTTCATGAATGGCATCTCACGCGCGCCGCTGGCGGCGGTTACACGCTACGGTGACACGATCATCATTCCGCGCGTCTACGATGATTTCCGCGTTGAAGATCTCACACGCGCGCTCGCCGTTGCGAGTGGCGGCGGTGTCACGGTCGCCGCGAATGCGGTGAGTGGAACGGTGCTCAAGGGCAACCTGATTCCCGGCTTTCTGACCAAAGCCATTCAGTTGGGACGCGCGGCGCGCGAAGCCACTGCTGCAGGCCGCGATCCGGTGGATGGCGTGGTTGCCGCCGGTGACGGTTATCTGTTATTTCGCGGCGTCGTCACGAAGTCAGACACAAAGGGCGAGCAAGGCTTTGGCTGGACTGACGCGACGATCGAGGGGACCGGCGCGTTTGCTGGCAGTCACTACCGCATCTTCAACAAGAACGAAAACATGGTGGCGTGGCGCGATGGCAAGTTGGATGCGGTTGCGCCAGATCTGATTTCCCCGATCGATCCAAAGACCGGTTGGGCCATGCGCGGCGGAGGCGGTGTGATTGGCAGCTTCCCTGTCGGCCAGGAGCTTGCGATTGTCGGCTTCCGCAGTCATCCGATTTGGCGGACGCCGAAAGCCATCGAGATGTTGGGACCGCGCCACTTCGGTTTCGACGACGATTACGTTCCGATTGAAAAGCTTCATCCGCGGTAAGGACTGTGTCGTTCGGTACTGCACGCGTGGCTGCGGCTGCAGACGACTGTAAAGGGAGCTCTCATGATTCGCCGGATCGCTGTTTTCGCTGTTGCCATCACTGTCGCGATGCCGCACGTCGCCGCTGCGCAGGAGCCCAAAGTGCGGACGCTCACCGAACAGGAGCTCGTCGACATGATGATGGGCTCGTCGATTCAGGCGAGCCGCGGCAACAACACCGCGAGCATGGTGCAGCGGGTGAAAGAAGCCATTGCCCAAGGGCGCAAGTTCACGCTCATCGCGGTCGAGGACGTGCCGGACGATTGGACGACAGTAACGCCGGCCGGTATTGGCGGGGGCGGTGCGTGGGAGTACGTGCGCGAGCGCGTGAAGAAGCAGAACCTGCCGACCATCCCGAACAGCTCCGCGCGGGCCATCGAAGCGCTGAGCAAACACATCGGCAAGAAGTTCAACGCTGTTGTTCGCATCGAGGCTGCGGGCGCCACGCTGAGTGCGCTGATGGCGGCGTCTGAGCTTGGTGTTCCGCTGGTCGACGCGTGCCTCTCGGGACGCGCACGGCCCGAGGTCCAACAGCAGGTGCCGTGGCTGATCGGCATTCCCTCGACGCCTGCGGCGCTCGTCACGCGCTTCGGCGACACCATCATTCTCGATAAAGCAGTAGACGACTTTCGATCGGAAGATCTCGCGCGCGCGATTGCGGTTGCGAGCGGCGGCGGCGCGTCGATGGCCATGAATGCAATGAGCGGCCGCGATCTGAAGCGAGGCGGCGCGATTACAGGTGCAGTGTCGCAAGCCATTCTGCTCGGACGAACGGCGCGCGAGGCTGTCGCAAAGGGCGCTGATCCCGTCGCTGCGCTGGTGAAGGCGGTCAACGGTTTCAAGTTGTTCCAGGGGACCGTGACGAAGGCCGTGGGCAAGGGCGATCGCGGCTTCACGTGGTGGGACGTCGAGCTCAAAGGGACTGGTGAGTATACCGGACACACCTATCGGGTGTGGGTGAAGAACGAGAACAACGTGACGTGGCTCGACGGTATACCGGACGCGATGGCGCCGGACTTCATCGCCGATCTCGATCCGAAGACGGGCGACGCGCACTTCGGCGGTGATCTCGGCGCGTACAGAGAAGGCGCGGAAGTCGCGATCATCGGCTGGCCGAACTCGCCGCTGTGGCGCACGCCGAAGGGGCTCGAGGTTTTCGGGCCACGTCATTTCGGCTTCGACTTCGATTACGTGCCGATCGAGCAGTTGCAGAAGCAGCGCAAAGTCAAGGCGGCGAGCCAGTGAACGACACGATCGAGCGTAGCGCGGGACTTCAGTCCCGCGGAAGATTCGCCGACCTCAACGCCGGCGCGGTGAGCATTCCACTCATGTCGTACGTAGCGCGGGACTTTAGTCGCGCGAGAGGACTCGCGGATCTCAGAGATGCGCGTGCGGAGGATCGATTAGCGGCCTTGCCGCGCGAGACGCTGTTCGAGTTGCCGCCCGCGCTCCACTTCTCGCGCAGCGTCGGCGGGTCGGCCCGTCAATTGGTAGATGTCGGCGAGCACGTAATGTCCGAGGGGTGCGCTGGGCGCGGTGGGCGCCAGCTGGAGTCCGCGCTGAGCGGCCTGAGCTGCTTCCGCGTACCGACTGGGATCACCGGAATCGAGCAACGCCTTTGCCAGGTAGAAGTGAACCTCCGCAAACGCAGGCGCCAACGGCGGAATCGATCGCAGCATGGCGATCTGGTCCGCACGCGCGCCGCGGGCGCCCAACAGCAGCGCGAGGTTGAAGCGCGCGCGATATTCCCAGGGATTGCGCTCGATTTCCTGCCGGTAATCGGATTCCGCGGTGCGCAGATCACCCCGGGCCTCAGCGATTTGCGCGAGCAGATAGTGCGCGCTCGCCGCGTTCGGATCTCTGGCGAGCACCGAGCGGACGAGCAGTTCCGCCTCGCCGAACTTGCGCATCGCAATCAGCGTTTGCACGGCCTGCATGTTCGGGATGGTGGGATCGGCGGTGCGCTCCGCCGCGCGTTTGAAGGACGTCAACGCCGCGTCGAACTCACCGGAATCGCGCTGAATCTCTCCCGCCGCGATCAGCGTCTCGGGATCATCCGCGCGAATCGCGACCGCACGATCGATCGCCTCGCGCGCGGTACGCCCATCGCCAGCCGCACGCGCCACCGTCGCCAGATCGCGCCAGAGGCCTGGCTCGCCGCCCTGGCGCGCCGTTGCCGAACGGAGCCATCGTATGCCTTCGGCAAAGCGGCGATGTCCGACCCAGTACTCTCGCAACGTGCGCCGCGCGACGTCGAAGCTGGGGTCAGCGAGGATCAGATCCTGCAGAGTGCGAATGCCAGCCGCCTCCTGTCCTTCCGCAAGTTGCTGTCGCGCACGGGTCAACGCGCGATAGGAACCGGTCTTATTCTTCGGGTCCGCAAGACCGCCGGCCGACGCCGCGACGACTGCCGGCGCTCCGGCGACGTAGCCAAGCGCCTGCAGCCGCTTGATCGTCTCGGGATCGGGCACGTTCGACCGCACCGCAGCCGCAGACTGATCAGCAACAACGCGTGTCAGGATTCGATCGAGTCTGGTCACGACTTCCTTCTCGCGCGCAACGAGATTCGTGGTTTCCTTCGGATCGCTGCGCCAGTTGTACAGCTCCGGTTGAGCCGCTTTGATGTACTTGTAGTCGCCGTTGCGGATCGTGGTGAGCTCGCTCCAGCCCATTCGCAGTCGCGGATAGAGCGTCTCCGCGTAAAGCGCATCAGCGCTGCCGCTGCTAACGCCGTCGATGATCGCGGTGCGATCGACACCGTCAACCTTCATCGGCAGCGGCATCCCCAGCAAGCCTGCAACCGTCGGAAACACGTCGACGAGTCCGACAGGCGCATTGATCACGCGACCAGCCGCGCGCCGGTTCGGAAGTCGCAGGATCCACGGCACATGCAGCGTCGAGTCGTAAGCCAGGAGCCCATGCTCGTCTTCATCGTGCTCTCCGAGCCCTTCGCCGTGATCGCCGAGCACCAGCACGATCGTGTTTTCGAGCAGCCCGTTCGTTTCGAGGTACTGAAGCATCTGTCCGATGACGGAATCCACGTACGCGATTTCTCCGTCGTACGGCCGTTCCGCATAACGCGACTTAAACGGTGCGGGCGGGGTGTACGGCGTATGTGGATCGAAGAAGTGGATCCACGCCAAGAAACGCTGCGATCGGTGACCATCAAGCCAGCTGCGTGCTGCGGACCACGTGACGTCCGCCGGACGTTGAATCGCGGCCATCGCGGCGAGATCGCCAACGGACACCGGAAAGTCATCGTGGTAAGTGTCGAACCCGCGATCGAGGCCCCAGCGCGAATCCAGCACAAACGCGGAGACGAATGCCCCGGTAGCGTAGCCCGCATTTTTCGCGGCCTCCGCAAGCGTTCTGTGCGCTGGGTCGACGTGAAAACCTCCGTTGTCGCGCACGCCATGACTCACCGGCAGCAAGCCCGTGAAGAGCGATGTATGCGAGGGCAGCGTCAGCGGCGCTGGCGCGAACGCGGCAGCGAATCGCACGCCGTCGTTCGCGAGGCGAGTCAGCGCGGGCGTTTCGATGTCCTTATAGCCGTAGGGTGCAAGGTGGTCGGCCCGAACCGTATCGAGCGAAATCACGACAAGGTTGGCGCCGGCCGCGAGTGGTTGGAGCTGCGGTCTCGACGATTCCGTGCCGCGACAACAGACGCTGCCAAGTACGGCGGCGACGACGACCGTATAGGCACCCAGCACTCTTCTCCCTTGCGTGCGTTGCATCGTCTCATCGTAACGTGTGGGCGGAAGAACGTTGAGGCAGACGTCCCATGTGATGCGAAGAATGCGGTTTAAAGACGCTTCCGTAACTCTTGTTCGAGAAAGAGACGACCCTGAAATGCGTGCGTTGGTTACGTGTTCCCATCAACAAACACGAAGGACGTGGAGGAGAATGTCCATGCGAGCAGTCGTGGTTTGCGTCCGGTGCACGCGAGTGGTCTCGGTTTGCGTCGCACTCGGAGTCCTGTTGATCCCAGTTGCCGGCGCAGCACAGATTTCAACTGGGTCGATCAACGGCACTGTGACTGATGAGTCCGGCGCGCTGCTCCCTGGCGTCACAGTGACAGCGACGAATATCGGAACCACTCAGCCGCGCTCTGTTGTGACGAATGAATCCGGCCGTTATCAGATTGCTGGCTTGCCGCCCGGCGCCTATGCCGTGACGGCGGAGCTACAGGGCTTTTCGAAAGTGGAACGCCCGAGTGTCACCGTCAGAGTGGGATCGATCGTCGATGTCAACATCACGCTGACGGTGGCAACCGTCCAGGAAACGGTCACCGTGACGGGCGAGGCGCCGCTCATCG
Source organism: Acidobacteriota bacterium (assembly GCA_046726375.1). Taxonomy (GTDB): domain Bacteria; phylum Acidobacteriota; class Vicinamibacteria; order Vicinamibacterales; family UBA2999; genus DASPWV01. The sequence continues at coordinate 17,330 of JBKPAJ010000159.1, forward strand.
AAAGCACGCGGACTGATCTCAGCAGCACCGTCACTCAGCAGGCCCTCGAAAATCTTCCCAGTAAGAACCGGCAGTATCTCGATTTTGCGTTGCTGCTTCCGACAGCGGTCGAGAGCGTCTCCGCAATCCAGGGCACGGGAGCGGTGATTGGCGGTGCGCGGTCCAAGGAAGGGTCACTACTCGTCGACGGGTTTTACAACCTGGACGAAGGCTTCACGATGCCGAAGCAGCGCCACAGCCAGGACGCAATTCAGGAATTTCAGCTCGTCACCTTTGGAGGCGCCGCCGAGTTCGGGCGCGCGATCGGCGGAGTGATCAACGCGGTCACGAAGTCGGGGACCAATCAGCTGAGCGGAACGGGCTATGGGTTCTTTCGCACGACCAGCCTCAACGCGCAGACGGTGGAAGCCCGGCGACGAGGCGTTCCCAAGTCTGCGTCCCCATACGATCGGCAGCAGTGGGGGGCGAGCATCGGCGGACCAATCGTTCAAACCAAGACATTTTTCTTCGGATCGTTCGAGCGCCTGAACGAGAACGCGCCATTCGACAACAGCATCCGCGTCTCGGACGGAGAGGCCATCGGGCTACCGAAGGAAGACGTGGGTGTCGTGCCGCGGTATCAAAAATCGATCTTTGCGTTCGGCAAGATGGACCACAACATCAACGCCACGCAAAGACTGCAGGCAAGCTTCTCATACACGGATTCCGTCGATCAGCAGTTCAGTTTTCCAAACCCGCGTGCGACGCGGTCGTTCACGCAACAGCTGCCGTTTCGCGACTGGGCGTACCTCGTGAACTGGACGAATATCGCAGGTGGCGGGCGCAGCCTGCACGAGCTCAAAGCGTCGTACTTTCCGCGTGACTACCACTCGAACGGCCTCCAGGCGGGCGGTCCGCCGCTCGTCCCCGACGGGCAAATCAACCATGGCGATCAGAACAATGCTTCACCCCCGCGTGTGACGATCACGAGCGTGGCAAGCTTCGGGTCGGCAACGCTGCAGAATCACATCAAGACATATCCGGTCCAGGCGATCTATACGTCGTCACTGTTCCTGAACAGCCACACGGTGAAGTTTGGAGCGGATTACATGTACGCGTACTACGACTACAACCAGTTCAATCCTCTTCGCGGGGCGTACGCGTTCAGCTCGCTCGCGAATTTTCTCAGGGGCGCTTATACGTCGTACACGCAGTCGTTTGGCGCCACGTCCAATCCCAGGACGCATCAATACATTTCAGGGTTTGTGCAGGACTCGTGGATTGCGACGAAGCGACTGACCGTGAACTACGGCCTCCGCTACGATCTCGAGCTCAACCCGGAACAGAAGGCCAGCGGCATTCCATTCGGCAACGATTACAACAACTTTGGTCCGAGGCTCGCTGCGTCATTCGATCTCACCGGGCGAGCTCATACATTCCTCAAGGTGAACGCAGGCGTCTTCTACGACCGGCTTTGGAACAACTACACCAACAACTTGTATTCACTGAAAGATCACATGACGCGCACGTCGTATACGTGGACGCCGACCACACCCGGCGCTGCTGTGTATCCGAACGTGTTCGCCACACCGCCGCCGAATTTGCCGGCCAGCGCGCGGGACGTCATCCTGATGCCAGATAAGGTCCGGGTGCCGACGAGTGCGCAGTTTGTCGGAACCCTCGAACACGCGCTCACGCCTGACGTTGCCGCATCAGTGAGCGTCATCTACTCCGGATCCTGGTACAAAGACCGTACGCTCGATCGAAATCTCGTGTTTGATGCCACCGCCGGCAGGTTTGTGCGGCCGGACGCCGCCTACCGCACGATCAACCAACTGGTGTTCGACGCACCAGCGGATTACATCGGCGGCGTCGTCGATGTTAATGCGCGCTCAACCAAACTAGGGTTGAACGGCAGTATCACCGTATCGCGGGCGCGACAGGTTCCTACTGGCACTCCCAACGATCCCCGCAATACCGACGTGAAAGCTGATTTCGGACCGGTCCCTGATAACGCCACGTTGCGCGGCGTGATTAGCGGCTGGTACAACATCCTGAGCACAGTTCAGTTCTCGGCCAACTTCACGGCCAGGACAGGCATTGCCGTCAATCCGGTTGCGTCTGGCATCGACCTCAACGGTGACGGCAGTTTCGGTGATCGAACGCCGACGTTCGGCGCGTTTGCCTTCCGCGCTCCCGGAAACAACTCACTCGATGCACGAATCACCTGGGCTCTTCCGCTCGGGCAAAACAAGCGGAAGCTCAATCTGTACCTCGAGAGCTTCAACGTGTTCAACCGCGAGCGAATTCGCACTGTCGACAACAACTACGGCCCGGATCCGACGCAGCCGTTGGCAGCGTGGCTGCAGCCACTGACATTCTTCCCGCCTCGAGAAGTGCAGCTCGGTGCGCGGCTCTTATTCTGACGGCTCAAACGCTCGGGAGGTTTGAATCATGAGACCACGTTGGGTGTTCGCAGTCTCTTTCGTACTCCTCATGGCGCATGGTGCGCAGGCGCAGACAGCGTTTACTACCGCGTTTCCCCCCGAAGAATTCGCAGCACGGCGGGCGAAGGTCGTCGAGCAGATCGGTCCCGATGCAATCGCGGTCATCCGCGGCACCGGCGAAACGCCGGTCTACTATCGCTTCCGCCAAAACAACCAGTTCTTCTATCTCACGGGCGTTCAATTGCCGAACGCCATGCTCCTGCTGGACGGACGAACGAAGCAGGCAATGCTCTTCCTGGCGGAACGCGACGAGCGTGTCGAGCGGATGGATGGGCCGTCGCTCTATCCGGGCGAGCAGGCCGCCAAGACGTTCGGGTTCCCCACCAACGCCGTCGTTTCCGTCTCGCGATTTGGCGAGCTTCTAACCGCTGCCGCGCGCGATCGAAAAACGATTTATGCGCCGTTTCGTCGCGAGAGCCTCAACGCCGCTGCGCCTGAGAACACCGTCGGTCACATGTTCAACATTGCCGAGGATCCGTGGGACGGCCGCGTCACGCGCGAGCTCGCCTTCGTGCAAAAGCTTCGCGAGCGGTTTCCGCACGCGGAGTTCCGTGACCTGGACAAGATGCTCGACTTGATGCGCATGATCAAAAGCCCGCGCGAGATCGAGGTGCTGCGCGAGGCGAATCGCGTGGCCGCCCGGGCACAGACTGAGATGATTCGCGCCACCGAGCCGGGCATGCGCGAGTACGAAGTAGAAGCCGTCGGTCAGTACGTGTTCCACCAGCACAATGCTCGACAGGGTTTCTACGCGCAGTCCATCGCGTACCGCAAGGGTGAACGGAAGCCCGGTCGATATCACACCATCGAAGACACGATCAAAGACGGCGATATGGTCACGGTCGACTTCGGGCCGGACTATCAGTTCTATGTCGCGGACATCATGCGTACGTGGCCGGCCAACGGGAAGTACACCGTGGCGCAGCGCGAGGCGACCACGGCACTCCTGCGCTTCTGGAAGGATTTGGAATCGACCATCCGGCCGAACGTCGCGCCGCGCGACATCATCAAGGAAGCGAGCGCGAAGATGGAGAAGAGCCTCGCCTCATTGACCTTTACGAACCCGAAGATCCGCGAAGCTGCCGTTGCGCTGCTCGAGCGGATGAAGAACAACACCCGCAATTCGCTCGGGCACTTCGTCGGTATGGACGTGCACGATACAGAGTCCATCGAGATGGGTTGGCCAGGCGCCGAGGTGATGAAGCCGGGAATGGTGTTTTCGATCGAGTTTGGCCTGTCGCTGAATGTTCCCGACGAAGGCGCGTGGGCCCGCATCGAAGATAACTATGTCGTCACGGAAACGGGAATTGAAAACCTCACGGCATCGCTTCCACGGGAACCCGACGAAGTCGAGAAGCTCATGACGCAACCGAGTCCCTTCAGTAAGCCGAAGGCTGGAACGCAATGATCGCGAGGGACAGGCGTTAAATGCACGCTGGAACACGGACAGAGCGCCATCGAGTGGCTGGCGACCGCACGAGATTGGCGGCAGCTCTCGGCATTGCCGCCCTCGTTGTGTACTCGATTCACGCGCAAACTGACTCCGCGGATCTGATCTTTACCAATGGACGGATTATCACGCTCGATCCCGCTGTGCCCGTGGCCGCTGCGCTGGCCGTCACGGGAGATCGCATCAGCGTGGTGGGCACGAACGAACAAGCACTTGCGCGACGCGGTGCTGCGACCCGGGTAATGGATATTTCAGGGAAGACCCTCATCCCAGGCCTCCAGGACTCTCACATTCACTTCCGCGGGCTTGGGCGCGATTTGACGCAGCGCGCGGATTTCACATTTGCCAAGAACGCGAACGATCTTCTTACGTCGGTGCAAGCGCTCAAGGCGAGGCGGAAACCTGCATCTGGCGAATGGATTCTCGGCAGCCGCTGGGATCAGAGCAAGTACTCCTCGATGGCCACCCGGTGGCAGCTCGACGAGATTGCACCGGCAAACCCGGTTCGCCTCAGTCGCGTGTATCGCGGCGTGCTCGTCAACACCGCCGTGTTCCGTTTGATGGGAATCGAGGACGAACGCTCCGCTACGTGGCCCGAGTGGTGGTTGAAAGATCCGCCCGATTTCACCTTTGAGGACAAAATCTTCCGCGAGCGACGCAACCTCATCGTTGATGGCCAATCTCGCGAAGTAACCATCCCTACGGGCGTGTTTCTGGGCCGCCGTGGTGCAGCACTCGTCACCGCTCGCCCGCCCGCGGATTCCTTCGAGAGCGATGTTGCAAGCGTCAAATCCGGCGTGCAGGAAATGCTCCGGCTCGGCATTACCAGCATCGTCGACGCCGACTCGCGACAGGACTATGACATGCGGGTGTATCAGGAATCGTTCAAGCGCGGCGAGCTCTTGATCCGTGTCGCGGGCGTTTACTTCGGCAGCGTTTACAAGCAGCCGCCGGACGCGCTTGCGAAAGTGTTCCAGCCGGTAACGATGACCGAACCCGATCACGACCACCTCCGCTGGCGCGGCGCAAAGTTTTACGCCGATGGCGGCGCAGGAACTCGCAGCGCGTGGGTCTCGGAGCCGTTTGCGCACTGGCAGGAATTCGAAGGCAAAGAGAATCGCGGCGAGCCAGAGGTGGAGTACGACACCGCGCGCGAGTCGCAGTATCGCGTGGTCGCTAATCTCGGCTGGGACCTTCACACACACGCATGTGGTGATCTCGCCATGCAGCAGACCGTCAGGCTGTACAAGAAGCTGCTCGATGAGATCAGAGAGAGGGAACCGCAGGCTGACCGGCGCTGGAGCGTGATTCACGCCTACCTGCCCATCGAGCCGAAGACCTCGATGCTTGCAGACATGGCGAAATATCGAATCGTGGCCGTCCCGAGTCCGGTCTTCAACTGGCAGCAGGGCAAAGGCTTCGCTGAAAACCTTGGCGACGCGCGAATGGCGCGAACGCAGCCGTTCCGCTCTTACTTGAAGGCGGGCGTTGTCATGGCATCCGGTTCCGATTATCCAATCACGAGTGCGGACCCGTGGCTGAGCATTTATGCGCTTCTCACGCGCCGCGATCAAGCGACCGGCCGTGTGTTCGGTCCACAGGAAACGCTCGGGATCGTTGACGCACTGCGTTCCTACACGACTGCCGGCGCGTATTTGACCTATGACGAGAAGACACGTGGATCACTGCAGATCGGGAAATTTGCAGATCTCGTTGTCCTAGACCTTTCCGATCTCGCGGAGCTCGAAAAAAATCCCGAGTTGTCGCTCCGAATGTCAGCGCGCGTTCTGTTGACCATGGTCGGCGGAAAGATTCGGTATCAGAAGCGACCTGCTCATGAATTTTCGAAAGGGGACGCTCATGGCGGCGAGGAATAAGGTGGTCCAACGCCGGCTCCGGCATTTGGCGTGTGCGCCGCTGGCGCTCATAGTGATTGGCGCGCAGGGCATCGGCACCGACGGGCAGACGCGCGATGCGGCGACTCGGACCGAAGTGACGGTGTCGGAAGGCACCAACTTCGCGGTCGCCGTCTCGCCCGACCATCGCACGTTCGTCGTGGACCTGCAGGGTAGCCTTTGGACAATCCCCGCCCAGGGCGGCGCCGCAAAGCGAATAACCGATCCGCTGCTCAACGCGCGACAGCCGGCCTTTTCGCCGTCAGGCATCGAACTGGTTTTCCATGGCTTTCGCGACGACGGGTGGGACATCTGGGCGGTTGGTGTCGATGGATCCAATCTTCGGCGCCTGACGTTCGGACCGCTGGACGATCAGAATCCACATTGGTCGCATGACGGCACTCGGGTCGCGTTCGATTCGGATCGCAGTGGAAACGCGGACGTGTGGATTCTCGACGTCCGCAGCGGTGAGCTCCGGCAACTCACGAAGAACACCGCAAACGACACGATGCCGACGTGGTCGCCAGACGATCGCGAGATTGCATTCGTCTCGGCGCGCACGCCCAATGCTGGCGTATGGGCCATCAACGTCGCCGATGGAACAGAGCGGCTCATCGCCGCCGTGCCGGGGCGCCTTGGCGTGCCCAGCTGGACACCGGACGGAAAGCAAGTGCTTTACGGCGTTATCGCAGACGGCGCGGCTCGCATCGATGTGTCCGGGGAGCCGGCAGTAACAGGCGAAGACGTTTTTCCATTTCGCTCGGACTGGATTTCTCAGACCGAGTTTGTTTACGCCGCGGATGGAAAAATCAAAAGACGCGCGGTGGGCGGCACCGACGCGCAAGTCGTGCAGTTCACGGCCACGCTGCCCATTACACACGCAACGTACACACGAAAGCGATGGGACTTCGATGTCGCCAAACCGCGCCGCGCGCTTGGCATTGTTCACCCGTCAGTGAGCCCCGACGGCAAGCGCATCGCGTTTTCTGCGCTTGGCGATATTTGGCTCATGGACGTTGGCGGCAAGCCCACGCCACTCACGTCGGACCGCTTCCTCGACACGGACCCGGCGTGGTCGCCCGACGGCTCGCAGCTCGTGTACTCCTCCGATCGTGCAGCAAACGGCAATCTCGATTTGTACATCCGCGACATGGAAACTGGCGCGGAACAGCGGCTCACGGAGATTCCATTTTCTGACGGACAGGCCGCGTTCTCGCCTGACGGCAAGCGCGTGGCGTTCGTCAGCGTCTTGAGTCACGCGCAAGGCGGCGAGGTCTGGGTGGTCGATACGGCCACAAAGAAGGCCACGCGTTTACAACGATTCCCCGGGTTCGTTCCAAGCGCCCCAACCTGGTCTTCCGACGGAAAGCTCGTGATGGTTGCGACCATCTTCCGCTACGCGCAAGGGCGCGCGGGCGTCTACAAGATGATGACGATTCCGGCCGACGGCGGCGACGGCAGGTTCATCGAGTTCACGCCGCACTCTTCAGTCGCTCTGCCTATCGACGAAGGCCCGATTTGGTCGCCTGATGGTAGGCGCGTCGCGTTTGTGCATCAGGGGCTGTTGAAGACGGTAGCAGTCGACGCGACCGGAACGCCAATCGGTGGTCTTCATCAGTTGACCAACGAGCTCGTGCACGCGCCGTCGTGGACCGGAGACTCGAAAAGTATCGTCTACCTTGCCACCGACCAGTTGAAACGCGTCTCTGTCGAAGATGGCCAGGTACTGAACATTCCACTTGATTTGACCTGGCGCCCTAGCGCGGGGGCTGGTCGGACGGTTGTGCATGCAGGCCACATGTGGAACGGGCGCGACGGTGCGCTGCAAAGTGATCGGGACATCGTGATCGAGGGCAACCGGATTCGTTCCATTGAGCCTCATCGTGCAGCGCTGCACAGCGGTCGAGTGGTCGACGCGTCGGATCAAACCGTCATTCCTGGGCTCATCGACATGCACGCGCATCTCTATCGCGAATACGGGGAGGCCGTTGGGCGCCAGTTGCTGGCGTATGGCGTGACCACCGCGCGCGATGTGGGAAACGAAGGCTACCGCACGCTCGAGTTCCGCGAGGCGTGGGAGTCGGGCCAGCGGCTCGGTCCGCGGCTGTTTGCCAGCGGTCCGGCGTGGGACGGGACACGCACGTCGTATACCGAATTCTTGACCATTGAACCCGGGTCGCGAACCGAAATGGAAATGGACCGCGCCCGCAAGCTGGGTTTCGACATGTTCAAGATTTACGTGCGCCTACCGCCCTTGCAGCAAAAGCGCCTCATCGAATTTGCACACAACTCCGGTATGCACGTCTCGTCGCACGAGATCTATCCGGCTGCCATGCTCGGCCAGGACGGCACCGAGCACCTCTACACCGGCGGGAAGGGCTCCGCGCTTTCGATTGCGTACCAGGATGTCATTCAGATCGTCGGCGGCTCTGGGATGACGCTGTGTCCGACGCTTGCGATGAATTCGTATGCGTTGATGGCAGCCGATGATCCAACGCTCCTCACCGAGGAACGCATTAAGGTGCTAGCGCCCGACTGGTCGCTGGCCGGCGCGCGCACTCGTGTCGAGCGTTTCAAGGACACGGGGCCGAAGCCAATCACGGATACGATGACGCGCCAGGTGCGTGCAACCCTCGCGATTGCAAAGGCGGGCGGACGCATTGTCGCCGGCACGGACGCCCCGAATATTCCGCACGGTCAAGCGCTGCACCTGGAAATGGAGGCCTACACCCGTTTCGGCTTCACGACTGTCGAGGCCCTTCGAACGGCCACGATCAACGCTGCCGAAGCGCTGGGCGCAGGCGCCGACCTTGGCACGATTGAAGCGGGCAAAATCGCGGATCTCGTGATCATCACCGGCGACCCGCTGGCCGACATCAAGGCCACGCGCAAGGTGAAGACCGTGGTGCGCAACGGTCACGTCATCGAGATGAACACGCTTCTGACGGGAGCTCCTGCCGCATCGCCAACGGCGTCGGGTCGATAAATGTTGAAACGCGCGGGTCTCGCTTTTGTTGTGGTTCTTGCAGCCGCCGGGCCGCTGGCCAAGGAGCAGGTCCCGAAAGGGCAGACGCCGGACCTCGGCCGGTCGACGAAGGGGACGGATCCTTTACCGCTCTTCAACTTCGATCAGTACTTCCTGGGCACCTGGACGTTCGAGTGGGACGTACCGGAGGGACCGCTTGGCCCCGCCGGTGTCTTGACGGGCACAACCGTATACAAGCGGATCGATGCCAAGTTCTATCAAGCAGACACGGAAGCCACCGGACCGGCGGGACCGTTCAAAGTCACCGAGCTCATCGCCTACGAAGCGGCAAACAAGACGCTTGCGAGGCATGTCACGGATACGCGCGGCTTCTCCTATCTGCAAATCGGACCGATTGGTGGCGATCTCGGTGGGTACTACAACATTTATTTCGAAAGTATGCCGTTCAACTACGGTGGGAAAACGGTTCGCATCAAGAGCGCGATGCGACTCTTGTCTCCGACCAACTACAAGTTGACAGCCACCGTGTCAGTCGACGGCGGACCGTTCACGAACTACGGAAACCCATGGTGGCGAAAGACCGGATTGTAGAAGGTATGGCAATGCGAAGAGCGGGCGTATGTTTCGTCATCGCAGCAGCAGTGTTCTTCGCGACGCCGGTGCGCGGATTCGGGCAAACGGCGCCACCGCCGACGTATACCAAAGACGTCGCGCCGATTCTTTTCGCGAAATGTGCCGAGTGCCACCGAGCAGGCGAAATCGCACCGATGTCGCTGCTTACATACGAGGAGATTCGCCCCTGGGCCAGAGCCATCAAGAAAAAAGTCGTCGACCGCGAGATGCCGCCGTGGCACGCCGATCCGCGACACGGGAAATTTCAGAACGATCGCTCCCTCACTGATCGTGAGCTCGAGACAATCGTTCGCTGGGTGGATGGCGGGGCGCCAAAGGGTGATGCGGCTGATTTACCGCCGACGCCGACGTTCGCGTCAGGTTGGCAGGGCGGACAACCCGATTACGTGTTTGAGATGCCGCAAGTGCCGGTCGCGGCCGAGGGAGAGCTGCCCAACGAATATTACTGGGTGCCGAATCCGCATAAGGAAGATCTGCTCGTTCAGTCATTGGAGCTGCGGCCCGGCAATCCAAGCGTTGTTCATCACATCCGGGTCGATGCGGTGGCGCTCCCCGAGGGCTGCACTATCGTCAACGCGCGCTTGACGGGAATCGACGGCAACCCATGTAAGGAGCCCGGGGGAGCCAACGACGTTCTGAACGACCGCGGCGACCGGTACTACCTCGTGGCGTACGTGCCGGGAAGGTCGTTCGAGCGGCACGCGCCCGGCACCGCGAAGCGGATCAGTGCCGGCCATTGGATTCGATTCAACATTCACTTCCAGCCGAAAGGCGTGCCCACCACGGATCAATCGAAGCTTGGCGTCTGGTTGAGCAAAGTTCCGGTGACTCATGAAGTGTTCACGCGTACGACTGGCCAGTCGTTGCCAACCGATGAGGACGTCACCCGCCTGATCGCCGAAGGGAAAGAAATCGTCCGCGATCCGTTGACGGGACGTGGCGGCAACAACGGCGGCGGGCGTTTGCCGAATATTCCGCCGTTTGCAGAGGACTGGGAGCTCATTGGCATCACGCCGGTGACCGAACCGATCACGCTCTACGCATTGTCTCCGCACATGCATTTGCGCGGAAAAGATCTCAAATGGGTGGTGACCTGGTCCGACGGCCGAGAAGAGGTCATCCTGAATGTCCCGAAATACGATTTCAACTGGCAGTTGCAGTATCGGCTGTTGACGCCGTTGAAACTGCCCGCTGGAACCAAAATCACGGCGATCGCACACTTCGACAACTCGGCGAAGAACAAGTACAACCCGAGTCCCGAGAAGGAAGTGTTCTGGGCCGAGCAGAGTTGGGACGAGATGTTCAGTCCGTTCATCGAGTACACGGTCGAAAGTCAAAACATCGGCGCGAGCTCGACGAAACGTACGCAAAGACGCTGAGAGGAGAGGAATGGGGTTGAGGAGCTTTCAGATGGTGCCGGTTTGGTCTTGTGTCGTCACCACCGTCTTGACTGCGGCCGCAAGCTCGCCCGCGGCGCAGCAGTCATCCGGGTCGGTCGCCGACCTGAAAACAACCGCCGAAGCGTCAGACTTCAAAAGCACGTCGACATACGACGACGTGGTGAAGTTCATGAAGGCGGTCGATGCCGCGTCGCCCATCGTGTTCTACACGACGTACGGCAAAACGTTCGAAGGTCGCGAAATGCCGGCGGCAATCGTTGGCACCGGCCTGAAGGATTCGTCTGCCGTATCATTCAAGGCCCCGGGCAAGCTGCGCGTTCACATCCAAGCCAACATCCATGCAGGCGAGGTTGAAGGTAAAGAATCGGCGCAGATGCTGCTACGCGAGTTTGCGCTCGGACAACACGCCGACTGGCTCCGCTCGATGGTGTTCATCGTCACGCCGATTTTCAACGCCGATGGCAATGAAAAGATGTCGCCGACCAATCGCGGCCGTCAGAACGGGCCGATCACCGGAATGGGCACACGGCATCAAGGGCAGAACCTGAACATCAACCGCGACTTCATGAAGCTGGAAACGCCAGAAGCGCGCGCCTTTGTGAAGCTGTGGAACGACTACGACCCGCATGTCGGGTTCGATTTGCACACGTCGAACGGTTCGTTCCATGCGTATCACTTGACCTACGCGCCGGGTCTGAACCCGAATACCAACGCGGCGATGACGAAGTTCATGACGGACGAGTGGTTCCCGTTCATTACGAAGAACATCAAAACCAAGCATGGATGGGACACGTTCTATTACGGCAACGTGCCGAGTCCCGGCCGGGGCGGCCGCGGAGAACCCGCACCGAGTGCGCCTGCGACATCGGCGGCCGAACAGCCGCAGGGACCTCGCACCTGGGCGAGCTTCGAGCACGTACCTCGCTTCCACAATAGTTATGTCGGTATGCGCAATCGCTTCGCGCTGTTGAGCGAGGCCTACTCGTACCTCACGTTTGAGGATCGGATCAAAGCAACGAACTACTTTGTCGAAGAAGCGTTGAACTTTGCTCACCAGAACGCCGACCGCATAAAGAAGGCATGTGTTGCAGCAGATCAGGAGACGCTGATTGGCAAGCAGCTCGCCACCCGTGGACGACTCCGTCGCGGCGGCATGATCGGGATTCTGATGGGTGAAGTCGAGGAGGAGAAAAGTCCTCTGAGCGGGACGATGATGTATCGGCGCAAGGACGTCAGCAAGCCGGAACAGATGATCGACATGCTGTGGTTCGAGCCGTCGGCCACCGAAGTGGCTGCATCGGAGTACTACGTGCCAGCGGAGGCCACTCAGGCCCTCGAGCTCCTGCGTGCACACGGCATTCAGATGCGAAGGCTCACACAGCCGATAAAAGGCGTCGAGCAGTTTGCGATTTCCAACAACACGACCCGTCCCGTGCAGGCCAATTCCATCGACTTCGGTCAGCACGCCCTACGCACACTCGAGGGAGCATGGCAAGCGGCGCCAGACGCTGTCGCGCCCGCCGGCGCCTTCGCTGTGTCGCTCCAGCAGCCGCTTGGACGGCTTGCGTTCTATCTGCTTGAGCCCGCGTCGGACGATGGGCTCGTGACGTGGAACTATCTGGAGGACTTGCTAAAGGACGCCAAAACCTACCCGATTTTTCGCAAGCGCTGATCGATGTGAACGCTGGCGTCAGTGAAAGGGATCGGATTCGATGCCGGACAGGAGGGAGCCGTGGGAGTGTTGTTGTTTTCTCGGTGTTCTCGATATGTTGCCGGCGCACTGGTCGCATTTGTACTGGCGTTTGCAGCGCAGGCAGCGCCGGCGCAGCTTGCCACCGGCGCCATAAACGGCCTGGTGACCGACGACACCGGCGGCGCCCTGCCGGGCGTCACGGTGACTGCACGCAACGCGGCAACCGGCGAATCGCGCACCGTCGTCACGAACGCGTCGGGGCGGTATCAACTGACGGCCTTGCCGCCGGGTCGCTACTCGGTTACCGCAGAACTGGCTGGCTTCGCGAACTTCAATCAGGCAGATGTCACGGTCAACGTTGGATCGGCGGTAGACGTGAACGTCCAGATGAAAGTCGCGACACTCCAAGAGACGGTGACGGTCACCGGTGCCGCGTCGCTCGTCGAAAGCACGAAAACCGATTTGAGCAACGTGGTCTCACAGGAGGAAATCGAGAGCCTGCCCAGCAAGCAGCGCCAGTACCTGGATTTCGCGCTGCTGCTGCCCGCAACGGTGGAGAACGTTTCGACCGTACAAGGCACCGGCGCCGTCATCGGGGGCGCGCGCTCAAAAGAAGGGACGCTGTTGGTCGATGGTTTCTACAACCTGGACGAGGGCTTCACCATGCCCAAGCAGCGTCACAGTCAGGACACGATTCAGGAATTTCAACTCGTGACATTTGGCGGTGCGCCTGAATACGGCAGGGCGATCGGCGGCGTGATCAACGCTGTCACCAAATCCGGCACCAACGACCTGCGCGGCACCGGCTATGGGTTTTTCCGCGACACGAAGTTCAACGCGCAGCCGTTTGAAGAGAAGCTTCGCGGCGCGCCGAAGTCTCAATACGACCGGCAGCAGTGGGGCGGCAGCATTGGCGGCCCGCTCCGGCAGAATCAATCGTTCTTTTTCGGCGCCTTCGAGCGCGTGAACGAGAACTGGCCGTTCGATAACGGGATCAGGGCCGAAGACGCGCGCGCCATCGGACTGCCGCCTGAAGATGCGGGGACGGTACCGCGGTTTCTGAAAACCAGCTTTGCGTTCGGCAAGTGGGACCACCTCGTCAGCGCCAATCAGAAGTTGCAGGCGAGCTTCTCGTTTACGCGCTACACGGATCACATGATGTGCTGTCTCACGGCGCGGGCGTCGCGGTCCTATCCGTACCAGCTGTTCGCAGACGACTACGCCTACCTGGCGAACTGGACGAACATCAGACCCAGTGGCCGTGTGCTTCACGAGATCAAGGTGTCGTATTTCCCGCGGTATTACGGCACGCGAGGCCTCCAGGATGGGGGGCCTCCGCTCGTGCCGGACGGCCAGATCAACAACGGCCTGCTGTCGAATGCGTCTCCCCCTTCGGTAACGATCGCCAGCGTAGCGAGCTTCGGATCGGTCAGCCTCAACAACCGAATCAACACGTACCCGGTGCAGGTGCTGTACACGTCGTCGGTGTTCGCGAACACGCACACGATCAAGTTCGGTGCCGATTACATGTACGCGCATTACGATTACAACCAGTACAACCCCCTCCACGGCGTATATACGTTCAGCTCGTTGACCAGTTTCCAGCGCGGCTCGTACACGCAGTATTCCCAGTCGTTCGGCGCAATCCCGAACCCTCGCACTCACCAGTATGTGTCGGGCTTCGTGCAGGACTCGTGGCAAATCAACAAGCGCACGACAATGAACTACGGATTGCGCTACGACGTCGAGCTGAATCCGGAGCAGGAACCAAGCGGCATTCCGTTCGGCAACGATTACAACAACTTCGGCCCGCGACTCGCGATCTCGTACGACCTCACGGATCACCGGACGACGTTCGTCAAACTGAACGGCGGCGTTTTCTATGATCGTCTCTGGAACAACTACTCGAACAACTTCTATTCGCTCAAAGACTACATGACGCGCACGTCGTACACTTGGACGCCGACGACGCCGGGCGCACCGGTGTACCCGAACGTCTTCGCCACTCCGCCGCCGAACTTGCCGCCTAGTGCGCGCGACGTGATCATCATGCCCACCGAAGTGCGCGTGCCAACCAGCTTGCAGTTGGTTGCCACGCTGGAACGTGCGCTCACGTCGAAGATTGCGATCGCCGGCAGCTTCGTGCGGAGCAAATCCTGGTACAAGGACCGTACTCTGGACACAAATCTCGTGTGGAACGAGGCCACCAGCACGTTCGTGCGACCGGATCCTACCTACCGCCGCATCACGCAGCTCACCTTCGATGCGCCGGCCGATTACATCGGCGGGATTTTCGATCTGAACATGCGCGCGGCCCGCTCTGGGTTCAACGGCAACCTCACGATCTCGCGCGCGCGGCAGGTGCCCACCGGTTCGCCAAGCGATCCCCGTCTGGGCGTTGAAAACGACTTCGGCCTCGTCCCCGACAACCCGAAAGTCCGTGGTGTGTTGAGCGGTTGGTACAACCTGACGTCGATGATGCAGATTTCCGCAAGCTTCACGGCCCGCTCGGGAATGGCGGTGAATCCGGTTGCCTCTGGACTGGATCTGAATGGCGACGGAGTCACCGGTGATCGAACGCCGACGCTGGGACCATTCTCGTTCCGCGCGCCCGGTAACGAATCGATAGATCTGCGCTTCACGTGGATTGTGCCGTTTGGGCAGGAAGCCCGAAAGCTGCAGTTGTACGTGGAGAGCTTCAACCTGTTCAACCAGCCCAAGGTTCGCACAGTTGACAACAACTACGGCGCCAATCCTGCGACGCCGCTGCCAGGATTTCTCGCTCCCACGAGCTATTTCGCACCGCGCGAAGTACAGCTCGGCGCGCGGCTGACGTTCTGACGATCGATGCAACAAGACTGGCGCCATGCCGTGACTGCGTCATGGCGCTCTTTAGAAGGAGCGGTATCGTGCCATCTGTGAAATCGTGCTTAGTGCCGATTCTCTGCGTCACCTGGTCGGTCGCGACGCTGCACGCGCAGACCACGCGGGCACCAAACGGCTCCGACGCTGATTTGCGTCAAGCCATCATCGAGGCAGAGAGCGCACGTGCGACGACGCCTGAAGCCATTCAACCGCTCGTCGCGGGCACACAACATCAATCGGCGGCAATCCAACAGCTCGCCGTCCGCGTGCTGGGTCGTCTCGAACGCGGGTCGCTCGTGCCGAACATTCTTCCTTTACTGGGCGCGTCGACTGCGGCGGTTCGGGCCGAAGCGGCAAACGCGCTCGCACAGGCCGTTCAAGGTCCCGCAAATCAGAACGACGTGCCGTCGGTCAGTCGTGCGCTTCGAGATCGGCTTCCGAACGAAACAGACCCAATGGTGCGCGGGGTGATCTATCACGCACTCGGCCGGCTGAATCATGGCTCGCCGGAGCAGGTGCGCCAGATCGAGTCAGTACTCGTCGCGGGCACTCGCCACGGAGCAAAGGATGTGCCTCTCGTTACGCTGCACGGCATCGCCAGAGGTTTGGAAGCGCTATATCGAACGCAAGTCAAGGCGGGCCCGCCTTCCGCACCGGCAATCGAGCGATTGAAGGAGCTCGTCGGCCAGCAGCCTATGGGTGATGCGACGGCTCGCGGGAATGCCGCACGTGTTCGGCAGCTCGCGCTCACCGCCCTGCAATCAGCTGGCGCGGTTGACGTCGAGACGCTGCGGACTGCGCTCAAGGATTCTGACGTTCTCGTCCGGAAAGTCGCGACGAGCTTCTTTGACTCACGCATTCGGCCGCGATACTCCGAGGAAAAGGGCAACGAGTTGACGCCATTCATCGCTGACGCTGTCAAATCCAAAGATGTGTCGCCGCTTGTCCGCTACGAAGTCGTGCAGGCGTACGGCGGATATCTGAGAGACACGAGCTGCACGCCGTTGATCGATGCCGCCGCAGACGCCAACACGCTTGTCGCACAGGCGGCGATCGATGCGCTTGGCCGCGGCTGTCCTGCGGCAGAGCAAGAGAAGGTGGCCGCGGCGCTGCGACGAATTGCCGAAACATTGCCCGCTAACGCTGTGCCGTCAAAGACGACACGCCGAGCCGACTGGCATCGCGCCGCACATGCCCTCGTGTCGCTCGCGACTGCAGCGCCGGCTGTCGCGAAGGAAATCCTTCCCAGGTTCATCAGCCATCCCGTTTGGCAGGTCCGCATGTATGCGGCCCGCGCAGCGGCAGCTCTCGATGACGCGGTCGCGCTCCGCAGCCTCGCCGACGATTCTGCCGATAACGTGCGCGCTGCGGTCATCGGCGGCCTCAGTCGTGTGACTCAGCACGCGGACGACAAGATGTTCATCGCGTCGTTATCGCGCACCGATCATTCTGTTATCCAGGGAGCTGCTCGCGCGCTGCAGGGCTCGCCCGACAAGGCGGAAGCAAATGCCGCGCTTGTTGCTGCTCTCAAGCGCCTGACTGCGCTCAACAAGGACAACACGCGCGACGCCCGCGTCGCCATTTTGCAGCGGCTGCAGGAGTTGGGCGGCGCAGATCAGGCATCGGACGTCATGCCGCTGCTCAAGGACTTCGATCCTCGTGTCGCGATGTTGGCGGCGGAGACGCTCACGAAATGGACAGGCACGCCGCATAAAGCGGCCCCATCCCGTCCGAAGACGCCGGTGCCGGTGCTCGCGGAAGTGATGAAGCTCGAGACGACGCCTGTTCGCGTAACGATGAAGACCGGCGGCACCTTCGAGCTCCGGCTATATCCGGGCGAGGCACCTGCCACGGTCGATCGGTTCGCGCGGCTGGCGCGCTCCGGGTACTACGACGGATTGACCTTTCATCGTGTGGTAGCGAACTGGGTGATCCAAGGAGGAAGTCGCGGGGCGAATGAGGTCACCGGCGACAGCCCATTCATGATCGACGAAGTCGGACTCCGTTCTCACACGCGAGGCACCCTCGGTATTTCGACGCGTGGTCACGACACCGGTGACGCCCAGATCTTCGTCAACCTCGGCGACAATCCGTCTCTCGATCACACATTCGGCGTGTGGGCGGAGGTTACGCGCGGCATGGACGTCGTCGACGGGATTGTCGAGGGAGACGTCATCGAGCGAATCCAGGTTGGCGCGCCGTCGGGTTCGTCTCAGTGAGGAGCCGAATCGCGACACGCATGGGCGTTTACGAGGAGGGGTGCGGGTTCACTCGATTCCGGTAAAGTCGTTCGTCGACGACCTTGACCATCGCATCGATTTCCAGGTTTGCGCGAAGAAAGGTCTTGACTTCCTGCGCCACCGCGCGCGGGTTGCGCACGACCTCCGCATAGTGGACCTCCAGGCATTCGAAGCCGAGCTCGTGCGAAAGGAAGTGCTTGATCCTGGTGAGATGCGTCTCGTAGAAGCGTCGCATCTCGGAGTCGCTGGCCGAGCCGCCCGACTCGCCTCGGGCAGCCAGCATTTTGGACTGCGACACCAAAATCTCCTGGAGGTTGCGCTGGATGAACAGCACGCGGTAGTTGTTCGTGCGCGGGAGATGTTCGAGGAGTGACGAAACGACTTTGATGGCTCTCCCGCGTCCCTGCCGCATCCACGATTTGTCGCCCTCTTTGTCGAGCTCCCTCACTCGTTCGAGCTCGTAGTAGCCATATGGGTTCTGTTCATCGGGGCCGCGGATCCCGTCGATCCATACTGGAATACCGCCGGCTTCCAGCATTCTCATCATCATGGACGTGCCGGACCTCGGGAGGCCAGAAACGACAATGACGGGACGTCCGTACGCCAAACGACGATAGAGGCGCGTGATCCACATGCCGGTGCTCCGCACTTTACGGTACCTCGCGGATGGCTCGCGCCGCGCAAGCTCGTCATTCGCATGCCGCTGCGCGATCGCGTGCGCCGTTCTGCTCTGCCCTGCCGTGCACGCGGAAGCCTACATTGGCCCTGGTGCCGGGTTCGTCTTCATCTCCTCGTTCCTCGCGATTTTCACGACGATCCTGGCGGCGTTTGTCTCGCTGCTTCTGTGGCCGATCCGAATGGGGGTGCGCGCGCTGCGCAGGCCGCGTAGCGTCAAGCCGCTCGTCAGGCGTCTCGTGATTCTGGGTTTCGACGGTCAGGACCCGCAGCTGACGGATCGATTTCTCGCCGAAGGCAAACTGCCGAATTTCGCGAGGCTGGCGGCCATGGGAACGTATCAGCGGCTACGCACGACGTTTCCATCCGTTTCGCCGGTCGCATGGTCGACCTTCAGCACCGGTGTCCAGCCGGCGCGACACAACATCTTTGATTTCCTCGGTCGCGATCGACGGACGTATTTGCCCGTGCTGTCGACCGCACACGTCGGCCGCGCCCGGCGCGTGCTGAAACTGGGACGGTTTCGCGTTCCACTCCGTGCGCCGGAGTTGCGCTTGCTCCGCAAATCGAAGCCGTTCTGGTGCATTCTCAGCGAGCACCACATCTGGAGCACGGTGCTTCGCGTTCCCGTGACGTTTCCGCCTGACAGATTTCACGGCGCGGAGCTGAGCGCGATGAGCGTACCGGACCTGCTGGGCACACAAGGCACGTTTACATTGTTGACGACTCGTTCGGAAGCGAGCGAGTTCAAGGAGGGTGGCCATCGAGTGCAGCTGAAAAGGAACGGCAGGCGGTTCGAAGGCGTCCTTCAGGGCCCTCCGAATACCCTCGTCGAGAGCGAGCCGACGCTGTCAGTAGACATCGCGATCGAACGCGAGTCGGAACCCGGGCGAGCGCGAGTGGAAATCAATGGCCACATCCATTCCCTCCGGACGGGTGCACTCAGCGACTGGATCCATGTCACGTTTCATGCGGCGCCGCTCGTGAACATTGCGGGTATCTGCCGCATGCTCCTTCTCGAAGCCGGCGACGAAGTTTCGTTGTATGTGACGGCGATCAACATCGATCCCGAGAAGCCCGCAATGCCGATTTCACATCCGCCCTACTATGCGTCCTACCTCGCGAAGAAGATTGGACCATACTCGACCCTTGGCCTGGCCGAGGACACGTGGGCGCTGAACGAAGGCGTGATCAACGAAGCCGCGTTCTTGCAACATGCCTACTCAATTGATGCCGAGCGCCAACGGATGTTGTTCGCGGCGCTGGCCACACTCGATCGCGGCAGTCTCACGTGCGTTTTCGACGCGACCGATCGCATTCAACACATGTTCTGGCGATACCTCGATCCGTCGCATCCTGCCGCCATTGCACGAACGGACGCCGAATGCAGTGAAGCAATCGAGCGGTTGTACGTGCACAACGATGCCCTCGTGGGCAAGGTCATGGCAAGGCTGACGGAAAAAGACGTCTTGATGGTGCTGTCGGATCACGGATTTACATCGTTTCGCCGTGGCGTCAACCTGAATAGCTGGCTGTACGCGAACGGCTATCTCACCTTGAAGCACGGTGCCAATGGATTGGCGGATTGGCTTCGCGACGTGGATTGGTCGCACACGCGCGCGTACGCACTTGGCCTGACCGGGTTGTTCCTGAACGTGCGAGGCCGCGAGGCGCAAGGAATCGTCGCGCCGGGTGAGGAGGTGTCGCGCTTGAAGAAAGAGCTTATCGCGAAGCTCAATGGTCTCGTCGATCACGATCGGCAGAGCGTTGCC
>JBKPAJ010000160.1:0-13037 GCA_046726375.1 Acidobacteriota bacterium
ACCCCAGACAGCACGCCGACATCCATGTTGATCGTGCGACTTGCGATGCCGGCATCGTGACGGGCATGCTGGAAGTCTGCGATTGTCGTCGCCGTGATTGCGGAGAGCGGCACATCGCCGAAGTGCTTCTTAACGATGCTGAGCCGCTCCTCCTCGAGTTCGATCGTTCGTGGCGAGCATCGGATCTGCTCCGCAATTAGGTACGCATCGATGGCTTCAGAGAGGCGCTTCGGCCCCTGCTCGTCAACAGGAAGCCGGCCGTATCGCGCTTCCTCGATCACGTTGCTACGCGGAGATTCGTCGTGCCGAGGCGCTTGCGGTAGCGACAGCCGTTGACCGCGAAGTCCGTCCAATACTGGCGACCGCGTTTCCAGAGGCTCATACGTGCAACTCCCCGAGCTCCGAATCTTCATCAGACGAGGAATCCGACTGCGTGTCAACTGCGCTCGCGCGGACGAACTCGTCCACATCTGAAGGCAGGTATCGCACTGAACGACCGAGGCGAAGGAAGCGCGGTCCCTTGCCCCGATGGCGCCAGGCGCGAAGTGTTGCAACGGAGAGCCCGAGCTGCTCAGCGACCTGGCGCTCCGTCAGCGCCGCTGGCCGGCGCGTGGAGTCCGCGCCGCCAGGAGAAGTGGATTCGGCGATCATGACAACGCTCCGCGCGGCGTCTCTGCGGGTCGTTGGCCATTGGCGCCAGTGGAATGCTGCTCCAGCCAGTTGTCGATCCAGTGAGGCCGGATTCTGATCGCGCGGCGTCCGCTCACGCGCGCGCTTCGTAGTTCATGACGCTCGCACGCCGTGTAGATCGTGTCCCGGCTCAGGCCGGCATACTCCGCAGCTTCGGAAACGTTCAACCAGGGCTTCATGTCGCAACCTCCCGACCTGCACGCGCGTGGTCGCGTGCCGTTGATCTGTGGTTTTGAGAGATTCGCACCTGAGCGCGCTGACTTGAAGCCAGCGCGCCCTGGATCAGAAGCGCTGATGAGGGCTGATGCCGACATCCAACACCGGAGGCCTGAGCCCGCGATGCTCGCAGCGATCGGTGATCGCTGCGAAGTTACGAAGCGTTTCTACTGCACCATGCGGTTGGTCGTGCTGTCCTCACGATCACCAACCATGCGGTGAACGCTTCGGCGCGCGGCCCGCGAGTGTCGTGCTCTGAGAGCAATCGTCTGCGAGGCCCAACGAGATGATCGACGTGCGCATCGCCGATCGTTTTCCTGCTCGTTCCAGGTAGCTGTTGATCGCCGCCCTGGAGGCGATGATCAACGGCTGCTCCGCGTCGGTGACCGATTCGCGGAGGGCGGTGCGTGCAGCACCAACGAATACGCGCAGAGTAGCGCCGCTCGCGTCGAGCGTCAACGGCGAAGATCGAAAAAATGGACCTCAACAAACGAGTCGAGTGCGGATGTCCGGCGAAAAATGCATCGCATGCGATCGCGTTGAGTGTCGTTAGATTGTCACCGCACAACGAGATGCGGTCCGGACCGAGTGAACTCGTGACGGGCATCATGTAATTGCTGTCAATGATCTGCGCGCAGGCACCGTCAAGGCCCGAAGGCCGCGCGGAAGCGCGGTCGGAGCGAAGCGCAGAGCCTTGCACGGTGCCGAGCACAGATCCAACATCGCCGTCGTGATGGCCGTCGCGTCCGACGCGAGGCAACCGTGGAGGATGGCAGATCAACGTTGCATGCGGGACGATTTCCACGACGAGTTCCTGGAAGCATTTGAGCGGCACACCGCACGTGAATGACGCGTCGCTTGTGGACCAACAGTTCCGGGAAATACAGGGCCGGTTCGTCCGGACGAATGTGGACGTGATCGCGCGCAATTGATGACGCAAAGGCACAGCGCTTCTCGCCGCCCGACTTATCATCGTGAACACTGACAGGGACAGAGACAGCCATGGCGTGAGCGACCCCTCCGGATGGGCGCGGGGCGACGTCGGGCGCGCACAGCGGGGTTGCTCACGCCATGGTTTCCTGCCCCTAGTGCGACACCGACATCGGTAGCGGGCGGCAAAGAGCGCCGCCCATATTAGCGAGCGACCGGGCGCTGCACAGCGAAGTCTCTGCGCACGAACAAAATACTAAGGCCGTTGACTGCCTTCGCCGCGACGCTCGGCTGGCAGATAGAGCGGCGGGCGAGCCTCAGTGACGGGACGACCCTATTTCCGGAGGTCGCCCCGAGGTCGTCCTCAGCGGTAGCTTGTCAGGCGACGTCAACCAGAGGAGGGAGATGAAGGTACTGACGCGAGAGCTCGATGCACTCGATCCGGCCATGATCGCGATCGAGCGCATCGCCAAGCGTGGCCGAGCCAGCCATCCATAACGCGTTGGTCGGGTCTTCGAGCCACTGGTGGTACAGGGCTCTGAACCTGGGCGCGCCGAAGTTCTTCGACGTCTTCAGGTAGCGCTCGTCAGCCGGCCCGGCGCCCGGTTCGGCGAGGCGTTTCCGCTCAGGGAAAAGCCACTCGAGAACCTGAATGTTCGCGGGTTCCACACGGCCCCCGAGGTGCTCGCGCGGCGGCGTGCTGGTAGACCAGCCGCGCCTTCCAAAGGGGGCGTGGAAAGAGCAGCCGAATCGTCCATCGGAAGAGCACACGGAAGAGAGGCACATGCCGCAGAAGGAACAGCCGGAAGTCCATCGGTGACCGGCTCGTGACCAGGTAGACGAAAGCGTGATGGTCGAGGCCCGGCATCACTCCAATCGGAAGCTTGTCTGGGAAGTACCGCACGGTCTTCTCTGGGCCGTCGCCGAACGTCAGATGCGGGTACTCCCGGGCGTCCAGTCGGCTCTCCAAATGGCGTATGAAGTGTCGCCGCTTGTCGCTGGCCGGACCAAGCCAGGTACAGGCTGGCTCGTCGAGCACGGCATCGAGGAGCATCACGCGCTCGATCATCCGCCCAGGTGCAGCGGGCTTTCTGAATCGATTGTCGGGCTCGCCGACGGCCGCCCAAAGCGGCTTGTAATGGACGTGACACATTCGTCCGCGATGAAGCTTGCCCGTCGGTATCGGTGTTGCGAATCGTCGCTCGACGAGCGTCTTGATGAAGTCGGTGCTCTTCTGGCCGTGGACGATGCCGGCGAAGGCGCAGTACTGACGTTCCACGAAGACGCCATAGTGCAGCAGCACGTTCAAGAGGAATCGGGCCTGGCGCTCGGTGAAACCGAACGACGCGATCGCGTTGATGCGTTCCGCATTGGCGATCTCGATGGTCAACCGGTCAGCTGCAGACGGCAGGTTCATCCGAGCAGCTCCTCGGCAAGCCGCGGGTGACGCGACCCTCCTCGCCTGCCGGTGCTGCCGCAGCCGCCGACCATGCCGCCGATGGCGCGATAGCAGCTGAAGCCTGACCGCGCGACAGCGCCGGCGTGTACGCCGCGGTAGTGCTCCTTCACGATCTCGATGTCTTCGTGGCGTGACCGCCCGTCTCGATCTTCGTACTCGATCCGGGCATCAGGGAATTGCACATGACCATCGTCGTACGGCAAGTCGTGTTCGCGCGCCCATTGAGCGATTTCGTGCGGCTCGCGGTGCGGCCTTCCGTGGCAGTCCTTCCGGCCGCGATTACGCTCGTGCAGGAAGCGTTGGTAGTCGCGTTTCAGCTCGTAGTCGAGGATCACGCGGTCCACTCGACCATCCTGTTCGCGGAGGCGCTCCTCGGACCGGAGGTAGGCGCGATAGAGCTTTGAGTCGTGCGTCAGCTCACGCGGCTTTGTGAGACCGGCGTACAAACGTCTGGCGTGGCTGGTGACTGCAGCCGTCACGCTCGTGCCGATTCGCCTCGAGCAGGTCCCGGCCTCGTTCGGTGAGGACCACGGCGCGGTCATCCGAGCTGAGTGGAGACGTTTGCAGCAGACCCTCTCGTTCGAGGTGGCGCCGGGCTCTGCATGCGTTCTCGCGGCCGTCGTGGAGGTCGCTCTCGGACACGACGCGAAAGGCGCCGACGGTCGCGAGCATCCGGCTTTCCGTGCCGTTGATCTCGTACAGGCGGTCGCCTTCGCACCGGCCGGCGCTCGCGAGTTCCTGGAAGGTCACGAAGACCCTCCTCGATCCGGAGCGGCAAGCGGATTTGACGCGGTGGTTTATTAAGACAGCGATGGTGTACGAGTTCACCAGCGCCGCGGCTGAGCGCAAGTACTTTTCGGACGCCGAACGTCTCGCGTTCAAGGAGCGCGTCGAAATTCCACAGAATGTCCAGGTCTTCGCCTTCCGTGAATCCGAGGGGAACCTCGGGGAAGTAGCGCGTGCAACAAAACCGGAGCGACTGCTCCAGCTGTTTCCAGCCTCGCCGGCCTTGATGTCGTGGCCGCCGCCGACCACTATCGATGACGAGGCGTTAGACGTGCTCGATACTCGATTCGGAGATCTGCGCCTCAATCCCGCGCAGGGTTGAGGTTTAGCCAAGATCAAGGTCCGGTGCGGCGGGAGTGGTCGTTCAAGGAGACGCGGCAACCCTCATGACCGAAGACACAATCGACGATGCAAGAGCCGCAGCGGCCGCGTGCTCTTCTACTCCATCGGACGTATCGCGACGGCTGGAAGCCCGGACCAAAGCCGGACTTCCAACCTTGTTTCCGCAAATCACCGGCCTCGGGTCGTCGTCGCGAAAATGCCGTGCGGTCCTGAGACGTAGAGCGTGCCGGGTCGGCGCGGGTCGGCCGCCAGACCAAAGACAGATGTGTCGGTCAGTCCCACATTGACGGCGACCCATTTCTCGCCGCCATCGCCGCTTCTGTACACGCCGCCACCACCCTCGCTGCCGACAACGACGGTGCCGTCGCGGCGGGCACTGTTTGTTCAAGGTCGGGCGACGCAGCCATTCGACGTGTGGAAGCTCGAACGCCGGCGGCCAACACCGCTGACGCGCCTTGGCGGCTTCTATTCAAGCGACGCCCCGGCTCTCTCCCGATGAACGATGGTGGGCGTACGGCAGGCCAGAGATGGCTAGCACCACCTGGGCGCAGGCTCTCTACGTCAGCGCCACACCATTCAGCGAAAACCGTCGCGCGATCGCCGTAGCGGCATCGATGCCACGCTGGCGAGCGGATGGCCAGGAACTGTTCTATCTCTCGAAGGATTCGTCGATTGTCGCGATCCCGATCGATCCGCAGCGGACCTCGAGTGATTCTGGCGGCCGCGTGCTCTTTCGCGCGTCGACTCTGGCGCCCACGGGAATCAGTGGCCACGTCTACGACGTGACGCCCGATGGCCAGCGGTTCCTGTTGAAACGGGAAGTCGGATCATCGCCCATCTACGTCGTGCTGAACTGGGACGCACGCCTCGGCCGCTAGCGTTCATTTCTCATTGATTCCTGCCCGGGCGCCTCGGAAGAAGAAGTCTGCGACCCAGTGTGCGACCTGTTCACCTATTGTTGCACCCACTTGGACGGAGTTCCGGTAATGCATGCCTCCATATACGCGGGCGTCGATGATCTCAGCCCGCAAATCGTCGGTGTTCTCGAACTTGCGCTCCGTTCCAGTTACCACGCTGTCGAGGGTGAAATAAACGGCCTTCGTCGCATTGAAGTCTTCCAGAATCGTGGCGGTCGCACTCGTCCAGCAGCCGTGCGCGGCTGGGTACTCGGGATGCGCAGGGGTCACGGCGAGCCCAATCCAATTCGGATCCGGCTCTGTGGCTGAATTCCCATCAGTGTCTCCGGCGCGGATCGCCGTCACGGGCCGCCAGAAGTTGTAGTGGAACTTGGCGTCCCAGCATGCGATCTGCGAGTCGAGAATCGCGGTGTTTGCCATCGCAAAGAAACGAGCGGTCTTCTGGAGATTCAGATGGTTCTCGATCGCATACCGCCGGAACGCACGGCTGTACTGGGCAACGGCGTGCTCGGTGTAGAAGAATCCAATCTCCGCCTGGTCGTCCGTACGACTCGATCCCGTTGCCGCGCCGAACGCTTTCACCTCGTTGTAGTCACGCGTCCACAGACTGCTCGATAGGAGAGGGGGCGGACCAGGACGGAACTGCGACGCGCTTACCAGCGCGAAGGGAGTGACCTGCGCAAACCCGGGCAACAGCGCCGGGGCGAACGTAGGCGGCGTCGGTTGCCAGACCCCGGGACCTGTACCTGGCGTGTAAGAGACGATTGGTATCACTCCGTCATGGAGCGCGAGAAGCTCGGATGCGGCTTCCTCTCCGATTTTGATGCCGTTGTCCTTCTTCGCTCCGTCTCGAATCGCCGCGAGTGAAATCTCACGCTTGGCGTCGAGATCCGCGCGTTGGCCCGGCAGGAGCGTGACCAGGACGGCATGAGCTGCCGCGATCGCGGCAGCCTCGCGTGACGCCGGGCGCAGGTGAGCGGGCGTCACCTTGAACTGTTCGTACTTGCCCGTGATGGAGACGACGGCGTCGTAGATGGCCACGTGGACGAGAGTTATCCAGAGCTGCGACCGCTGAATCGGCTGCGCAGCCACCGTGACAATGGCATTCTGCGCGATCGCATTCCAATCGATCACGACGTTTCCGTCGTGTGATGCCGTTGCGGGTTGTGCCTGTGCGCGCACACATGGCACCGGCGCAATCAGCAACACGAACGTGATGACAGCAACGGTGGTGCTCGTTCGAGACATGCCCATCCCTCCTCCTCGAAATACCGATGCGCGCTGTGCGGCTACGGCTTGCGGACGACCCTAACTGTGTTGGTGCCCGTGTCATAGGCCCCGACGTCGATGAACTTGCTGACCACATGCAGTTCGATCAGAACATGGTTGTCTTGAACACGCGTGTCCGCGATCAGCTCGTCCAGCGGATCACCGCCAAATCGCCATCAGGGCCTCCGGTGAGCGTCGGGAGTTCGACGCTTGGCCGCAGGGCACGTCGTTCTTTCAGCCGGGCGACAATGCGCCGCGCGGTCTCCGGCGACTCTTCGCGGATCGCCTCGACCACCGTTTCGTGAAATTCCTTAACGATTCGGAGGTCGACGAGCGTCCGAGAAATCGCGAGCTGCAGGCCGAGTTGCTGGCGCTGGCTCCTCGATCGGGCTGCACTTGCCCCAGCCGAATTCCTTCAGCGAGCAGAACAATCCCTCCGCGCATTGAACGTCCGCCGTGCAGTAGACGTTCTTCTCGCGCGGGCTCTCGCCATAGCTGAACTGCAGGAAATTAGATGCGGTCCAATCGAAGCCCTCGATGTGCTTGAGCGCCTCGCTCGCTTCGCTGCTGATCGGATTGTGTGTCGTCGCGTCGATCTCCCCGAGAACCGGCGGAATGTAATTGTAGTGCCCAAGTATCCCGTCCAGAAAGTCATGGCACGGCATGCACTTGATGGCCGGGTTGGCAGTGCAGCCACAGCTCGTGTACTGGCCGCCGCTGGGCAATGTCCCAGGTCCACGCCATTGATACGGCAGGCCTTGACCTCGAAGAACGGCCCGAAGAACGGCGCCAGGTTATTCGGATTCGTGCAGAACTGCGCGAAGTATGTCTGGTTGGGAAGATCGCCGAGCAAGACGCTCGCGGTGATGAGACCCACGTACGGTGCCGGCACCTGGGCCTGGGTGCCGCCGCCACACAGCGCACAACCGCCGCCCGGACCAGAGTTCGCACCGCAAGCACCATCGGTGTGAGTGCTCGTGACCCGAATCCCGTTCTGGTTCAGCAAGATCTCTTGGGTGTCCTGCATGCCGGCCACGTAGCCGCAGGTGATCCCATTGCAAGTCTTGTCGTCGGAGTATCCAGTATCAGCGATCATCCCGATCGGTGGCGGTTCATCCACGAATGCGACCTGCCCGGCTCCCAGCACTTTCCCAGCGCGGTACCGAATCCCCCAGCTCGCGAGCACCGGCACCACGCGCGGGTCACCGACGAAAGCGCCCAGCTCACCCCTTGGCAGCATCGCGACGATGTCGGGATAGTCGACGGTTTCGAAATAGCGGTGTACGTTGCCGACGTCTATCGTGATGCGACGACCGTCGATGACCAACCCCTCGATACCTTCGGTAAAGAACGGGTCCATGACGTAGCTGCCAAGGGTGATCTCGTACTTCGCGACCTGCGCACCATTCGCGTCCCGTCCGATGATCGTCTTGACCGAGGATGTCTCGTGGACTTCGACGTCGACGATACCGAGGGCTCCATTGCCATTCTGGGACGAGGCCTCAGTCACGGATCCAGCGACGAGGCTCGCAGCGACCAACACCTGAGCAAAGCTGACTCCTGCCATACGACACTCCTTGAACTGAATTGAACGTGACCGGGGGCGGCAACGTCGACCGGGTTGAATTGGTTGTTGACCACGAACGGCGCCCCGATGGGCGTCCCCGAGGAATCATCGCGTCGAGCGAAGATGGCGTAGCGGTCGCAGTGCATGCTGGACCACAAAGTGGCCTATCTGCTTTCCCTGACGCGCCCCGGCCACACAGCCTTCCCAAAAGTGCAGGCCGCCGTAGACCCGCGCGCTTTGCGCTTCTTCTACCGCTTCGGAGAGCGACTGGAAGCTGCGGGTAATCACCTTGCCTGGCAAGTCCGTCATAGGCGCCGGCAATGGAACCAGCGGCGCAGAGACGCTGCGGGTGAAGGGCACATTGTCCGTTCCAAAGAACTCGCGGATCGCCTCGGCCTGGGCGCCGGTACCGGTGGGTAGCGCGCAGGGGAAGTCCGGATACGGCGGGGTCACAAGAAACGGGCGCCAGATCGGATCGCTCGCCGTATCCGGATTGCCGTCGTCGGCCCAGCGAATCGCAGTGACCGGTCGCCAGAAGGTGTAGGTGTACTTCCAGGTTTGGTTCGCGATCAGCGCGTCGGCCTGAGCGAGGTTGATCAGCCCGAACAGGCGCGCGTGCTGCCATCGATCGAGACCCATGCCGTTGACGATCACACGCGCATTCGCGTTCCAGTTGCCGCCGCCGCCGGGCCAGAAGCGTGCGATGTCGCTTTCCTCCGAATCGGGCAGCGCACCGCGCACGCGTGCGTCGCCGAGCTGTTTGACCTCGTTGTAGGCGCGCGTGTACTCGGGGCTCGTCAGATCGAAGATGGCGCCGGGCTCCACTTCGAAATCCGCGCCGCTGCGCAGAACGAACGGCGTGACATGCGCCCAGTTGGCAAACGAAGGAGTAATGACCGCTGGGAACTCCGGATTCGGCGTCGGCTGATAGACGCCTGGCGCCGGCAACAGCGTGTACGGAAGATGCGGGTGATCCGATCCGTCGCCGACGCGCGCGGCGAGGATCGCTTCGGCTGCATCCTCGCCGATGTCGATGCCCGCCTGCGTCGCGGCGTCGTACGGCGCCGGCCCGACCGTCGCCAGGTACGCGTTCTCGATCATGCCGATCGCCGCCAGTTTCAACGCCGAGTCCACGGGGCTGAGCAGCGCGAGCAGGGCCTGTCTCGCCGCCGCGGCGACGGCGGCGTCGGGGGAGGCGCCGGGTTGGGCGAGACCGATGTTCGTATAGCGCGCGTAGCGCGGCGCGATGGCGTTGAGCGCGTCGTGGACGGCGATCTGGACGATCGCCAGCGCGCGCGATTGCTGCTGAGGGGCGCCGAAGCGCGGTGCGACGGCGTCGGCGATCGCGTTCCAGTCGGTGACGACGTCGGCGTGCGCGGACAGCGGCACGATCAGCGCCGACAGAAGCAGGACGCATAGATGCCAGTGCCTCGCCGTGTGGCGACAAGGGACTGGGCTGATGTTGTCCGACGTTCGCGGCATGGCTCCTCCTGTCAGGAGGCAGCAGCGCTTCATCGACATGGCTGCGTACCCCGTGATGCGCTGACTGGTCAATTTGGCGTTTCCGAAACTCATCCCTGGGATGCGCGATGATCCGCGGCTGCAGGTTGTGCATCAGAAGGTCGTCGTCAACCCAATGTTGCGCCGTGTATCCGCACGCCGCAGATAAAACGTGACCGATGATCGTGGGAGCGGGAAGTTACGCGGGGTTGCGGTGGGGTTGTCACAACATTGCCGGGACCCGAATCGATGCGATATCCTCCGATTCCCATGGAATCCGCGCTGCGCGAGCGGCAGCTCCTCAAACAGGAATTAGAACGCGTGCTGTCGAGCGACGCCTTTGCGCGGACCGAACGTCTTTCAAAGCTGTTGCGGTTTCTTGTCGAACGCCACATCGAGGGGAGGGACGACGAGCTGAAGGAATCCCTCATTGGCGTGGAAGTCTTTGGTCGGAGGCCGGATTACGATCCCAAACTGGATTCGACGGTACGAACCGAGGCCGTGCGGCTTCGGGCCCGCCTGAACAAGTACTACTCCACTGAAGGCAGCCAGGATCTGCTCGTGATTGAGCTGCCAAAGGGCGGCTACGTGCCCGGGTCTCGGCGTCGCGCGGACGGCGCCACGCAAGGGGCCAGTGCGAAGCCGCTCTGGCTCGCCGTCGGCCTGATGAGCTTGATAGTGGTGGCGACGGCGGGAGGCATGCGCTGGACGCTAAGCAAGGAAGCGCCTGTCCCGCTTGCGGTGCTCCCGCTGGTCAACCTGAGTAAGGACCCAGGCAACGACAACTTCGTCGACGGTCTCACGGACGAAATTATCCGCCAGGCTTCCGGCATAGCCGGCTTGACCGTGCGCTCCCGGACGTCGTCCTTCGCGCTCAAGGGTATGCCGCGCACCATCGGTGAAGCGGCCAGCCAGCTCAACGTCGAGTACATCGTGGAGGGGTCGGTGGCGCGCAGTGGGCCGGAGGTGCGGATCACCGCGCGGTTGGTACGTGTACGCGACGATGTGCCGCTGTGGACCGGCACGTTTAACCGGGAGGTGAGGAACGTCCTCGCGATCCAGCAAGAGATTTCTCGAGGGATTGTCAACGCCTTGCAATTAAAACTCGGGCGCGGGCTCAGGCGCTATGACACCGAAGCCTACGATCTATATCTACGTGCCCGCGCGGCTGGAAATGTGCGTTTTTCTGGCGATGACGAGGTGATCGGTTTGTTCGAGCAGGCGATCGGCAAGGATCCCTCGATCGCGCCGGCCTATGCCGGGCTGGCTGTCGCGTACGCGTTCCAATCGTTTCAGGGCCCAATCGATCCCAATCGGGCGGAGAAGCTGGACAAGATGCGCGCGGCGGCCGAGCGGGCGATCGAGCTGGACCCGTTGTTATCGGAAGCGCACAGCGCGCTGGGAACCGCCTACGCGCGCGACGGACAGTGGGATCTGGCGGAGCGGAGCTTTCGGCGTGCAATCGAGATCGACCCGAGCCTCTCCACCGCACGCCTCGCATTCGCGCGCTTCGTGTTATGGCCGCTCAGTCGCATGGACGAGGCCGTGCGGGAAGCGCGGGCTGGGGCAGCGAATGATCCATTGTCACCCCGGCCCGAATCCGAGTTAGCGTTGGTGCTGTTGTCGGCGGGCCGATACGATCAAGCCGCACAGTACTGCGAACGGCTGCCAAAGGAGATGGTGTCGGCCAGCGAATGCGTCGGGCGGGCGCGGCTGGCCCAGGGGCGGACGGCTGATGCGATTCAGGTCCTGGCCTCCTCCGCCTCCAATAATTGGGGCTACTTGGCGTATGCGTACGCGAAAGCAGGGCGGCGAGAAGAAGCCGAGGCGCTCGCGGCCGCAGCCCCGATGCGTTACCCACATCGGCGTGGCCCATTTCAATATGCGCTGGTCTTTGCCGGATTCGGAGACAAAGACCGCACCATCGAGCAGTTGCAGCGGATGGCTGGTGTCGGCCCCGTGCGAATGGGCTTTACATTGAACAGCCCCGAATTTGCATTTCTCGGAGGCGACCCGCGCGTGAAAGCGCTGCGTCAGCAGGTCGGGTTGCCAGAATAGCGTGAGGCTGTTCTGGCGTTGCGTCAGAGCCCGTCAACGAACACCCTTTAAACTCTCATCTCGGCGGCCGTCGCGTGCGGGGAAGAGCAGCGCCGGACCTCTCGCATGATCGCGCGCTGCCGGATCCGATTTCGTGGACATCTTTCGAAAGGCCGGTACGATGTCCACACCGAAATGGCCTCCGCGAATGGGTGAAGCGGGCTGGCGCCGATCGCATGTGCGTGGGAGCGGCCTGACGACAGGATGTTGCTGGCCGCTCTGGCTGAATACAGACTTACCGACATCGCAGCGTCCCCAGGCGGATTTCGCACCGGAACGTCAGATGGACAGCCGGCCGAATCGCCAAACGATTCGTAGCGCTTCGCGTGGGGTTGTCACCGAGTAATCGGTCGCCGCTTTTGGTGGTAGACACGCAGAATCAAGAGCTCGTCCGGATGACGCTGGTAGTAGATCCGAAATGGCGGCACGCCCCAACTGCGTACGACAGCACCCGAGCGCAGACGAGAAATCGGTCCTTCAAACTCACGGTCTGCTAAGCGTTCAATACGGCGCGCGATCTCTGCGTCGAACCTCGCTGCGGCAGTGGGATTGCGTTCGTTCAGATAGGTGATCGCTTCCACGATGTCGGCGACCGCCTCTTCGGTGTAGGTGACGTTCAACGCCCAAGGGCTGCGTCGATGATCTCGCGGGCGCGCTTCGCGTCGACGACGCGGCCCTGGCGGTACGATTCAAGCGCGGCCTCAATGCCGGCTTCCTCTTCTGGAGACAGGGTGGGCGCTTCCTCTTCGACGGCCTCGATGATGTAACGACCCGCGGGCAATTCCCGGAGCTCGGGGGGAACGTCTTTGCCGTTCCAGGTCACGACTCGTGCGCGACGTGGCATACCTGACATTCTACGCTCCACGGTCCACTGTGACGTAACTGTGACGTGACCTTGTCGATTCCGCGAGATCTACTGAGGTTCACGGTGATCGACCGATGTGACGCGAGCGCGGCTAACTCTCTGGATCTGCAACAGTAATCGAAATCTGTAGCACGCCGTCGCAGACCGCCAGAGCAATTTCCAAGCGTGCTCCTTCAACCACTCGGACTCTCCGTGTCTTTAGAATCAATCGCTCGTCATCTTCGCGCACGATCGTCGGAGGATTGTCACGTGGCCGTCACCGAGCATCCGACGGCGGCGTGGACCGCACAGCAACTTCGCGAGGCTTGGCGCTGGGACGCGGCGGCCCCGATACGTGATTCACGATCACGATGATGCCTTCGATGGACGAGGCACCATGGCGAGCGTGATGGGAATTCA
>JBKPAJ010000161.1:0-13469 GCA_046726375.1 Acidobacteriota bacterium
GTCAGCGATCCCGTGCGCGCGTTTTGCGACGTGGCCGCCGAGCTCGGTCCGAAGCTCGGCGCGTTGCTGTTTCAACTGCCGCCTAACTTCAAGAAGGATCTCGCGGTGTTCGACGCGTTTCTCGACACGCTGCCGCCGCGCCTGTGCGCGGCGTTCGAGTTTCGCAACGACTCCTGGTTGGACGACGACGTTTACGAGCGGCTGCGAAAGCGAAACCTCGCGCTCTGCGTGGCCGACAGCGAAAAGCGATCCACACCCGTGGTGACGACGGCCGATTACGCGTATTTCCGCCTGCGTGACGAGGGTTATCAAGAGCAGGACATCGCGCGCTGGACGGAGACAGCGCAAGAGCTCGCGAAAACGTGTAAGGACGTCTACGTTTATTTCAAGCACGAAGAAGAAGGGAAGGGCGCCGCGTTCGGGCAGATGATGTTGGAAAGGTT
The DNA here is from genome assembly GCA_046726375.1 of Acidobacteriota bacterium. GTDB lineage: Bacteria > Acidobacteriota > Vicinamibacteria > Vicinamibacterales > UBA2999 > DASPWV01. The sequence goes on from JBKPAJ010000161.1 coordinate 444, forward strand.
GCGCGCTGCGTGATTGCACATTGTTGATTGGCGATTGGCGGATTGAATTGATGATTTGAAGTCAATCGCTCAATCAAGCTGCAATCAGAGATCTGCAATCAAGGATCTGCAATCACAGAAGTCTGCGCCTCCACAAAATCGACGATCTTCCTTTCCGCCCAATACCCATCGTACCCGTTGGGTTCCGCGACGAATCCGCAGTGCCCGCCATGCGACGTAATGATCGTCGTGATGTTCGGGTTGTTCGTGATACGCGGATCGCGGAATGGTTCCGACGGCACGAACGGATCGTCCTCCGCGGTGATGACCAGCGCCGGTACTTGAATCCGATCGATGACGCGCATCGCGCTGGCGCGATGGTAGTAGTCGCTGGCGCCCGCAAAACCGTGGTGCGGCGCAGTGTAGTGCTCGTCGAACGCGCGAATCGTCCAGACGCGCCGGAGCTTGCTCAAGTCCCAATCGCTCGGAAACACGCGCGATTTGCGGCGCAAACGGCTTTTGAGATTGCGGACGAAGTTCCACTGGTACGCCAGGTTCTGACGGCGCTCGATCGCGCGTACGCACACGTCGAGCTCGAGAACCGGCGACACCGCGGCGACCGCCTTGAGTTCCGGCGGCGCGTCACGTCCCAATTCACCGGCGAGCTTCAGCGCCAGATTGCCGCCAAGCGAGTAGCCGGCAAACGCAATCCGCCGCAAGCCATCGCGCTCGATCAGCTCGCGTAACACGAAGAGTGGATCCGCCGTCAGCCCGGAGTGATACAGGCTGCGCGAGAGGTGCTCCGTGCCGCCGCAGTTGCGCTGATTGAGGCGGACGACGTTGAAGCCGCGCGTCCACGCCTTGGCCGCCACACCGCGCATGTAATGCGCGTTGCTCGATCCCTCGAGGCCATGCAGCAGAATCAAGGTCGGATGTGCTGGCGCGCCCGCCTGCCAGTGGCACAGCGCCAGGACGCGGGTGTGGGCCGCGACGTCGAAATGGCGACCGACCGGATCAGGCAGTTCCGGAAAGCGCCGCGGACGCGCCCACGCATAGACCGTCATCTTGTGACCGCCCGCCCATCGCCGCAGAGGAAGGTAATCCGACGACACCTTGTATAAACTCTAACGCATGCAACACGCACGCTCCGCCGGTAGGGCGGCCATCGGATTTCTGATCATCACGACGGCGGTTTCCGCGCAAACCGCAAATCCAAAACTCGAGGCGTTGAAGACGGACGCGGCGTCCAGGATCGACGCGCGCGCCAAGATGGCGCAGGAAATGGTGGACTCGGTGTTCAGCTTCGGCGAGCTCGGCTTCCAGGAGTTCGAGACGTCGCGCTATGTCACCGGCATTCTCGAGAAGAACGGCTTCACCGTTGAGCGCGGTACTTCCGGTATTCCTACCGCCTGGGTCGCGCGCTGGGGATCGGGCAAACCGGTGATCGCGCTCGGCTCCGACATCGACGGCATTCCGCAGGCGTCGCAGAAGCCTGGTGTGGCGTACCACGATCCGATCATTGCGGGAGCGCCGGGACACGGCGAAGGGCACAACTCGGGGATGCCGCTCAACATCCTCGCCGCGATCGCGGTCAAGGAGATCATGGAGCGCGAGAAGCTGCCGGGCACCTTGATGCTGTGGCCCGGGGTGGCCGAGGAGCTCGTGGCGTCGAAGGCGTGGTTCGTGCGCGACGGCGTATTCAAGGGCGTGGACCTCTGCCTGTTTACGCACGTCGGCAATAACCTCGAGGTGTCGTGGGGGGAAGGCGGCAACAACGGTCTGGTGTCGATCGAGTACACCTTTGAAGGCGAGTCGGCACACAGCGCCGGGGCGCCCTGGCGCGGCCGTTCAGCGCTCGATGCTGTTGAACTGATGAACGCGGGCTGGAATTACCGGCGCGAACACCTCCGTCTGACACAACGCTCGCACTACGTCGTCACCAACGGCGGTGATCAGCCAAACGTCGTCCCGCGCAACGCGAGCGTGTGGTACTACTTCCGCGAAACCGACTACCCGCACATCAAAGAGCTCTGGGACATCGGCAACAAGATGGCGGAAGGCGCCGCGCTGATGACCAACACGAAATGGAGCTCGCGCATCCTGGGCACAGCGTGGCCGCAGCACATGAACAAGATCACCGCCGAGACGATGCACGAAAACATCAAGCGGGTTGGCCTGCCGACCTGGAGCGAGGCGGATCAGGCGCTTGCCCGCGGCATTCAGAAGGAGCTCGGCAACGCGCGGCAGGAAGGGCTGGCGATGTCGCTCGCGCCGCTCGGAACGCCGGTGCGTGAAGAAGACAAACGCGGCGGCGGCTCGGACGATATCGGCGACATCTCGTGGAACCTGCCCACGGTGACGCTGCGCTATCCGTCGAACATCCCGGGGCTGCCAGGTCACAACTGGGCCAACGCGATCTCGATGGCGACACCCATCGCGCACAAGGGTGTCGTGGCGGGCGCAAAGGTGCAGGCGATGACGATTCTCGATTTCGTCACGCGCCCGGAGCTGGTGTCGCAGGCGTGGGATTACTTCAATGACGTGCAAACGAAGGAGCAGAAGTACATCCCGTTCATCACCAAGGACACGCCGCCTCCGGTGTGGTTGAACAAGGCGACTCTCGAGAAGTATCGCGAGGAGATGAAGAAGTATTACTACGACCCGAGCAAGTACTCGACCTACCTGGAGCAGTTGGGGATTAAGTACCCGACGGTAAGGACAACGACGTCGTCGCAGCAGCAGTAGGTTCGCCGTTCGACTCGCGTCCGCTCGCTCAGGGTTGGCCCCGACTCGCGGCGCTCAGACTGGCATGCCAACAGGTTTGCTTCGCTGGCAGGTTAACAGGTCGCGGACCTGAGAGTCCGCGCGACATGGTCATGTGGCCGCGGGCCCTTTAGCGCGCGCCGGCTGGGCGGACCTGAAGGTCCGCCACTGCATGTTGTCGTACGTGGTCGCGGGCCTTTTGGCCGCCTAGACGCCTTGAAGGGCCAGAATCCTTACAAACGAGTCAAATTTTTCGACCGGCCCTTCAAGGCGTCTCGCCCGCACGGAGTGCGGGCAAGAAGACACTTCCTCTAGCGAGGCGGAACCACATGCTCGTCGGTCCGAGGCGGAGCCTCGCTAGAAATTCACGGCCGAACGGCCGCGATTCCTGCAAGGGAGCGTTAGCGAGCGGACCTGGCCGACCTGCGAACTTACAGTGTCCCGGTCCGCACATATCCCGACAACGCCGCCACCAACCGATCGACTTCCTCAGGCGTGTTGAAGAAATGCGGCGACACGCGGAGACCAGGGCGATCGTCTCCGCCGCGCGTCGTAATGCCGATCTTGTCTTTCTCGTACAGCGTTTGCGCCAGCTTGCGCGCGTCGAGCGAACCGGGTAAGAACGAGACCACTGCCGCGGAGCGATCAGGCGCCGGGCTGGTCCACAACTTCACACCATCAATCCTCGCCAGGCCGGTCATGAGCTGCTGCGCGAGGCCGCGCGATCGCTGCTCGATCGCTTTGCGTCCCACTTTCGTCTGAAACGCCAGCGCTTCGCCAAAGGCGATGATCGTCGCTTCGTCGCGTTGTCCCAACGCTTCGACTTTCCGCGAAATTCCGACCGCGCCTGGATAGGCGCTGTAGACCGATCCCCAGAACTGATCGTGCACACGAGCGTTGACGTAGAGCACGCCGCACTCACGAGCACCGCAGGGCCACTTGTGCGCGCTGCCGGAGTAGAAGTCCGGCTGAATATCCGAAAGATCGACATCGAGCAGGCCGAACGTCTGCGCGCCGTCGATCATGCTGATGATGCCGCGCTCGCGGGCGAGACGGCACAGGTCCTTTGCCGGGAACAGGTCGCCAACCGTGCTCGTGAGATGCGTGAACGACAACACGCGTGTCCGTGGCGTAATGGCTTTGGTGAACGCGTCAATGTAGTAGTCGAACCCTGGATGCGGGTTCTTCTGCGGCACCACCTTCACCTCGTAGCCAAATCGCTTCGCTTTCTCGAGCCATGCCGTGTTGTTGCACGGATGGTTGTCGCTGAAGATGAGCACCTCCTCGCCGCCCTTGAGATCCAGCCCGCTCGAAATGAAGTTGTTCGACTCGCTGGTGTTGCGCGTAATGACGATTTCTTCGGGCGTGACGCGCAGGAACTCGGCGAGTGCCTTGCGGGTGGCCTCTTTCGCCGGCCCCAGCCGATTGCGGTTTTGCTGCGACGGATCCTGATCGACGTTGCGCGTTTCGCGCGTCAGCGCCTCGAGGACCGGAGCCGAAGACGGACAGAGGTTGGCCGCATTCATGACCGCCAGCTCCGGCGGCATCACGAACTGCGCCCGCACGCTTTTCCAAAATGCCTCGCCGGCGCCGGGACCGGCTGTGGCCAGCGGGGGACGGATTGCGGCCGACTGGGCCCACGCCGGATGGGCGAACAGCGCAGCGGAACCGCCGACGGCAAAAAGCCGGGTAAAGTCGCGACGCGAAACGGAGCCGGTACGGGATCGTGCGGGCATGGACGCCTCCGCCGGGAGTATAACGGTTTACACTGCTGGCGCGAATGGCCCCCTTGCGGAGCCGGAAACTGTCGATGCTCGTCCGTGCCGTGGCGCTGTCGGTCCTCGTCGTCGCCGGCTGCTCGCGGTGCGCTGAGGGCGGCGGACCGCCTGTGGTCAAGCTAACCAGCCCCGCGGCAGGCGTGCCGTTCAATCGCACGTTCATGTGGCAACCGGTCGCCAACGCGACGCACTACGACGTCGCCGTGTTCGCCGTCGACGGGGTACGCACGTTCGAAGTGCGCGATCTCACCAGCACCGGCGTGAAGCTTGCTGACAACCTGCAGCTCGCGCCCGGCCGTTACTTCGTTCAGGTGACCGCCCGGCGCGACAGCGAGGTCGTCGCGCAATCGGCGCGTACAGAATTCCAGATTGGCAAGTGACATCTGACGATGTCGCGATGTGTCGATGTGTCGATGTGGCGATGTGATGTGGCGATGAAGCGATGTTGCGAGGTGTCTATCGATGTGGCGATGTGATGTGGCGATGTGATGTGGCGATGTGCCGCAACATCGCACATTACATCATGACATCGCCAGACACATCAGCACATCACATCGCCATATCGACACGTCGCGACATCGACAGATTAGGAGGACTGTTCGTCGGCCGACGGTCCGTATACGGACGGCACCGGCACGTTCTGGAGGCGCAGGTAGACGCTCATCTGCCCGCGGTGATGGATCATGTGATTGAGCACGAAGCCGCGAATCACCGCCATCTTCGGCATCGTGAACACCTCTTTGCCGTGGTTCTTCAGCGTCCACGGCGCCATCAGTTCGCCGTCGCCGCGGCCGGCGAGGGCCGCGCGTGACTCCGCCACGTTTTTATCGAACGCGGCGAGCACAGCCGCGCGCGTGGCAGGCGGCGTGTAATCGGCCGGCCGCTGCGTGCTCGCTTCGAAGCTCGACTCTTTAATCGTCACCGTCAGCCACCAGGGCATCTCAGTCAGATGCTCGGCGAGGCGTCCGAGCGTCATGCTTTTTTCGTGCGGCTTCCAGCCGAACTGCGCGTCCGGCACGCGCTCGAGCACGCGCCGCGTGAGCCGCATCTCGCGATCGAATTCCGGTAGCAGAGATTCAGCGAGGGTCATGCGTGCCAGATTACACCTTCGTCACCGAGCTGACGAGCGTCACATCTGAGGATCTCGCGACATCGCCAGTTGTTTATCTTTGCGGGGTTTTGGGCCGCGGCTGCGGCACCGGCGTCGGGACGGGAACCGGAAGCGGCTCGGGCTCGGGATGAACCTCGAGATCGAGTTGCCAATCGTGATCGAACTCGAAGTTGAACGCGCGATCAATGTCGACATCATGATCGACGTGGAACGCGAAGTCCTTGATCTTCCCCTCTCCCTTACGGCGCTGTTCCCGCAGTTCCTGAGGCGACAGGACGCGGCCGCGGGCGATCACGATGTCGCCGTTGAACGACTGCAGCTCGATGCGCGCGGAGCCGCTGCCGAGCGTGAAGTTGAATCGCTTGCTGCCGCTGCGCGCCGATTGGCCTTCCGGCAGTTGAATCGGAAAATCGGCGTTGAAATCACCCTGGAACGTGCGCACGAACACGGTGGCGTTGTTCGCGCCACCCAGACCCAGGCGGATATCGCCGCTATGCGTGGTCACGCGGTACGATCCCTTGTCGCGCACCGCGCCGTTGAACGTCACGTCGCCGTTCACCGTCGAGACTTCGAGGCTCGAGCTCTGCGCGTTCTCGACCACGATGTCGCCATTGGTGGTTTCGGCGGTGACGTCGCCGGTCACGTTGGTGACACGAATCCCCTCGTTGACGGTGGTCGCCTGCACGCGGCCCGACGCCTTGTCCACAGTGATCGTGCCTTCGATCGAGCGGACCGAGACGTTGCCGGAGCCGCCGCCGACGCGCACATTGCCATGAACGGTTTCGACCGTGACTTCCGCCGTCGTGCCCTCGATCGTCGCTTCGAGATACGTGCCTGACAGGTTAACCGGCATCCACCGCGGCACGGTGAGCTGATAGTCCACCAGGCTCGAGGGCCCACGCGCCGCACGCGCGCGGACGCGCAGCGTCATTTCCGCCGTCTGCACATCGATCTTCTCGCGCTCGCTGTGACTCGCCTGCACGCGCACTTGCTCGCGATCCCACGAGCGGACTACGACTTCGCCGGCATTGTTGGTGAGCACGAGACGCGTGCCTTTGACCACATCGACGGTTTGATCGGTTTTCGGGGATCCTTCGGGCCCGCCCGGTCGCGCCTGGATAGGAGGCTGCTGCGTGTCCGCTGCGGGCGCAGCGACGCGATCCTGCGCCCACACAGGCGCGTTCAGCGCGAGACCACACACCACACCAAGAGTCCACATCCGATTCATGTCCATCAATCTCCGGCGGAATTGAGCGTCGTCGCGTGGCGCAGCAGATCGAGCTTGTGGCGGCGTGCCTCGGCAAGGTGCGAATTCAAGAACGGATTGGCCGGGTCGGCGTCGAGCGCCGCCCGCGCTTGTCGGATTGCTTCGTCGATTACAGCCAGGTTCCGCTCAATCACCATTACCGTCCGCGGATCGAGTTCGTCGCGCTGCTCCACGAGAATTCGCTCCAGATCGGAGACCGCCCGATCGAACTGGGCATCAGCAAAATTGGCACGCGCAACGTCGGCCGACGGCGGGATCACCGGTTCGGCCATCGCCTGAATAGGCCGCTCCGCGGCTGTGGGCTGATGGATCGCAGCGCTGCGGCCGGTCGCGACGTAGGCGACCGCGGCGGAGACGGCAATCAACAGAGAAGCCGCGAGGGCAAGCTGGGGAAGTGTGAAAGAGATTCGTTTCGGCCGGGCGGACGCGCGGCCCCACAACCGGGCCCCGCCTTGAGCCGCGTCGATTCGGTTGATGACGCCGGGCCACAGATCGGTCGAGGGCATCACATCCGGATCGGCTTTCGCCGCTGCGATCACGACACGCAACTCATCGAGCCCGGCGCGACACAGGGCGCATGCGGCGAGATGCGCCTCGCACGCGGTCCGGTCGGCGGGCGAGAGATCGCCATCCAGGTAGTCCGACAACCGCTCGATCCAATGCATGTTCACGTGGCCACTCTCCGTTCGGTCAGATGCGTGCGCAGCGTCATGCGTGCGCGATGAAGCTGTGATTTCGACGTCCCAATCGAGACGCCGAGGATCTCACCAATCTCTTCGTGCCGATACCCCTCGACATCGTGAAGCACGAACACTGCGCGTGCCCCGGGCGGCAGCCGCTTCAACGCCGTATCGAGATCGAGCCGTGCGTCGTAGCGCACAGGCGCCAAGCCAATGCCCGGCATCCGTTCGAGCGTTTCCTCACTGTCGGCGAGGAAGCGATCGCGCGCGGTCCCGAGAGCGCGGAAGCGCTCCACGATGACGTTGACGGCAAGGCGATGGAGCCAGGTGGCAAACGACGACTCGCCGCGGAACGTGTGGAGCTTCTGCCACACGCGGACGAACACGTCCTGCGCAACCTCGTCGGCCGCCTCGGGTCCCGCCATCCTACGCGCAAGGTTGTGCACCCGGCCCAGATGGGCCCGATATACACGTTCGAACGCGTCCGTATCCCCTCGAGCAGCAAGGGCGACATCGTCCACCGGCATTAGTTTGGATGGGGCAGAGGGCTCGGGGGTTGGAAAGGTTCCGGGGTTCCGAGGTTCCGAAGTTTCAAGGTTCGAAGTTCCTGGGTTCCGAAGTTCCTAGTTCGAAGTTCTGGGGTTCCGAAGTTCGGGTGTTCAGAGCCCTCATGAGTGCGGTTGAACCCGTTTGAACGTTCAACCGAGACTTGGAACTCTCGTCGCCCGGAACCCCGGAACCCCGGAACCTCGAGCGCTATTGTGTCGGTGGGCGCGAGAAGTCCACCTTCGGCACCACTTTCGCCGACTCCGGCACTTGGAACAGCGGGTATTCCTTGAATCCAAAGATTCCCGCCGTAACGTTCGCCGGAAACTGCCGCCGCGCCGTGTTGTATTCCTGGACCCGCTCGTTGTAGCGCATCCGCTCGACGGACAACCGGTTCTCCGTGCCGGCGAGCTCGTCCATCAGGCGCGCAAACGTTTCGCTCGACCGCAGCTGCGGATAGTTCTCAACCACCACGAGCAGGCGCGCGAGCGCGGCGCTTTGCTCGTTGGCGGCCGCGATCGTCTGCTCCGGCGTTTGCGCTCCGGCGAGCTTGGCGCGCGAGTCGGCGATTCGGCCAAAGACGTCGCGCTCCTGCTGCGCGAAGCCCTTGGTGGTTTCGACCAGATTGGGAATCAGGTCGTTGCGGCGCTGCAACTGATTTTCCACTTGCGCCCATTGCGCCTTGATCGCTTCTTCCTGGCCGACGAAGCGGTTATACGAACAGCCCGAAGACGCGACTGCCGCAACGGAGATCAACGCCGCAAGCGCGGTCGCACGAACGACGGTCCTCATCATTCCTCCATTCTAGGTGCTTATCCAGGTGCTTAACCCCTCAGTTCACTTGTGTTGACAATCGCGGCGCCATGGCCCGCGCAATTTTGGGGCGTGATAGCAGCACCGTTCGGGCGGTATCGCGCCGTTGGCGTTGTAGACACAAGTGATTTCTGGGGCTAAGTGCGGTGGGTGCGGCAGGTGTGGAAGGTTCTTGTGCGGTGCCCGAGGGCGCAGGTGCATCGGTGCGGTGCGCAGGCGCCGAGCCGCACCGCACGCAAGTACCGCACCTTCGCACCTTTCCGCACCTGTGCACCGCAGCTCCCACCCGAGCACCCATCGCACCCGTCTTGTTACTACCAACTTGCCCCGCCGCCACCGCCGCCGGAGCGGCCACCGCCAAATCCGCCAAACCCGCCGCCAAATCCTCCACCGCCAGAACTCCATCCACCTCCGCTCGATCCCCATCCACCATAGCCCGATCCAAACGGACCCACCGTGCTGGTCCAGCGTCTTCGCCGACGCCGCGGACCAAACAGCCCGCGGAAGAAGTTCCAGATGACGATCGCGGCAATCAGAAAGAAGATCCACGGAATGTCGCCGCCGATCACCGGCTGAGTCGGTGATGGGGGTTGAGGAATGTTGTCGAGCGTGACGTTGCGCGCCTGCGCGATACGCTGCGCCAGGCGCGTGGCGCCCGCCAGCAGCCCACCGCCGTAATCACCATTCCTGAAATACGGCACCATGGTTTCGCGGCTCGTCTCGCCCGCGAATCCGTCGGTGATGATGCCTTCGAGGTCGTATCCCACCTCGACGCGCACGGCGCGATCTTTCACCGCGAGCACCATCAGCAAACCGTTGTCTTTGCCTTTTTGTCCGATCCCCCTGCCTCGGTTCTCGAACATCTTGACCGCATACGACGCCAGGTCGGGATACGGCTGGTAGGTGACGACAGTGACCACGACCATCGTGTCGCCGGTCGCGGCCATGAGCTTTTCAATCAGCACCTCGAGTTGGCTCTCAACGTCCTGATCGATGACGTTGGCAAAGTCGTTGACTGCGCCCGTCAACTCCGGCGGATCCTGTGCGTGGGCATGCGCCGCCACGCTCAGCGCCAGCACGAACACGCATCCGAGACGCTTCGCCTTCCCGGACGCTGGAACCCCGGCACTCCGGAACCTCGAAACCCCGCTCAAGCCTGCCATGAGTCGACAAATTCGGCGAAGCGTTCAACCGCCGAGAGATACGCGGGAAAAACGCGGCTGGCGTCTACGGTATCCATCGGTTGCGGTTCGGCGAGGGCGATCACATCGCTGACAACACGCGGCTCGAGTCCGATCCTGCGCGAGGCGTACTCAATGAGTTCGGCGTTTGTCTCCATCGGCGCATTGTCAAGTCGCGCCAGATGCCGGATGAGCGCGACAAACGCGGGCGCGGATTCTTTGACGAGCGCGGCGACGTGCGAGGGTCGCCCGGCGCCCTCGAGGTAATCCTCGCGCAGGTGCAGCAAATGGCTTTTCACCTGCACCTCGCAGGCGCGGCGCAGGTCGGCGCGCGAAATCGACAGCCCCTCAAACGGATGCGCGCCGGCGACAAGCTCACTCGTGGCAAGGATCTCGTCGTACTCGATCGGAAACGCATCAAGTGAGCGTGCGAACTCGTGAGGCGTGAGGAGGAGCGGCGTGGCACAGCCGCTGCGGTGCCACTGTAATGTGCGCGCCGCGCAAGCGCCCAGATCGTCGAGTGTCAACGACTGCACGAGCGCGAGGCTCGGCGTTCGATCACGAGGCCGCCAGCCGTATCGCATCACTGCTTTCAACCGAGTTCCGAAGATGCGCTGCAGATCCTCGACCACCGGCTGCAGCGGCGTTTTGACGCCTGCACTCATGCAACCATTTTAGGTGCGGATACAATTCCACGTTGGCATGCGCCTTAGAAAGCTGAAGATCGGGTGTTTTGGCGGAGGCACCGGGTTGCCGAGTTTGATCGGCGGTCTCAAGCGCAATCCGTGGCTGTCTGTGAACGCCGTCGTCACGATGTTCGACACTGGCGGAAGCTCCGGTCAGCTGCGTGACGAACTCGGAGTGCTACCGCCAGGCGACGTTCTGCGATGCGCGCTGGCGTTGGCGCGAAACGAAGGAGAAGCCCGCCGCGTTCTCCTGTCTCGGTTGCCGACGTTGGAGCATGCGCGGCTCGGCGGGCACACTGGCGGCAACTTGTTGCTTTCGATGATGCAGCAATACAGCGGCGACTTTCTGGCCGCGGTCGGCGGTTTGCGCGCACTGCTCGGATGTCAGGGTTACGTGTGGCCGGTCACCATCGAACAGGCGATGCTCTGCGCCGAATATGCCGACGGAACGATTCATTGCGGCGAAGTTGAAGTCGATCTCGGCCATGCGCGCGGGCACGAGGTGCGTGACATCTGGCTCGAACCTGACGCCCACATCCTCCCCGCCGTGCGCGACGCGATCGAGTCGTTCGATGCGGTCGCGATCGGTCCGGGCAGCTTCTTCACCAGCCTGATGCCGACGCTGCTTGTAGACGGCGTTCGCGAGGCGCTGGCGCAGATGCAAGGGCCCGTCGTCCTCGTCGCCAACCTGCTGACCGAGGGCCGCGGCATGAAGGATTTCAGCGCCGCGGAAGCGGCGAAATGGGTGACCCGCACCATCGGCCGGCCGGTCGACGTCATTCTGTTCAACACCTCGCATCCAGCAACCGAAGTTCTCGATCGCTACCGCGAGGAAGAGAAGCGGCCACTCGATCTTGGTAAAGTCGAGGTCGGCACCGATGTCGTACAAGGCGAGTTCTGGTGCAGCGACATCGCGCGCCACGATCGCCGGCGCCTTTCCTACGCGTTGTGGTCGGTCCTGAGCAGGAGACTGTTGTCGTGAACTCAAAGCAAGGTAGCGCGGGCCTGCAGGCCCGCGTTTGGGCCAAAACCTGTGCGCTAGTGGTCACGGCGGCACTCGCACAAGCATCGGCCCGCGCGCAAGCCGCCGACGCCAATGCGGTCCTCGCTTTGTTCAGCGATCTGTCAAACCTTCAGAAGGCGCGGGCGGAGTTCGATCAGCGGCGCGGGCCAGCGTTCGAATACACAACACGGCTGGCAGACAGAAAACCGGCGTTGGATTATCGCAAGTAGTCACCTGTGGCGGCCGGCCGGTTACCTGCGTGCCCAGATCTGGAACGGCCGGCCTGAAGGCCGGCCTCTACAGTGATCTATTTCTTCTTCTTGGCCGCTCTGGCACTTGTGCCGGCGGCCTTTGATGATCTTTTCGCTGCCGTCCGCGCGCGCGGCTTTTCCGCCGCCGTCGCCGGCGCTGCGGCGTTGCCCGCCTTGATCTCCAGTGCGCGCTGAATGATCCGATTGAACATCTGCCCGGCGTCGCCGCCTTTGGCCGGTGCGTGACTGTGCCAGATGTCGGGATTGTCCGCGGCGAGAATGTCTGCCAGATCCGCGTTCGGCGTTTTGACGCTGAGCGGCGCAAACGTCGTGATGTCGATCGGACCGGCCCACTCGTCGCGGTGTTTGATCAACAACCAACTTCGGCCTGGCTGTCCGGGCGACGAGCGGCCGTACCCGCCGCCAGTCCGCACCAGCACCCACGATCCTTTGAGCTTGAAACCGTTCAGCCTGAATTTGAGGTCGCCCTTCTTGAGCGCGGCGTCGACGTCTTCGCTTTCGGGTTCCCACGTGCCGCGGTCCCACAGCATCACAATGCCGGCGCCGTAGCCTTCCGGGATCACGCCTTCAAACGTCCCGTACTCAATCGGATGATCCTCGACGTGCATCGCCAGACGCTTGTCAGCGGGATTGACAGACGGACCTTTCGGGACCGCCCACGACAACAACACGCCCTTCCATTCAAGCCGGAAATCGTAATGAAGATGCGAGGCGAGGTGCTTCTGCACACAGAAGAACATCGGCTCGCGGGCGCCCTTCTTTTTCGGCGCGGCGCCTGCCGGCTCCGGCGAACGGGCGAAGTTCCGCTTCTTCTTGTATTCCTCTAAGGCCACGCAGCGAAGAATAACAAAACTTCGGATAGAGTCTTGCCCATGTATCTCTACGCGGTGCTCGCGTATCTCGCCATTCTGGTCGGGCTGGGGCTGTTTCAGGCGCGTCACGCAAAA
>JBKPAJ010000162.1:0-18710 GCA_046726375.1 Acidobacteriota bacterium
TCATCACTTCGATTACGTCATCCTCGACGAGGCGCAGGCGATCAAGAACGCGGGGACGGCAACCGCAAAGGCGGTGCGGCTGCTGCGCGCCGATCATCGCCTCGCGTTGACGGGCACGCCGGTCGAAAACCATCTCGGCGAACTGCAAAGCCTCTTCGACTTTCTCAACCCCGGCTTGCTCGGACGCGGCGACGTGTTCGATCTGCGCGCGATCACGACGGCGGCGGAATCACGGGAGCACATCGCGCGATTAGCGAAAGGGTTACGACCGTTCTTCCTGCGCCGCACCAAGGAGCAGGTTGCACCCGAATTGCCGTCGCGCACCGAAGAGACCCTCCACTGCGAGCTCGAGAGCGATCAGCGTCGTCTCTATGACGAACTGCGCGATCACTACCGTCGTGTGTTGTTGAAGAAGATCGAGCGCGACGGCCTCGCGAAATCGAAGCTGCAGATTTTCGAGGCACTGCTAAGACTGCGTCAGGCGGCGTGTCACACGGGCTTGCTCGATAAGGACCGCAGCGCTCAGGATTGCGAACCTGAACCTTCACGCTATGTGGTGAATCCAAAGGACGAGTCCGCGAAGTTCGATCTGCTGTTGCCGCGGTTGAAGGAGGTCGCCGACGAAGGCAGCAAAGCGCTCGTGTTTTCACAGTTCACAAGCCTGTTGGCGCTGCTGAAAGATCGCCTCGACGAGCACGGCATCGTCTATGAGTATCTCGACGGCCAGACGCGCGATCGGGCGGAGCGGGTCGCGAGGTTTCAGAATGATCCGAACTGTCCGTTGTTCCTGATCAGCCTGAAAGCGGGCGGCGTAGGACTCAACCTCACCGCGGCGGAGTATGTGTTTCTGCTCGACCCGTGGTGGAATCCAGCTGTCGAAGCGCAGGCGATCGATCGCACGCACAGGATTGGGCAAAGCAAGCCCGTGTTTGCGTATCGCCTGGTCGCGCAGAACACAGTGGAGGAACGCATCCTGGAGCTGCAATCACGCAAGCGTGCGCTCGCGGACGCCATTCTCGAAGAGGGCACCGGCGGCCTGCGCGCGCTGCAACGCGAAGATCTCGAGCAACTGCTTTCCTGATCGTGGGTCCCTTCGACTCCGGCGAATAGTGACGCGGCCTTGACGATGCTGGCAGCGCGATTGACGGCGATCCCGACATAGCGCCATTCTCCATCAACAACCGAGAGTGTAGTCGGCCGTTCGGCACGAGCTCGCGCGGCCGGATTCTCCGCACGCGGTGTCTAACCCCTCAAGTCACTCGAGTGCGCCAGCGTGGCATCGACGCAATGCGACAAGATAACGGTCCGAAGGAGGTGCGTATGCGAACTCTGATTCCGCTCGCGCTCGTGATGTTCTTCGGCACGGGCGATCTGCACGGCTGGCAGGAGAGCCGCGAAAACCCATTCGTCGGCAGCTGGACCGCAAACTTGGCGAAATCGAAGCCGCACCCCAACTACCAGATCAAAAGCGCGACGCTGACCATCTCTGTCACCAGCAACACCGTGACACTGGGAAGCGCGGTCGTCTTCGCATCGGGGCAAGAGCAGAGCGCCTCTGAGACGTTTCCTACTGACGTAGCGAACGCCCCGGCTCGCACACGCCTGCGTGACTGTCCTCGGCAAGTGGATTGGCCCGCGCCTGCTCGAAACACGAGCGAAGAAGGACGGCCAGGAAATCGCGCTGGCCACCTATGAGATCTCCGCTGACGGCAAAACGCTCACGGCCACGACTTCGGGAGCCGTCGCGCTCGACCAGGTGATCGTGTTCGAGCGCCCGTAAGGTGCCGCGGCAACCGTCGGGGCGCTTCGCACTCGCCGAAAAACAGGCGCGCGGATTTACGTAATATTCACCCGGAGGTTCTCATGAACCGCATCTTCCGCGCTGCTGCTCTGCTTCCTCTCGCGCTCGTGGTCATCTCCGTCGCTCCGGCGCAGCTGCAGCAGCCTGCACCGAATCCAGCTGATCGCTTCGAAGTCAGCGACGTCATGATTCCGATGCGCGATGCGGTGCGGCTGCACACGAAGATCTTTGTTCCGCGCGATCAGAACGCGCCGCTTCCGATCATCGTCAAGCGCACGCCGTACGGTGTGGAAGGGTCGGCGGGAAACTTCACCAGTTACTTCAAGGCTCTGGCAGAGGACGGCTACATCTTCGTGTTCCAGGACATCCGCGGGAAGTTCGGCTCCGAAGGTCAGTTTGTCATGCAACGCCCCGTCCGCCTTCACCCGGAGGGCGGGACACGCTCGGGCACCGATGCAAAGTCGATCGACGAAGGGACCGACACCTACGATTCGATCGAGTGGCTGGTGAAGAACGTCCGCAACAACAACGGGCGTGTCGGCATGCTTGGCATCTCCTACGACGGGTGGACGACGATCATGGGCGCCATCGAGCCCCATCCAGCGCTCAAAGCGATCTCGCCGCAGGCCTCGCCGGCCGACATGTGGCTTGGCGACGACTTCCATCACAACGGCGCGTTTCGTTTGAGCTACGGCTTCGAGTACGCCGCAATGATGGAGAGCGGCAAGGACGTGCAGCAATTCACCTTCGATCGCTACGACACGTTCGACTGGTATCTGAGCCTCGGGTCGCTCGCCAACGTCAACGCAAAATATCTGCACGGCAAGATTCCGACGTGGAACGACTACGTGGCGCATCCCGACTACGACGAGTTCTGGAAGCGCCAGACCATGATTCCGCACTTGACGAGCGTGAAGGTGCCGACGCTCAACGTGGCGGGATGGTGGGATCAGGAGGACTTCTATGGACCGATCGCGATCTACGACGCGCTCGAGCGGCATGATAAGCAGAACCTGAATTACCTCGTCGTCGGTCCGTGGCGGCACGGCGGCTGGGCGCGCGACAAGGGCGACAGGCTTGGCGCAATTCCGTTCGGCAGCGCCACTAGCGAGTACTTTCTCGAGAAAGTGCAAGCGCCATTCTTCGCGTATTTCCTGAAGGACAAAGGCGCACGCGATTTTCCAGAGGCGCTGACGTTCGAGGCGGGAGCGAATGAGTGGAAGCGATGGGATGAGTGGCCACCGAAGAGTCGCACCGAAGCCCGCGCGTTGTCGTTCGGTCCGAATGAAACGTTAACGATCGCGGACCTTGAGGTCCGCGCGACAAAAGCGTCAGAGGTAGAGGCGTCCGGGCGTGCCGGCGGCTTCGATGAATTCATCTCCGATCCCGCGCATCCGGTGCCGTATCGGCATCGGCCGATTCAGGCCACGTACTTCCGGGGCGGATCGAAGTGGTCCACGTGGCTCGTTGAGGATCAACGTTTTGTCGACGATCGCGCGGACGTGCTCAGCTGGGAGACCACGGCGCTTGAATCGGATCTCACGATCGCCGGTGAAATCGTCGCTCACCTGTTTGCTTCGACGACCGGCAGCGACGCGGACTGGGTTGTGAAGCTGATCGACGTCTATCCGGAGGAGGATCCGTCGAACTGGGAGCTCGCGGGCTATCAGCTGATGGTGGCGAACGAAGTGTTCCGTGGCCGCTATCGCACCAGCTTCGAGAAGCCGGCGCCGATCGAGCCGAACAAGGTACTCGAATATACCTGGAGCCTGCACACGCAGAACTACACGTTCAAGAAAGGGCACCGGGTGATGGTGCAAGTGCAGAGCACGTGGTTCCCCATCATCGATCGCAACCCGCAAACCTTTGTGAAGAACATCTTCGAGGCCAAGGAGAGTGACTTCAAAGCCGCGACGCACCGCATTTATCGCGTGCCGGAATACCCGTCTCGCGTTGAGATTCCGGTCGTGGCGCGGTGAGGCTCCCGGCTCTCAGTTCTCGGCTCCGGGCCTGAGCGGGTCGAACCGCCTTTGCGCAAGGCTCACAGCCGGTCAAGAAGTGCGCGGCTACGTACGCGATTTTTGATCGTGTCAGAGCGTTCGGGGATCGCAGAAAGGCTGACCAGTCAGTTGACCGAACGAGCCGAACTCCGCGCCAATCGAACAACCGGCATCGGGCACACTGCGTGCATCTGCTGCGCGCACGCGGAGATGGTCTCCGCGTGCAGCGGAGGACGATGGTAGGATGGCCAACAACGTGACGCGTGTAGAGTTTGCGGAGTATATGACATCGTTCGAGCCGCGAATCGACAAGCGATTCGATTCGCTCGAACGGTATATGAACGTCCAATTCGAGGAGACTCGCAGCCTCATCAAGCTCTCCCTCGAAGGCCTCGAAGGATTGCGCGAGACGACCGAACGGGGCTTCGCCGAAGTGTGCCGCGAGAATCAGGAGAACAAGACTCTTCTCGAAGCCGCTCTGCGGCACGTCGGGCATCGCGTCGAAAACGTGGAGCGGCGCCGGCGCTGAGAACGAGGGGCGTGATGCGAACACGCCCGCTCAGCGCGCAGAGGTCGTGACTGTCGCGCCAGGCGCAAGGTGGTCGACGAAATATCTCGCGATCAACCGGTAGATATGGGCGCTCGTCCCGGGACCTTCCGAGATCGCGTGCGTGCGGTTCGGATACATCATCAAGTCAAACGGCTTCCCCAGCTCGATCAACCGATTCACCAGCCGCTCGGTTCCCTGCGCGTGCACGTTGTCGTCGCCCGTGCCGTGAACGATCAGCAGCTTGCCGTTCAATCGTTCCGCGAAGTTGATCGGAGATCCCACTTTGTAGCCCTGCTCGTTGTCCTTCGGCAGCCCCATGTAGCGTTCCTGGTAAATCGTGTCGTAGAGCCGCTGATCGGGAACCGGCGCCACCGACACGCCGACCTTGTAGGTGTCGGGATAGCGAAACATCGCGTTGAGCGTGTTCGATCCGCCGCCGCTCCAACCCCAGATCCCGATGCGATCGCGATCGATGAAGGCGTGCTTCGCGGCAAGCGCGCGAATGGCGGCGTCCTGCTCGCGCGACGAAAGCTCGCCCACCGTGCCGTAGACAACGTGCCGCCACGCCGCACCTCTCGGGGCGGGCGTGCCGCGGTTGTCCATGCTCAGGACAATGTAGCCGGCGTCGGTGAGGGCGCGGTGGAAGAGCATCTGGTTGCCGACCCAGCGATCGAGAACCGTCTGCCCCGCCACTTCACCGTAGACATACACAATGACGGGATAGCGGCGTGAGGCATCAAAATCCGGCGGCTTGAGCATCCACCCATCGAGCGTCACGCCGTCGCCGATATCGATCGTGAAGAACTCGGTCGGTTGCTTCAGCACCGGTGCGAGCTTGGCCGCCACGGCGGACGGATCGGTCAATGCGCGCAGCGATCGATGATTGGACAGATCGACGACATCGGTCACCGGCAGCCGATCGATCGATGAATAGGTATGGAACGACAGCCGCGCGTTTGATGCGGCATCGTAGGTGTGCGTGCCGGGCTGATCGTTTGGCGTCACGCGCTCGGGTGAACTGCTGCCGTTCAGTGGCGAGCGATAGAGGTACCGCTGCGTGGCGTTCTGCGGCGACGCGAGAAAATACAGCCAGCCGCCGGCTTCGTCGACGCCAACGGAATCGATGACGTCCGCGTCGAAGCGGGTGACCAAGACGGCCTCGCCGCCGTCGCGCGGCACGCGGAACACGTGACGCCATCCGTCACGCTCGCTGAACGCGAGAAACGCGCGGCCCTTGTCGATCCACTGAACGGGATCCATCCGTTCGATCCAGGTCTTTGACTCGTCGCGAAACACGCGGCGCACCTCCCCGTCGCCAGCGTTGCCCAGGAGCACGTCGTGACGGTTCTGCAGCCGATTCAACTGCTCCAACACGACCGTATCCGCATCTCTCCACTCGAGATTCGCAAGGTAGTTGTCGCGCGGATCGCCCGGCGTGTTCATCCATTTCATGGCGCGCGTCCGGAGATCGACGACGCCGATGCGCACAGCGGAGTTCGGCGTCCCCACTTTCGGATAGGGGATGCGGGTGATAACGGGGTAGAGCGTGTCGGTGTTGTTGATCAGCGAGAAGATGCCGACACCAGTGGTGTCGAATTGCCAATACGCGAGGCGCGCGCTGTCGGGACTCCAGCGGAAGCAGTCGCGGACGCCGAGCTCCTCTTCGTACACCCAATCCGACGTGCCGTTGATCGTCGTCTCTGATCCGTCGGATGTCAGCCGCGTCACATCGCCGCCGCCCACGGGCTCCATATAGATATCATTGGCGCGCACATAAGCGACCTTCGATCCGTCGGGCGAGAACTTGGCAAACATCAGCGCCGCTTCGGGCGCGCCGCCACCAAGCTGGTGCAAACGCTTCGACTCAGTGTCGAGAATCCAGTAGTCGCCCCTCGTGTTGTCGCGCCAGACCTTGCGCGTATTGGTAAAGATGAGAAGATGCCGCGCGTCGCTCGACCAGGCGTAGTCGTCGATGTCGAGCGGCTCGCTTTTGCCGGCGGGAACGAGCGCAGCGCCGGCGACGAGAACCGTGCGCGCTCCGGTGGCTGCGTCATAGCGGACGATGTCCGATGCGATCGCTTTCTCACCCGAGCGCTCCACCACCGTATAAGCAGTACCGTCGGGTAGCCATCGCGCCGGACCGAACCGCGCAAGGCGATACTCGTTGGCCTGGAAGATGCGGCCGATCTGCTCGTCGAGAACACGAGCACGATCGCTCTGCTGTGCGGACGCTGCCGCAGTGAGCAGCGCGACCCCAAGAAGCGCAAGAGCGGTGGCGCGACGCGTGGTCATGACAATGACGATACACTGCCACCGCGCCCGCGGTAAGGCCGCCGTAGGCCTCGCGCGAGCAGCACCGGCCTGCGGGCGGTGGGACCGGCGTCGCCGATCGGACCCGCTACGCGTGTGGGAAGGTCAGTTTTCAGCGACCTCGAAGAACACGGCATTTGTGAAGCGTTCATGGCGACGTGTTCTTCAGCGAGGATGACGTCGTTATACAGCGTCGAATAGTGCGAGCGCGAACCGATCGCCGGTTTCAATCCACTGCTCATGGAGCACAAACCCGGCGGACTCTACCATCGCCGCGATTTGTTCCGGCTCGTACTTGTAGGAACTCTCGGTCCAAATCGTCTCGTCACGTTCGAGTCTCAGCCTGAGGTCCGCGCCGGGCACGCTCACTTCGTGAGCGGTGAGACTCACGAGGTGCATCTCGACGCGCGACGCTTCCCGGTTCCACACCGCACGATGCCGGAACAGATCGAGATCGAAGTCGCCGCCAAGTTCGCTATTGATCCGCTGCAGCAGGTTTTTGTTGAAGACTGCAGTGAGTCCGAGCGGGTCGTCGTAGGCGAGCAACAGATCGCCCTCCGGCTTCACGAGATCGACACCCAGCAGCAGGTAATCGCCCTGCCGCAACGCCGAACGCATCAATTGCAGAAAAGCGCTGGCGCCAGGCACGTCGAAGTTGCCGATATTCGAGCCGAGGAAAGCCATGAGCGTTGGATCTCCCACGTCTGTGTCCAACGCGAGCAGCCCGTCCTCGTACGTTGCCTCGTGGACCGACACGGTCACATCCACGGAAGGCACACTTGTCAGCGCCTGCTGCGCACGCGTCAGCGCGGCTGGTGACACGTCAATCAGATGCGCGTGGACACGCGCAACACCGCCGTAGCGCAGCAGCGTGGCAAGCTTCTCGCCGTTGCCGCTGCCCAGCTCCACGACGCGGGCACGATCGGCGAGAACACGCCCCACGTCCGCAGCGTGCTGTTCGAGAAGGCGGAACTCCGCGCGTGTGACCTTATACCAAGGTAAGTGGCAAATCGCGTCGAAGAGCGCCGAGCCGAGCGCGTCGTAAAGAAAGTGCGATGGCAGTTGCCGTGGCTCGAGCTGCAGATAAAAGCGCACCGCGTCCGCGAGCGTCTGATCGCTCGACGTCGCGAAGCGCATGTTCAGAGAGCCGCGGCTGGAGATCGGACTTCCCGTAATCATTCGGTCCATCGGCAACCTCACCAGGTGAGCGGCGTCACCCAACGGAGCGTCGCATAGGCATACGGATAGTCGGTGCGAAACATGGCTGTGGTGGCTGTGATCATCCCATCGCTATCCTAACTAACCTTCCTTCATGTCGCGTCTACGGCCGACGTTAGCCCGCAGCTGGACGGCAGAGACGCAGATGGACGCAGATAAAGTGAAGCCGCAGATGGACGCAGATATTTCAAGCCGCAGATGAACGCAGATAAACGCGGATATGACTTGGATCTTGGGCAGTGCTGACCGCTGAGAGCTGAAAGCTGATAGCCGAAAGCTGATAGCTGTCCCCAACGCCTATAATCCCGGCATGCTCACGAGACGCGATTTCGTGAAATCGGCCGCTCTGGCCGCGGCCACCGCGTCACCGGCGCGGTCGGCGGAGATCCTCACCCAGCACACGGTGCGCCGGTTGTCATCTCCGACTACTCAGGATTCGAGTTCAAGAACGGCGGTCCCGAGAACGCCGTCACGCGCGCCTTTCGCCTCATCACCGAGGGGAAGGACGTCCTCGACGCGTTGATCGCAGGCGTCAACATTCCCGAGCTCGATCCCCTCGAGACCGGCATCGGTTACGGCGCGCTGCCAAACGCCGACGGCGTGGTGCAGCTCGACGCGTCGTGCATGCACGGGCCCACGAAGCGTGCAGGCGCTGTGGCTGCGATTGAGGGTGTGCGGACGCCGTCGCTGGTCGCGAAGGCGGTGATGGATTACACCGACCACCATCTGCTGGTCGGCGCCGGCGCGCAGCAATTCGCGCGCGCCATGGGATTCACCATCGAAGACGATCTGAATACGCCAAACTCGCGCAGGTTGTGGCTCGAGTGGAAGCGCCGGATCGATCCCTCGCACTACCTCGATCCGAAAGGCGAAGGACGGAAGCCGATTCCGAAGCACGAGAAGGATCCCGGCTACGAAGCGGGCCTGTCGATGGTGCGCGATGGCCTGATCCGCGAAGGCAGCTTCTGGGGCACGATCAACTGCGACGGCATCGGACCGAACGGCGACATCTGCGGCGTCACCACGACGAGCGGGCTCGCGTGGAAGATTCCCGGACGAACCGGCGACTCGCCAATTCTCGGCGCCGGACTTTACCTCGATAACGACATCGGCGCCGCCGGATCGACCGGACGCGGCGAAGCGAATCTCTACAACCTCTCCTCGTTCCTCATCGTCGAATCGATGCGCCGCGGCATGTCGCCGAAAGACGCGGCGATGGAGGCGTTGAAGCGGATCAAGGCCAACACGATCGAAAAGCGCCTGCTCAACGCAAAGGGCAATCCAAATTTCAACATCCGGTTCTTCGTGCTGAACAAGCGGGGTGAATACACCGGCGTCGCGATGTATCGCGCGGGCGAGACGAAATATGCCGTGTGCACGGAAAACGGCGCGCAAACGTTGGAGCTCGAGCCGCTGCTGCCCGGAACGCCGGAGGATTAATCCCTTTCCCAACGGCGCTGGGCGCGGCCACGATCGCGGGGCTGAAGCCCCTCGCGATGTGGTTCTTATTGTCACCATGGAGCGCGGACCTTCAGGTCCGCGTCCCGCGACCCGAAGGCGAGCCGACCCACCGCCCAGCGGTCCCACCCGGGCGCAGCAAGGTCCCATCCGGCAGCGGTCCTACCGGAGCGAAGCGAGGGTCCCGG
Source organism: Acidobacteriota bacterium (assembly GCA_046726375.1). Classification (GTDB taxonomy): domain Bacteria; phylum Acidobacteriota; class Vicinamibacteria; order Vicinamibacterales; family UBA2999; genus DASPWV01. The sequence goes on from JBKPAJ010000162.1 coordinate 9,526, forward strand.
CGCTGCGATAGACTTCGATCAGAGAGTACAGGTCGTGGTCCTCATCCTGGAAGTCTCCGGTCCGCAGGCCGCTCAACTCGGCTCCGCCTGCCGCAAGGTGTTTGGCGTCGAGGGAGGACTGATCGGACGCGACTCGCGGAACGCCTGGGTGCTCCCGCACACGAAAGTCTCGGGCCGCCACGCGCGCATCAGCCATCAAAACGGCATTTTCTATATCGAGGACACCAGCACCAACGGTGTGTTCATCAACTCGTCGAAAAGCCGGCTCGGAAAAGGGCGGCCGTACGCGCTGAAATCGGGCGACTCGATCTTCATCGACCCGTACACGATTTCCGTTTCCATCAACAGCAGCGATTACGAAGAGCCGCGACAGCGCGTGTCGCCGCCATCGTCACGGCGCTCGCTCGAGGCGGCGTACGATCCGTTCAATCTCGACGATCCGTTCGGCGAGCAGGCGGTTCCATTTGGCGAACCGATCGTTTCGCCGCCGCAGGATCCGCACGCGGAACCGCTCGCTGGTCAGGAAGTGGATCCGCTGAAACTATTGGGGCAGGAAGCGCCTCGCCGGCAGGTCGCTCGCAACGTGCCGAAGGCCGAGGATCTGGAGCACGGCTCGCCGCTTCGCGGGCATTACAAACCCCCGCCGGTGGTCACGCAAACACCGCCGCACGGATCCACGCCCGAGCCCGCGCCGCCGGCCGACCCGTTCGCGATTCCTGCTGATTACGATCCGCTGGCGCCCGACACGTCGTATCGCATCGCTCGACAGGACGTGACGCCTGCGCCGAGAACGTCGAAAACCACGCCGCCTTCGCCGCAGCCACCGCTACCGCCAACGCCGCCACCAACGCCACGGCCGCGCGTCGAGCGAGAACCGGAGCCGATCTCTCAAGACACAGGCGACGCCGCGGTCGACGAGGGCGCTGCCTCTGCCGCAGTCGAGCTCGATCTCTCGATCTTTGAAACGCCGTTCGTCCCCGAAGCGCCCGCTCCAGAACCGAGACTGACGCCGTCGTCCTCGAAAGTCGAACCCCCGCCCAGAGAACCCGAGCCTGCGCCTGAACCGATAGCGGCACGTCCGCCGACACCTGCCCCGAAAACGATACTTGCACCGCCACCGCCGCCGGCACCCGTGGCTCCACAAACGCCACCACTTGTGGCACCGCCTCCGGCCGAGGCACGGTCGTCGAGCGAGGCCGTCGCGCCTGCAGACGAAGGGCCGACTATTGATCTGGCGTCGGTTCTCGAAGGCGCCGGCCTCGATCCGGATGACGTCACACCCGATCTGGCGCGCAACTTCGGCCAAATCCTGCGGGTGGTGGTCGGAGGCGTCATGGAAGTGCTGCAGGCCCGCCACAACGTGAAGGATGAGTTTCGGATGCGGATCACGCAGTTCCGCCCTGCCGACAACAACCCGCTAAAGTTTTCGGCGAACGTCGACGACGCGCTGCACAACCTGCTGGTGAAGCGGAACGCGGCGTATCTCAAACCCGTCGAAGCCTTTGACGATGCTTTCGATGATCTGCGGCATCACCAGCTGGCGATGCTCGCCGGTATGCGGATGGCGTTTGAAGCGATGCTGAAGGAGTTCGAACCGGATCGCCTGCAGGAACAGTTCGATCGCCAGGTGAAGCGAGGTTCTTTGCTCAACGTCGCCGCCAAGCTGCGGTATTGGGATCTGTACCGAGATCTGCACGAGGAGTTGCTGAGGGATCCCGAAGTGACGTTCCGCAGATTGTTTGGCGACGCGTTTGCGAAAGCCTACGAAGAGCAGCTGAAGCGGCTCAAGGCCGAGCATGGAAAACAGGGAGATCCGGGAGATCAGGGAGCATAGAGAACAGGGAGACCGGGGAGATCTGGGAGGTGGGACAACAGGGAGATCAGGGGGACTCGGGAGGAAAACAATAATCAAAACCGTGTTTTTCTCCCTGATCTCGCTGATCTCTCTGTTTATTTCTCCCTGATCTCTCCGATCTCCCTGTGCTCATGGACGATTCGCATCGTTCGTTATAGATTGAGCGGCACCAACGGTCCGGCTGTCGCCGTTGTCCGTTGCGCTGAATTACGCCAATGTCTGCCCATAATCGCGTGGTCTGGTCTGAGGGCCTCTTCCTCCAGCCGCAGCATTTTCAACAACAGGATCGCTATTTCGAACGCTACGTCGAGACGCGGTGCGAGGCGCTCATTCCCCACAGCTGGGGTTTCCACGAACTCGAGCTCGAACGCGATCTTCTGAGCATCGGCAAATTCGCGTTGCGGCGCGCGTCGGGAGTATTTCCCGACGGGACGCCCTTTCGCCTTCCCGACGACGATCCGCTACCGGCGCCGATCGATATCGGCCCACAGGTGCGCGACCAGATCGTGTATCTCGCCGTGCCGGTACGGCGTTCCGGCGAGCTCGAGGTCGATCGTGCGGCGTCGGAAGACCCTCTCGCGCGCCACAACGTCACCGAGCTGCAGGCGCGCGACGCCACCATGAACGGCGGAGATCCGGCTCTCCTCGAGGTCGCCGCCCTCCGTACCCGCTTTCTCCTCGCGAGCGACGTGACCAGGGCCTATGCGTGCCTGCCGCTTGCACACATCGTGGAGTGCCGTACGGATAAGCAGGTGGTGCTCGACGACAATTTCATTCCGACGGTGCTGCATTCCAGCGCGTCTTCGCGGCTGGCGACGCTGACGGCGGAACTTTTAGGTCTGCTCCATCAGCGTGGCGATGCGCTGAGCAATCGGGTCGCGGCAACCGGCCGAGGGGCAGCGGCCGAATTCGCCGATTTTCTGATGCTGCAGGCGATCAATCGCTACGAGCCTCTCTTCGCGCACCACGCGGAGTCGGGCGCGCTGCATCCGGAAGCTCTTTTTCGCACGTGGGTGTCGGCCGCCGGCGAGCTTTCCACGTTTACGACCAACGCCAAGCGGCCGCCGAAGTTTCCCGGGTACCGTCATGACCGTCTGCGCGAATCGTTCGACCCGGTGGTGATCGCCTTGCGCGCCGCGCTCAGCGTGGTGCTGGATCAGGGCGCCATTGCCATTCCGCTCGAGCCGAAGAAGTTCGGCATCAGCGTCGCGATCGTGACCGACAAGAACCTGTTGGGCACGGCCGTCTTCGTGCTCGCCGCGCGCGCCGACGTGCCGACCGAGGATTTGCGCCGGCGCTTTCCGTCGCAACTCAAGATCGGACCGGTGGAAAAAATTCGTGATTTGGTGACGCTGCAGCTGCCCGGCGTCCCGGCGGTGCCGCTTCCGGTCGCGCCCCGGCAGATCCCGTTTCACGCCGGCTTTGCGTACTTCGAGCTCGATCAAACGAACGAGCTCTGGGGCCAGCTCAAAACCTCGGGAGGCCTCGCGGTGCATGTGTCCGGCGAGTTCCCGGGACTGTCGATGGAATTGTGGGCCATCCGCAGCTAACGCGAAGGTATGTGAGCGATCATGGCGGACCCGAACGACCCCTTCAATCGACCAGACGGCACGGTGATCCGGCCGCGTCCAGGGGCGGGCCGCCAGGGCTGGGCCGATCCGGCACGATCGCGTGTCGCGCCGGCCGGCCGCAGCGCGGAACCGATTCCGCTTGAAGCACGGACCATTCTCGCCATCGGGCTGAATCCACTCGTGCAGGCGGCCAGTCCGCTGCTGCTGCTCGCCGGCCAGATTCGCGGCACCCGCTCTCCAACCGACAGCACTGAGTTACGGCGTCAGGCGCTCAACGAGCTGCGCTACTTCGAAGAGCGCGCACGCACCTCCGGAGTGCCCAACGAAACGGTGATCGCCGCGCGCTACGTGCTATGCGCGGCGCTGGACGAGGCGGTGCTCTCCACTCCGTGGGGCGCGCAGAGCGAGTGGTCGCAGCACTCCCTGCTCGTCGCATTGCATCGCGAAGCTTGGGGTGGTGAGAAGTTCTTCGACATGCTCGAGCGGATCTCGACCGATCCGGACAAGCACATCGATCTCATGGAGCTGCAGTACCTGGCGCTTGCCTTTGGTTTCGCCGGCAAGTATCAGGTGCTCGAACGCGGTCACGATCGGCTCGGAACCGTCCAGCAGGAGCTCTATCGGCGCATTCGCAATCACCGCGGCGCAACACCCGCAGATTTGTCATTGCGTTGGCGAGGCCTGCAGGATCGCCGCAATCCGGTCATTCGCTACGTGCCGTGGTGGGTGGTCGCCGCCGCTGCGCTTGCGATTCTCACCATCGCATTCACGACGTATTACACGCGTCTGGCGAGAGCCGCGGCTCCCGTTCACGCCGAGCTCGCGAAAATCGGACTCGAGGATTTTTCCGTGCCGGCGGCGCCGCCGAAGGGGCCGACACTCAAGCAGTTGCTCGCGCCCGAGGAAGCACGCGGCACGATGCTCGTGGTCGAGCAGGGCGGACGCACCATCGTGACGCTGCGCGCCGGAGAATTGTTCGCCTCTGGCAGCGCCACCGTCAATCCCGATCAGCACGACACACTGCGACGCATCACGATCGCGCTCAATCAGGTGCCCGGCCGCGTGCTGGTGGTCGGCCACACCGACGATCAGGCGGTGCGATCGCTGCGCTTCCGCGACAATTTCGAGCTCTCGCGCGAGCGCGCTGTCAGCGTGGTGCGCGTGCTGCAGCAAACCATCGACAACGTCGCACGTATCACCTGGACAGGGGTTGGCGACACGCAGCCGCTGTATGCGCCCGCGTCGGATGCGGCTAATCGCGCCCGCAATCGGCGCGTTGAAATCATCCACGTGGCGGGAGTGTAAGACCGATGTTCGCGTTCCTTCGGCGCTTCGCGCGCTTGCTGTTGCGGATTCTCGGCTTCCTGCTTCTGGCGTTGTTCGTGTGGTACGCCGGACCGTATTTCGCGTTTGCCGATTTTCATCCGCTCGAATCAGAACGGGCGCGTCTGTTCGTCATCGCGTTCATCCTGGCGTTCTGGCTGGGAATGATCGCGGCGCGCCGATTCCGCGCGTATCGCGCGAGCGACCGGCTCGCGGCTGCCGTGATTGCGCAGCCCGTACCGGAAAAGGAGCAAGTGTCGCCCGAGGCGGCGAAGCTGCGCGAGCGTTTCGAGGATGCGGTTGCGACGCTCAAGCAGCAGCGGCGCAGCGGCCACAATTTGTATGACCTGCCGTGGTACGTGATCATTGGCGCGCCTGGATCGGGTAAGACAACAGCCCTCGTCAATTCAGGGCTAAAGTTTCCGCTCGAGTCGCGCGTGGGCAAGGGCGCGCTCAAAGGTGTCGGCGGCACGCGCAACTGCGACTGGTGGTTCACGGACGAAGCGATCTTCCTCGACACCGCCGGGCGCTACACCACACAGGATTCGGACGCGACGTCGGACGCCGCGGGTTGGGGGGAGTTCCTGGCGCTGCTCCGTAAGTACCGGAAGCGGCGTCCCGTCAACGGCGTCATCCTCACCATCAGCGCCAGCGATTTGATCACACAAGGCGACGCCGGGCGCGAGGCGCACGTCGAGGCGGCCCGACGCCGGCTGGTAGAGCTCAATAAGGAGCTGCGCATCCAGCTGCCGGTCTATTTGATGGTGACCAAGTGCGACCTAGTCGCCGGATTCACGGAATACTTCGACGACCTGACGCACGAAGGCCGCGCGCAGGTGTGGGGCGTCACGTTCCCCTACGAGCAGACGGTCAACGGCGAAGCCGCACAAGTGTTCCCCACCGACTTCGATGCGCTCGTCACGCGCCTCAACGAGCGGCTGTTCGCCCGCGTCGAAGAGGATCGCGATGTTCGGCGGCGAACGCAGATGTTTGCGTTCCCGCAACAGATGGCCGCACTCAAAGAAGCGCTCACCGGATTCGTTAGCGAAGTGTTTACGTCGACGCGCTTCGACCAGCAGCAGATCCTGCTGCGCGGCGTCTACTTCACGAGCGGCACGCAGGAGGGCACGCCGATCGATCGCCTGCTCGGCGCGATCGGCCGCGGCTTTGGCGTCGCGCCCGACATCATCCCGGCAACGCCGGGACGTGGCAAAGCGTATTTCATTCAGCGCCTGCTTGGCGAAGTGATGCTCGGCGAGTCCGGTATTGCGGGCCTGAACACCCGCTTCGAGATGCAGAAGGCTGCGCTGCAGCTCGGCGCGTACGCGGCGGCCATCCTCATCGCCACACTCGGCGTCATCGCGTTGTCGGTGAGCTACAGTCGCAACCGCGAGTACCTCAATCAGGTGGCGGCTGACATCGCGACCTTGAAAAACGTGCCGCCGGTGAAAGTGGACGCGCCGCAGGAACGGCTGCTGCCGCGCCTCAACGCGGTGCGCGCGGTGTTCGACTCGACGACGCGCTACGAAAACAGCGTGCCGTGGGCGATGCGCTGGGGCTTATATCAGGGCCGATCCGTCGGCAATTCCGCGCGTGACGCGTACGTTCGCGAACTCGACGGCGTGCTGCTGCCGCAAGTCGCCGCGCGGTTCAGACAGCGCATGACGACGTACCGCGCCGAACCGGAAAAGCTCTACGAGTACTTGAAAGCCTATTTGATGCTCGGCGAGCCAAAGCACCTCGACAAGGAGCACCTCGCGTACGTGGCCGAAGTCGAATTCGGCAACGCGAGTGGGCGCGCCGACAAGAGTCCAACGCTGGCCACGCATTTCAAGAGTCTGCTGGAGCAGAGCGACACGCTGCGCCCGGTGGCGCTCGATCCGGCGATCATCGCGCAGGCGCGCAGCACCATCCGGCAGGCATCGGTTCCACGCCTGATCTACGGGCGGCTGCAGCGGAAGTATGCAGACGACACCGCGCGCGTCGTGCGCCTCGATGTCGCCGCGGGCGTCGGCGGCCAGGACGTGATTCGCCGCCGCAGCGGCACCCCGCTCACCGAGCCCTTGTCAAGCCTCTACGGCCGCGGCGTGTTCAAAGAGATCACGGGCGTGTCGTCGCTCGATCTCGTCAAGCAATTCGCGACCGACGACTGGGTGTGGGGCGAAGCCGGCTCGTTTGCCAACAACCCGGTCCGCCTTGCGTCCGAAGTGATGGACATCTACGAGCGCGACTACATCAACGCATGGAACGGCGTGCTGGCCGATCTCGAGCTGGTGCCGTTCTCGACGCTGGCGCAGGCCAACAAGTCGCTCGAAGTGCTGTCGGGTGCGGCATCGCCGCTGCGCGGCATCGTGGCTGTGATCGTTGACAACACGAGGCTGGTCACGCCGCCGGATCCGTCAAAACCGGCGACCGGCCTTGGCGCCACGAGCCAGAAGATCCAGGAAGGCGTCGGCAAGATCCTGACACCGCTCAAAGAAGCGGCCGGCGCGTCACAAGTTCCGCCCGGCACGCTCATCACCGCGCAGTTTCAGCCGATTCACCGCATGGTCGAGGGCGAACCGGGCAACACGCCGCTCGATCGCATCATCGGACAGCTTGCGCAGATTCATCTGCAGCTGCAGGCGCTCGGGCCGGGCATCGGCAATCCCGATCCTTCCACGGTGCTCTCCAACCCCGCGTTCCGCGACCAGCTCCAGGCGCTGCAGCAGGAGGCGATAGCGCTCCCGCCCCTCGTCCGCTCACTGGTGTCGCAGGTCGGCAAAACCGCCGAAGTGAGCGTGATGTCGAACGTGGCGAGCGGGCTCGAACGGCAATTCCGCCAGGACGTGCTCGCCGAGTGCAATCAGATCGTCAACGGACGCTATCCGTTCACGCCGGCGAGCGAGATCGATCTTCCGCTCGCGGACTTCGGACGGCTCTTCGGCTACGGCGGCATCTTCGACACGTTCTTCACGGCCAACCTCAGAAAGCTGGTGGACATCTCGCAGCAGCCGTGGGCCTGGCTGCCTGGCACGGTCGGCGTGTCCAATGCCATGCTGCGGAAGTTCGAGGAGGCGGCACGCATCCGGGAAATCTTTTTCGTCCCCGGATCCGGCGTGCCGGGCATGCGCTTCACGGCCATGCTGGGAAGCTTCGACGTCTCGGCGCAGCGCTTCTATCTCGATCTCGAGGGGCAGCCGGTCGACTCCTCGCAGCAACAGCGTTCATGGTCGATCATCTGGCCGGGGCCAGGCGCGCAACTGGTCACCGTCAATTTCCAGCAGCGTTTCGGCGGCCGGGCAAGCGTGCCCTACCACGGCCCGTGGGCGCTGTTCCGCATGATCGACGCGTCCACCGTGCAACAGGAATCCGACGTGCGCAACGTGATAACCGTGAGGGCGGCGAGCTCTCAGGGCCAGGTGATTTTCGAAGCGTCGAGCGTGCGCAACCCGTTTGCCACGCGGCAGTGGCAGCGCTTCACCTGTGAGTAGGCGACAGGGAGATCGGGGAGATCGGGGAGGAATAGACGACAGGGAGATCGGGGAGATCGGGGAGGAAGACAACAGGGAGTTCGGGGAGATCGGGGAGAAGGAATAACAGGGAGATCGGGGAGATCGGGGAGAAGGAATAACAGGGAGATCAGAGAGATCGGGGAGAAGGAATAACAGGGAGAGATCAGAGAGATCGGGGAGAAGGAATAACAGGGAGATCAGAGAGATCGGGGAGAAGGAATAACAGGGAGATCAGAGAGATCGGGGAGAAGGAATAACAGGGAGATCAGAGAGATCGGGAGAAGAAATAACAAGGAGATCAGAGAGATCGGGGAGAAGAAATCACAGAGAGATCAGAGAGATCGGGGAGATCGGGGAGATCAAATAAACAGGGATCAGAGAGATCTGGGAGAAGACGTAGCAGGGACAGATCGGGGAGATCAGGGAGGAACTTTTAACCACAGGATCAGAAGTAATTCCTCCTTATCTCCCTGATCTCTCTGTTGACACTCTTAATCTCCCTGATCTCCCTGATCTCCCTGATCTCCCTGTCGACCTAAACGTCCCTGATCTCCCTGATCTCCCTGATCTCCCTGTCGACCCTAAATCCCCCTGGTCTCCCTGATCTCCCTGTCGACCCCTGATCTCCCTATTCGACACTTTCTATCTCTCTGATCTCCCGGTGAACACGCGATGGATGTAGGCCTTTACGGAAAGCTCCCGAGCCACGGTGATTTCCTGCGCCGCCGCACGGCGGACGCGTTTGTCGACGTCTGGGACCCGTGGCTGCAGGAGTGCATGGCCACGAGCCGGTCAGCGCTTGCCGATCGATGGCTCGATCTCTACCTCACGAGCCCGGTGTGGCGCTTTGCCTGCGACGCCGGCGTGTGTGGTCCCGAGCCGATCGTCGGATTGATGGCGCCGAGCGTCGATCGCGTTGGACGCTACTTTCCGTTGACGCTG
>JBKPAJ010000163.1:0-7709 GCA_046726375.1 Acidobacteriota bacterium
CATGAGCTTGAAAGATCCAAACGTCGCAAATCCGAAGAAGACGAAACGCATCGCCGTCGTGCTGGCGAATCCAGCAGTGTCGACAACGACGGGATGGCCCGTGGGTTTCTGGTGGAGTGAGCTGACACATCCCTACTTCGTATTGACGGAGAAGGGGTACGAGGTCGAGATCTTCAGCCCAAATGGCGGAAAGTGCGAGGCGGATGCCATCAGTGATCCCAGGGATGCAAGCGGTTATTCGTCGTCGGATTTGATCAGCATGGGCTTTCTGAGCACGCCCAAACTCGCCGCATTGGTCGAAACCACCAAGAAAGTCAGCGAAATCGACCCCACGAAGTTCGAGGCCATCGTCGTCACGGGCGGCCAGGGTCCGATGTTTACCTTTGAGCAGGCCACCCATCTTCACCGGAAGTTCGTCGAGTTCTTCGAGGCAGGGAAGATCGCCTGTGCACTCTGTCACGGGGTCGCCATCCTGCGCTACGCGAAGTTGTCGAATGGCCAGCACCTCGCCAAGGGCAAGACCATCACCGGATTTGCGAACGTCGAGGAGGATTTCGCGGACAACGCCGTGTGGGAGATGAACCTCCTGCCGCGCGACAAGCACGTCATGCCCTGGCGGATCGAGGACGAAATGAAGCGCATCGGCGCGAATTACATTCAAGCAGGTTTGTGGCGTGGGTTTGCGGTACGTGATGGCAATTTGATCACGGGCCAACAGAACTTTTCCGGGACCGAGACGGCGAATCTTCTGGCTGAAACCCTCGGTGCGTAACGATGCGGGAATTGTGAATTGAAGTACCAGTTTCACGCGAGACGCCGGCGGCCGTTAGAGAACGTCGGTCGCGGAGTTCGCTCCCTACTACCGACTCCGACATCCGGGCAGCGACCATGATCCTGGCCATCCCGCCCGTTCAGGCGGCGCGAGCCCGACCATCGCGTCGGTGGCCATGTGAACACGGGCGCCAGGCTCAGCGACCACTTTCGCGGAATTTGCGCGCCGCAACGCCGCGGTGTTGCGCGGCGACGTGGTGGCCTCATAACCGGGCTTGGAGGTCACTCCGGTCCGTCGATGGCCCTGCTTGCAACGCGAACGTGAGATGATGTATATCATCTTAAGTCAGCTATGCGCTACCCCGCGGATCACACGCAGCAGACACGCGAGCGCATCGTCCGCGCCGCGGCCCGCCGGTTCCGCAGGCGCGGCAGTGACGTGCCGGCATCGGGGATCTCATGTGCGATCTCCGTCTGAGGCACCGCGGTTTCTATCGTCACTTCGACAGCAAAGAGAGGCTGTTTGCGCAAGCATTCGAGCACAGCCTTAGAGAAGTCGGCGATCGCGTAACTCGAGCGATCGAGGGCGCGGCTCCTGGCGGTGAACTGAAGGCACTCATCGACGCTTACCTCGATATTCGGCACTGCGACGATGTCGCCCGCGGGTGTCCCGTGGCTGCACTCTCGTCCGAGGTAGCCCGGCGACCACGCGGCAGACGCGGACCATTTCTGCAGTCGCTAAGAGCGCACATCAGCAGGATGGCCCAGTACGTCCCCGCTCAGAACGAGGAGGAACGGCGCCGGAAAACAATTGCGCTGTTCTCGGGTATGGCCGGCACGTTGGCCGTGCGCGAGCGTTCACAGACGAGCAGGATCGTCGAAGCATTCTCGACGGCGCGCGACAGTTTTTTCTCGCCGCCGCCCGAGCGGTAGCTTTTTTTCGTTTAATAGGATTACGTACATCATCTGACATTCGCAGAGAGAGTTGGTGGAATGGAGGCAAGATGATGTCCACGAATCTCCTGGCCGTGCTCATCCTGGTGACGACAGCTTCGGTGGTCATCGCCATTTTTCTTGTTTTGTGGCGTGAGAGGACCTCCGGCCGTGACTCATGGGTCGCCCTTGTCGGCGGAATTGTATTGGCCGCTTGGGCCACCGCCACGGCGCTCCTTGCCCGGCGCGGATTCTACCTCCAGACCGACCCATACAGCCTGCCACCGATCGGGACCACTCTCAGTCTGGTGCTCCTCGTACTGGCTGTGTGCCTCCTCGCATCTCCTTCTTTACGTCGCCTTCTCATAAATCAAAGAAACTTGATCCTTCTCAACCTTTGGCGACTTGTCGGCGTGGTCTTCCTGATGCTCATGGCCAACGGGCAGATGCCGGCGTTGTGGGCACTGCCAGCGGGAATCGGCGACGTGATCGTTGGCGCGGCGGCGCCGTGGATCGCCCGAGACGTCGAGACACCGCAAGGTAGATCGCGAGCCATCATTTTCAATCTGTTCGGCATGGCTGATCTGGTTGTTGCAGTGGGATTGGGAACCATGACCAGCCGGGGGCCCGCACAGGTCTTTCAGACAACCCCAACGTCAGAGCTGGTCACGCAGTTTCCGCTCGCGCTGGTGCCGACATTCCTGGTGCCGCTCGCGTTCGCGCTTCACGTGGTTTCGTTGTGGCAGCTGTTCGGTGGCACGTGGGTGTCTCGTCCATCCGCCTCATTCGCAGGGAGCCGATGATGCAACCCCAGGTGTTATTCGGGATCAGTGTTCTCCTCGGCTTCGTCGCGTGGGGAATGATCGGCGCGCGATACATCTGGCCCGCGCTGCGGGGTAGACCACGTACTGAGGCGCTGCGGCCGGTGCTCACGTTGCACGCCTTTCGATTCGTCGGGTTGGCGTTTGTCGTTCCAGGCGTGGTCTCGCCGGACTTGCCGGATGCTTTCGCGCAGCCCGCTGCTTATGGGGACCTTGCGACATCCTTGCTCGCGCTACTTGCTATCGCAACGCTGGGGAGCCGCCTGGGGACGATGATCGTGTGGGTATTCAACATCGTTGGCACGGTCGATCTGCTCAACGCGTTTTATCAGGGCGATCGCCTGGGAATTACGCCTGGCCTGTATGGTGCCGCGTATTTCATTCCCACCGTGCTCGTGCCGCTTCTCCTGGTGACGCACGCCCTCGTGTTCCGAATCCTGCTCGGAACCACAGCAGTCGGTCAGCAAGGTGCGCAGAGTGCGGCCTGATCGCGACTTCCATGATGGAGGGTTCGAGAACTTAGAGGTCCGAAATGTCTAACCAGCGGATAGTACTAATCACCGGAGCATCGTCTGGCGTCGGGCAATCTACGGCTCGATTGCTTTCTCAAAGAGGCTACACCGTCTTGGGAACAAGCCGGAATTCGGCCAGCGCCGAGACCATCCCTGGTGTCGAGATGCTTTCTCTGGATGTCCGCGCGGACGACTCCGTGCTGGCGTGCGTCGAAGCCGTTCACCGTCGCTGTGGCCACCTCGACGTGCTAATCAACAATGCCGGTTACGAGCTGGCGGGTGCATTGGAAGAACTTTCACCACAGGAAGCCTGGGCTCAGTTCGAGACCAACTTCTTCGGGGTCGTTAGGATGGTCAATGCGGTTCTGCCGTCAATGCGTCAGCAGAAACAAGGGCACATCATCAACATCGGTTCGCTCTCCGGTCTGTCGGCGATTCCGTTCCTGGGCATCTATTCCGCCGGCAAGTTTGCCCTGGAAGGGTACACAGAAGCCTTACGGCACGAAGTCAAGCCCTTCAACATTCACGTGTCGCTGACAGAGGCCGGCTTTCTCAGGACACCGATGATGAACCACCGGCAGACGGCAGGGAATCGTGTGTCAGAGTATGACCGATGGCGGCAACGGGCTCTCGCGGCAATACGTGCCTATGAAGAGAAGGGGCCTGGTCCTGAGGTGGTGGCTGAAACGTTGCTCGAGATCATTTCCAGCAGTAATCCGCGGCTACGGTATCTGATCGGGCAGCAAGCAAAGACTGTCGCTCGTTTGCGGCGCTTCCTTCCCGCACGAATGTACGAGCAGGGAGTGCGGCGTACCTTTTCGCTCGACAGCGCAGCCCCGCCGGCCGCATCGAGCACCCGCACACGTTCATGAAGGCCGTTCGCAGGATCGAGTGACGGCGCGCTCGCGCGGGGACGCGCGAGGATTCGCCTGTCGATCTGACTCGTACCCGTTCGACGAATAGGTAAGAACGGAGGATAGTCGTGAATTTGGTGCTCTGGGTCCTTCAAGTGCTGCTTGCGGTGGCGTTCTTCGCGCACGGCTGGCTCTTCGTGACGCCGCCCGCCGCACTCGTCGAGCAGATGAACGCGTCGCTGCCGAGAGGATTCCAGCTCTTTATTGGGGTGGCGGAAGTCCTCGCGGCAGTGGGGCTTACCCTTCCGGGGCTCACTCGGATTCTGCCCGGGCTGGTCACCTGGGCGGCCGGCGGGATCATAATCGTGACCGTGTCGGCGACGGGCTTTCACATTGCACGCGGTGAGCTGAGTTCGGCAGCGATCACAGTGGTTCTGTTTGCCATGGCGGCGTTCGTGGCGTATATGCGGCATCGCGTCCTGCCGATCCCCTCACGCCGGGTCGCTTCGGCCGCTGCTGCGCGTCACACTTAAATAGGTACAGGCGAGGCTGTGATGCGAGAACTGATCGTGTCCGAGTTCATGCCATTGGACGGCGTCATGCAGGCGCCTGGCGGAAACGATGAGGATCGGGCCGGTAGATTCGAGCAAGGCGCCTGGACCATGTCCTAGAGAGCTCTCTACCTCGCTGGAGAGCTCGGGGCGCTGCCCAAACCGGCGTCGTCGAGCTAACGGCAACGGGCGGAACGGGAAGGCATCATCCTGTGCAGCGTTTGACACTTATTTACCTTGCGACCTACCTCCTCGTCGGCGGAGGCAGCCTCCTCGTTGCACCCGACCTCGCCTTGCGGCTGCTTCTTTCGAATGGTGCCTATGGCGACATCATGCCGCGCCTGTTCGGGCTGTTCATGTTCGTTCTCGGGGGCGTCATCTACCAGTTCGTGCGCGCGCGAGACTATCGGTATTACTTCTACACCGTCGTGGCCCGGTCCTTCATTGTGGTAGTGATGACCGCCCTCTACTTCAAGGCACGCGACCCGTTGTTCCTGGTACTGGATGCGATTGTCTTGATCGGTTTGCTGCCATCCATCTATGTGGCCGCGCAATCGGCGCGTGCCAGTCACGGGGGCGGGTGACGCGGGTCGGTGCGGCGTCAGTGCCCACGGTAAAGGAGGGCTCTGCAAATGTCGAGGCTTCGTGTCCACAGCTTTGGGATCTCGCTGGACGGTTACGGTGCGGGCCCTGACCAGGATTTGGACAACCCGCTTGGACGCGGCGGATTGATGCTTCAGGACTGGAGATCGAGAACCCGTTCATTCCAGGAGCTTTTCGGCTCGGGCGGAGGTGCGACCGGCGTCGACGATGACTTTGAGCGCGCGGTCTCGAGAACATCGGAGCCTGGATCCTCGGCCACAACATGTTCGGACCCATCCGCGGTGATTGGCCGGATGACAGATGGAGAGGCTGGTGGGGGAACAATCCCCTTATCACACGGACGTCTTCATCTTGACGCACCACGCACGCGCGCCGATCGATATGGAGGGCGGTACGACGTTCCACTTCGTCACCGAAGGAGTTCAGGTCGCGCTCGAAAAGGCGAGATCCTCCGCTAAAGGGAAGGACGTTCGCCTGGGTGGCGGCGTGAGCACGATCCGACAGTATTTACAGGCCCGGCTCATCGACGAAATGCATGTCGCGATCAGTCCGGTCATGCTTGGCAAGGGAGAGCACCTGCTTGGTGGTATCGACACCGTGGCCTTGGGATATGTCTGCACGCAGCACGTCACAAGTCCCAACGCTACTTACTTCGTGCTGACCAGGCAGCCGTGAGGTCGATTCGCGGCGATCGCGCGGTCGCCTGACTCCCTCTGCACCGTCTCGAATGCCTCGGCAGCGACATCGAGATCCTGAATCGCAGTTTAGACATTTCCCGGGCCACTCGCAGAGACCGTAGAGGAGTGCCGTCGCCCCGAATGGTTGGCTGGATGGGTTCCGGTCGCGCCATACGCACCGACCACTCGCTCGAACTCGATCCAGACACTTAGCGCTTCGACATCGGTAATTCGAATCCGTCCTCGGGCCATCTGAATCACTCCAGCATGTTCGAGTGTTTTCAACGCACGCTGGACCACCTCTCGCACCGATCCGACTATTGCTGCTATCTCGTTTTGCGTGTAACGAAGACTCATATTCGCCGAGTCCTCGACCAGCGTGGCCTGTCCCTGCGCGTGATCGCGCAGCAGTCGGGCCACACGCCCGACAACGTCGCGAAGCGAGAGGTCTTCGACGACCAGTTTGTAGGCGCGAAGGCGCGAAGCGAACAGTCGAATGACGTCGAGGCCGACGTCCGGATGGCGCCTCACGAGATCGAGCACATTGGGTTGCGACAGAATCGCGACCGTACTGTCCATAGCCGCGACGGCATCTGCCGGAAGCGGCTCATCATCAAATACGGGAATGTCGGCAAACGTACGACCCGGCCCGAAAACCTTCAGCACCTGCTCACGACCGTCCATCGACGTGATCGAGGTTCGTACGCGCCCGCTCAGCACGATGAAGAGTCCTTCGCAGCGATCGCCCTTGCGGAAGATCACGTCACCTGTCCGATAGGGGCGTTCGCGCAGGCGTGCGACCAGCTCTCGGGCCTCACCCGCCGGTAACGACGAAAAGTACGGGTTCTCCTTGAGAACGTAAAGCTTTGCTGAAAGGTCCATATATGTGGTTGTGCGACCTAAGTTGCGGAACCACGCGATAGTGGAGGGCTATCGTTCGGTTCATGGGGTTGGTTTGGCCAAGGCAATCGCGATCGACGGCACGGACCGCGCTGTGGACCATGTTTGCGTTCGCGGTGACCAGTAGCGCGATGGGACAGACGGCAGGGTCACTTGACGCTCCGTCGAGTAGCGCTCTCGAAAGGGGCGCCAACGCTGCGTCGGCCGGGGAAACCTCCCAACTCCCGGGTCCGCGCGGCCGCCCTTTTATGGCTGCGTTGTTCGCCCTGCCGCTCGTAACGTTTGCCGGTCCGGTCGGGCCTCGCGGTTCCGAGGTTGTGTCGCCTGCAGACCGCTTTGCGATCACGCAGCTCGTCGGCGCTGGGTACGTCGTGAACCCACGATTTCGGTTCGGTGTGATGGGGATCTTCAACGAAGTGTTGACCGGATTGCCACGGGGAAGTGACGCCTGGCAATTCGGAGGCGTTGCGCCAATCGCGATCGGAACCTTTGGGCACTTCGTCATCGGCAGCGGTCCCCTTATTGGCTATCGCTCGGGCGGCAGGCATCGGGCGGATGCCGGTGTGGTCGTGCTATCAGGAGCGTCGATCCCCGTCAGAAAGGGCCTCTCGCTCAACATCGTCGCCCCCGTCACTGGGTTGTTCATGCATCGTAGGACCGTGTCGGTAGGCGTCGCGGCCGGCGTCGCAAAGGTGTTTTGATACGTCCCCCAAATTCGTCGCTCTAAGCGTCGAAGGAGATTCGGCATATGATTCCGGTTGAAGCGCACCTGGTTCTCAATCACATTCCACTTATTGGGTTGGCGTTTGGTCTGGTGTTCTTTGTGGCTGGGTTGATGCGCTCGTCTGAACAAGCGTTGCATGCAGGTCTTCGCATCTTCCTTGTGATGGGGATCGCCGTGTTGCCGGTCGTTGGAAGCGGGTTGATGTCCGCCACTATTCTCGCAAACGCCGCCTGGCTCGATACCCACGCGCTGAGCAACCATCGAATGGCCGGTATTCTCACGCTCGCCGTGCTTGTAGGCCTTGGGACGCTGAGCGGCACTGCGTTGTTCAGGTCTCCCCAGAACAGGCGGGCGATGTCGGCT
>JBKPAJ010000164.1:0-13120 GCA_046726375.1 Acidobacteriota bacterium
ACTTCGCCCGCCCTTCGTACAAGCGTGGACAAATGACACCGCGTTGCGGCACGTCGAGCTCAATGGCGCGGGATTCCGGCTGGGCGACCACTGGCAGAGAAAAACCGAACACAAGGTATACGAACGTCGAAGTCGGCACTGCGTGCAGAATCGCCGGACGGAACGTCCACTCGCGGAGCGCGGTTCGTACTGCATCATCAAAGGGCGGAGTCGAACCGATGATGTCGACTTCGCCAATGCGCCCGTCACGATCGACACGCGCCTGAACGAGCACCACGCCACTGTTGAACGCCCGTGGTGGGAACGGCGGTTCGGTCATCGTCAGCGGAAACGCCACTTCCGTCGAGGGCGAGGCCACGTCGCGAGGCAGTTCGCCGAGCGTCGGCGCATTGATCGCTGGGCGGCGAAAAACACCAGCCACCAGGACTTTGGTCTCGACGGAAATCTGCAGCTCGCGCTCGTCGCCGCGCTCAGATCGTTGCTTGACGATCTCTTTAGCCGGAGAAAAATGCCAATCGCGCACGGCGTCGGCAACAAGTTGCGTAAACGGGGGCGTCGTGCGTAGCGGCGTAATGGCAGCGACGCGGCCCTCACGGTCGATCGCGAGCTCGAGCAGCACCTGACCGCCGCCCACAGCCAGCGCTGGTAATGGCGGAACGGTTCCAGCCTGGTAGCGCGCTGGTATGAATGAGTCTTGCGCCAGCAAACCGGTGCCAAACGCGCACAGCATGATGAGTGCGGGATGACGCATACCGATCACCTCCGCTTCGAGCCCTCACAGGCAAGACATTGACATTGGCGAGAGCGTACCGCAGATATACTCGGACGCACGCACGCACGGCGACAAGCGCGACAAGTACATCCGAGCGGTACACGAACGCTCACTCGTAGTATCGTGTCCGACCCTATCCCACTCTCTCCCGGCCATCCGATGGGTGCACTTTCCCACCAGATGGCGGAAACTTTACCGTAGCCGGTGAACCGGGCGGACACGGTGGTTAACGTGCACTCGTGTCGTTCATCGTGGCCGTGTAGCGATGTTAATGGTTGATGATGGCTTCGTATCAGTGTGCAAGCGGGTCCGGCGATTCGTCGCGAAGCGGGTGACGGCCTCCATAGCGCAAATACAGCGGCGGCAGAAGAAACAAATTCAGGATCGTTGATGTCACCAGACCACCCAGAATGACGACCGCAAGCGGGTGCTCGATTTCGTGTCCGGGCCGATCGCCAGTGAGCGCGATGGGCAGCAGCGCCAGCGCGGTCGCAAGCGCGGTCATGAGTATGGGCGCGAGCCGCTCGCACGCGCCGCGCAACACAAGGTCGGCGCCGAACGCCATCCCCTCCGACTGCTCGAGATGACGATAGTGACTGACGAGCATGATGCCGTTGCGCGCTGCGATCCCAATCACCGTCACGAGACCCACCAGCGATCCCAATGACAACACGCCGCCAGAGATGACTGCGGCCGCAATGGCGCCGACGAGCGCGAACGGCAGCGTGAAAAACACCAGCAACGTGAGCCGCATCGAGCCGAAATCCACCAGCAGGAGCAGGACGATCGCGACCACCGACACGCCCGCCCACATCAGTAGCCGGCGGCTCGAGGCGGCACGCTCGACCGATTCGCCGAGTACCTCCGCGTGATATCCGGTGCCCAGCGGCATCGACGCGAGGCGCGTCTCGATATCGCGCGCGACGGAACCGAGATCGCGGCCGCGGACGTTGAGGGTGACGTCGATCCGCCGCGATCCGTTTTCGCGCGTGATCTCGTTCGGCATCGGCGCCACGATGACCTCAGCCACCGAGGACAGCGGAACGGCGCTTCCGCCAGGCGCCGCAACGCGCAGCGCCCGCACCGCATCGACGCTTGTCCGCGCCTCGGGTACGCTCCACACGACGACGTCGAAAAAGCGCTGGTCCTGCACGAACTCGCCCACCTTGCTGCCCTGAAGCAATGTGGTTACGCTTTGCCGCACCGCGCCCGCCGTCAAGCCAAACTCTTCGGCGCGCTCGGGCCGCAGGCGAACCTCAATCTGGGGGATCAGGACCAGCGGCTGTACCTTCAGGTCAGCGACGCCGGCGATATCGGCGATGCCGGCGCGAACCTGCTCGGCGCGCGCCTGCAGCATTGCGAAATCGGGCCCATGAATGCGGACGACCACGGTGGCACTCGCGCCGGTCAGGACCTCTTTGATCCGCTCGCGCAAGTACGTCAACAGATCGCGATAAAGGCCCGGATACCCATCTACCACCGTCTGAATCCGCGCCACAGTGCTCTCGTAATCGACCCGCGGGTCGAGGCTGATCCAGAGCTCGGTGAAATTCGGGCCGACCACCTCGTCCGCCACTTCGGCGCGACCGAGATGCGAGCCGAAGTTGCGGACGCCTGGAATCGATCGCAACTCCTTGCTGGCGCGAACGGTGATCCGCCGCATGGCATCGAGCGAGGTCCCAGGCTTTTCTACCCAGTGCATCAGAAAGTCGTATTCACGGAAATGCGGGAGAAACTCTTCGCCGAGCAAGGGCGTCGCCGCGATGGTCAACGCCAGTAGTCCAGCGACAATCGCAATTGCACGCTTCGGGCGATGAATCAGATTTGGCAGGACGCGAGCGTACCGGGCCTTGAGCTCGCGAACGAGGCGCGGCTCTGCCTGATCGA
This sequence comes from Acidobacteriota bacterium, assembly GCA_046726375.1. Taxonomy (GTDB): domain Bacteria; phylum Acidobacteriota; class Vicinamibacteria; order Vicinamibacterales; family UBA2999; genus DASPWV01. The sequence goes on from JBKPAJ010000164.1 coordinate 2,660, forward strand.
GATGCTTCGGCAACAGGACCAGCGCCAGCGCCGGCGTAACCGTGAGCGCCACGAGAAGCGACGCGAGGATCGCGAAGATATACGACAGCGCAAGCGGCCGGAAAAACGCGCCGGTCAGGCCCTGCAGCATCAACACCGGAATGAAAACAAACACGACGATCAGGCTGCCGTAGACCACCGCACTGCGGACTTCGATCGACGCGTCATACACGACAGCGAGCGCCGGTCGCGGCTCCGGCAGCGCACGGTTCAAGCGAAGCCGCCGCACGATGTTCTCGACGTCGATAATCGCGTCGTCCACGACTTCGCCCAGCGCAATGACGAGACCGGCCAGCACCATGGTGTCGATGGTGCCGCCCCGATACCGCAGAATCAGCCCTGCAGCGATCAGCGACAACGGAATGGCGAGGCCGCTGATGAGCGCCGTGCGCCAGTTGCCGAGAAACGCGACGAGCACGAGGATGACGAGCACACAGCCGATGAGGAGTGCGCGATTGAGATTGGCGATCGATTGCTCGATGAATGTCGCCGGACGAAAGATGGTCGGGTCCATTGCCACGTCCGGCAACGCGGGTTTCAGTCGTTGCAGCGCCTCTTCGACCCCGCGCGTCACCGAGAGAGTGTTTGCCCCGAGCTGTTTCTCGACGATCAAGAGCAGGCCGGGAGCATCGTTGATGATGGCGTCGCCAATCGGCGCCTGATGTCCCTCGACCACTTGCGCGACATCACCGAGGCGGATCGGCGTCAGGGGCGGCCTCGGGATCACCAGCCGCTCGAGATCGGCAGCCGATGAAACAGCCGATCGATGCGCGACGGCGAGCCGCTGGTTTGGCGTATCGATAAAGCCGCCGGTTGCCAGCGACACGCCCTCGCCCGCCGCTTGCACGACATCGGCCAGCGCGACATTGGTCGCCGCGAGCCGATCCGGATCGACGAGCACCTGCAACTGCCGGTCGCGCTGCCCCCAGATGGCGACGTTGGCGACGCCCGGCACGGCCATCAATTGGGGGCGCACCGTCCAGCGGATCAGCGTGGTGAGCTCCACTTGCGACAGCTTGCTCGATGACACGCCGATCTTCAGCGCGCGACTCAGAGACGACAGTGGCGACAGCATCACCGGGGGGTGCGCGGCCGAGGGAAGTTGCGCCGACAGTCGGCCGAGCCGTTCCTGAACAATCTGTCGCGTTGCGAGCAGATTCGAATCGGGCGCGAGGATCAGAGCGACCGACGAGAGTCCCAGTACCGATCGCGAGCGCACCGTATTCACGCCTGGAATGCCGGCCACGACCGTCTCGATCGGCACGCTAACCAGCGATTCGACCTCCGGGCTCGACAAACCGGGTGCTTCGGTTTGAATTTCGACGATTGGTGGAGCGAACTCCGGAAACACGTCGAGCGGGATATCCGGGATTTGGCGCCCGGCTGCGATGACGGCGCCCACCGCCAGCGCCAGGACGACTGGCGCGTGGCGCAGCGATCGCGAGACCAGCCAACTCATCATGAGTTACTTGCCTGCACCGAACTCGGTCCCGAAAAGCTCCGCCGCGCCATCGGTCACGACCTTTTGCCCCGCACTCAGCCCGCGCGCAACCAGCACCTTATGCCCGCTCTGCCCCGCGATCTCGACGCGCCGGCGCGCATAGACGTGATTGCCCAGCGACTCGTATACCCACGTGCCGCCCTGCAGATCGTAGAGAATCGCCGCATCCGGGATCACCAGCGCTTGTTCTGTTGTGCGCAGCGGGAGTTCGACGCTGACGCGCTCGCCGAGCCGGAGACTGGCCTCCGCGATCGGCGTGAAAAACAAATCCGCTGTCGCCGCGGCCGCGTTGGCAGTTGGCGGCCCCTCGACCCTTTGCGCCACGATGCCCCCGCCGGACGATGATCCTAACGTTTTCACCACCGCGGGCTGCGTCAGATCGATTGCGCCGCGTTCACCGACATACAGCGGCACGCGCACCCAGAGCCCTTCCACCTGCGAGACCGCAAACAACGGCGAACCCGCGGCGACGGTCTGCCCCGGCGCGGCCGACACGTCCTGCAGCACGCCGGCGATCGGCGCGCGCACCGCCACTTCGCCGCGCTGCCCGACGGTGCCTGTTCGCAGGCTGCCGATGCGCGCCTGTGCAGCCGAGAGCCGCGCCGCGATCACGTCGCGCTGCGCGCGCGCCTCCTCCACCGATCGCGCGCTGGTCGCGCCCTCCTTGAGCAGCTGTTCCAGACGCGCGAGACGGGCGTTGGCGGCCTGCAATTCCGCCGTCGCGGCGGACATTTCGCGCTGCGCCTCGATGCTGATCTCACGCTCGGCGGGCAAATCCTGTAATGGAAAGATTGTGAACACGCCCTGACCGCTGCTGACGCGCGTTCCCGGCCGTAGGGCCGGCCCGCGAATCGTCCCTGCCATGGGCGCCGTGACGACGACCGATCGGCCCGGCGGTGCGATCACCTCGCCGCCGACCGTGCGAGTGCGCAAGACCGACTCGACCACTGCATCAGCGAGTTGGATGGCGAGGCGCTTTTCCGCCTCCTCGCTCAGCGTGACGTTCGACAGCTGCGTTTCGGTCACGGGATTAGCGACCTTCGCGGGAGCTGCCGGCTTTGCGGCAGTCGATTCGCCTTTGCAGCCAGTGGCCGCGGAGATCGCCACCACGATGACGCAGACAGCCGCCTTCATCGCACATCCCTTCATTTGAGTGTACAGTTCCGCCCGATCGCCTGGTCGAGCGCCGCCGCGGCCATCAACAGATCGCGGCGGGCGTCGAGCGCGCCGAGACGCACCGTGCCGAATCGGCGATTCGCATCGAGCACGGCAACCAGTTGCAATTCGCCGGCTCCGTACGCCAACTGCGCCTGTCGCTGGGCGACTGCGACGGATTGCAGCCCCTCCCCTTCCCACAACCCCACCACCTCGCGGGCACGTGCGAGAGTGGCAGCGGCCGCGTGAACGTCTTCGTCGACACGCGCTCGTAGCGACAAATAACGCGCCTGCGCCTGAGTAAACGCCGCCGCGGCACGGGCACGGCCGCCGCTATTGCGCGAAAACACCGGCAGTTCGACCGTGACACCCGGTCCCATTTCGAATCCTTCCTTCCCTTCGCCATTCGCGTCGAGGATCGCCGTCACCGCAACGGCCTGCGCGCGAGCAAGGCCGGCGCGTCCCGCCGCAGCCTCCACCGCGAGTTCAGCGGCGCGGACATCAGGGCGGGCCGCGAGGGCATCTTTTACGAGTGCGGTCACATCGCCGCAGTCCTGAACGGCAAGCTCCGGCAGCGGCGTCAAGGACAACGTGGTGTCCTGCGGCAATCCGACGATCGCTTTCAGGCGTATCTGCGACAACGCGCGGTCGTGCTCCACGGCACGCGCCGCGACTTCGGCCACCAGGCGATCGTCGCGCGTCGCCCGTGCCTCCAGATCGCTGATCTCGCCGGCTTTGAGCCGAGCCTCGACAATGTCGGCAAAGCGCGCCACAACGTTCGCGGTCTCGCGGGCGATTTCCGCACGGCGGGCGGCGGACACCGCCTCGATGTAGGCCGACCTCACGGTGCCAACGAGCACCACGCCATCCTGAATCAGGCGCGCCGCAATCGCATCCAAATCGAGGCGTGCGGCAGCGACGCGCCGCGGGCGCTGCCAAACAGAATCGATCGCCCAGTTCGCTGTGGCCTCGAGCTGTTTCGGACCCCAGGGAAACAAGATCGACAACACCGGGTTGCGCAGCAACCCGGCGTCGGTCACATCAGCCCGCGCCACGCCGAGATCCGTGAGCGCGAGCTGAAACGCCGGATTGTTCCAAAGGGCCGCGGCCGCGGCCTCCTCGAGCGTGAGCCCATCAGCCAGCGAGACGTCGGGAGGCAATGTGCCGCGCTCGCGCGTGGGCCAACCTTGCGGATCGATCTGCGCACGCTCCGCAATACCGGCTGAAACCGTTTGCGGCGTCGCAGTGGTCGGGTTGCTGGCGCATGCCGCGTGCAGCAGCAACGCCACGAGCGCCGCGCCTTGAAGTCGCATGCGCGCCATTATGTCCGGACTGTCCGAGGCGCGGGCAACTCCTGACGACCGGCGAACAACCAGCGCGCCGCGATGGCCGTCGCGGTACTAAAAGATGAACTTCATGGCCAGCTGCACGACGCGCGGATCGCCAGCGGAAGTGATGGTGCCGAAGGCCGCAGAGCCGACCGTGGTGTTTGGCGCACCCAGCGGCGGCGTGTTGGTCGCGTTGAACACTTCCGCGCGCAGTTCGAGAGCTCTGGTTCCTGACAGTGGCACGCGGCGGATGAGCGCGAAATCGAGATTGCGATAGCCCGGTCCGCGAACCGGATTGCGCGAGCTCGTCCCGAGCGTGAACGCCGGCGCCGCTTCGAACGCGCTGGTGTTGAACCAGCGGTTCACGGAGCGCTCGCCGGCCGGGAGCGTGGGATTGCCGATCAGGTTGGGCCGCTGCGTGCCAAAACCTGCGAACGCGTTGTTGTTTGTCGTCTGGCTGATCGCGAGCGGAACGCCCGACTGCAGCGTGACCACGCCGGAGAGCGTCCAGTCGTTGATAAACGCGCCCAAGACGCCGCCAGCGCGGTTGCCCCGGTTCACGCCAAAGGGGATGTCCCAAACGGCGGACGCGACGAACACATGCGGTATGTCCCCGTTTGAATAGTCTCGCTCGAGAGCGCGATTGAAGCTGTCGGCGACCGGAAAGTTGGCCACGGGTCCCGTCAGAATCGACGCGTCGAACACAGAGGAGGCATCGTCGACGAGCTTCGAGCGTGTATAGCTCACCAGATAGGACAGACCGCGCGAAAGGCGTTGTTCCAGCTTGGCGTAGAAGCCGTGATAGATCGTGGTGCCCACATTGTTGCGGTAGAGACTTACCGTCGTGTACTGCGGATAGGGCTTCAGCAGCTGGGCGACCGCAATCGTGGGATCGCCGAGCGACGACGAGCGCGGGACGAGACCGAAGTAGGGGTTTGAGACGCGCTGCTGCAACCCCGGGCCCTGTGCGAGCTCTTCGACCGTCAGCTGGTTCAGGTTTGTGTCGGGTAGACCAACGCGAGTGATTTTCGATCCGGTGTACGCCAGTTCCACGGAGATGTCCGAGGTAAGCTCACGCTGAAGCGACGTGTTCCACTGCTGTACGTAGCCTGAGCTCAGGTCGCGATCGACTGAAAACACGCCCTGCCCCAGACCGGCATCCGGCGTCAACGGGATCGCTTCAACACTGGGTCCAGCGGCGAGCGTGAATGCTGGTGTGATGTTGTCCAGCGTCCGCTGCGATATGGTCTGCAAAAACGGAAACACCGGCGTCGTGAACGGCGTGGTGATTCCCGCCATTTCGATCCACACAATCCCGTAGCCAATGCGCGCCACCATCTGGTCGGTCACACGTCCGACAACGCCAAAGCGTGGACCGAAATTGTCCTTGTGAAGTTGTCGCGCGGCACGGGCCCGGCCATCCCGACCGAGATACTCGAGTTGGCGCGTCTCGAGGTTGAAAACGGCGGCCTGATCGTTCTCTTCCGTTGATGGAAAGTTCAACGTGTAACGCAGGCCGGCGTTGATGGTGACGCGGTCCGAGACGCGCCAATCATCCTGAATGAAGTATTCCTCGAAGTGAGCTCGGTTACGGATCTCGTTGTGCTGCAAGTCGATCGAGAACTGCTGAACCTGCCCCAGCAGGAAGCTCGCGAACGGCGTGCCGGTGTTCGGTACTCCCGGCAGGTCGGTGAACAGGTTGCTGAACGTGAACGATCCGGTTGGCGACGGCGGCTGCAACACGTTGAGGCGTTCCCACCGCAGGTCCGCCCCCATCTTGACGGCATGGCGTCCCTTTAGCCACGTGAGTGAATCGGCGATCTGCGTCACGCTCGTGCCGAAGTTCGATGCGGTGTTCGGCGGCGATCCGAGCTGTTGATAGGCGCCCCCGAAAAGAAACGTCGGGAGCATGTTGGGAAACTGCGCCGTCGATGGAATGCCAGGCAGGCCGAGGCTGGTGAACGGCGTGCCGCTCAATTGCGCGGCTGCTCGCCCGACGGTGCGTCTCGTGTCGCCAAGGCGAAGCTCGTTGAGCAGATTGCTGGTGAAGGTGCGTTGATAGCTTGAGGCGAACGACCACGATGTAGTGTCTTGCGGGCCGAGCGTGCCGGTCGTGATGCCGCTGCCGTCAGGCAAGGGCGTCACCGGAATGAACTCCTCGGCGAAGCGCGTGACGCGCCCGAACACCTGGTCGCGGTTCGCGGGAAACCGATGATCGATTCGGAAACTGAACTGATCGTGATCAACGGTTTCGTTGTCCACGCGGCGGTAGTTGTTGGCTGTTCCGGCGCTGGTCGGCAGCGGAAAGCGTTCCACCAGCGCGCGTGCAACCGGATCGATACGGTCGAGCGGAATCGCATTACCCGGGAAGGCACTGCGCGTGACGCCTCCGGCGGCCGCGGGCACGGTTGTCGCGGGATCGTAGAGAGTCGGAACTCGCCCGGCAATCGCTTCAGTGAAAACACCTTGCCGCTGACGCATGCTCGGGATGGTCGAGATGACGGTGCGTCCGATCGTCTGCCGCTGGCCCTGGTAGTCGGCAAAGAAGAACGTGCGATCGCGCCGAACGGGTCCGCCCAGGATGCCGCCGAACTGATTGCGCCGAAACTGCGGTTTGATGGGGTTGGTCGAGGCAAAGACGTTGCGCGCGTTCAGCGCTTCGTGCCGGAAAAACTCGAAGCCGGTACCGTGCAGCGCGTTGTGGCCGGACTTCGTGGTCAGGTTGATCACGCCACCGTTGAAACGGCCGAACTCCGCGGGTGGGGTATTGCTTTCGATCTTGAACTCCTGAATGGCGTCGACGTTCGGAAAAAAGGCGACTTGGCCCGGCTCGGGCTGCAATACCGAAATGCCATCGAACAGATACTCGTTGGTTCGCGGCCGTCCCCCGTTGATGCGCGGAAACGGCGCCGCCGGGGGCGGCGACACGGCCACTCCCGGCACCAGGGTCGCGAGCGTGATGACGCTCCGCCCGTTGAGCGGCAGGTCGACGACTTTTCTGTTGTCGATGACGTGGCCGAGTCCAGACGTCTCGCTTCGCAGCAGCGACGCGTCAGCCACAACCGTGACGGCTTCGCTCAGCGCGCCGACCTCGAGCTGAATGTTCAGCGGAACCGTCTCGCCGGTCGCGAGTCGAATGCCTTCGCGCGTCAACGGCCGGAATCCGTCGGCTTCGATCTCGACGCGATACGTGCCCGGCGCGAGTCCGGTAACGGCGTACGTGCCCTCCAGGCCAGTGGTCGCTGTGCGGGACAGTTTGGTTCCTACGGCGGTGATCGTTACCGTCGCACCCGCAATCGCGGCGCCCGCCTGATCGACAACCTGACCGGCGAGGGCGCCTCCGCCAATTTGCGCGGCGGCCGGCGCACACACTGCCGCGGAGAGCATCAGCGCGACGCAGCAGCGCACGCCCGATCGACCCACGCTCATCCAACCTCCCGAGCGTGAAACTCTAGACCGGATTGAGATGGATCATCAAATCGACTTAATTCGACTTAAGCGTGCTCACTTCCGATGACGCCGACCGAGACGGATTTGATGAGCGCATAGAGGCGGTTGCCGACCGCGATCTCCAGCCTCTCAATGGCGTCGCGCGTCACCTCGGCCAGCAGCATGACGCGTCCCACGGCGATCTGGACGACAACGGAGTCGAACGCGGGGTCGGTTCTGATCGCGGCAACCGTGCCCGGCAACGCGTTGTGCAAGCTGAGGCCTCGCGGTTCACTGGTGGCAAGGATCACCTCACGTGCGGGTATTCGCACGCGCACCGTCGCGCCTGCCGCGATCGCGCGATCGGAGGCAAGCAGCGTGCCGCCATCGAAGGTCAGCTCGACGAGGCCGCGCTCCGGTTGTCGTCGCCCCACGACGGCGTCGAACACGCTCCCGAGGCCGACGCCTTCGCGCAGCCACGGCAAATCCGGACGACTGGTGAGATCGGACAATGGTCCGGACGCAATGGCCCGCCCCCGCTCGAGAATCAGCAGATGCGTCGCGAGCCGCAAGACGTCCTCGAAATCGTGCGTGACCAGGATCAGCGGGATGTCGAGCGTCCGTCTCAGCTCGTCGACCTCGTCCTGCAGACGTCGTCGCACTGCGCGATCGATGGCGGCAAACGGTTCGTCCAGCAGCAGCACCGCCGGCTCGCGAGCAAGGGCGCGCGCCAGTGCCACGCGCTGCCGCTCGCCGCCCGAAAGTTCTTGCGGCCGACGGTCGTGATGCTCGGACAGATGCACGAGCGCGAGGAGCCGTTCCGCGCGCGAACGCCGCTCACGCGCCGGCCGATGACCGAGCGCGGCGATCACGTTGCCCAGCGCCGTCAAGTGCGGGAAGAGCGCGTACTCCTGAAACACGAATCCAACAGCACGACGATGTGGTGGAGCGAAGATTGCTTTCGCGGTGTCACTCCACGTCTGAGTGCCCGATCGTACCGACGCCTGAGCCGCCCGATGGAGTCCTGCGATGCTGCGCAGAATTGTCGTCTTTCCGCTACCCGAAGGTCCGAAGATCGCCAGCACTTGGCCGGGGACGCACGTGAATTCGACATCGAGCGGGATTGGAGAAGCCTGCCGAAGACTTACCCACAGCCGACGGTCAGCCACGACGGGGGCCTATACGGCGTGAGAGCGTTGTGGTCGTGATCAGCGTCGCCACGGCGATGACGAGAAGCGTCGCCGCCATCGCACCAGCGCTTCGGTCGTCGAAGGCCTGCATGCGATCGTAGATTGCCACGCTGAGGGTGCGGGTCTCACCTGGAAGATTGCCGCCGACCATCAACACCACGCCGAACTCTCCAAGGGTGTGGGCAAACGTGAGGATGGCGGCCATGAGGATGCTCGGCCACGCGAGCGGCGTTTCGATGCGCACGAACCGCTGCCACGGTGTGAGACCGCAACAGGCTGCGGCATCACGGACGTCAGCGGGAATGGCCTCGAAGCCGCGTTGAATCGGCTGCACGACGAACGGCACGTTGGCGATCGCGGAGGCGAGCAGCAGTCCTTCGAAGGAGAACGGCAAGGACTGACCCACGAGCGCTTGAAACGCCTGGCCGAGCGGCGACCGCGCACCGAATGTGACCAGGAGGTAGAACCCAAGGACGGTCGGCGGTAAGACGAGCGGCACGGTCACGAGCGCCTCGACCAGCAGCTTGCCTCGAAAGTCGCGCACGGCCAGGAGGCGCCCAAACCAGACGCCGAGCGGCAACAGGATTACGATCGTTCCTGCGCCGAGCCACAGCGAGACAGCGAGCGCCGTCCAATCCATGGCCGGTTATTGTGGCATTCCGTATCCGTGCCGTCGGAGAATCGCGCGCGCGCCGTCTGTCTGAAGGTACGCGTAGAATTCGGTCGCGATGGCACCGGCACGCTTGAGGAGCACCATCCGTTGGCGCAGCGGCGGATGATCGGCCTCGGGAATGAGGGCATACGTGCCACGATCACGGAAGCCACGACCGAGCACCAGCGAATACGCCACCAGACCGCCCACGGCATTGCCGGTGGCGGCGAACTGGGCCGCTTGCGCGATCGTGTCGCCGAGAACCAACCGTGGTCGAATCGTGTTCCACAGATCATGGCGTCGCAACACCGCCTCCGCTGCCTTGCCGTAGGGCGCAACATCCGGGTTGGCAATCGCGAATCGCCCCGCATGACCGCTTTTGAGCAAGCGAGATAAGCCATCGAGCCGCTCGTCAACCGTGAGCGGTGACCCGGTGGGCGCAAAGATGACCAGGCGTCCCACCGCATATACCGTGCCCGCATCTCGCGTGAGGCCGGCAGCCGCGAGTTGATTCGGAAGCTCTTCGTCGGCCGCGAGGAACATCTCGAACGGTGCGCCTTCCTGAATTTGGCGCGTCAACGTGCCAGAGGCGCCAAACACGACCTCAACGCGACTGCCGCGATCCTTCGCAAACCGATCGGCGATCTCGGTGAGCGCGAAATTGAGATTGGCGGCGGCGGCAATCGCCGGAGGCGGCTGCGCGTTTACCTCCGATCGGGGCACTGGCGCGAGCCGCGGCGTCGCGACATCGCCCGTCACCGCCAGCGTCAGGGTGATCCCGGTGACGCTCTGATCGCCCCACCCCTCGAGTGGCGCCACCCAAGCCAACAGGGCGCAGGCACAGGCGCCCCAGAAGAACCGCCGTCCAATCATCGTCGACTCCGAGCGGTCGTCATCTTGGATAACCACTTTAAACTGTATTATGAATCGACTCAGGTTGACCTAATTAGTGTCAAGGATAGAAGGAGGCGCATGGCACTCCTCACCATAAGAGCGGCCGCGGAACAGCTGGGGGTCGCGTATTCGACCCTGAAACGATGGGTGCACACTGGCCACGTCCGAACGACGCGCACCGAAGGCGGTCATCATCGCGTGTCTGATGCGGAGATCGCGCGACTGTTGGCGCATCAGCAGCCGGAGGCGACGCCGCGCAGGGTCAGGACCGAG